>NZ_JAMJEZ010000019.1 GCF_023544715.1 Pseudomonas eutrophicaquae | reverse complement strand
GGCTCCTGAAAATGATCGGGAGCACAGCATCGGCGGATGCGCCGGTTATTAGCAGATGGGGTTCATGGATCGGTTACCATGATCTTTAAACTCACCGCCAGAATAGCGGTTGTTCACGGATCAACATCACCATGCCTGATCTTCCTTCCCGTTCTGCATTTGGGCGCTTCCTGACATTAGCCGGTATGACTGCCCGTATTGCAGGTGGTGTGGCCGGGCAGCGTATCCTGAAAGGCCGTAGCGGTATTGACTGGCAGCCCATTGGCGATCTCTTAGGTGAAGTGCTGGGCAATATGAAAGGGCCCGTGCTCAAACTGGGTCAGATGAGCTCGCAGTGGCAGGGCATATTGCCAGAGCCAATCCTGCAAGCACTGCAGCGCTTACAGAATCAGGTACCTGCCTTACCCTTCGATCACCTGCAACAGCACTTACGCGCCTGCTATGGCTCAAACTTGAGCGATTATTTTCGTCATATCGACGAGGAGCCGTTCGCTGCCGCCTCATTGGCACAAGTGCATCGTGCCATCACCGTCGATGGTCAGCCGGTCATCCTCAAGGTGCAGTATCCCGGGATGGCGGCTATCTGTAAGGCCGATCTTCAGCAATTGCGCCGCCTACTGCCACTGGCACGCCTGCTTAAGGTGCCATCCGCTCAGCTTGAAGCGGTATATCAGGAGCTGGAGCGCAGCATCACTACAGAGCTGGATTACGTCCTCGAACTGCATCATCTGCAGCGTTTTCATCAGCATTTCGCGGACTGGCCAAACCTGCGCATGCCGATTCCCCGTGAGGATTTGTGCCGCCCGGGTATCCTGGTGTTGAGTGAGGTTCAGGGGCTGCCCATGGCTCAGGTGCATGAAGCCAGCGCCATCGTCCGTCAGCGTCTGGCGAATACACTGTTGAGCTGGCTGACAGAGCAAGCCTTTGAACTGAAGCTGCTACACGCCGACCCCCATGCAGGCAACTTTGCCTATACGCCCGAGGGGGCGTTGGTCATCTATGATTTTGGCTGCATCCAGCCACTCACGATGCAGACGCTCAGTGCGTATACCTCGACCTATCGAGCTTTGCAGCAAGGCCGGCCCGAGGCGCTGGAGCAGGCCTTTCAGCACATGGGATCAAGGCAACCGGCTTCAGCTCCTCCTTGGGAACTCTACCGACGCCTGATTACATTGCTGCAGCCTGTCTTGCAACCTGACGCGCAGTGGGATTTTGCCACCAGCCTTCTGCATCAAGAAGCCATTGCGCTATCGAGCCAGGTCACCAGCATGCTGAGCAGCCTACAGCCCTCGCCCAGTGTGCTGATGCTCAACCGCACCCTGGAAGGGCACTACTGGAACTTCCTGCGCCTGGGTGTGCCGATCCCCTTGGCGGATCGTTTGGAGCAGGCCTTGCTCGCCCAATCCGCATGAGTCGATAGTGCTCAGTTTTCCTGCAGGTAGACGCAGTTGCCGCCCAGTTGGCGGGCTTGTTCTAGTGCCTGTTCGGTACGCGCCAGCGAGTGCTCGAGATGTTCCCCTTGATCAACCATGCAGGCGCCGATGCTGAGGGTCAAAGGCAGCGACATTGACGACATGATGGCGTGGTGCAGGCGTTCAGCGATCTTGCCAAGGTCTGCATGCTCGCAAGCGGCGATTACGAGCAGGAACTCTCCCGCCGCCCAGTAACCCACCATATCGTAAGGGCGTACATTGCGCCGCAGTTGATGGGCCATCTCGATCTGCAACCGCGCGTGCCCCAATCCCGACTGCGGCAGTGCTTGAAAATCGTCGATAGCCAGCCAGAGCAGACCAAAGCGCGTGCCCTGTCGGTTACTCCGCGCATATTCCTCAACCATGCGTTCATGCAGGCCGATGCGGTTATGCAATTCGGTCAGCGGGTCGATACGTGCCAGTCGCTGCAGGGTCTCCGTACGCTGCTCAACCATGTTCTCCAGCTGGCGGGTATTGTCCTGTACGGCGTGCGCCATGTGTTCGAAGTGCTGGATCAGGCTGCCGATTTCATTCTGCCGGGCCGGCAGGCTTCCCGCCAAAGGCTCGCCATTACGCACACGATACATCGCCGCATCGAGGGTATGCAGCGGGTGGAAGATAAGGCGCTGCAACGTCTGCTGCATCAGCCACAGGGTCAACAGCAGCACGATGCCCAGTGCGAGCATCAATGGCCTAAAACTATCTGCCGGGATCAATTCCCCGGTATTGATCAGGGTGATTTCAAACCAGTCGATGCTGGGCAGGTAGGTGATCCCGGCCAAATGGCGCTGTTCGTCAAACTGTACGCGGGCACTGAGCACCTTGGTGGCATCACTCGAGGGCTTGACCAGGGTATTCATCATCTGCCGGATGCGCTGGCGATCGTCTGCATCGGTGAACAGCAAGTCCAGGGTATGCTGCATGCCTTCGTGGCGCACCACGCTCGCATAATCGATGATATCCGGATCGCGATGCAGCTGAATCGCACCCTCCCGGTTGACGAACAGCGTGGTGACCGCCGGATGATCCGTATCGACGATGTCGCGTAGCAGCTTTTGCAGCTCCAGTCCGGTTCCAACGACGCCGGCGATACCCTGTTCAGTGCGGACCAGTGCATTGATCCACAGCTTGGTTGTGCCCACGGTTTCATCAAAATTGACCCCGACCCGCAGTTCCTGCTGCTGCTGGATCTGCGAGTAGAACCAGGCATCGCGTTGCGTATCAGCAACCAGATGATAGCGCAGCGTTTCTTGGGCAGAGTCCGCGCTGTCGTAGTAGTACGCACCGTCGTCGAGACGGGCCACAAAGTAGCTGCCATCGCGGAAGTTGCGCCGATAGCGCTCCAGCTCCTCGAGCATCTGCGCTTCCAGCGCTTCGCGTTGTGTCGAGTTCATCCACTGCTGCATCAGTGGCGAGTCCGCTAGCTGACGGGCCAGTGCCATTTCACGCTCTACCAACTGCAGCAGGCGGGCACTGTCATGGCGTACCTGAAGCTCGGCCATGCGCTGCGCCCAGTTCTCTGCAATACGCCCGGTAATCTGTGGTAATACGGCCCAGCTGGCCAGTGAGGCGGTGGTCACGATGGCGGCAGCAATCAGCAGGAAGCGGGTCTTAAGGCTCATGCACGGTCTCGTGGGGGGGCGGGTACCGAGGGAATCAGCCGAACATGATGTGCAGCCACTCCTTACACATCCAGCCATTGATATCAGCTGGCCGGCATTTTGTGATGAACTTCACTGCCGATCAATCAAGGTTTATCCGTATTGCGACATGGGTCAGGCTCCCTGCATCGCGTACGCCCTGCAACCATACGCCACACAGCGCTGTGCGGGCGGTGTGGCATAGGGTTGTGGTGGGCGGATCAGGCGATGCTTTCGACGATGCCACCTTCAACGCGCAGCGCTGCACCGGCCCGCGTGGTGCGCAGCCCTGCCAGTGCGGCATCGACGTGTGCCTGCTGGCGACCGCTGATGATGACGGTCGCGCCGGCCTCGGCCAGCCCTCGGACAATGGCCAGTCCGATGCCGCTGGTGGATCCGGTCACAAGGGCCGTCTTGCCGGAAAGATCGATGATCATGCGTAAGCGCTCCTGAAGGGTCGACCAAAACGAAAGACTCACAGGGTGGGCTCCATCACCGCGGGCGGTCAAGAGGCACGCCGGCGTCCCTACTTGCTGCCCCTGATCCTGCCTTTTGTACACATCAATACCTTCTACAGCATTGCTGAGATCTGTGGACGCAACCACCGGTTTTGGATAATTTATTACGTTATAACAAGTTTTTAATGGGCTCGCGTGAGGTGCGCCGATGAACTATTTTGACTCACGGGGCGCTGGAGCCCGCGGCAAAGGGCATGGCCGCGGCATGTGCCGCCCCACCGGGTTGGCAAGCCGGGACAGATTGCTGGCAGAGGAGGGCGTTTGATGCGGGCTTTGAAACTCATGGCGCCACCGCGTCAGGTCTGCGGGGACTCGCCAGAGGTGCTCACTGAAGTGCTGCACGATGGCGTCAACCTAGCGGTCTGGCAGCGCACCCTCTCACAGGAGGTATCTGAATTTACCGCCGCGCTGGTGGCGTGTGGCCGGCCGCTGGCGGACTCCCTGAGCCTCGAGATCACCGATGCCGAGCCGGAACTCCATCACTTGGCGAGTGAGTTCTCGAATCTGCCGGGTTATGCCGCCTTTATCGCGGACGTGAGCTGGCTTCTACAGGCCTATGCCTGCCTGCTGGATGCGCGGCGCGTTGGCCTGCGCCTGCGTTTGCTTGACAAGGCCATGTGTCCGCGCTTCCATGTCGACCGCGTACCGCTACGTCTGGTGACCACCTACGTTGGGGCGGGCAGTCAGTGGTTGGCAGACACGCCCCTGGCACGCCTGCAGCTGAGTAATCTGGCTCTTGAAGTGGCTGAAGATATGATCCACTCGATGCGTACCGGGGATGTAGCCTTGCTCAAGGGGGAACGGTGGGAGGGCAACGAGCACGGCGCCATCATCCACCGCTCACCCCCCGTCAGTGACGACGAACGACGCTTGCTGCTGACGCTCGACTGGCTGGAGTGAGGCGACTTTTTTGCAACTGCTCGGTACATGACAGGGATGTTCCTGCGCCACCCACATCGCGCCCTGCTGGCCAGCCTGCTCTGTATGAGTGTGCTGCTGACGCTGTTGGCCTGCCCTCAGCACCGCCTGGCCATGCTGTTGAGTGACGTGCTGCTGGATGCCGCCTGGTGTGCCGGTGAGGACGGTCGCGTTGCCTCGCTCGGCACCCTGCCCGGTGATGATCCCTCGCTCAACCTGCTCGACTGTCCGGTCTGCAGTGCCCTGGTCCTGATACCGGGGCTGCTCCTGCTGGTCTGCTGGTGGCCACGTCGTCCAGTCCGGGCGCTACCCTGGCGTCAGCCCTGCAACAAATCACCCCCGCGCCGAAGCCGGCCCGCCCTCAATCCCCGCGCCCCATGAACCAGCGTGCCCGCTGCACGTTCGTTTGTTCGCCTGCCATCGCCCGTGGCAGGTGTCTTCGTTTCTGGTTCCTCTGGATGTTTGCGCATGGAAAAACTGGCTCGTCTGCCTGCTAAACGGCCGGCTATACAACCCTTCCCCGATTACCCCGGCAATGCTCATTCCTTTGTACAGCTCGACGCCCGGCTGATGCCCTACTGGCATGCCCTGTTCGATATCTGTCCCAGTCTGCTCAAGCTCGATGCCTGCGAGGGCATCGAGCTATTTCGCCATTTCATGCGCTGGGCCTATCGCCAGCGCGTCCCGCTGAACTGGACCTTTCACCTTCAGGCCTGCCGCTGGTTGCTGGCCTCGGAATACCGCGATCGCCTGACGGAGGAGCAGGTCGAAGCGCTGATGATTGCCTCTGCCGCCCGCTGGGCCGTCAGTGACGACACCCAGGCGCTGGGCGTTGTGCTGTCTTGTCGCGACAGCGGTGTCCGGGTCTTTGAATGGAAGGAGCATGTGGCATCCCGCCTGCCACTGGCGGTCGAACAGGAAGAGCTGCCCCCGACCCCCTGGGATATCGCCTGGTGCCCGCTGGCTTCGCGGGGTAGCACAGGATTTCGTCGCTGGTTGCCGCTCTGAGTCTGCGACAGGCTGCCACACCCTGACGCAGGCCTTGTGCCCCGGCGGTCTGTGGCAAGCTTGGGGCGGATTGTCGCAGTTGAGCGCAGGGCGCCGCCTGCGGAGACTGCGCCGGCCTCGAACCGGAGCTTAGGGGTTCCACAACGGGTTCGAGGTTCTCCGCTCGCTGCAGGGACTGCAGATTGGCACTGTCCCCCCTGGAAACAGGGGGGCTTTTTTTGCCGGCCCTCAGCGCATGCACCGTCCTTCGACCGGATAAGAACAGGAAAACTGCATGTCCTTCCGCCTGCAATGGCTCCACCTCCGGAGTCAGGCCCTGCGCACGCCCATCACATGGTTACTGGCGAGCACCGTCCCCTCACTGTACGCCGCAGAGCCGGTGCAGCTTGAGAGCCTGACCGTCACGGGCTCGACGATTTCGGATCGCTTTGCCGCCGACAGCCGAGTCGTCTCCAGCACAACGGTGATCGAGCATGAGGAAATCAGCGAGCGGCATGCCACGAACCTGATCGAGGTCCTGCGGGCTGTCCCGGGGGTGACTGCGGATCTGTCTGGCGAAGGTGACAGCATCAAGATCAAGCTGCGGGGGATCGAGAACCAGCGCTACATGGGCGAAAAGCCGGGCGTGGCCATCGTCATCGACGGCGTGCCGGTGTTCGAGCGGACCGGCAAGGTCAGCGTGGATCTCGACAATATCCAGTCGATTCGTGTCGTCAAGGGCGGGGCCTCGTACCTGTTTGGTGAGGACGCGCTGGCCGGCGCCGTCATCATCACCACCAAGCGCGGCGCCGGTCACGAGGGCGTGGCGATCGAGCACGATCGCGGCTCCTTTGGCTATCAGCGTGACAGCCTGCGCGGCGGCTTTGCCAGCGAACACTTGGCAGGACACCTGCAATGGGTCTCGCGTCGCAGCGATGGCTATTACGAGCTGTCGGAGCGCGACACTACCAGCCTCTCCGGCAACCTGCAGTATTTTCTCGATGATGTCAGCGATCTGACATTCGGTTTCGAGGTGAGCGAGCGCTTTCGGGATCGCGAGGGCTCGGTATCGGGCGCCACGATGGCGAAATACGACCCGCGCGGCGTGAGCGAGGGGCGTGGCTACACCCGCCAGTTCGATGTGGAGCTGTCTCGCTACAATCTCACCTACTCGCGGGATTTTTCCGCGACCGGCACGCTGCAGCTGCTGGGCTATCAATACACCGATGACACCCGCTACTGGTCGGCCCCCATCCGCTACGACGCCCAGGGGCGTCCGGTCAGCGATAATCAGGTCGATCAGTACCAGAACGACAATGACTATGCCCAGGTGCAGCAGGGGCTCAAATTCGAGATCCGGGAAACCTTCGGTCGCCTCGGGCTGATGGGCGGAGCCGAGGTGCGCCGTAATACCTTCGATGAGCAAGCCACCGCCAAAGAAAGCTACGCAACCACGATCCGCCCCCGCCTGATCGTCGTCGAGCAGGGCACGCTCAAGTCGGACTACCTGACCGAGGAGCGCACCCGAGCCCTCTACAGCGAGGCGCAGCTGTCGCTGGATAAGGGGCTGACGCTGGTGGCCAACTACCGTTTCGACAGTACCGATCTGGATGGTCTGGATCGCCTGGCCGGCGGGCTGCACACCGGTGACAGGTACCAGAACCACTCCTGGCGCCTGGGCTTCAACAAGGCGCTGAGTGCGGATCTGTCGCTGTACGGTGCGGTTTCCACCGGGTTCCGCAATCCCACCGTCAGTCAGTATGCCGATAACCCGGATCTGGACCCGGAGACCGCCTACACCTACGAAATCGGCCTGCACCAGGACAGCCAGTGGCTGGGCTGGCCGACCCGCCTCAACGCCTCGCTGTTCTACATTGACCGGCGCGATTTCATCACCAGCAACGTCGGTCAGTACGTCAATGACAAGGCGGCCAGTGCTGCAGCCGATATCGAGGAGCCGCGCCCGGAAAACATCGGCGGGGTGACCAGTCGTGGCTTTGAGCTGGCGCTGAGTACCGAGGTGCGCCACCGCCTGTCCTTCGATCTGGCCTACACCTTCCTGCAGAGCCGCTTCAAGGATTACGACAACTACTTCCTGGCCCTGGGCAACCCCTATGGCGCCCTGGTCAGTGATCCGGCCCAGTTCAGCAACCCGGCCAGTCAGGTGCTGTTCCTGCGCTATGACAACAGCGGCAACAGCGTGCCGCGCACACCGCGCCATCTGCTCAACCTGCGGGTGAACTGGTTCCCGGTCGAGCACTGGAAGCTGAGTGGCGAGATGGACTATCGGGGCACCAGCTATGCCGATGAGCTGAACCAGGAAACGCTGCCCTCGCGCACGTTGTTCAATCTGGCGCTGTCCCATCAGCGGCGTTTCATGGCGCCCGGTGACATCCCGCTGCAGTTCACCGCCTTCCTCAAAGTCGACAACCTGCTGGATGAGCGCTTCTATTCCAGCGCGCGCGGGTTCTACGACTCCGACGCCAATGGCGTCTACAACCGCGAAGATCTGTCGATTGTCGTGGATCCCGGCCGCGTCTGGCAGGCCGGTGTAGCGCTGCGGTTCTGAGGGAGAAGTGATGAAACGACTGTTGAGCATCCTGCTGATCGCCTGGTGCGGATCGGCCGGTCTGTTGCAGGCCGCGCCCAAGGTGGCGCTGCTGTCCACGGGGTTTGTGATGTCCCACAAGTTCACCCTGATGGAGGCGGCCGCCCGCGAGCAGGGGGTGGAGCTGGCCTGGGTGCAGGTTGATGCCGCACCTGCCGAGCAACTGCAGGCGGCATTGCAGGGGGCCGAGCGCATCCTGATCGATACGCCGCGCCCGGATGATCAGGCCAAGGTCGAGGCCGCGGCTGGCGCCTTTCTGCGTGAAACCCGCGTCCCGATCGTGCAGATCAACCGCATGACGCCGCAGGCCCGTCTGGTGGCCATCAACGCGCCGCAGGAAGTCGCGCAGCGGATTGCCGAGTATTACCTGAACGGCATGCCGGTCAACCGGCAGCGGCTGTTCACGTATCTGCGGGCATGGATGGAGGCGCGTGACCTCAACGCCGTGGCGGCCGCCCAGCCGCTGCCCGCCGGGGCGATTTACCACCCGGCGGCGCCACAGCAGCTGTTCACTGCGCTACCGGCTTATCTCGACTGGTGGCGCAGCCGTCAGGGCGTCGATCCGCTGCAGCAGCCGGTGGTGGCGATGGAAACCACCTCCAGCTACCTGGCCGACGGGCAGGAGCGGCATCTGGATGAGGTCATTCAGGCGCTGGAAACCGCCGGCGCGGTCCCCGTGGTGTTCTACCGCGAGGCGTCGCGTGAGCGGCGCGAGTGGGTCGCGCCTGCGGGTGCGCGGCCGGCAGCGGTTGAGCCTGCGGCGAGCAGTCCATTCCCCAATCCGCAGGCGGTGCAGCGCGCGGTGTCATCCGAGCCGCTGCTGACCCTGGAAGGGCGGCCGCTGGCGAATGTGCTGCTGGTCAACACCTTCCTCGGCGGGGATGTCGAGGGACGCAAGGCGCGTTATCAGGCCTTGGGGATTCCGGTGCTCAACGTGCTGCATTACACCCAGGGCGATGCCGCCGCCTATCGTGAGGATCTGGCCGGTGTGGATGCCTTCCGTTTGCCGTTCACCCTGACCAATGCGGAATACATCGGGATTCAGGACCCGGTGATCCTCACGGTCAATGCACAGGGCGAAAAGCGCAGCCTGCCCGAGCAGTTGGATCTGCTGGTTGGCAAGGCACTCGCCCTGGCCCGTCTGCAGCGCCTGCCCAATGCCCAGAAACGGGTGGCGCTGTTCTTCTGGAATTCGCCACCGGGCGAAAACAACCAGGGGGCGTCGAACATGAATGTGCCGCGCTCGCTGGCGCGCCTGACCCGTGATCTGCAGGCCGAAGGTTACGCGTTGAGTCCGGTCGCCGAGCAGCAGATGATCGATGCGGTGGCGCAGATGCTGCGCCCGGCCTACCGGCCCGAAGCGCTGAGTGAATTGATGCGCGGCGATCTCTGGGATTTTCTGCCGCTCAGCACCTATAAAGGCTGGCTGAAAACCCTGCCACCCGCCGTTGCCCAGGAGATGGACGCGCACTGGGGACGTGCCGAGGACAGTCCGCAACGGGTCACCCATAACGGCGTGGATGGCTTCGTGATTCCGCGCCTGGCGCTGGGCAATCTGGTCATCCTGCCGCAGCCGGCTCGGGGTGGCAGCAGTGCCGAGCAGGAGAAGGATCTGCTCCACGACACCAAGAAGGTCATGAATCACTACTACGCCGCGGTGTATCTCTGGGCGCGTGAGCAGTTTGCCAGTGATGCCATCATCCACTTCGGCACCCACGGCTCCCAGGAGTGGCATCCGGGCAAGGAGCGTGGCTTGTGGGCGTTCGATGCACCGAACCTGGCCGTCGGGAATGTGCCGGTACTGTATCCCTACATCGTCGACAACATCGGCGAGGCGCTGCACGTCAAGCGCCGGGGGCGCGGGGTGGTCATCAGCCATCAGACCCCGGCGTTCTCGCCGGCGGGATTGTCCGATGACTTCGTGGCCCTCAATGAGCAGATCCGCGAATACCACGCCCTGGATGAGGGGCTGGTGCGGGCCAACACCCGCCGCGCGATCCTCGAGCAGGTCACGGCGATGCAGGTGCTCAAGGATCTGGACCGCGAGACGCTGCCCACTGATGCCGAGTTCCCGGCCTTCCTGCGGGGGGTCGAGGATTACCTGGAGGATCTGGGGGCGGCCATGCAGCCCTTGGGGCTGCACACCTTCGGTGAGACGGCGCCGGATGAGCATCTGGCCCTGAATCTGATGCTGATCCTGGGGGATGAGTTGTTGCAGGTGCTGGGCAGTGACGCCGCCAACGATTTGCGGCGCGCCGACTATCGGCAGATCCGTGACAGTGAGCCCTATCGTTTCGTGCTGCGGCATCTGGTGCAGGGCACACCGCTCGACGCCCCCAGCGCGGCCCAGCAGGCGGTGCTGGAAAAGGGGCGGCGTCACCTGGAAAACCTCAAGGCTGCCCGTGAATCGCAGGCCCTGATCGATGGCCTCAGTGCGCGCTGGATTGATCCATCCTACGGCGGTGATCCGATCCGCAACCCCGACGCGCTGCCGACCGGGCGCAATATGTACGGCTTTGATCCGTCACGGGTACCCACTCGGGCCGCGCACGCTGCCGGCGTCGAGGCTCTCGAGGGCCTGCTGGAGAGCCATCGCGCCACACAGGGGCAGGCGCCGCGCAGGTTAGCCTTCAGCATGTGGAGCACGGAAACCCTGCGTCATCTGGGCATGCTCGAGGCGCAGATCTTCCATGCCCTGGGCGTGCAGCCACGCTGGGACAGCGGCGGGCGGGTGATTGGACTGGAGGTGATTCCGCTGGAGCGTCTGGGCCGTCCGCGGGTCGATGTGGTGATTTCCCTCACCGGCTTGTACCGCGATCAGTTCCCTAACGTCATGGAGCGCTTCAACGAGGCGATTGCGCTGGTGGCTGCGCTGGATGAGCCGCCTGAGCAGAACCCGGTGAGGGCCAATACGCTGCGTATCGAGCAGCAGTTGCTGGCAGACGGAATGCCTGCGCAGGACGCCCGCAACTTTGCGCTGACCCGGGTCTTTGGCACGGAAAGTGGTGATTACGGCACCCAGCTGCCGGATGCCACGCTGGCGTCGGATAAGTGGGACGAGAAGGACGGCAAACTGGCCGAGCTGTATCTGTCGCGGATGTCCTGGGCCTATGGACCGGACACGACGCAGTGGAGCCGCAAGCCTGCGGGGGCTAATGGTCGCGCCCTGAACGTCTATGCCGAGCAGCTTAAAGGCACGGATGCGGCGATGTTCTCGCGCTCCTCGAACCTGCGCGGGCTGCTCGATACCGACCATCCCTTTGAATACCTCGGGGGCATTTCCCTGGCCTTGCAGCATCTGGAGGGCAAGGCGCCGCAGCTGTACATCGCCAATTTGCGCAACCCCGACAAGGCGCGCCTGCAGAGCGCCGAGCGCTTCATGGCCACCGAGCTGCGTGCGGTCTACCAGCATCCCAACTGGATCAAGGAAATGCAGCAGGAGGGATATGCCGGCACGCTGGAGCTGCTCAGTGCGATCAACAATTTCTGGGGCTGGCAGGTGATGGATCGCAATGTGGTGCGCGATGACCAGTGGGAGGAATTTCATCAGGTCTATATGGCCGATAAATATGCGCTGGGGACGCGCGAGTGGTTCGAGCAGCACAACGCCGATGCCATGGGGCAGATTGCCGAGCGGATGCTGGAGGCGATCCGCAAGGGGTACTGGCAGGCCAGCGAAGAAACCCAGCGCCAGCTGGTACAGCTCTACCAGGAGCTGGCGGCCAAGCATGATCTGCACACGCGCAACGAGGCGTTCAAGCGCTATGTCGCCGAGCTTTCGGCCGGCTATGGCCTGACTGGCCCGGCGCCACAGCAGGCGGCGCTCTCTGCCGCGTCAAAGCCCGCCGCCATGCCGGAAACTCCCGCGGCCGAAGCCAGTCAGGACCTGCCAGTCGTGCAGGGACAACTGATGCAGGAGGTCCAGCCACCGGCACCACAGCCCCGTACCTGGTACTGGCTCGGCCTGCTGCTGCTCGGGCTGTGCGGCCTGCTCTATCAGGCCTGGTATACCCGGCGCACCCTTCATCCCTGAACGAGAGATCCTTATGAATGCACTGGAACAACTGATGTCCGAAGTGGCCGGCCTGTTTCTCAGCCCGGTCCTGCTGATGCTGGCGGCGATGTTCGTCTATGCGCTGTTCGAGTGGGGGCGCTTCATGCTGGAGCTGGTGCAGGGCGCGCGCCGTGCCCGGCCACTGGCGGCCTTTCACCGCCGCCATCCGCAGGCCGATGCGCAAGACATTGAGCTGCATCTGCTCAGGCGTCTGGAACCGCTTCGACTGGTCAGCCGGGTCGCGCCCATGCTCGGCCTGGTCGCCACCATGATTCCCATGGGGCCGGCGCTGATGTCGGTGGCCAATGGCGATTTTGCGGCGGTGGCCGACTCGCTGACCGTGGCGTTTGCTGCGGTGATCATTGCCCTGATGGCGGCCTCGATGGCGTTCTGGATGCTTTCGGTGCGCCGCCGCTGGCTGCTTGAGGAGCTCAAGCAGTTGCTGCATCAGGGGGCGGTGGCATGAAGCGCATCGGCCTGAACATCCTGGAAGACGAGGACGATGACCCGATCATCAGCGTGGTCAATCTGGTCGATCTGTTTCTGGTGATCATCGCGGTGCTGCTGATCATCGTGATGTCCAACCCCCTGAACCCGTTCACACAGGCCGAGGAGGTCATCGTGATCAAGAATCCGGGGCAGCCGAACATGGAGATGCTGGTACAGGAGGGCAAGGAGCTCAAGCAGTTCAAATCGACCGGCAGCATGGGCGAAGGGCAGGGCAGCAAGGCCGGGACGGCCTATCGCCTGGATGACGGCAGTATGATCTATGTACCGGAGGACGCCGCTCTGCAGTAATGTGCGTCCGCACAGTTGTGGATCAAGGATGTAGAGAAATGGGCACTCTGCAGCGCGTCACCCTCGAATACGTCGGTCTTGAAGATCGCATCCGTCTGACCGGCGAGCTGGCCAGCGGCGACACCGTGGTGCTGTGGCTCACCCAGCGGCTGGTGAATCGGTTGGTGCCACACCTCACCGCCTGGCTGGAGCGGCAGGTGGCGCCGGCCTCGAGCCGTCCCTCGATACAGGCCGCCCATCAGGAGCTGGTCCAGGGCTTTGCCCAGCAAGCGGCCCGTGCTCGGCTGGGGGCCGAGCCACCGGTGCGGGCCGCTGACTCAGACCCTGGATGGCGCGTGGACTCGATCGAGATCACCCCGCGCGAGGAGGGGGTAGTGCTCACCTTCAAGGGCGCCGCCGAGGCCCGTGTGACGCTACCCCTCGCTGCACAGCCGCTGCGCCAGTGGCTGGGGATCGTGTACGAGCAGTGCCTGCGTGGCGAATGGCCGACCAGCGTGTGGCCGGCATGGATGACACCCGCTGAGGCGGCACCGGAACCCCATCGTAGCCTGCTGCACTGAGTGGTGGGCACCCTCAGCGCCTGGTGCCCGGTACTACAGAGGCCCGCAGGGCGAGAACTGATCGGGTAGGTGGTGGCAAAATACGTCAAGCGCAACGCCCGCCCCGAGGAGCCCAAAGCAATGACTCACAAGACCCTGGACGATCTGGCCGCCACTTCATCCCACTTTGCTGTGGCACTGGAGTACCTGCGCGGTCAACGTGAACCCGACTATGACGCGCTGGAAATTCCACAGCCTGAACGCCCTGCGTTACTGACCCAGCAACGTGACTGGGCAGCCAACCGGCTGGTGGCCTGGGTCGACGCCCTCGAGTCGGTCGGGCACCTGGAAACCGATAACGCTGATGACCTGCAACATGAAATCGTGACGTTGTGGGAGGCGCGGTGATTGAGCCGCCCCAGGAACTCCGGAATTCCCGGAGTGGTTCACCGCTACCTTGGTAGCGTGTCAGACGCTACTTGAGCAGGATTGCCTGGTGCCACTCTGGCACGCAGGCTAGAGCGTGTTTCCAGCACACGGTGATCGGTATGGGCTGCGAGTTTCCCTCCCTGGCGCAGCGTACCTTGCACTTAGAAAACGGCGTGCAGGTTGCGCTGCTCCACGACCCGCAGACGACGCGCATCGCTTTAGCCGCCAGTCTGGCGGCGGGTAGTTTCCATGAGCCTGCGAGCTGGCCGGGCTTGGCGCATTTCATCGAGCATGCACTGTTTCTCGGCAGCCACGGATGTCCCGGGACGAGCGACTTCGCCGACTATGTGCATGCCCACGGTGGGCGCTACAACGCCCGCACGCTGGCCCTGCAGACCCTGTACTTGCTGGAAATGCCCGCCCGCCAGTGGCCGGCGGCGCTCGCTGCGCTGGATGATCTGCTGTTCCGTCCGCTGTTCTGCCGCGAACGCCTGCTGCGCGAGCGTGCGGTCCTGCACGCCGAGTATCTGGCGCGTTGCGTCGATGGCGCGCAGCAGGTGCAGGCTGCCATCGCTGAGCAGCTGCATCCCGGGCATCCGCTGTCGCGCTTTCATGCCGGCGCGCAGGACACTTTGCAGCCGCAGAGTACGCAGTTCATGATCGACCTGTGCGACTGGCATGCCCGTCACTATCGGGCGTCGAATCTGTGCCTGCTGATCAGCGGCCCCCAGCCGCTCGATGTATTGGAACGTCAAGTGCGCGAGCGTTTGAGCGCACTGTCGGCCGATCCGCCCGAGCCCATACCCGACTGGCCCGACTGTTGGCCGACCGAGCAGCCGGCGCGTGAACTGATCTTGCAGCAACCTGAAGCGGTTCGGCGCATGAGTCTGTGGTGGCCGATGGTGTTGGAGCCGGAGCTGCAAGAGTCCTTACAGACCCTGTTGGATCGTTCACTGCAACGTGCCGACGCTGGCAGCCTGGTAGGCGAGCTGCGCGCACGGGGCTGGGCACAGCGACTCGCGGTACAGGTGCAGCCAGCGGATGCCGGCAGCGTTCTTCTGATCCTGCATATCGACCTGCTGGATGCCGGCGCGAACCAGGAGCGGGCCATCGCCGCGCTCTGCTGCGACTGGCTCGAAAGCTGCGCCGCGAATCCTCGACTGCTGGCAGACGAGCCGGTCTGGCAGGCCATTTGCCGCGAGCAGGCTTGGCAGGAGTACGAACTGCCAGCCTTCGAGCGCGCCGCTCTGTGGGCCGAGCGCTGGCGCCGGCAGGGCGTTGGCGAATGGCGACCTTGGGCACCGGTGATGCTGAAAACCTTGGCGGCGTGTCTGGCTCGGCTAGAGCGGCGACGGATGATCGTGCAGTACGCCCGGCCCCATCTGCCCTGCGCAGTAACCACGCACTGGTTCCCCGTCCGTTGGCAGGCTCGCCCGCTGGCCGGCTTGCCGGCCCTTCAGTCGCTGAGTTGGCAGGCACCGCCGCCTAACCCCTTCCTGCCGTTCAGCCCCCCTCCAGCATCGGTGCTGCCGGGCAGCTCGTCCTCAATACGCCCGGGATATGCGGCGGTGCTGCTGTGCTGGCGTGGCGAAGATGCGCAGGGTGTGGTCCTGCCGGGTGCGCCGCTGGCGGAGGCGGCGCTGACGCAGCACTGGCGTGAGGCACTGGCGGATGCGCGACAGGCGGGTTGTGATTGGTGGTCGCTGGCGCATCCCAGCCAGCTGCGCTTCTGTCTGAGCGGTCCGGTGCAGTTGCTGGCGCCGGTCCTGTCGATGCTGCTGGCGGCACTGAACTGCCGCGACGGTGGGGCCTGGCGAGCGGCGTTGCGGCGTCAGGAGGCTGAGGATGCACAGCAGATGCTGTTGCGGCGGATGCTGAACCATCCGGCGGCACAATGTCGGCCAAGCGACGAGGCGTTGTCCGCTGCCGTACTGGCGCAGATTGATGACGAGGCTCTGCCAGCGTTACTGCGCGGCTTCCTGCGCGACTCGGCGCTGCATCGCCTGGATTTTGGTGCGGTGCCGGAGGAGGTCGGACAGGTGCTGCAGGGTTGGGGGAGGCTTGCGCCGGCGCCGCCGCCCGCATCCGCGCATCCCAAGCCTGGCGTGCACCGCCGCCATCTTGGCCTGGGTGGCGACGAGCAGGCGGTTCTGCTGCGACTGCTGGCACCGCGCATCGCGCCGCGCGAGGAAGCTGCCTGGCGCTTGCTGGCGGTATTGCGCCAGGGCGCGTTTTATCAGGCATTGCGGGTCGAGCAGGGGCTGGGGTACGCCTTGTTCAGCCGCTTCCAGGCGGGGGAGGCGGGGATCGAGCTGCAGTTCGGCGTGCAGTCTCCCCACGCCTCCGCCGAGCAACTGCAGGAGGCTATCCGCCGTTTTGTCGCAGTGGGCGCAGCGGCACTGGCGACGCTGCCCGAGGAGCGCCTGCAGCAAGCGCGTCAGGCCGTGCTTGACAGTCTGGCTGAGGCAGACGGGCAGCGCGCCCGCCGCCTGCGCGCTTGCCAGGCTTGGCTGAACGCTGAGCCTGCTGGCTGGACCGCTGCCGTACGTACGGCGCTGGCGGAACTATCGCAGGCCGAATTGTGCCAGGCAGCCACGGCGCTGCACGGGCCTGAGACGAGCTGGTACTGGCTGTTCGGCCACTGAGGCTCTACCCGGCTGCGGCGGCGGCTCATTCTCCCACTCGCTCATTCGCCCGGCGACCGTCTGCGCTGGGCGCAGCGGTGTACCTGAGTGTTCCATGGTGGCAGGGGATGAGCGCCTTTGGTATTGGGCCCTGTGGTCTTCCGAAAGTACGAGCGATCCGGGTCCTGCGCAGAATACGTAGCGTGCCGGCCGGCTCCCGATAATCGCTGCGACTGTTGGATCAGGCAGTCGTCCTGACGTAAGCGGAGACCAATATGAACAAGAACAAAGCCTGCTACTCCCTTCTGGCGGCTGCAACCGCCTTGGCATTCAGTTTGCCGGCTGCTGCCGAAATCGTTCTATACGACAAGGATGGCACCACTTTCTCTACCGATGGCTACTTTAATGCCTTCTATGTCAGCAGCGACGTGGATCGTGCCGGCGAGCAGTTCGATCGCAAGCAGTCGCGGGTCAAGATGGGCTTTTTGCCCAACTACATTGGCTTTAACTTCGGCAAGCAGGTCGATGATCTCAAGCTCGGCGGCCGCTCCTCGTTCTGGGTGACCATCAACGACAGCGAGCAGAACGGCACCGGTACCGCCATCGACGTGCGTCAGTTCTACGCCACCGCCAGCAACGACCAGTGGGGCGAGGTGCTGTTCGGCAAGGACTTCGGTTTGTTCGCCCGCTCCAACATCCTGCTCGACGAGCTGCTGGCCGGCTATGGCCAGGTCAGCGACACCCTGGGCCTGGTCGATGGCGGCGGCGTGTCCTTCGGCAACATCGGCAGCGGCTACCCGTACCCGTTCCCGACCTCGCAGATCACCTATCGCTCGCCGAACATGGGCGGCCTGCGCATCGCCGCCGGCATCATGGACCCGGTGGACACCAACGACAGCAGCGCGACCGGCAAGGCCTACCAGGAAAACCCGCGCTTCGAGACCGAGATCACCTACCAGTTCGACCTCGCCGGCGCGCAGATTTACTCTTGGATCAACGGAATGCAGCAGAACTCGGAGAACACCGACCGCAGCGTCGAGGACGTAACCTCCAAAGGTCTCGGCTACGGCGTGCAGGCCAAGATGGGCGGCCTGACCCTGACCGCCTCGGGCTTCCAGGCCGAGGGCATCAACCCGTTCTTCACCAACAACCTGACCGAGCCGACCCTGCGTGAAGTCGACAGCGACGGCTACCTGCTGCAGGGCTCCTACCGCTTCGGCAAGAACCGCGTGGCGCTGTCCTACGGCAAGACCAAGGATGACGGCAACGGCCTGGGCAGTGCGGCCGACTACGAAACCCGTGGTGTCGCCTACTTCCGCGATATCAACGACAACCTCAAGCTGGTCGCCGAGCTGAACCAGTTCGAGATCGACGGCAAGAATAACCCCGCCCTCGATGAGGACACCCGCACCTTCGCCGTGGGTGCGGTGCTGGCCTTCTGAGATCGTGCGCGGGCCGGAGCCCGACTCCGCCCGCGCCAGCCTGAACTCCCGTCGACTACCGAAGAGGAAAGCCGTAAGGCTTTCCTCTTCGTACGTGTGGGTGCGTGCTCGGCTGGCGGGGCGGGATCGCCGCGACCAAAGAAGGGGCGCGGCCAGTACCCAAGTAGCATTAGCCCGCCGTCTGCGCCTTTCTAGAATGCGCCTGTCTGTCTGTTCTACCGGCCCGGAGGCGACGTGGAAGAAGATCTGAACGACGTCGTCCGCATGGCCCTGTCCGAATCCAGCGATGCGGAAAGCGTGGCCCAGGACCTGGCCCGCCAGCTGATGCACCCGCACCTGGGCTGCGTGCTGTTCTTCTGCAGCGCCGAATACGACCTGCCGGCGCTGGCCGCCGCGCTGGAGCAGTACTTCGGTGGCGTGCGCCTGGTCGGCTGCACCACCGCCGGCGAGATCACCCCGCAGGGCTACGGGCGCGGCTGCGTCAGCGCGGTGGGCTTCGATCACCGCAGTTTCTCCATCGCCGCCGCGCGCATCGATGCGCTGGACAGCTTCAGCTTGCTCGACGCCCAACAGGTGGTCGCCCAGCTAACCGAGGAATGCCGCGGCAGCCGCCGCGAGCCGATCACCGGGCACAGCTTCGCGCTGACCCTGCTCGACGGCCTGTCCAGCCGCGAGGAGCTGGTGCTCTCCGCGCTGAACGCCGCCTTTGGCCGCATTCCGCACTTCGGCGGCTCGGCCGGCGACGACAACCATCTGACCCGCACCCACGTCTACCACGACGGCCGCTTCCACACCGGCGCCGCGGTGGTGGTGCTGGTGCACACCGCGCTGGACTTCGAGGTATTCACCACCCACCACATCCAGCCGCGCGAGGAGAAGCTGGTGGTCACCGCCGCCGACCCGGCCAGCCGCACGGTGTTCGAGTTGAACGCCGAGCCGGCGGCGCTGGAGTACGCGCGCCTGCTCGGCCTCGACCCGCAGCAGCTCGACCTCAAGACCTTCGCCCTGCACCCGCTGGCGGTGCGTCTCGGCGGGCAGTACTACATGCGCTCGATCCAGCGGGTCAACGCCGACCTGAGCCTGACCTTCTACTGCGCGGTGGAGAACGGCATCGTCCTCACCGCCATGCAGCCGGGGCCGCTGCTGCCCAACCTGCGCGGCCTGTTCGAGCGGCTCGAACGGCGCCTCGGTCCGCTGCTGCTGACCATCGGCTGCGACTGTTTCCTGCGCCGCATGGAGGTGGAAGCGCGCGGCCTGGTGGCCGACACCGCCGGCTTGCTGGTCGACCAGCGGGTGATCGGCTTCAACACCTACGGGGAGCAGTTCAATGGCATGCACATCAACCAGACCTTCACCGGCGTCGCCATCGGCCGATCCGGACGGGGCCTGTGCCGCTGAGCTGCGCGCGCGGCTCGCCGAACTGGAGGCGCGCAACGCCAAGCTGGAGCGGATCAACGCCGCGCTGATCGAACGGGTCGAGGCTGCCGGTCCCCAGGGGGCCGAGGCCTATGCGGCCTTCCAGCACTCGGCGGTGCTCGCCGAGCAGGTGCGCGAGCGCACCGATGCACTGAACCGGGCGATGACCGAGCTGCAGACCAGCAATGCGCTGCTGATCGAGGCACGCGGCCGCGCCGAGACCGCCCACCAGCACCTGATCGATGCCATCGAGAGCATCTCCGACGCCTTCGTGCTGTTCGACGCCGGGCAGCGCCTGCTGCTGTGCAACCGCCGCTTCCTCGCGCTGTGGGGCGATCTGCAGCATCGCGTGCGGCGTGGTATGCCGCTGGCCGAAGTGAAGCGGCTGGCGCGCAGTTCGCGGCTGCTGGTCGGGGAGCAGGGCGGCAGCGACCAGGAGCGTACTCTCTACCGCCTGCACGACGACCGCTGGGTGCAAGTCAGCGAGCGGCCGACCCGCGAGGGTGGGCTGGTGATCCTCTATACCGACATCACCGAGGTGAAGAATCACGAGATGGCGCGCCGCGAGCAGGCGGTGGCGCAGAAGTCGCGCCTGCTGCAGCGCACCATGGACAACCTGTCGCAGGGCGTGGCGGTGATCAATGCCGCCGGCGAGCTGGAGCTGTGGAACGGTCGCTTCCTCGAACTCACCGGGCTGGCGCCGATGGAGCCGCACCTGCCGTTCGCCGAGGTGATGGCGACCAGCGAGGTGGCCCTGCTCACCCCGACCAGCCGCGACGCCGGCGGCCGCCCGCTGCACGAGCGTGAGCAGCGCCTGGGCGACGGCCGGGTGCTGGAGATCCGCACCCACCCGATGCCCGCCGGCGGCTTCGTCAACACCTACAGCGACATCACCGAGCGCTACCGCTACGCCGAAACCCTGCGCGAGAGCGAGCGCTGGGTGCGGCTGATCACCGACCAGGTGCCTGCACTGATCGCCTACATCAGCCGCGAGCTGGCCTACGAGTTCACCAACAAGGTCTACGACGAGTGGTACGGCTGGCCACGCGGCGCCATGCTCGGGCGCAGCATCCAGGTGGTGCACAGCACGGAGCACTATCGCCTGCTCGAGCCCTATATCGAACGTGCCTTTGCCGGCGAGAGTGTCACCTTCGAGGTGGCCGAGCGCAGCCTCGGCGGCCAGGAGCGCTACATGCTGCGTTCCTATGTGCCGAATCGCGGGCCGGGCGGCGAGGTGCTGGGCATCTTCGTGCTGATCCGTGACATCACCGAGCGCCGGCGCACCGCCGAGGCGCTGCACCAGGCCTACCAGAATCTGGAAAAGCGCGTGCGCGAGCGCACTGCCGAGCTGACTGCGGTGAACAGCCAGCTGCGTGAGGAGATCGCCGAACGCGCCCGCGCTGAGGCGCGTCTGCGCGAGGCCAAGCGCGAGGCCGAGCAGGCCAACCTGTCGAAGACCAAGTTCCTCGCCGCGGTTAGCCACGATCTGCTGCAGCCGCTCAACGCCGCACGCCTGTTCACCAGTGCGCTGCTCGAACAGGCGGTGCCAGCCCCCGGCGCCAGCCTGATCCGCAACGTCAGCAACTCGCTGGAGGATGTGGAGAGCCTACTCGGCACCCTGGTCGATGTGTCCAAGCTCGACGCCGGGGTGATCAAGCCGGATGTCGGCGCCTTCGCGGTCGCCGACCTGCTCGACAACCTCGCCGCCGAGTACCGGCAGATCGCCGCCAGTGAGGGCCTGACTCTTGACTTCGTGCCCTGCTCGGCGCTGGTCAAGAGCGACACCCAATTGCTGGCGCGGGTGCTGCGCAACTTCCTCAGCAACGCGATCCGCTACACCGCCAGCGGCCGCGTGCTGCTCGGCTGCCGGCGGCGGCCGGGCGGGCTGTCCATCGAGGTGTGGGATACCGGCGCGGGGATCGCCGAAAGCCGCCGCGAGGAGATCTTCCAGGAGTTCAAGCGCGGCGCCCCGGTGCGCAGCACCCAGGATCGCGGCCTGGGTCTGGGGCTGGCCATCGTCGAGAAGATCGTGCGCATGCTCGGCCACCGCATCCGCGTGCACTCGCGCGAGGGCTTCGGCTCCTGCTTCGCCGTCGAGGTGCCCTACGCGCGCAGCGTGTCGCGGGTGCGCGAGCAGAGCGAGCTGCCGCCGCCGCCCGGCGAGCACCTGCGGGGTGCGCGGGTCTGGGTGGTCGACAATGACGCGGCGATCTGCGCCGGCATGCGCACCCTGCTCGAAGGCTGGGGCTGCAACGTGGTCACCGCGCTGTCCGGCGACGACCTGGCGCGCCAGGTCGACACCGTGCAGGGCGAGGCGGACATCCTGGTCGTCGACTACCACCTGGACAACGGCCACACCGGCGCCGAGCTGGTGCGCGAACTCAACGCCCGGCGCAGCGCGCCGCTGCCGGTGCTGATGATCACCGCCAACTACAGCAACGACCTCAAGCTGCAGATGCGTGAGCTGGGCCAGGTGCTGATGCATAAGCCGGTGCGGCCGATGAAGCTGAAGACGGCGATGAGCCATCTGCTGGAGCGCAGTCGCTGCTGAGGCGGCGGGCTGGATAAGCGCGCAGCCGCCTATTCACCCTGGCGTGGCGGCGCTGCGGCTCGACAGCAGGCATTTCCCGAGAGCGAGACGAGGAGTCGAGCGATGCAAGGCAAGGCAATCCATGTTCAGGTGGGCGGCGGTTACGAGCGGGTGCTGGTCGGCCAGTCGCAGGCCGCCGCGCCGCGGGCGGGCGAGATCAGCGTGCGGCTGCACGCCAGTTCGCTCAACTATCACGACTTCGCGGTGGTCAGCGGCATGTGGGGGCCGAGCGAGCCGCGCATCCCGATGGCCGACGGCGCCGGCGAGGTGATCGCGGTGGGCGAGGGCGTCGAGGAGTTCGCCGTCGGCGATGCGGTGGTCAGTACCTTCTTCCCCACCTGGCTGGCCGGCGAGCCGCCGGTCGAGGGCTTCGCCACGGTGCCGGGCGATGGCGTCGACGGTTATGCCCGCGAGTTCGTCACCGCGGCGGCGAGCGCCTTCACCCGTGCGCCGCGCGGCTGGAGCCATGCCGAGGCGGCGACCCTGACCACCGCAGGGCTTACCGCCTGGCGCGCGCTGATGGCTGACGGCGGCCTGAAGCCGGGCGACAGCGTGCTGGTGCAGGGCAGCGGTGGGGTCTCGGTGTTCGCCCTACAGTTCGCCCACCTGGCCGGTGCCACGGTGATCGCCACCTCGTCCTGCGACGCCAAGCTGGAGCGCCTGCGGGCGTTGGGTGCCAGCGCTACCATCAATTACCGCCGCACGCCGGAGTGGGGCGCGCGGGTGCGCGAGCTGAGCGGCGGGCGCGGCGTCGATCATGTCATCGAAGTTGGTGGGCCGGGCACCCTGGCGCAGTCGATGGAGGCGGTACGGGTCGGCGGGCACATTTCGCTGATCGGCATTCTCACCGGCCTGGGCGGCGAGCTGCCGATCATCCCGGCACTGCTCAAGCAGATCCGCCTGCAGGGTGTGCTGGTCGGCAGCCGTGTGCAGCAGCAGGACATGATTCGCGCCATCGAGGCCAGCGGTCTGCGTCCGCAGATCGACCGCCGCTTCGCGCTGGAAGAGATCGTCGCGGCTTTCCGCTATCAGGAAAGCAACCGCCACTTCGGCAAGATCTGCCTGGAGTTCTGAGGCGGTGCGGCCCGTTGCGACGGGTCGCACCGCACTGTGGACTCAGCGGCGCAGATAGGCGCTGAAGTCGATGTCGCCGGCGCTGAGGATTGCCTGCACACGGTTGTGCACGCCGAGCTTGCGCAGGATGGCGGAGACGTGGGCCTTGACCGTGGTCTCGGCGATGTTGAGGATATAGGCAATCTGCTTATTGGACTCGCCTTTGGTCATACGCTCCAATACCAGCAGCTGCTTGCGAGTCAGCGCCTGCAGCAGTTCCGGCGGGATGCCCGACTCGTCATGGCCGGTCCGTCGGGCGCTGGGCTTGCTGGAGCGGATAATCTCCGAGGGCAGGTAGACGTTGCCGTTGAGGATCTGCTCGATGGCCTCGGTCATCTGCGCGCGCGGCGAAGACTTGGTGATGAAACCGACCGCGCCGTAGGTAATGGCCTGCAGGACGATCTGCTTGTCTTCCTCGGCGGAGACGATCACCACCGGAATGGTCGGCGCCTCGTTGCGCAGGGTCATCAGACCGTTGAGACCGTGCATGCCGGGCATATTCAGATCGAGGAGGATCAGGTCGAGGTCGTCGTGCTCCTGGGTCAGAGCTAGCGCGCTGTCGAGGTCGGAGGTTTCCATCACCTCGCAGCCCTCGAAGCCGTCGCTGATGACGTTGTGGATGGCTTCGCGGAACAGCGGGTGGTCGTCGGCAATCAGGATCTTGTACATGGCCTTCACCAGATTCTTGTCGTTATCGATGGGGTGCGGCATTCAAGGCAGCGGTGCGGGGGTGGCGCCCTGCAGCGGCAGTCCGGCCTGCTGCCAGGCATCGACGCCGTCACGGTACCAGTACAGCCGGGTATAGCCCAGCGCGGCGGCGCGCTTGCTGGCGTTCCACGACAGCCAGCAGTCGGACTTGCAGTAGAACACCAGCGCGCGGCTACGGTCACCGCCGCTGGCCTGCTTGAGGTAGTGGACGAAGTAGTTCGACCAGCGAGATTCCAGACGGCCCTCGCCGACGTTGGCCAGCCACAGGCTGCCGGGGATGTTCTGGTGCGGCTCGTCGCTGGCGAACTGGCCGTGCAGCCAGGGGCGGCGGAACACGTCGATCAGCACCGGTTGTTCGGTGCCGTCCAATAGGCGCTGCAGGGTAGCGGTATCGACGGTCCGCGCACCGTCCACCGTGGCCGGGGTGGGGCTGCGGTAGCGGTCCAGGCGATAGCCGTCGGTGGAGAACAGCGCATCCTCTCCGGCCTGGGCGGAGAGCAGGCCGCACAGCAGCGGCAGGCAGAGCACGGCAGCGAGCAGTCGCGACATGGCAGGGGTTTCCCTTGTTGTTTGCGACTATTTATCGGCCAGGCGCAGTGCTTTGGGAATTCTACGATGGAGGCGAAAGGCGGCACCAAAGTAGTAATTTCGCGAAAAGTCCGTCATCCATGGCGCGCCCTAGGCATTGCGCCTGAGCGCGGCGTGCTGCGGGTTGAAGGTCAGCACGGCGAGCAGGCTGCACAGCGCGGTGACGCCCAGGCAGACCAGCAGGGCGGTGACGCTCAGGCGCTGGTAGAGGGCGAAGCGTACCAGCTCCACCGCGTGGCTGAACGGGTTGAGGGCGCACAGCCAGTACAGCCATTCGCTGGCCTCGCGCATCTTCCACAGCGGGTAGAGCGCCGAGGACAGGAAGAACAGCGGGAAGATCACGAAGTTCATCACCCCGGCGAAGTTCTCCAGCTGGCGGATGCCGTTGGACAGCAGCAGCCCCAGCGCCGCCAGCATCAGCGCGGCGAGCAGCAGCGCCGGCAACGCGCAGAGCAGGCCCCAGGCCGGCGGCTGCACGCCGTACAGCCAGGCGATGGCGAGGAAGGCGTAGACCTGCAGCAGCGACAGCAGGCTGGTGGCCAGCAGCTTGGCGGCGAGCAGGAACGGCCGCGGCAGCGGGCTCATCAACAGCACGCGCATGCTGCCCATCTCGCGGTCGTAGACCATCGACAGCGAGCCCTGCATGCCGTTAAACAGCAGGATCATGCAGGCCAGACCGGGGACGATGTAGGTCTCGTAGGTGATGTAGGTGTCGTAGGGCTCGATGATCGATATGCCCAGTGCGGCGCGGAAGCCGGCGGCGAACACCAGCAGCCACAGCAGCGGGCGCACCAGCGCGCTGAGAAAGCGCGAGCGCTGCTGGACGAAGCGCAGCCATTCGCGCAGCACGATGCCGCGCAGGCATTCCAGGTAGGCGGTCATGCGGCAACCTCCGTCAGGCGGGCGAAGCTGGCGGACAGGTCCTCGCCGCCTTCGGCGAGGCTGGCCGCCGTGCCGCGCGCGACCAGCCGGCCACGATGCAGGATCAGCAGCGGGTCGTCGGCCTGCACCTCGTCGAACAGGTGGGTGGTCCACAGCACGGTCAGGCCGTCCTCAGCGCACAGCTGGCGCACGTGCTTGTTGAGCGCCTGGCGGCTGGCCGGGTCTAGGCCGGCGCTGGCCTCGTCGAGCAGCAGCAGCTGCGGCCGGTGCAACAGGGCGCGGGCGATCTCCACCCGGCGGCGGTGGCCGCCGTTGAGCGCGCGTACTGGCTCGCGGCGGCGCTCGGCGAGCTGCTGGCGGCCCAGTTCCAGCTCGATACGCTCCTTGGCAAGAGCGCGCGGCAGGCCATGCAGGGCGGCGTGGTAGCGCAGGTTCTGCTCCACCGAGAGGTCGAGATCGAGAGTGCTCTGCTGGAACACCACGCCGATCTGCGCCAGCGCGCGGCGCGGCTGCTGGCGGATCGAGCAGTCGCCGATGCGGATGTCGCCCTCCTGCAGCTCGTAGAGGCGGGTGAGCAGGGCGATCAGGGTCGACTTGCCGGCGCCGTTGGGGCCGAGCAGGGCGTTGAAGCGCCCGGGCGCCAGGCTGAAGTTCAGCCCGCTGAGGGCCTGGCGCGCGCCGTAGGCGAAGCCGAGCCCGGAGGCTTCGAGGCCGCTCATGGCGTCACCACCACGCCCCACGGGTAGCGGCCGACCTTGATCGACTTGGTGACCTTGAGGCTGGCGAGGTCAATCACCGAGACATCGCCGCTGACCCCGTTGGTGGTCAGCAGCTGCTTCTCGCCGGGGGTTAAGGCCATGTGCCAGACGCGGCGGCCGACCAGCAGGTAGTCGAGCACCTCGTAGGTCTTGGCATCGACCACCGCCACGTGGTTGGCCGGGCCGAGGGCGACGAAGGCGTACTTGCCGTCGGCGGTCAGCTTGACCCCGACCGGCTGCACCTTGTCCGGGTGCACGCCCTTGATCGCGAAGTTGAGCACCTTGACCGGCTGGCGGGTGGCCACGTCGATCACCGTCACCGTGCCGCCGATTTCCGCCGAGGCCCACAGCAGCTTGCCGTCGTGGCTGAACTCGACGTGGCGCGGGCGCTGGTCGACCTGGGTGTTGTCGACCAACTCGTGGCTGGCGGTGTCGATCCAGTGCAGCATGCTGGTGGTCTCGCTGGTGTTCACCGCCCACTTGCCGTCCGGGCTGACCGCCATGCCTTCGGGCTCGACGCCGACGTCGATCTGCGCCAGCACCTGCTCGCTGTCGACGTCGACCACGGTGACCAGCGCGTCGTCCTCGTTGGAGATGTACAGCCACTTGTCGTTGGGGTGCAGGGCGAACTGCTCGGGGTCGGCGCCGGAGGGCAGCTCCTTGACGATCTTGCGGGTGGCCAGGTCCATCACCTGCACGCGGTCGGAGTCGCTGGCGCAGATGTACAGCAGCTTGTGGTCGCTGGACAGGGTCAGGCCGCGCGGGCGCATGCCGACCTCCAGCGTTTCCACCGTTTCCAGCTTGTCGAGGTCGATCACGCTGAGGGTGTTGTCCTTCTCGTTGGACACGTAGGCTGTGGCGGCCAGCAGCGGGCCGGCGGCGCCCAGCAGCGGCGCGGCGATCAGGGTGGCGAGCAGGGTCTTGTGCATGGTGGGCCTCTTGTTGTGGTTGTCGGGCGGTTCATGGGTGCGCGCGGCGCACCCTGCAAGGCCGCAGTCGCAGGGTATGGGCTGGCTTCAGCCGCCGTTGGCGGCCAGGTTGCAGCGGCTTTCCGGGCGGTCGAAGCCCAGGCTGTCGAGGTCGGTGAGCGGGTGCAGGAAGCCGTCCTGCGGCGAGGTGGTGACCAGCGCACGCGGGTGCACCACGGGGATCGGCTGGCGCAGCTGGCCGTTCCAGTCGCGGTAGCTGAGCTTGCGACCCTTGAAGCCGTCCAGCGGCAGTTCGCCGGACAGCGCCAGCTGGCGGATCGCTGCCGGATCGCTGCTCTTCAGCTTGCCGACTGCGGCTGCGACGCTGCGCACGGCGATCCAGGCGGCGAAGTCGCGGTCGTTCATCCAGCGCTTGGCGTGCTCCTCGAAGCGCTTCTGCAGCTGGGCGGCGCCGTAGGTTTCCACGGTCTTGTGCCAGCCGGTCGGGGTCAGGCCCTGGGTGCCGGCCACCGGGCGCGGGTACCAGGTGTGGTAGGGCACGTACTCGCCGAAGTCGCCGCGCTCGTCGGCGACCAGCACCACGTCGTACTCGGCGGTCTGGGTGAACAGCGGCATCTCGGCCTGGGCGCTGCGGCGCTGGTCGTTGTCGAAGGTCCACGGCTTCTCGGCGACGATCTTCACCCCGAAGCGCTTGGCGGCGCGGCGCAGGGCGTCGGCGTAGGCCTGGTCGTCGGCGGTCGGGCCGGGAATCAGCAGGGCGCGGTTCCACTTGCGCACGGCGAGGAACTGGCCGAGGGCGTCGGCGAGCATGGCGCGGCTGGGCAGGGTGTGCAGCACGTTGCTCGCGCAGGCGTCGGTGCGCAGGCCATCGTCGGCGCTGCCGGCGTTGAACAGCAGGCTGTCGGGCAGCGCCGCGCTCAGTTCGCGCAGGCTGTCGGCCGGGGCGTTGACCACGAACAGGCGCAGGCCGGCCGCGTGCAGAGCGCGCGCCCGCTCCAGCAGCGCTGCGGGGCTGTTGGCCTCGGCGCTCTCCAGCCGGTAGCTGTGCTTGAGGAAGCGCCCGGTGCTGTTGCTGTCGGCGATGGCCAGTTCGGCGCCGCGCAGGCCGGCGTCCTCCGGCTCGGGAATGACGTTGGAGAGCACAGGGCCGCGCTCGGGCGTGTGCTCCAGGTAGCCGATGCGGATGTCCAGCGCGGCTTGGGCGACGCCGGCCGCCAGCAGGCCGAGGGTGGTGATCAGGCAGGGCAGCAGTGTGCGCATGGACAGCCTCCTTGGGGATGCTGCCAGCTTAGGAAGGGCGGGAGGCTGGGCAAATATGCAGAAAGTAGCGCCGGACCGGTACCAAGGTACTGGTCCGGCGGCGGGATGCGGCTTTTAGGATGGGCCTACAACGACAATAAGGAACCCCGCCATGTCTTCGCTCAGAACCCTGTGCCTGCCCGTCCTGCTGATTCTCGGCATGGTCGGTTTCGACACCAGCCACGCCGCCGGCGACCTGACCCGCCGCACCGAGGCGCTACCCGATCTGGTGATGGGCTCGGAAGCCAGCGACTACAGCCTGTCGCAGACCGAGTACCAGTTGGAGACCGGCAAGGCCTACCAGCTGAAGATCGTTTCCACCGGGCGCAAGGAGTACGCCTTCCAGGCGCCGGAATTCGCCACCGCCATCTACCTGCGCAAGGTCGAGGCCGGCGGCGTGGAGATCAAGGCGGTGACCCTCACCGAACTGGAGTTCGAGGATGTCGGCGAGGCGGAGATCTACTTCGTGCCGATCAAGCCCGGCAAGTTCCGCTTCTACAACAAGGGGCTGGAAGGCAAGGGCATGCAGGGCACCTTCGTGGTGCGCTGAGAACCCGACTGTCGAGGCCTGAGCCATGGCCGCGCCGCTTTCCGCCCTGGGTCGCGCCAGCCTGCTGGTCAGCGCCCTGTTCCTCGCCGTGCTGCTGGTCTGTCTGGCGCTGGTGCTGCGCCAGGCCGAGCTGGACATCCGCCGCGAACTGCAGGCCGCCGACAGCGTGGCGCGCTTCCTCGCCCTGCGCGCGGCGGACGATCCGGCGCTGCTCGACGCCAGCCTGACCGCCAACCTGCGCCATCTGGAGCTGGACTGGGGCGACGGAGTCCGCGCTGGCGCCGTGGACAATCCCCTGGCGCACTGGCTGGCCGGGCGCTTTGCTGACCTGCCGGTATATCGGGTGGCGCTGAGCGACGGGCGCAGCCTGAGCATCCGCGTCAGCCCGCTCGACGAGCTGGACGAGGTGTGGGAGTCGCTGCTGCAGCTCTTGGTGCTGTTTCTGGTTGCCTGGCTGCTGTGCCTGGGCGCCAGCGCCTGGCTGGTGGGGCGCGGCCTCGGCCTGCTCACTGAGGTGCTGCGCGCCCTGCAGGCGATTGCCGGCGGCGCGCTGGACACCCGCCTGCCCGAGTACGCGCAGCCCGAGGCGCGGCGCCTGGCCGGGCAGGTCAACGCCATGGCCCAGGCCCTGCAGCAGGCCGGCGCCGACAACCAGGCGCTGACCGCCGCCCTGCTGGACACCCAGGAGCGCGAGCGCACCCGCCTGGCCCAGGCGCTGCACGACGATGTCGGACAGATCCTCGCCGGCATGCGCGCCCAGCTCTACCTGCTCGGCCATTGCCACGACCAGCCGCAGCAGGTCGCAGCGATCAGCCGGCGCCTGCAGGACACCAGCGAGCAGATGCAGCAGAGTTTCCGCCGTCTGGTGCGCGATCTCTATCCGGTGATGCTGGAGCACCTCGGCCTCGGCGAGGCGGTGCGCCAGCACGTCGAGCAGTGGCAGGCGCAGCAGGGGCTGCCCTGCGCGCTGGAGCTGGACGAGGCGCTGCCGCGCCTGCGCGACGAGGCGCGCGCGCACGTGTTCCGCCTGCTGCAGGAGGCGCTGACCAATGTCGCCCGGCATGCCGGCGCGCAGCGCGCCGAGGTGCGCCTGACCTGTCGCGGCGCCGACCTGCGCCTGGAGGTGTGCGACGACGGGCATGGCCTGCCGACGCCGCTGCGCGAGGGCGTCGGCCTGCGCTCGATGCGCGAGAGGGCGCGCTGCCTCGGCGCCGCCTTGCAACTGCACGACGCCGCGCCGCGCGGCCTGCGTCTGTGCGTGGAGATTCCTTGGCGGGAGTGGACTGCATGAACATCCTGATCGTCGACGACCATGCGGTGGTGCGCCAGGGCTATGCCAGCCTGCTGGCGACCCTGCTCGATGATGTCGTGGTGAGCGAGGCGGACAACGGCGAGGACGTGCTGCAGCGGGTCGCCCGCGAGTGCCCGGACCTGCTGATCCTCGACGTCGGCCTGCCCGGCATCAGCGGCCTGGAAACCGCCCGGCGCCTGCTGGCCCGCGAGCCGCAGCTGCGCGTGCTGTTCTTCAGCATGCACGACGAGCTGCCGGTGGTGCGCAAGGCGCTGGAGACCGGCGCGCGGGGCTATCTGACCAAGAGTGCGCCGCCGCAGGTGCTGCTGGAGGCGGTGCGCAAGGTGCTGGCCGGGCATACCTACATCGAACACGGTCTGGCCACCGCGCTGGCCTGCGCCGGCCAGGAAGGCCAGGACCCGCGCCTGCGCGGCATGACCCAGCGCGAACTGGAGATCTTCGTGCTGCTGGCCCGCGGCGTCGCCCTGCGGCAGATCGCCGAAAAGCTGTGCATCAGCGCCAAGACGGTGTCCAACTACCAGACCCTGTTGAAGAACAAGCTGCAGGTCGGCAGTCAGAGCGAGCTGGTGCATCTGGCCATCGACACCGGGCTGCTGCGGGTGGGGCAGGTGGGTGCGTAGGGACGCAGTATCGCAGGGTAGAAAACCCGCGCAGCAATTTTCCACCGCCCCTGCGGTAGGCAATTGCTGTGCGAGTTGCCAATCCTGTACATTTTTTTCAGTTTTCCCAGTCTTGCGGGCAGGCACTGCAGCCTTCCATGTTGGTGCCTTGGAAGGTGGCGTAGTGCCGACGTGCGCCTGCAAGGTTGACGGCCTCCAGGTTGGCGTCGTTGATCTTGGCTTCCTGCAGGTTGGCGTCGCGCAGGGTCGCGCCCTTGAAGTCGGCCTTGTTCAGCCAGGCCATTTCCAGGTTGGCGGCGGTGAGGTTGGCGTCGTGCAGGCGCGCCGCGGACAGGCGGGCGAACTCCAGGTTGGCACCGGTCAGGTCGGCGCCGGTGAAGCGGGTGGCCTGGCCGTGCGCGGCCCAGCCGTTGATCGCCACCAGCCGCGCGGCGGAAAAGTCGGCCAGGCGCAGGTTGGCCTGCTGCAGGCTGGCGCGGGTCAGGTCGGCCTGGTGCAGCTTGGCCTTTTCCAGGTTGGCCAGGTCGAGGTTGGCGTGGCGCAGGTCGGCGCCGGAGAGGTCAGCGCCGGCCAGGTTGATGCGGCGCAGGTCCAGGTGACGCAGGTCGGCGCCGCGCAGGTCGGCGCCGGGGCACTGGCTTTCCGCTTCCAGGCGGCAGCCGTTGATGACGGTGACGCCGTCGTCGGCGACCGCCTGGGCGAGGGGGGCGAGCAGCAGGGCGAGAGGCAGGAGTCGTTTCATGGCGGCATTCCTGTAGGGTGCGCCGTGCGCACCGAGGGGGAATGGGTGCGCATGGCGCACCCGGCGGGCGGTGGGCGACAAGGAACGGGGGCGCAGCGCGCCCCCGTCGGCCCCGGGCGGCGGAGAGACGTCCGGGGCCGTTGCTCAGCGCTGGGCGGTCTTGCTATCCCAGCTCGGCAGCTTGAACACCCAGAACGAGCCGCCCTGGGCGACCGGCTTGGTCAGCTCGGCCATGTCGCCACCCCACAGCGGCACCGCGCCGCCGTAGCCGGCGGTCACGCCGATGTACTGCTCGCCGTCCTGCTCCCAGGTGACCGGCGGGGAGATGATTCCGGTGCCGACGTTGAATTTCCACAGCTCCTTGCCGGTCTTGGCGTCGAAGGCCTTGAAGTAGCCGTCGCCGGTGCCGGTGAACACCAGGTTGCCCTTGGTGGCCAGTACGCCGGCCCACAGCGGCAGCTTCTCCTTGTGCTCCCAGGCGACCTTGCCGGTGGTCGGGTTCATCGCGCGCAGGATGCCGACGTGGTCGTCGTACATGCGCTTGATACGGAAGCCCTGGCCGAGGTAGGCGGAGCCTTTCTTGTAGGTGACCTCCTCGGTCCAGTAGTCCTCCTTCCAGTGGTTGGCCGGCACGTAGAACAGTCCGGTGTCCTGGCTGTAGGCCATCGGGTTCCAGTTCTTGCCGCCGAGGAACGGCGGGGAGACTTCGATGGACTTGCCGTGCTTCTGGCCGGGCTCGGGCAGCGGCGGACGCTGGCCTTCGACTTCCACCGGGCGGCCGGTCTTGAGGTCGATGTGGCTGGCCCAGGTGATGCCGTCGACGAACGGGAAGGCGTTCTGCAGCTTGCCGTTGGCGCGGTCGACCACATAGAAGAAGCCGTTGCGGTCGGCGTGGGCGGTGGCCTTGACGGTCTTGCCGGACTTGTCCTTGTAGTCGAACAGCACCAGCTCGTTGTTGCCGGAGAAGTCCCAGGCGTCGTTGGGGGTGTGCTGGTAGAACCACTTCACCTCGCCGGTGGTCGGGTCGACGCCGACCTGGCCGGAGGTGTACAGGCTGTCGTAGTCCTTGGGATCGCCGCCGTCGGCGGTGCGCGCCCAGCCGTTCCAGGGCGCCGGGTTGCCGGCGCCGATGATGATGGTGTTGGTTTCGGCATCGAAGCTGGCGCTCTGCCACGGCGCGCCGCCGCCCTGGCTCCAGGCTTCCTTCTTGCCGGTCGGGTGGTTGGGATCGTCCGGCCAGGAGGGCGCCTTGATGTCGCCGGTCGGGGTGCTTTCCTTGCCGTTGAGGCGGCCCATGTGGCCCTCGACGAACGGGCGCATCCAGACTTCCTCGCCGGTTTCCGGATCGCGGGCGAACAGTTGGCCGACCACGCCGAATTCGTCGCCGGAGCTGCCGTGGATCAGCAGCACCTTGCCGCTCTTGCCGTCCTTCACGATGGTCGGCGCGCCGGTCATGGTGTAGCCGGCGCCGTGGTCGCCGAACTTCTTGTTCCACACCACCTTGCCGGTATCCTTGTTCAGCGCCACGACGCGCGCGTCCAGGGTGCCGAAGTAGACCTTGTCGCCGTAGATGGCCACGCCGCGGTTGACCACGTCGCAGCACGGGCGGATGTCGTCGGGCAGGCGGTGGCTGTAGCTCCACAGGCGCTTGCCGGTCTTGGCGTCGAGGGCGAACACCCGCGAGTAGGAGCCGGTGACATAGATCACTCCGTCATGGACCACGGCCTGGGACTCCTGGCCGCGCTGCTTCTCGTCGCCGAAGGAGAACGACCAGGCCGGAGTCAGCTTGAACACGTTATCCGCGTTGATCTGGGCCAGTGGGCTGTAGCGCTGGGCATGGGTGCCCATGCCGTACTGCAGCACATTCTGAGTACTGACGTGGTCGTTGGCGATGTCTTCCCAGGTCACCGGCTTGGCCATGGCCGGCACGCTGAGGCCGAGGCCGGCGGCCAGAACCAGGCAATGGATGGTGCGGCCCAGCAGGTGCGGGGTGGATGGCAGGAACGTTGTTGTTGTCATGGGGCGGTATCCCTGATCGGTGGTGGAAGGCTGCCGCGAAGCAGCCGCTCACCCCGATGGTGGCTGCGCACCGATTCCCGGGATAGGGAAGCCTTCCCGCGCTCTCCGGGAAAAAATCCCTTTCTAAACAATGAATTGCTCTGCTACCAAGGGCCTTGTCCGAAGGCACTGCAACACTGCTTCGAAAGTCTTGTACCAAGGGAGTAGGGCGCGGACACCAAAGCAGGATACTGGCGGTGGCCGGGGCCTCCCTAAGATGCGGCCAACACACTCCCGTCCCGGAGTGCATCGCCTTGCACCGCATCTGAAACGAGGTCCCGTCATGAATAACAAGAAACTGCTGAGCGCCCTGCTGACTTCCCTGGCCCTGGGAGCTGCCACCCAGGCCCTGGCCCACGGCGACGTCACCCCGCAGGTGGTGAACACCGCCGGCCTCGAACAGCTGGGTGAGGAATGGCGCGACGAGAACCCGTACCGCAAGCCCCACGCCGATCATGATAAGGCCGTGGAGATTGGCTCCTCGGCCTATAACCAGAACTGCGCCCGCTGCCATGGTCTGGAAGCCATCTCCGGCGGCATCGCCCCTGACCTGCGCGAGCTGGAGGCCAGCATCGATGGCGACGAGTGGTATAAGGAGCGGGTAATCAATGGTGCAGTACGCGATGGTGCGGTGTACATGCCACGCATGGCCGATCACCTCAGCCAGGAAGCGCTGTGGGCGATCCGCACCTACATCGAAAGCCGCGCCGAAGCGGCGCAGTAAGCCATGATGGCGCGCCTGTTCCTGCTGTTGCTGTGCCTGGTCGGGCTGGGAACGGCCCAAGCACAGGTACGTGCCTTCGACGACATCGTCGCCTCGGGCGTGCTCAAGGTGGCGGTGTACGAAGACTTCCCCCCCTACAGCTTCCGCGCCGACGGCCAGGCGCGGGGCGTCGACGTCGAGCTGGCGCAGAAGCTGGCCGACAGCCAGGGCCTGGCCCTCGAACTGCTGTGGGTCGCGCCGGGCGAGAAGCTCGAAGACGACCTGCGCAATTTCGTCTGGAAGGGCCACTACCTGCGCCCGGACGTGCTGGCCGACGTGATGCTGCGGGTGCCCTACGACCGCGAGTTTTCCTACAAGCGCAACGAGCTGGGCGAGCTGGTCAACGAACTGGTGGTGATGTTCGGCCCCTACCAGCGCGAGCGCTGGCAGGTCGCCCACGACACCCGCCGGCTTGCGGAGGTGCCCAGCGTCGCGGTGTTCGGCTACCACCCGATCGGCGTCGAGCTGGAGAGCGTGCCGTCGTTCTACATGAGTTCGGTGTTCGGCGGACGGATGAGCCGCAACACCCGCCACTTCGCCAGCCCGCCGCTGGCCTTCGCCGCGATGCGCGAGGGGCAGGTGGATGCGGTGATGGCCATGCGCGGCGAGATCGACTGGCTGCTCCACGAGGCCGGCGATCCTCAGCTCAAGGCCGCCGACAACGCCTATCCGGAGATGGGTCGCCAGCAGTGGGACATCGGCATGGCGGTGCACGAGAGCAACCGCCAGCTGGCCTACGCCCTGGAGGGCGGGCTGGTCGAGCTGATCGGCGCCGGCGAACTGGCGAAGATCTACGCCCGCTACGGGCTGCGCTACGAGGTGCCGGAACTGTACGAGGGCGAGGTGCAGGCGCAGACCCGCGGCGACTGAGCGATCGCTCCCACGCTCCGCGTCCCTGTTTGCGAGCGCCGGAGCGCTATCGGTGCGCACGGCGCACCCTACACGGGAAGGAGGCAGGGAATGACGATCCGAAGCATGGGTCTGGCGCTGGGCTGGCTGCTGTTGAGCGGCCCCTTGTGGGCCGGCGAGAGCGATCCGCTGCAGTCGCCGATGTGGAGCTTCCACCAGACGCGCTTTCTCGGCGCGGCGCCCTACGAGTTCGACGAGCGGGTGCGCCTGAGTGCGCCGCCGTTCGCCGAGGATGCCCGCCAGGTGCCGATCAGCATCGATGCTACGGCGCTGGGCAGCGAGGTGGTGCGCATCCTCGCCTGGGCCGAACTCAATCCGATTCCGCAGATCTTCAGCTTCGTCCCTACGGGGCCGGTGGCGCCGCGTATCGCTCTGAATATCCGCGTCGAGCAGTCCACGCCGATCCGCGCTGCGGTGCTGACCCGCGACGGCGTCTGGCATATCGGTTCGACCCGTATCGATGCCGCCGGCGGCGGCTGTACTGCGCCCAGTGCGGTACGCGCCCAGGGCGGCTGGGAAGACCACCTCGGCGAGGTGTTCGGCGCACGCTTCCCGATGGGCGAGGGCAGCCGCCTGCGGCTGCGGGTGTCACACCCGATGGACAACGGCCTGTCCAGTGGCATCCCCGAGTTCTTCGTTGAGCGTGCCGAGCTGCGCAGCGAGGCCGGCGAGGTGCTGGCCAGCCTGGAGCTGCACCCCTCGGTGAGCGAGAACCCGACCCTGACCCTACAGCTGGGCGACCGCGAGGCCGGCCAGCGCCTGTGGCTGCGCGACAACAACGGCAACGAATTCGAAGCGGCGTTCTGAGCTTCGCCATCCGGCGCCGCGCCGCTGCGCGCGGCGCTTCCCTGCGGTTCGCCCCGCCCGATCCGGACGTTCGGCGCGGTGGGTCTCCCGGGCGCGGTGCGCGGGCGCCGGGCGGGCCGCGCTCCCCCATCCCGCAAAGGAGACACCATGCGTCTGTTCAGCCTGTTTGTGGCGCTCTTCCTCAGCCTGCCGCTGGCGGCGGCCGAGCTGGTCTACGCTCTCGAACCGCGCCGGATCGCCGAAAACACCTGGCTGCTGGAAGGCAGCACCGAGAACTTCGCCATGAGCAACGGTGGCGACATCGTCAACGTGGCGTTCATCGTCACCGAGGCCGGGGTGGTGCTGATCGACACCGGCATCTCCAGGCGCTACGGCGAGGCGCTGCGCGCCGCCATCGGCCGGGTCACCGAGCGGCCGATCGTCCTGGTGATCAACACCCACCATCACCCCGACCATGTGTTCGGCAATCAGGCCTTCAGTGATCTGCCCATCGCCTCGCTGGCGCGCACCCGCGAGCTGCTCGCCGAGCAGGGGCCAGCGTTCGCCGACAACCTGTATCGCCTGCTCGGCGACTGGATGCGCGGCACCGAGGTGCTGCTGCCGGGCGAGACGCTGGAACCCGGCGTGCGCGAAATTGGTGGTCATCGCCTGCGCATGCTGGCCTTCAGCGGGCATACCGGTGCCGATCTGGCGATCCTCGACGAGACCACTGGGGTGTTGTTCGCCGCCGATCTGGTGTTCTACCAGCGCGCCCTGACCACCCCGCAGGCGCTGGGGCTGCAGGTCTGGCTGGACGATCTGGCTGCGCTGGAGAAGCTGCCCTATGCGCTGCTGGTGCCCGGCCATGGCCCGGTGGCCAGCGGGCGCGAGCCTTTTGCGCAGATGCGCGACTACCTCGGCTGGCTCGACGGCCTGCTGCGCGACTCGGCCGCCGCTGGCCTTGACATGAACGAGGTGATGAACACGCCGATTCCCGAGCGCTTTGCAGCCATCAGCCAGAGTCGTTTCGAGCTGACCCGCACGGTCACTCACCTGTACCCGAAGTACGAGGCGCAGGTGTTCCGGCAGGTCAACAGCGACTGATTTGCGACTTTCCGGTCGGATGCCTTATCCCTATGGCTAAAGTCGCATTGCAATTATCGTACCGTATTCAAATCAAGGCGTTGCCGGCCTGTTCGAGAGCTTTGCACAATGCTCCGGCCGCAACGCCCGGCCTTCTCCGGCCCTGCGGCACGCCCCCCGGGAACTATGAAATTGTCTAGGGAGACTTGCCCGTGCAGATAGGTATACCCCGCGAAACCCACGATGGCGAAACCCGCGTGGCCGCCACCCCGGAGACGGTCCGGAAATTTGTCGCCCAAGGCCATCAGGTCGTCGTTGAGGCCGGCGCCGGGCGCGCCGCCTGCATTACCGACGGTGATTATGAGGCTGCCGGCGCCCGCCTGGCCGATGCCGGCGCCGCCCTCAGTGCCGAGCTGGTGCTCAAGGTCGCCGCCCCCAGTACCACCGAGCTGACGCAGATGCGTCCGGGTGCGGTACTGGTTGGCATGCTCAACCCCTTCGACGGCGCGCAGATCGAGCGCATGGCCGCGCAGGGCATCACTGCCTTCGCCCTGGAGGCGGCGCCGCGCACCTCGCGGGCGCAGAGCCTCGACGTGCTGTCCTCGCAGGCCAATGTTGCTGGTTACAAGGCGGTGATGCTCGCCGTCGACCACTACCCGCGCTTCATGCCGATGCTGATGACCGCCGCCGGTACGGTGAAGGCCGCCCGCGTGCTGGTGCTCGGTGCCGGCGTCGCCGGGCTGCAGGCGATTGCCACCGCGCGGCGCCTCGGCGCAGTGATCGAGGCCTCGGACGTGCGTCCAGCGGTCAGGGAACAGGTGGAGTCGCTCGGCGCCAAGTTCATCGACGTGCCCTGCGAGACCGACGAGGAGCGCGAATGCGCCGAAGGCGTCGGCGGCTACGCGCGGCCGATGCCGGCCTCGTGGATGGCGCGCCAGGCCCAGGCGGTGCACGAGCGCGCCCGGCAGGCCGACATCGTCATCACCACCGCACTGATCCCCGGACGCCAGGCGCCGACCCTGCTGCACGAGGCCACCGTGGCCGAGATGAAGCCCGGCTCGGTGATCATCGACCTGGCCGCCGCCCAGGGCGGCAACTGCCCGCTGAGCGTGCCCGGCGAGGTGGTGGTGCGCCACGGCGTGACCCTGGTCGGCCACACCAACCTGCCGGCGCTGCTGCCGGCCGACGCCTCGGCCCTCTACGCGCGCAACCTGCTGGACTTCCTCAAGCTGGTGCTCGACGGCGAAGGCCGCTTCCACCTCGACCGCGACGACGACATCGTCGCCGCCTGCCTGATGTGCGAAGGCGGCCAGGTGCTGCGCCGCAACGCCGCCTGAGCCCGCCCGTCAGCCCCCTTCGCGGACCTCCTACAAGGACAACAACCATGGATCCGATCTCCGACGGTCTCTACAACCTGATCATCTTCGTGCTGGCGATCTACGTCGGCTACCACGTGGTGTGGAACGTCACCCCCGCACTGCACACCCCGCTGATGGCGGTCACCAACGCCATCTCCGCCATCGTCATCGTCGGCGCCATGCTGGCCGCGGCGCTGACCGAAACCGGCCTGGGCAAGACCATGGGCACCCTGGCCGTGGCGCTGGCCGCGGTCAACGTGTTCGGCGGCTTCCTGGTCACCCGGCGGATGCTCGACATGTTCAAGAAAAAGGCGCCGAAAGCCCCGGCGGAGGGTCGTTGAGATGAGCATGAACCTGATCACCAGCTGCTACCTGGTTGCCTCCATATGTTTCATTCAGGCCCTCAAGGGCCTCTCCCACCCGACCAGCTCGCGCCGCGGCAACCTGTTCGGCATGGTCGGCATGGCCATCGCCGTGCTCACCACCGTCGGCCTGATCTACAAGCTCGGCGCGCTCTCCCTACAAGAAGGGGGGACCACCGCCGGCCTCGGCTACGTGATTTTCGGCCTGCTGCTCGGCGGCACGGCCGGCACGCTCATGGCCAAGCGCGTCGAGATGACCAAGATGCCCGAGCTGGTTGCCTTCATGCACAGCATGATCGGCCTGGCCGCGGTGTTCATCGCCATCGCCGCGGTGGTCGAGCCGCAGTCGCTGGGCATCGTCGCGCAACTGGGCGAGCCGATCCCCGCCGGCAACCGCCTGGAACTGTTCCTCGGCGCGGCCATCGGCGCCATCACCTTCTCCGGCTCGGTGATCGCCTTCGGCAAGCTGTCGGGCAAATACAGGCTCCGCCTGTTCCAGGGCGCCCCGGTGACCTTCGCCGGCCAGCACTGGCTGAACCTGGCCATGGGCCTGGCCATCCTCGGCCTCGGTCTGGCCTTCACCTTCAGCGGTGACCTGACCGCCTTCGCCGTGCTGGTGGCGCTGGCCTTCGTGATCGGCGTGCTGATCATCATCCCGATCGGCGGCGCCGACATGCCGGTGGTGGTGTCGATGCTCAACAGCTACTCGGGCTGGGCGGCGGCCGGTATCGGCTTCTCGCTGAACAACGCGATGCTGATCGTCGCCGGCAGCCTGGTCGGTTCGAGCGGCGCGATCCTCTCCTACATCATGTGCAAGGCGATGAACCGCTCGTTCTTCAACGTGATCCTCGGCGGCTTCGGCGCCGAAGCCGGCGCCGGCGTTCAGGACGGCAGCCAGGAACAGCGCCCGGTGAAGAGCGGCTCGGCGGACGACGCCGCCTTCCTGCTGGGCAACGCCGACAGCGTGATCATCGTCCCCGGCTATGGTCTCGCGGTGGCCCGCGCCCAGCACGCGCTGATGGAACTGGCGGAGAAACTGGCGCACCGCGGGATCAGCGTGAAATACGCCATCCACCCGGTGGCCGGACGGATGCCGGGACACATGAACGTGCTGCTGGCCGAGGCCGAGGTGCCCTACGAGCAGGTGTTCGAGATGGACGACATCAACCCCGAGTTCGGCCAGACCGACGTGGTGCTGGTGCTGGGCGCCAACGACGTGGTCAACCCGGCGGCGAAGACCGATCCGCACTCGCCGATTGCCGGGATGCCGATCCTCGACGCGTACAAGGCCAGAACCGTGATCGTCAACAAGCGCTCGATGGCCAGCGGCTATGCGGGCCTGGATAACGAGCTGTTCTACATGGACAAGTCGATGATGGTGTTCGGCGACGCCAAGAAGGTGCTCGAAGACATGGTCAAGGCGGTCGGCTGACCCCCGGCCTCGGCCGCCCCGGACCCTCGGCGCCGCAACCGCCACCGTGCCCCGGTGGCGGTTGCGGCGTCTTGCCGTTGGCGCGGCGCCTGCCGCCTGGCGGGCGGGTATTGCTACCAAGGAAGCAGGTCTTTGCTCCCCGCGATCAATTGTTGCGCCACCCCCTGCGGCGAAGAATTCGTCACAGACCGGGAAAAATTCCCGGCAATAACAATGAACCCGCAGAGGTAGCCGCAATGAAGCACTCCGGTCTCACCCATTCCTTCGCCAGGACCACGCTGGGCCTCGCGCTGGCGCTGTCCGGGCTGTCCGCCTGGGCCGTCACCGACGAGGACATCCTCAAGGACGCGCAGACCCCCGGCGAGGTGGTCACCAACGGCCTCGGCCTGCAGGGTCAGCGCTACAGCACCCTGGATACCCTCAACGCCAACAACGTCACCCAGCTGCGGCCGGTATGGGCGTTCTCCTTCGGCGGCGAGAAGCAGCGCGGCCAGCAGGCCCAGCCGCTGATCAAGAATGGCGTGATGTACATGACCGCCTCCTACTCGCGGGTGTTCGCGGTGGATGCGCGCACCGGCAAGGAACTGTGGCAGTACGACGCGCGCCTGCCCGACGGCATCATGCCGTGCTGCGACGTGATCAACCGCGGCGTCGCCCTGTACGGCGACCTGGTGATCTTCGGCACCCTCGACGCCAAGCTGGTCGCCCTGAACAAGGACACCGGCAAGGTGGTGTGGAAGAAGACCGTGGCCGACTACAAGGCCGGCTACTCGATCACCGCCGCGCCGCTGGTGGTCAACGGCAAGCTGATCACCGGCGTGTCCGGCGGCGAGTTCGGCGTGGTCGGCAAGATCGAGGCCTACAACCCGAAGAACGGCGAGCTGCTGTGGACCCGTCCGACCGTGGAAGGCCACATGGGCTACGTCTGGAAGGACGGCAAGAAGGTCGAGAACGGCATCACCGGTGGCGAGGCCGGCAAGTCCTGGCCGGGTGACCTGTGGAAGACCGGCGGCGCGGCGCCGTGGCTGGGCGGCTACTATGACCCGGAAACCAACCAGCTGCTGTTCGGTACCGGCAACCCGGCGCCGTGGAACTCGCACCTGCGCCCCGGCGACAACCTCTACTCGTCCTCGCGCCTGGCGCTGAACCCGGACGACGGCACCATCAAGTGGCACTTCCAGACCACCCCACACGACGGCTGGGACTACGACGGCGTCAACGAACTGGTGTCGTTCAACTACCAGGACGGCGGCAAGACCGTGAAGGCGGCGGCCACCGCCGACCGCAACGGCTTCTTCTACGTGCTCGACCGCACCAACGGCAAGTTCATCCGCGGCTTCCCGTTCGTCGACAAGATCACCTGGGCCAAGGGCCTGGACAAGAACGGCCGGCCGATCTACGACGACGCCAACCGTCCGGGCTCGCCCAGTGACGCCGGCGCGCAGGGCAAGACCGTCACCGTGGCGCCGTCGTTCCTCGGCGGCAAGAACTGGATGCCGATGGCCTACAGCCAGGACACCGGGCTGTTCTACGTGCCGTCCAACGAGTGGAGCATGGACATCTGGAACGAGGGCACCGCCTACAAGAAGGGCGCGGCCTACCTGGGTGCCGGCTTCACCATCCACCCGCTCAACGAGGACTACATCGGCGTGCTGCGCGCCATCGATCCGAAGACCGGCAAGGAAGTCTGGCGCTACAAGAACTACGCGCCGCTGTGGGGCGGCGTGCTGGCCACCAAGGGCAACCTGGTGTTCACCGGCAATCCGGAAGGCTACCTGATGGCCTTCGACGCCAAGACCGGCAAGAAACTCTACGAGTTCAACACCGGCTCGGGCGTGATCGGCTCGCCGGTCACCTGGGAGATGGACGGCGAGCAGTACGTCTCGGTGCTGTCCGGCTGGGGCGGCGCGGTGCCGCTGTGGGGCGGCGAGGTGGCCAAGCGCATCAAGGACTTCAACCAGGGCGGCATGGTGTGGACCTTTAAGCTGCCCAAGGAAGTGGCGGCGGTGGCCAAGCGCTGACCGGGCACTCGGCGATGCTTGGCTGAATCTGGACTACCCGATGGAGGCGGAGCGATGGCTCCGCTTCCGTCGTTTCAGGCTGTTTGCAGCGGCCATTTTCAACAACTTCATTGGCCAATGGTGACGACTTACTACCAAATAACAAGTTTCGCTGTGCCATTGGTGCATACCGGGCCGCTGAGCGGACTGCCAACATCCACTCACAGTCCACGCAAGCATCAGGTCGGACAGCGACAATAAAAGAGAGGCTACGAGCATGATCTACGCACAACCGGGTACCGCAGGCGCCATCCTTTCTCTCAAGCCGCGCTATGGCAACTACATTGGTGGCGAGTTCGTCGCACCGGTCAAGGGTCAGTATTTCACTAACACCTCGCCGGTCACCGGCGAGGTGATCGCCGAGTTCCCGCGATCCACTGCTGAGGACATCGAGCTGGCGCTGGATGCCGCACATGCTGCCGCTGACGCCTGGGGTCGCACATCGGTGCAGGACCGCTCCAACATTCTGCTTAAGATCGCCGATCGGATCGAACAGAATCTGGAAGTGCTCGCCGTCGCCGAGACGTGGGATAACGGCAAAGCTGTGCGCGAGACCCTCAACGCTGACGTACCGCTGGCCGTTGATCACTTCCGTTACTACGCAGGCTGTATCCGCGCGCAGGAAGGCTCTGCCGCCGAGCTCAACGACAATACTGCTGCCTACCACTTCCACGAGCCGTTAGGCGTGGTCGGGCAGATCATCCCCTGGAACTTCCCGCTGCTGATGGCCGCCTGGAAGCTGGCGCCGGCGCTCGCAGCGGGCAACGCCATTGTCCTCAAGCCGGCCGAGCAGACCCCGCTGTCGATCACTGTGCTGATGGAGCTGATCGGCGACCTGCTGCCGCCGGGCGTGCTCAACGTGGTACAGGGCTTCGGCCGTGAGGCCGGTGAGGCACTGGCCACCAGCAAGCGCATCGCCAAGATCGCCTTTACCGGCTCGACCCCGGTCGGCTCGCACATCCTCAAGTGCGCCGCCGAGAACATCATCCCCAGCACCGTCGAGCTGGGCGGCAAGAGCCCGAACATCTTCTTCGAAGACATCATGCAGGCCGAGCCTGCGTTCATCGAGAAGGCCGCCGAAGGCCTGGTGCTGGCGTTCTTCAACCAGGGTGAGGTGTGCACCTGCCCGTCGCGCGCGCTGATTCAGGAGTCGATCTACGACGCCTTCATGGCCGAGGTGATGAAGAAGATCGCCCAGATCAAGCGCGGCAA
>NZ_JAMJEZ010000018.1 GCF_023544715.1 Pseudomonas eutrophicaquae | reverse complement strand
TGCAATCCAGGCCTGAACGGATTCGATCCTACTTCCGACATCCCAAAATCGCGTATGCCGCATGATTTGGGGTATTGAGTTGCCGGATTAATACTGAGCCGCTTGCGCCGCGGCGGCGAGCGTGGCGCTGATCCTTTGATGCAAGGCGCGCTGGCGGCTCAGCAGCCAGAGCCCAAAACCCAGCAGCAGCAGCCCTTCGAGTGCCAGGGTCAGCGGTGCGCCGATCCAGGCCGCCAGCAGGCCGGCCAGCAGGCCACCGATAGCGTCAAAGCCGAAGCGGATGGAGACGAAAAACGCTACCACCCGCCCGCGCAGAGCCTCCGGCGCCAGGCTTTGCAGCAGCATGTTGATACCGACATTGCTCACCGAGATGGCAAAGCCCAGGGCCGCCATGGCCAGCAGCGCGGGCAGTACCTGCTGGCTGGCCGCCACCCCCAGCAGCGCCAGCGCCCCGAGCAGCACCCCGACCAGCAGGATGCGCACCAGTACCGGCAGCGTCTGGCGGGTGGCCAGATACAGGGTGGAGAGAAAGGCACCGCCACCGGCCGCGCCCCACAGCCAGCCGAGGGTGCGCGCATCGCCGGCGAAGATGTCGCGGGCCAGCACCGGCAGCAGCACCGCGTAACTGGAGGCGGTGAGGTTGAGCAGCGCCAGCGTCAGGATCAGCAGGCGGATCGAGACATCGCCCCACACATAGGCCAGCCCCTCACGAAACACCGCTGCGGTCGAGCCCTGCGCCCGCACGGCCGCGGGCAGGCGTATCCGCCACAGCCCCAGCAGCAGCGCCAGAAACGACAGGCCATTCAGGGCAAAGCACCAGGCCTCCCCGGCCAGTGCCAGCAGCAGCCCGGCCAGCGGCGGACCGATGAAGCGGCCACTGTTGAACAGCATGGCGTTGAGGGCCAGCGCGTTGGGCAGATCCTCACGCTGGCGGACGAAGCTGCCGATCAGCGCCTGACGCAGCGGCGTGTCGAAGGCATTGAGCACGCCCAGCAGCAGCGCCATGCCGATCAGCAAGGGCGGATTCACCCAGTCCAGCGCCGTGAGCCCCGCCAGAGCCAGCGCCTGCAGGGCCAGCAGCGCCTGCACGATCATCAACAGGCGGCGCTTGTCGTGACGATCCACCCAGGCCCCGGCCAGCGGCCCGACCAGAAGCTGCGGCAACAGCGCGGCAAAGGTCGTCACCCCCAGCAGCAGCACCGAGCCGGTCAGGCGGTAGATCAGCCAGGACAGGGCGACCTGCTGGATCCAGCTACCGAGGATCGAAACGGCCTGCCCGGCGAAGTACAACCGGAAGTTGGCCGCCTGCAACGCCCGCAGGGCCGGTGGCCAGGAATACGATGGCATGGCAGCCTCCAGGGCCTGTCAAAAAAACATGAGTGGCGCCATAAAACAACAAAAGGATCAGGATTTTGCTTTATATTTGACGCTCTTTTCCCTGTCACGCTGGAGCCCGTCCCGCCATGAGTTCCGACTCCCCTTCAACACGCTGCCAGGGTGGATTGCGTGGTCTTGATCTGCACACGCGCGCCCAGCTGCAAGACGCTCTGCTGGACGCCGCAGTGGACGGCATTATCGCCATTGATGGGCACGGTATCGTACAGCTGTTCAACCATGCCGCCGAGCTGCTGTTTGGCTATGACGCCGACGAGGTGCTGGGGCGCAATATTTCCATGCTGATGCCAGGGCCGCATGCCGAGCATCACGACGATTACCTGCGCGCCTACCAGGGCGGCAAGCCGGCCAACATCATCGGGATCGGCCGCGATGTCGAGGGGCGGCGCAAGAACGGCGAAGTGTTCCCGATGCACCTTTCGGTCGGCGAGGCGAAGACCGAGCAGGGACGGCTGTTCATCGGCATCTGCCATGACCTGAGCAGCTACAAGCAGGCGCTGCTCAACCTGCGCAACGCCGAGCTGCGTTACCGCGACATCATCGAAAGCCAGACCGAGCTGATCATGCGTCTGGATGCGCAGCTGCGCCTGACCTTCTGCAACCCGGCGATGGCTCACTTCCTTGAGGAAAGCGAGGAGCAGATGCTCGGCAAGAGCCTGCTGGAGTTCATCCATCCCGATGACCGCATGCTGGTCAAACGCCAGTTCGAGGCGCTGTTCAATGCCCACCTGCACCAGCAGTTGCAGGTGCGCATGCGCTGCAGCGGCGGGGAGCGCTGGATCGACTGGCGCGTGCGCGCGCTCAGCACGGAAACCCGCGACGGCTGGGAGTTTCAGGGGCTGGGGCTGGACATCACCGAGCATGTCCACGCCCGCGAGCAGGCGCGTTTTCTCGCCGCGCATGACCCGCTCACCGGGCTGAGCAACCGCGCCAGCTTCGTCGAGAACCTGCGCGGACTGCTTGAGCAGCAGACCCTGCACCATGCGGCGCTGCTGTACATCAACCTTGACCGCTTCAAGCTGACCAATGAGTCCCTGGGGCAGAATGCCGCCGACCAGATCCTCAAGACCGTGGCGACCCGTATCCGCAGCGCCCTGTCGCGCCATGATCTGCTAGCGCGGCTGGGCGCGGATCACTTTGCCGTGCTGATCGGCGATGTCAGCTCGGCGGGTAGCGCAGCCGTGGTCGCCCAGCGGGTGCTGGCGCGGATCAACGAGCCGTACATGACGCCCGCCGGCGCCTTCAACCTGACCGCCAGCATGGGCGTCAGCCTGTACCCGGAAGATGGCTACAACCATGAGCAGCTGCTGCGCAAGGCCGAGGCCGCGGTGCATGAGGCCAAGATCAATGGCCGCAACGAGCTGGTGTTCTTCAGCGAGCGCCTGAACGAGCAGCTGCACTCCACGCTGGAGCTGGAGCTGGGCATCCGCCAGGCGCTGAGCAACGATGGCTTCACTCTACATTTTCAGCCCAAGTATCAGCTCAAGGACGGCAGCCTGCAGGGCATGGAGGTGCTGCTGCGCTGGTTCCATCCCCAGTGGGGGGCGGTGTCGCCGACCCGCTTCATTCCGTTTGCCGAGGGCGTCGGTCTGGCCCGGCCGATCGGCGAGTGGGTGGTGCGTCACACCTGCGCGCAGATCAAGGCCTGGCGTGAACAGGGACTTGAGGTGCCCTCGCTGGCCATCAACCTCTCGCCCCAGCACTTCAACGAGCCTTCGCTGCGCGAGTGGCTGGACCGGGTGATTGCCGAATACGGCGTGCCGGCCACCCAGCTGGAGCTGGAAATCACCGAAGGCACGGCGCTGAGCAATACCGACACCCTGCTCGATCGCCTGCGCCAACTGCGCGAGGCCGGGTTCAGTATTGCCATCGATGACTTTGGCACCGGCTATTCTTCGCTCAGTTACCTGACGCGCCTGCCAGCCACTACCCTGAAGATCGACCGGGCCTTTGTCAGCCGCATCCAGGCCGACACCCAGCACGATCCGGTGGTCGAAGCGGTGATTGCGCTGGGGCATTCGCTGGGCATGCAGGTGGTGGCCGAGGGGGTGGAAAATGCCGTGCAGGCCGCGTTCCTGGCCAGCAAGGGCTGTGATCTGGTGCAGGGCTATCACTTCTCCCGCCCCCTGGATGCAGAGACCGCCGGCGCCCTGCTCCGGGATGCCGCCACGCCGCGCACGCCGAACTGAGGAGATGCCATGCACGATGATCCGCAATCCCGCCGGCCCGTTGATCAGGCTCCCAGCGGCAGCGCCTATGGCAGTGACGATCCGACCCTGCTGCGCCTGCTGCAGGAAGCCATTGCCCAGTCCTTCAACTCGGTGGTGCTGACCGATGCCGGCTTCGGCCCGGCCGGGCCGCGCATCCTGTACGCCAACCCGGCCTTCTGCCAGATGACCGGCTATGCGCTGGAGGAGCTGCTCGGCAAGACCCCGCGCATCCTGCAAGGGCCACTGACCGATCAGAACGTGCTGCGCGAGCTGGGCAGCTGCCTGAGCGAGGGGCAGCATTTTCAGGGTTCGACCGTCAACTACCGCAAGGATGGCACCCCCTACACGGTGGAATGGCACATCTCGCCGATTCGCGACCCCAGCGGCACCATCACGCATTTTGTCTCGGTGCAGCAGGACATCAGCGCCCTGCGCAGTGCCCAGCGCAGCGCCCAGCTGTTGGCCAATGCCCTGCACGTCTCCCAGGATGCGGTGTTCATTACCAATGCCGAGGGGCTGATCGAGTTCGTCAACCAGGGTTTTGAGATGATCACCGGCTACAGCAGCCGCGAGGCACTCGGCCAGCGACCGGCGATCCTGAGTTCCGGTGAGCATGGCCCGGCGTTCTACCGCAGGCTCTGGCACAGCCTGAATGCCGGGCAGACCTTCCGCGCTACCGTGACCAACCGTCACAAGCTCGGCCACCTGATCCACTGCGAAGAAACCATCACCCCGGTACGCGATGGCCAGGGGGTGATCACCCATTTCGTCTGCATCGCCAAGGACATGACCAGCCGCATCCATGCCGAGCAGGAGCTGCGCCAGCAGGCCAGCCATGACAGCCTGACCGGCCTCTATAACCGCCGCGCCGGTGAGCGCGAACTGGAGCGTGCCTTTGCCGCGCGGGTCGACGATGGCCAGCCGCTGTCGGTGCTGCTGCTGGATATCGACCACTTCAAGGCAATCAATGACACCTGGGGGCATCCCGCCGGTGATGTGGCGCTGCAGCAGGTCGCCGAGCTGCTGCGTACGCAGGTACGCAGCACGGACCGGGTCGTGCGCTGGGGCGGCGAGGAGTTTCTGATCGTGCTGCCGCACTGCCCGCTGCATACCGCCCATACCCTGGCCGAGCATTTGCGGGCCAGCCTGGCGGCCACCGAGATCCCCGAGATCGGTCATCTCACCCTGTCGATCGGCGTGGCCGAGATGGAGGATCAGGAAACGCTGGCCGGTCTGGTCAGCCGTGCCGATCGCGCGCTGTACAAGGCGAAGAAAGAGGGTCGCAACTGCACGCGGCTGGCCCGCAGCAGCACCGGTGAGCGCCGCAAAGACGGCGCATGATCGGGCGCGATGCGTTGCACTGGCGAGCCGGTTGAGAGGCTATATACTCCTGCAGGTATTCAATCGCCTTTATGATCTTCTTGAAGAATCTGCCAGGAGCCGCACGCCATGCCCTCGACCCTCCATACCGACGTGGCCATCATCGGTGCCGGCACCGCCGGTCTGTACGCCTTGCGCGAGGTGCGCCGCGCCGGGCGCCGCTTCGTGCTGATCGATCACGGCCCGCTGGGCACCACCTGCGCGCGGGTCGGCTGCATGCCCTCCAAGGTCGCGCTGCATGCCGCTGCACTCTGGCAGGCGCGTGACGAGATGGCTACCTTCGGCATCCACGGCAGCGAAGCGCTGCAGATCGACCGGGCGCAGACCTGGGCGGCGCTGCGCACCCAGCGTGATCGCTTCACCGCCAGCGCCACTGACAAGGCCCGCAGCGCTGCTGGTGAGCACCTGCTTGAGGGGCGCGCACGTTTTCTCTCCCCCACCCGCCTTGAAGTCACCCAGGCTGATGGCCAGCGCGTGCAGGTTCAGGCCGCCGCCGTGGTGATCGCCACCGGCTCACGGCCCCACCTGCCGGCCGAACTGGCCGCGCTCGGTGAGCGGGTGGTCACCACTGATGAGCTGTTCGAGCGGGACGCGCTGCCGGGGCGCATCGGCGTGCTGGGACTGGGCGCCATCGGGCTGGAGATGGGGCTGGCACTGGCCCGGCTGGGCGTGCAGGTCACTGCCGTGGGCAGCCGCTTAGCCGGCATCGACGATCCGCAGATCACCGAGCGCGCCCAGCAGCAGTTCGGCGCCGAAATGACCCTGTGGCTTGGGGCCAACGCACAGGCCGAAGCCACCGCGCAGGGCGTGCGGCTGCAGGCGGGCGAGCACTCGAGCGAGGTGGATCTTTTGCTGGTGGCGACCGGTCGGCGCCCGAATATCGATCAGCTGGGGCTGGCGGAAGCGGGGTTTGCCCTGGATGCGCGCGGCGTGCCGCACTTTGATCCGGCCACCCTGCAACTGGGCGAATGGCCGGTCTTTATCGCCGGCGATGCCAACGCGCAGCGCACCCTGCTCCATGAAGCGGTCGATGAAGGCAGCATCGCCGGCTACAACGCTGCACGCGAGGCGCGCCGCGGCTGGCAGCGCAAGGTCGCGCTGGGGATTGTGTTCTCCAGCCCGGATCTGGTCAGCGTCGGCGCCCGCCTGAGCGAGCTGGACCCGTCGCGGATCGTGATCGGCAGCGCCAGCGGGCAAAGCAACGGCCGCCTGCGCATTCTCGGCGGCGACCACAACCTGCTGCGCCTGTACGCCGAGGCTGGCAGCGGGCGACTGCTCGGCGCCTCGCTGCTGTGCCTGGGCGGCGAGCATCTGGGGCACCTGCTGGCCTGGGCGATCCAGCGCGGCGAGACCGCCCACAGCCTGCTGCAGCTGCCCTTCTATCACCCGGTGGTCGAGGAGCTGCTGGCAGGCGCGCTGCAGGACATCGCTCGTCAGTTGCCGGCCCCCGATGACGCGCCGCTGGGGCTGCGCCCCCTGCCGTAGATCGATCGGCGGTGCCCGGGGCGTTGCTCACGGGCCCTCAGGCCGGCGCCTTGAGAGCTTTCTTCGCGTAGATGTCATAGCGGCTGGACTTGCCCTCCAGCTGGTGGGAGGGCTTGGGCCCCTCGATGCATGGCGCCTTGCGCGGGCGCTTGACCACCACGCGGTGGCTGGCCAGTGCCAGTGCCGCGGCCAGCAGGGCCGGCGCATCCAGATCATCCCCGACTAGCGGCCGGAACAGGCGCATCTCCTTTTTCACCAGCGCGCTTTTGTCGCGGTGCGGGAACATCGGATCCAGATAGATCACCTGCGGGGGCTCGCCCTGCCAGGCGCTCATCTGCGCGATGGCATCGCCGCTCGCCAGCTGCATGTGCGCAACAATCGGCGCCACTTCCGGGTCGCGCGCAGCGCGGGCCAGCCCGTCCGCCAGCAAGGCAGCCACCAGCGGCTGGCGCTCGATCAGCGTCATCTCGCAGCCCAGGCTCGCCAGCACGAACGCATCGCGCCCAAGCCCTGCCGTGGCATCAAGGATGCGCGGACGAATCCCGCCCTGCACGCCAACCGCCTTGGCAATCATCTGTCCGCTGCCGCCACCAAAACGGCGCCGGTGCGCGCTGGCGCCTTCGACGAAATCGACCCGCACCGGCCCCGGCGCCTCAGGTCCCAGATCGACCAGCTGCAGACCCTCGGCCCCCAGCTGCAGGGCGAAGTCCGCCTCGCCACCGACCGGCAGCACCAGCTGCTGCGCCCAGTGAGCAGCCGCCTCGGCATATTCGGGAGAAAGCGCTTGGACACACACACGCACCGCACAGACAGACATCAGCCACACCCGACAGGAAAAAGGGGCGGCCATTGTGCCAAAGTGCGCTGCACTGCCCTAACAGCCTGTTGAAATTTGCCGTGAGTGGCAGTGCCTGGCAGTGTCTGGACCCTCCCGAGTACGAGGAAGGGAACGCTCACACGGACTGATGGCAATGCTGTCCTAAGCTGCTCACATGTGGTGTAATTTCAACCACTTAATGGATGAAATTACACCATGTACGCGCGAAAAATACGTCAGCATCTACTCGCAGCCCTTGACGATTCACCGGTCGTACTGATCAACGGCGCTCGCCAGACCGGCAAGAGCACGTTGATCCAAGACCTCGGCCGCGAAGCGATCTATTACACCCTGGACGACCCGGCAGTGCTGGCGGCTGTGCAGGCAGACCCCTTCGGTTTCATCAACGCGCTCAAGGGGGCTGTCTGTCTCGACGAGGTGCAGCGCGCTCCCGGGGTATTTCTGGCGATCAAGACAGTAGTAGATCGCGACCGCACCCCTGGTCGCTTCCTGCTGACCGGCTCAGCCAATGTGCTGTTGCTGCCGCAGATTGCCGACTCCCTGGCCGGGCGTATGGAAGTGCTGAATCTGTGGCCTCTGGCGCAAAGTGAAATCGAGCGTCAGCCCCTGAGCATCATTGATCGACTGTTCGGCGGCCAGCTGCCGGGCCAGTGCCATTTCGAACGGCAGGACTTCATCGCCAGACTGTGTCGTGGCGGTTATCCGGAGGCGCTGAATCGTTCCGGCGAGCGGCGGCGGGAAGCGTGGTTCGAGAGTTATCTCCATACGATCCTGCTGCGCGACGTCCGCGATCTGGCCCAGATCGAGGGGCTTACAGAGATGCCACGGCTGATGCAGCTGCTGGGCGCGCGCAGTGGCGGCCTGCTGAATGCCGCCGAGCTGTCGCGCTCGACAGGTATTGCGCAGACCACGCTAAAGCGCTACCTGACCCTGCTGGAGACCCTTTTTCTCGTGCGCCAGGTGCCCGCCTGGTCGTCCAATCTCGGCAAACGACTACAGAAATCGCCCAAGCTGTTCGTGACCGACTACGGCCTGATGGCCCACTTGCAGGGTTTGAGCGAGGCCGGTATGGCTGCGGGGCTGGGGTTGCCGGGGGATCTGGTGGAGGACTTTGTGCATGCCGAGCTGGTCAAGCATCAGAGCTGGTCGGATTTGCGCACGCAGCTGATGCATTACCGTACCTCCACGGGTGTCGAGGTGGACTTCGTGCTGGAGAACCGCCGTGGCGAGTTGGTTGGCATCGAAGTCAAGGCCGCGGCCACTATCAGTGGCAAGGATTTCAATGGACTTCGTCATCTACGCGAGACTACGCCGCAGCAGTTCAAGCGGGGCGTGGTGTTCTATACCGGCGAGCAGGTTGTGCCTTTCGATGAGCAACTGGTAGCGGTACCGCTCGCACTGTTCTGGTCAGTCTGAGCGGTACTCGCAATTCACCACCTGTGGTGGCTCTTGCGGTACAGCCGAGGCGCTGTGGGGCGCCTAGAGCAGATCCAGCTGGGTCGCCGCGCTGCTACCCGGAGCAGGCTCCGGCAGTGCCGGGAGCCCCGGCAGGCGCGCCATCAGCAGCTCATGAAAATACTGCGCCAGCTGCGGTGCCCGCTGATTGTCCGGGGTATGCAGAAAGATATGGGGCTGCAGGCCGACCTCGATCCACTGGGCGGTCTTTTCCACCCAGGGCGCCAGGAATGGCGCATTGGCCTCCTGCTGCGGGTGACCGATAAAGCGCACCTGAGGGGTAGCGCTGAAGGCCGCCGGGCGCAGGGGCAGACGCGGCTTGCGTGCCTGAGCGTGCAGTACCGCCGGGCTGCGATCCGTGGCGCGGAACAGGGCGCGCGAGTCCAGGCAGATCCGCTCCACCCCCCGCGCATGCAGCAGACGATTGAGCGCCCGCTCCTCTTCGCCCCGGGCGAAGAACGCCAGATGACGCACCTCCACCGCCAGCGCCGGAGCGGCCAGGGCATCAATGAAGGCGGCCAGCTCACCCAGCCGCGCCGGCGAGAAGCGCGCCGGCAGCTGCAGCCAGAGCGGTGTGATGCGCGCGCCCAGCGGGCTTAGCAAATCGAGGAAGGCCTGCGCGGCCGGCAGCTGTTCACGCAGGTCCTCAGCGTGACTGATATCGCGGGGCAGCTTGGCGCAAAAGTGGAAGTCCGCCGGCATCTGCTCGGCCCAGCGCTGCAGGGTCTGCGCCGCGGGGCGGGCGTAGAAGGTGGTATTGCCCTCCACCGTGTTGAAGCGCTGGCAATAGGCACCCAGCAGTTCATGAGCCGCCAAGCCTGCCGGATAGAAGCTGCCGCGCCAGGCCGGCTCGTTCCAGGAGGGGCAGCCGAGGTAATACGGCAGCACCGTGCTCAGGCCTTTTTCGGGGTGGCCACGTTGTCGCGCAGGTAGATCGGCTGGGCCTGATCGGCACTCACCCACTCACCGCGCGCCCAGGCGGCCTGGGCCAGGGTCAGCAGGTCACGAGCATCGGGCAGTAGCGCGGCATTGCAGGCCGGCACCTGAACCGCCAGACGCGCGGCGTAGCCCCAGCCGGTCCCAGCGCCAAACCACGCGCCCGCCGCACCTCGAGGCAGTGCGACCTGCTCGGGCAGCAGCACCTGCTCCAGCCCCGCCGGCTGCATCACCCCGTCCTGCAGCTGGAAGCAGCCCCAGTAGACCTCATCCATCCGGGCATCGATGGCCGAGGCCACCTGCTCGGCTGCGTGCTCGCGCCAGGCGCGCTGGGCCAGCGCAGCGAGGGTCGAGACCGGCAGCACCGGGCGATCCAGCGCAAAGGCCAGCCCCTGCACCACCCCCACGGCGATCCGCACGCCGGTAAAGGCCCCCGGACCGCGCCCGAAGGCGATGGCGTCCACCGCCGACAGGCTCAGCCCGGCCTCAGCCAGCACCTCCTGCACCATCGGCAGCACGCGCTGGGCGTGCAGGCGCGGAATCACCTCATAACGGCTGATCAGCCGCCCCTCATGGGCAAGCGCAACGGAGCAGGCTTCGGTGGCGGTATCCAGGGCCAGCAGGGTCGTCATGGGCACATATCCGGTAAGCAAACGGGCGGGCATTGTAAATGCAAACGGCCCGCACAGGGCGGGCCGCTTGGTCTGCAGCAGGCGTGATCAGCTCAGCGCGGCCAGCACCCGGGCGGTGATCGCCTCGACGCTGCCGACACCCTCGACGCGGGAGCAGATCGGCTTGCCGGCCTGCTCGCCCAGCGCCTGATAGAAGCCGACCAGCGGCTTGGTCTGGGCATGGTAGACCTCAAGACGCTTGCGCACGGTGTCCTCGTGATCGTCTTCACGCTGGATCAGCGCCTCGCCGGTCTCATCGTCGACGCCCTCGACCTTCGGCGGATTGTGCAGCACGTGGTAGGTGCGACCGGAGGCCGGGTGTACGCGGCGGCCAGACATACGGCTGATGATCTCTTCATCATCGACCGCGATCTCCAGCACGTGATCAATCACCACACCCGCATCGCGCAGGGCCTCGGCCTGGGGGATGGTGCGCGGGAAGCCATCGAACAGGAAGCCGTTGGCACAGTCGGCAGCGGCAATACGCTCCTTGATCAGGCCGATGATGATCTCATCGGAGACCAGGCCACCGCTGGCCATCACGTCCTTGACCTGCAGGCCCAGCGGGGTCTCGGCCTTGATCGCCGCACGCAGCATGTCGCCGGTGGAGATCTGCGGAATGGCAAACTTCTCGGTGATGAAACGGGCCTGGGTGCCCTTGCCGGCGCCGGGCGCCCCGAGCAGGATTACGCGCATCGTGTGTTGCTCCTAGAGTGGTGAGTAGAGACGGCGCGCCGGCCTTTGAAGGCCGGCGCAGGAAGCCGTGCAAGGGTCTGACTCGCTGCTAACACAAAACGACGCCCCGCAAAAGCCAACCAAAATACACAGCCGTCTGTCCGGACACAAGATGCGTCCGGACAGCACGGCGGCCCTCAGCCGGTGTTGCGCAGACCCGCCGCAATCCCGGCGACGCTGACCAGCAGCGCCCGTTCCAAGCGGCTGTCGGTCTCGCCGCCGGCGCGCCGCGAGCGGGCCAGCAGCTCCACCTGCAGCAGGTGCAGCGGGTCGAGGTAGGTGTCGCGCACGCTGATGGATTCGCGCAGCTCCGGGCTGTTTTCCAGCAGGCTGCCCTGCGCGGTCAGGCGCAGCACCTGGCTGATCGCCTGCCTCAGCAGCTCGCGCAGCTGCTGGCCCAGCTCCTGCAGCTCGGCATCCACCAGACGCTTGTCGTAGAGCCTTGCGATCCCGGCATCGGCCTTGACCAGCACCATTTCCAGCATGTCGATGCGGGTGCGGAAGAACGGCCAGTGATCGCGCATTTCCTGCAGCAGCGCGCCCTCGCCACGCTCCACCGCACAGGCCAGCGCGTGCTCCCAGCCAAGCCAGGCCGGCAGCATCAGGCGCATCTGGGTCCAGGCGAAGATCCAGGGAATCGCCCGCAGGCTTTCAATCCCGCCACTGCGCCGCCGCGCCGGACGACTGCCCAGCGGCAGACGCCCCAGCTCCTGCTCGGGTGTGGCCTGGCGGAAGTAATCGACGAAGTGGGTTTCACCGCGCACGACCGTGCGATAAGCCGTGAGCCCATCCTGCGCCAGACGCTCCATCAGCGCGCGCCACTCGGCCGTGGGGGCCGGCGGTGGCAGCAAGGTCGCCTCCAGCACGGCGGCCAGGTACAGGTTGAGGTTCTGCTCTGCCAGCCCCGGCAGGCCGAACTTGAAGCGGATCATCTCGCCCTGCTCGGTCACCCGGAAGCGCCCGGTCACCGACCCCGGCGGCTGGGAGAGGATCGCCGCATGCGCCGGACCACCGCCGCGCCCGACGGTGCCGCCACGGCCATGGAACAGCAGCAGCTCGACGCCGTGGCGCGCGCAGACCGCGACCAGACTCTCCTGCGCGCGGTACTGCGCCCAAGCGGCGGCCAGGGTGCCGGCATCCTTGGCCGAGTCGGAGTAGCCGATCATCACCTCCTGCGGCCCCTCCAGACGCGCCCGATAGCCCGGCAGCGCCAGCAGGCGGTCGATCGCCGCACCGGCATGCTCCAGATCATCGAGCGTCTCGAACAGCGGCACCACGCGAATCGGCCGCTCCAGCCCGGCCTCCTTGAGCAGCAGCTCGACGGCCAGCACATCGCTGGGCGCGCCGGCCATGGAGATCACATAAGAGCCGAGCGAGGCGGCCGGGCTGTCGGCCACCACGCGGCAGGTCGCCAGCACTTCGGCGGTTTCTGGCGAGGGCTGATAGCGGACGGGCAGCAGTGGCCGGGGGTTGTCCAGCTCGCGCTCGAGGAAGGCCACCCGCTGCTCCTCATCCCAGGCCAGGTAATCGCCCAGCCCCAGATAGCGAGTGATTTCCCCAAGCGCAGCGGCGTGACGGCTGGAGTCCTGGCGAATATCCAGCCGCACCAGGAACAGGCCGAAGGTATGGGCGCGGCGCAGGGTATCGAGCAGCGGCCCCTCGGCAATCGCCGCCATGCCGCACTCGACCAGCGAGGCATGGCACAGCGCCAGCGGTGCGATCAGCGCCGCGTTATCGTGCAGCACTTCGGCGGTCGGCGGGGTCGCTGGCTGTTGCAGGGCGGCATCCAGCCAGTCGCGGGTGGCGAACAGGCGCTGGCGCAGCTCGCGCAGCAGTACCCGGTAGGGCTCCGGCACCTGTCCCACCCGCTCATGCAGCGCCGCGTTCGCCTGCTGCATGGACAGCTCGGTGATCAGTTGCTCGACATCACCCAGGTACAGCTCGACAGCCACGCGGCGCGCTTGCAGCAGCACTTCCCGGCTGACCGCGGCGGTGACATTCGGGTTGCCATCGCGATCGCCGCCCATCCAGGAAGCAAAGCGCAGCGGCGCGGCTTCCAGCGGCAGGCGCTGGGCGCAGCGCTGCTGCAACAGCTCATCGACACCGCGCAAAAAGTGCGGCACCGCCTGCCACAGCGAGTGCTGGATGACCGCAAAGCCCCAGCGCGCCTCATCGATCGGCGTGGGCTTGTGGCGGCGGATCTCGTCGGTGTGCCAGATTTCCGCCAGCAGACGCTGCAACTGCTGCTGCACCCGCTGGCGCTCGCGGGGCGCCAGATCATCGTGATCGGCGGCGGCCAGCGCGGCGGCGACATCGTCGTATTTCTGGATCAGGGTTCGCCGCGCCACCTCGGTGGGATGGGCGGTAATCACCAGCTCGATGTCCAGCGCGGCAATCTGCCGGGCCAGCGCCTCTGGCGCATGACCGGCCTGGCGCAGCCGCTCCAGCAGCTCATCCAGCACCCGCTCCTCGAACGGCGGCGCCTCGCCCGGCGCGCGCCGACGGATGCGGTGATGCTGCTCGGCGATGTTAGCCAGGTTGAGGAACTGGTTGAAGGCCCGCGCCACCGGCAGCAGCTCGTCATCACTCAGTGCATCGAGGGTTTCCGCCAGCTGGCGCGCGCCCTCGCCCGAGCCACGCCGCGCCGCCTTGGCGCCCTTGCGGATGCGTTCGATCTTGTCGAGAAACGCCGCACCGCGCTCGGCACGGAAGGTATCGCCCAGCAGGGTCCCCAGCAGATTCACTTCTTCGCGCAGACGCGCATCGATCTCGGCCATGCTCTTGCTCCTTGGATGCTTGCCCGCAGACTGCCGCAGCCCCGCCGTGCAAGCAAGGCCATCACAGGCCGAGAAAGGCCACCAGCTCGGCGCGCCGCTCTAGGGCATCCCGGTAGCCCAGCTCGATCAGCTCGTTGCAGTAGGCGCTCTCGAACAGCAGATAGCTGAGCAGCCCCGCGCCGCTGGCCCGGGTGGCCCCGGGGCCGGCAAAGAACAGACGCAGCGCCGACGGCAGCAGGTGGCGATGGCGGGCGGCAATCGTGTCCAGCGACTGGCTGGGCGCCATCACCAGTACCTCGACCGGCTGCAGATGGCTGCCGCGCTGGGCGGGCGGCACCAGCTGACTGAAGCGATTGAGGCGCTCGAGCAGCTCAAGATCCGCCTCCAGGCTGTCGACAAAGGTGGCATTGAGCAGCAGGCCGCCCAGCTGGGCCAGCGTCGGTGGATGGCGCGGCGGCGACAGCCACTGCCCCTCACCGGCCACCGGCTGCCCGGCCCCGCCGCTGACCCCGATCACCAGCACCCGCTGCGCGCCCAGATGCAGCGCCGGACTGATCGGCGCATCCTGACGCAATGCGCCATCGCCGAAGTACTCGCTGCCCAGACGCACCGGGGCAAACAGCAGCGGAATCGCTGCACTGGCCAGCAGATGCTCATGGGTCAGGCGCACCGCCGCCCCCTGACGACGATGCCGGCGCCAGGGCGTGATCGGGCGCAGCGACTCATAAAAGGTCACCGCCTGCCCGGAGCCATAGCCAAATGCGGTGATCGCCACCGCCTGCAGGGCGCCGCAGTCGAGTGCCGGGGCGATGCCGGACAGGTCGATTTCCTCACGCAGCAGATCAGCCAGCGGGCGGTTATCCAGCAGCGCCACCGGTACATCCCGTGCCAACCCCAGCAGGCTGCTGCTCATGAACACCGCCGCCTGGCGCAGCACGCCCGGCCAGTCGCTGCGGTAGATGCGTGCGGTATTGAAGCCGCGCCAGATGCGGGTCAGCTGACGGATGCTGGCGCGCATGTTGCGCGCGCCGCTGGCCAGCGCCACCGCATTGATCGCCCCGGCAGAGGTGCCGACGATCACCGGAAACGGATTGGGCGAGCTGTCGCTGAGCAGCTCACCGATCGCACTGAGCACCCCGACCTGATAGGCGGCGCGCGCCCCGCCGCCGGAAAGCAGCAGCGCAGTGGGTGCCACGGCAGGCGGACAGGGCGGCGACTGCATCAATGCGGCCGCGCGTAGAGGGACGGCTCACCCTCGGGGCGGGTCTTGAAGCGCCGGTGCGCCCAGAGGTACTGCTCGGGGCAAGCGCGCAGGGCCTGCTCGACCCATTGATTGACCCGCAGGCAATCAGCCTCTTCACTCTCGCCGGGGAAGTCCGCCAGCGGCGGATGCACCACCAGACGGTAACCGCTGCCATCGGCCAGACGCTGCTGGGTAAAGGGCACCACCTGCGCCTTGCCGAGGCGGGCAAACTTGCTGGTGGCGGTGACAGTGGCGGCGGGAATGCCGAACAGCGGCACGAACAGGCTCTGCTTGCGGCCGTAATCCTGATCCGGTGCATACCAGATGGCGCGCCCGGCGCGCAGCACCTTGAGCATCGCGCGCACGTCCTCACGCTCGATGGCGGTGGCATCGAGGTTATGACGCTCACGGCCGCGGCGCTGGATGTAGTCAAACAGCGGATTCTTGTGCTCGCGGTACATGCCATCGATGGTGTGCCGCTGACCGAGCAGCGCCGCGCCGATCTCAAGGGTGGTGAAGTGCAGGGACATGAGGATCACCCCGCGGCCCTCGCGCTGCGCGGCCTGCAGATGTTCCAGCCCCTCGATATGGGCCAGGCGCGCCAGGCGCTCGCGGGGCCACCACCAGCTCATCGCCATCTCGAAAAAGGCGATGCCGCTGGAGGCAAAGTTCTCCCGCAGCAGCCGCTCGCGAGCCGCCGGGTGCAGCTCGGGGAAGCACAGCTCAAGGTTGCGCGCGGCAATCCGCCGGCGCTCGCCCGCCACATGCCACATCAAGGCACCCAGCAGCCGCCCCAGACGCAGCAGGGCACGATAGGGCAGCTGCACCAGCAGCCAGAGCAGCCCCAGCGCGAACCACAGCGGCCAGAAGCGCGGGTGCAAAAAGGCGCGGCGAAAACGGGGACGATCCATGGTAGACATCCGGTCTGAAGCAAAGTGGCTGGCATTCTAACCCGAGCCCGCGCGCCCCATCAGCCATTGCCGGCGCTTGCGGGGCTGTCGGGATGCCGCTATAAGTCCTGCCTCCCTACGGGTTGCCCACACCATGATGCCTAACGAATCACTCTCCCCTGCCGCTCTCGAGCCGGTATTCCGGCTCAAGGGCAAAATGTTCGCCGTGACCGTCATGGAGTTGGTCCGCATTGATCTGCTGCGCCTGGAACGCCAACTGGCCGAGAAAGTGGCGCAGGCGCCAAATTTCTTCAGCGATGTCCCGCTGCTGCTGAGCCTTGAAACCCTGGAAGACGACTGTGGACCGGTCGATCTGCAGGCGGTGCTGGAAATCTGCCGGCACCACGGCCTGCTGCCCCTGGGCATCCGCGCCCGGCGCGAGAGTGACCTGGCCGCCGCCCGCGCACTCGGTCTGCCGATCCTGCCACCGGGCAGTGGCCGCGAGCGCCATCTGCCGCTGGAGCTGCCCAGCGCTGAAGCCGCTGAGGAGGCGCCACCGGCCGAGGCGCCCGTTACCGAAGTCGAAGCGGATGCGCCCGCCCCGACTGACGACGTCCCCACCCTGACCCCGATCCCGGCACCGACCCTGATGATCACCGCGCCTGTGCGTGGCGGGCAGTGCGTTTATGCACCGCAAGGAGATCTGGTGGTGGTGTCCAGCGTCAGCGCCGGCGCCGAGCTCAAGGCCGATGGCAATGTGCACGTCTATGGCCCGCTGCGCGGACGGGTGATGGCAGGTGTCAGCGGCAATCTGCAGGCGCGGATCTTCTGCCAGGCGCTGACCGCCGAACTGGTGGCCATCGGCGGGGTTTACAAGACCGCCGAGGACCTGCGCCGCCACCCGCAATGGGGCAAACCGGTACAGATCAGCCTGTCCGGAGACGTGTTGAACATCACCCGCCTTTGACCGATACTGCGGACATTTTCAGGCATCCTGATCCTTTCATCTTTGGGGTAAGCACCTTGGCCAAAATCATTGTTGTCACCTCCGGCAAGGGTGGCGTGGGCAAAACGACTTCCAGTGCCGCCATCGGTACCGGCCTCGCCCTGCGCGGCCACAAGACCGTGATCGTCGACTTCGATGTCGGCCTGCGTAATCTCGACCTGATCATGGGCTGTGAACGCCGCGTGGTGTACGACTTCGTCAACGTGATCCACAAGGAAGCCACCCTCTCCCAGGCCCTGATCAAGGACAAGCGCCTTGACAACCTCTATGTCCTGGCCGCCAGCCAGACCCGCGACAAGGACGCCCTGACTCAGGAAGGTGTCGCCCAGGTGATCGAGGATCTGAGCAAGGACTTCGAGTACATCATCTGCGACTCGCCGGCCGGTATCGAGAAAGGCGCCCACCTGGCGATGTACTTTGCCGATGTGGCGATTGTCGTCACCAACCCCGAGGTTTCCTCGGTACGCGACTCCGACCGTATCCTGGGCCTTCTGGCCAGCAAGTCGCGCCGCGCCGAGCAGGGCGAGGAGCCGGTCAAGGAGCACCTGCTGCTGACCCGTTACAACCCCGAGCGCGTGGCGCGCGGTGAGATGCTCAGCGTCGATGATGTCGAGGAAATCCTCTCCATCGGCCTTCTGGGCGTGATCCCCGAATCCCAGGCGGTGCTCAAGGCCTCCAACCAGGGCGTCCCGGTGATCCTCGACGAGCAGAGCGATGCGGGCCAGGCCTACAGCGATGCCGTTGAGCGTCTGCTGGGCAAGGAAATGCCGCATCGCTTCCTGGATGTGCAGAAGAAAGGTTTCCTGCAACGCCTGTTCGGAGGTTGAGATGAGCCTTTTCGACTTCCTGCGCGCCCGCAAGAAACCCTCCTCGGCGTCGATCGCCAAGGAACGCCTGCAGATCATCGTGGCTCACGAGCGTGGCAGTAACCGTGACGAGCAACCGGACTACCTGCCGGCCCTGCAGGAAGAGCTGGTGGCGGTGATCCGCAAGTACGTGCCGATCGAGCAGGATCAGGTGCAGGTCGCCCTGGAAAACCAGGGTACCTGCTCGATCCTCGAGCTGAATATCACCCTGCCCGAGCGCTGATCGGGCGGTGTATCGCGTGCGGCGGCCTGCGGGCCGCCGCAGTCATTTGTGGAATCCGCTATGCCGCTGTCGAACATCGAAATCGTCCACCAGGATGCCGCCCTGCTGGTGATCAACAAGCCGACCCTGCTGCTCTCGGTGCCCGGGCGCGCCGAGGACAACAAGGACTGCCTGGTCACCCGCCTGCAGGAACATGGCTACCCGGAGGCGCGCATCGTCCACCGCCTGGACTGGGAAACCTCCGGGCTGATCGTGCTGGCCCGTGATGCCGACAGCCACCGCGAACTGTCCCGCCAGTTTCACGATCGCGAAACCGAGAAGGCCTACACCGCACTGTGCTGGGGCCAGCCCGAGGCGGACAGCGGCCGCATCGAGCTGCCGCTGCGCTACGATCCACCCAACAAGCCGCGGCATATCGTCGATCATGAGCTGGGCAAGCACGCGCTGACCTTCTGGCAGGTGCTCGAGCGCCATGCGGATTACTGCCGGGTCGAGCTGACGCCGATCACCGGCCGCTCCCACCAGCTGCGCGTGCACATGCTGGCCATCGGCCACCCGCTGCTGGGCGATCGCCTGTATGCCCACGAGCCGGCGCTGGCCGCCCATGAGCGCCTGTGCCTGCATGCCAGCCTGCTGTGCCTGACGCACCCACTCAGCGGCGAGCGCCTGCGTTTCAGCAGCCCGGCACCGTTCTGAACCGCGACGGACCGCCGGCAGGACGCGCGTCCTGTATGTGGCGGCCACACCGCCCTTTTCACTTTCCGGAGTCACCATGCGCGACGTACTCAATCAGGGCCTGATCGACTTCCTCAAGGCCTCACCCACGCCCTTCCACGCCACCGCCAGCCTGGCGACCCGCCTTGAGGCAGCCGGCTACGTGCGTCTGGATGAGCGCGACGCCTGGCAGGCCGCGCCCGGCGGGCGCTACTACGTGACCCGCAACGACTCCTCACTGATCGCCGTCAAGCTGGGCCAGCACGCCCCGCTGGACGCAGGGCTGCGCCTGGTCGGTGCACATACCGATAGCCCGTGCCTGCGGGTCAAGCCGCAGCCGGAGCTGGTGCGCGGCGGCTTCTGGCAGCTGGGCGTCGAGGTGTATGGCGGCGCGCTGCTCGCCCCCTGGTTCGATCGCGACCTGTCGCTGGCCGGGCGCGTCACCTTCAGCCATGACGGCCAGCTAGACAGCCGGCTGATCGACTTCAAGGCGCCCATCGCGGTGATCCCAAGCCTGGCCATCCACCTCAACCGCGAGGCTAACAAGGGCTGGACCATCAACCCGCAGACCGAGCTGCCGCCGCTGCTGGCCCAGCTGCCGGTGGACGCGACCCGCAGCTTCCGCGGCCTGCTGGCCGAGCAGCTTAAGCGCGAGCATGGCCTGAGCGTCGAGCAAGTGCTGGATTTTGAGCTGAGCTTCTACGATACCCAGCCGGCGGCGCTGGTCGGTCTGGAACAGGACTTCATTGCCGGCGCACGCTTGGACAACCTGCTGTCCTGCTACGCCGGCCTCAGCGCGCTGCTGAGTGCCGATGAGGAGCAGAACGCCGTGCTGGTCTGCACCGACCATGAGGAAATCGGCTCCTGCTCGGCCTGTGGCGCCGACGGCCCGTTCCTGGAGCAGACCCTGCGCCGTCTGCTCGGTGATGGCGAAGCCTTCGTGCGCACCATCCAGCGCTCGTTGCTGGTCTCGGCGGACAACGCCCATGGCGTACACCCCAACTACGCCGATCGCCACGATGGCAACCATGGCCCGCGCCTCAACGCAGGCCCGGTGATCAAGATCAACAGCAACCAGCGCTACGCCACCAACAGCGAAACAGCGGGCTTCTTCCGTCATCTTTGCCAGCAGCAGAACGTGCCGGTCCAGAGCTTTGTGGTGCGCAGCGACCTCGGCTGCGGCTCGACCATCGGGCCGATCACCGCCAGTCAGCTGGGGGTACGCACCGTGGACATCGGTCTGCCGACCTTTGCCATGCACTCGATCCGCGAGCTGGCCGGCAGCCATGACTTGGAACACCTGGTGCGCGTGCTGGGCGCCTTCTACAACAGCGCCACCCTGCCCTGAGGACACCCCATGCCCCTTGCCCTTTTCGATCTTGATGACACCCTGATCGACGGTAACAGCCCCAGCCTCTGGAGCGCCTATCTGGCGGATCTGGGCTGGGTGGACCGTGACTCCTTTCTCCCACGCGAGCAGGCGCTGGTCGCGGCGTATGCCGAGCAGCAGGTCAGCCTGGAGGGGTACCTGCAGTTCGGTCTGCAGCCGCTGATCGGCCGCACGCCGGAGGAAGTGGCGCATGTCGCTGGGCCGTTCGTCGAGGACGTGATCGAGCCGCTGATCCACTCGGCGGCGATGCGCGCTATCGCCACGCATCGTCAGCAGGGCGATCGGGTTGTGGTGATTTCCGCCACACCGACCTTTCTGGTCGAGGCGATTGCCGAGCGGCTGCGAATCACCGATGTGCTGGGCACGGCGCTGGCCGTGCAGCATGGCCACTACAGCGGCGCGCTGAGCGGCACACCCTGCGCGCGCGAGGGCAAGATCGTCTGCCTCAAGGCGTGGGCGCAGGCCGAGGACGAATCCCTGGAGGGCGCGTACTTCTACTCCGACTCCTGCAACGATTTGCCGCTGCTTGCGCACGTCGCCCATCCGCGCGCGGTCAATCCGGATGCGCGGCTGCGTGCTCACGCCAAACAACACGGCTGGACGATTCTCGACTGGCAATAAAGCCGCAGCGGCGGGCGCTGCCAAGGACGCGCCCGCCGCCTGAGGGGGTTGCGGACTCAGGCCTGGCTGTCAGCCAGCGCCTCATCGACCACCAGCACCACCTTGCCCTGCACCTCGTTGCTGGCCAGCACCTCGAAGGCCGCCTCGGCATCGCGCACCGCATAGCGGCGCTCCAGCTGGGCCTTGAGACGCCCCTCGGCAAACAGCGGCCAGACGAACTGCTCAAGATCGGCCATCAGGCGCGCCTTGAAGTCGGCATCGCGGTTACGCAGGGTCGAGCCGATCATCTGGATGCGCTTGCCGAGCAGCAGCGCCAGATCCAGCTGCGCCTTGCGCCCGCCCATCAGGCCGATGATCACCCAGCGGCCATCCTGACCGAGCACCTTGAGGTTGAGTTCGCCGTAGCTGGCGCCGACCGGATCGAGGATCACATCAAAGGGGGCGAAATCCCGCAGCGCCTCCAGATCATCGCCGCGCACCACGCCGCCTTCCGCCCCCAGCGCCTCACAGTAGGCCAGGCGCTCACGGGAGCCGACGCTGACCCAGCAGGGACTGCCAAAGGCCTTGCACAGCTGGATCGCCGCCGAGCCGACACCACTGGCTCCGGCGTGCAGCAGCACCTTCTCACCCGGTTGCAGGGCGCCGAGCTGGAACAGGTTGAGCCAGGCGGTGGCATAGACTTCGGGAATCACCGCCGCCTCCAGCAGCGACAGCCCCTCGGGGATCGGCAGGGCATGGCGGGCATCCACCACCACTTCCTCGGCCATGCCGCCACCGGCCAGCAGGGCACAGACCCGATCACCGACCCGCCAGCGACTGCCGGGCCCGGCCTCGGTCACCACGCCCGCGCATTCAAGGCCCAGCACCTCGCTGACCCCGGGCGGCGGCGGGTAAAGGCCGCTGCGCTGCAGCAGATCCGCACGGTTCAGACCGGCAGCCGCCACCTGGATGCGGATCTGCCCGACATCGCACGCTGGGCGTGCGGTCTGGGTCCATTCCAGCTCACCATCGATACCTTGCAATGCGTTCACGCTACCTCCATATTGTCCAATCATCGGCACCGGCCCAGCCTGTCTGGCGCCCTGCCCCGGATTGTGACCCGTAAAGTGTCCGCCGTCAGCACCTCCAGGCCGACCACGGCGCACCCCACGGGAACCCGGTGCCATTCCCGCAGCCTAACAGGCGAACTCCCGACGCGTTGATCCCGATGAAACCTCTCCTTCCCCGCACTGCACTCGCCCTGGCGCTGGCCCTGACCACCAGCCTGCTGTCTTCTGCCGCCACCGCTGCCCGCGATCTGCCGTGGGAGAGCCTGAATCCCGAACGCAGCCAGGTGATCGCCAGCCTGAATGTCATCGAACTGCTCAAGCGCCATCACTACAGCAAGCCACCGCTGGATGACGCGCGCTCCGCCGCGATTCTCGACAACTACCTGAAGATGCTCGACCCCGCGCGCAGCTACTTCACGGCTCAGGACATCGCCGAGTTTGAAGCCTGGCGCTACCGCTTTGATGACTTCCTGCAGGAGGGCAATCTCGAGCCTGGTTTTGCCCTGTACAAGCGCCAGCTCGAGCGCCAGCAGGAGCGCCTGAGCTTTGCGCTGGAGCTTCTGGAGCAGCGCTTTGCCGAGCTGAATTTCAATAGCGAAGACACCCTGGAGACCGACCGGGAAAAGGCGCCCTGGGCTGCCGATCGCGCCGCGCTCGATACCCTGTGGCGCCAGCGGGTCAAGGATGAGGTGCTGCGCCTGAAAATTGCTGGCAAGGAGCCTGAGGCGATCCGTGAATTGCTGGTCAAGCGCTACCGCAACCAGCTCAAGCGTCTTGCCCAGACCCGCAGTGAAGACATCTTCCAGGCCTACCTGAATGCCTTCACCCAGACCTACGACCCGCATACCACCTACCTCTCGCCGGATAATGCGGAAAACTTCGACATCAACATGAGCCTGTCGCTGGAAGGCATCGGCGCGATCCTGCAAAACGACAATGAGTACGTGAAGATTGTCCGCCTGATCCCGGCTGGTCCCGCCGAGAAGAGCAAGCTGCTGGCGCCGGCTGATCGCATCGTCGGGGTGGCCCAAGGCGAGCAGGAGATGGTGGATGTGATCGGCTGGCGCCTTGACGAGGTGGTCAAGCTGATCCGCGGTCCCAAGGGCACCACGGTACGCCTTGAGGTGATTCCCGCCAGCAACGCGCCTAATGACCTGACCAGCAAGGTGGTCGATATCACCCGTGAGGCGGTGAAGCTCGAGGAGCAGGCCGCCAAGAAGTCGGTCATCGAGATCACCCATGAAGGGGCGAACTATCGCCTGGGCGTGATCGAGATTCCGGCCTTTTATCTGGACTTCAAGGCCTATCGCAAGGGCGATCCGGACTACAAAAGCACCACCCGCGATGTGCGTCGCCTGCTCGGTGAGCTGCGCCAGGAGAAGGTCGATGGCGTGATCATCGACCTGCGCAACAACGGAGGTGGATCGCTGCAGGAGGCCAATGAGCTGACGGGCCTTTTCATTGATCGCGGCCCGACGGTGCTGGTGCGCAACAGCGATGGTCGTGTCGATGTGCTGGCCGATGATGCCCAGGGTGTCGTCTATGCTGGCCCCATGGCGGTGTTGGTCAACCGCCTATCGGCCTCCGCCTCAGAGATTTTTGCCGGCGCCATGCAGGACTATCATCGTGCGCTGATCATCGGCGGTCAGACCTTCGGCAAGGGGACAGTGCAGAGCGTGCAACCGCTCAATCATGGTGAACTCAAGCTGACCATGGCCAAGTTCTACCGGGTGTCCGGGCAGAGCACCCAGCATCAGGGCGTGCTGCCGGATATCAGCTATCCGACCCGCTTTGACCTCAAGCAGATCGGTGAAAGCGCGCTGCCTGCGGCAATGCCCTGGGATAGCATCCGTCCGGCCATTCGCACCCGCGGCAACCCCTTCACGCCGTTCCTGGCTGAACTCAAGGCCCGCCATGAGGCCCGCACTGCCAACGATCCGGACTTTGTCTTCGTCCGCGACAGCCTGCAGCTGACGCAAAGCCTGCAGCAGGAAACCCGCGTCAGCCTCAATGAGCAACAGCGTCGCCAGCAGCAGCAGCGCATCGAAGCCCGTCAGCTGGCGCTGGAAAATGCCCGCCGCGCCGCCAAGGGCGAGCCGCTGCTCACGGCCCTCAAGCAGGAAGAAGACAACACGGCAGAGGAGCCGAAAGAGATCAGCGCCGACAAGGACACCTTCCTGACTGAAAGCGGGCGCATCCTGCTCGACTACCTGAACCTGCGCGCTGCGCTGGCTCGCCAGTAATCGACATGCCGGGCATGAGCCTTACCGAGGCTCATGCCCGGCAGTACCCGCCTCGCCTACCCCGCCTGCCGCGCGTACTCCGCTGCCAGATCGGTATCGGCCGCCAGCCCCGGCGCACCCTCACGAAACAGCCTGGCCAACTGATAGGCCGCCAAGGGATGTCCGGCCTTCAGGGCCTGCTCCAGCCGCCGGCAGGCTTCTGGCCCATCCGGCGCCTGCTGAAGATTGCCCTGCAACGCCTGCATGCCCAGCTGGTAAGCCGCGCCGGCTTGCCCGGCATCAGCGGCCAGGCGCAGCAGACGCACACCCTCCTCCCGCGCTGCCAGCCCCTGACCACGAAACAGCAGGATATGCCCATAGAACGCCTGGGCCTGGGCATCACCGGCTGCCGCCTGACGGGCAAAACGTCCCTCCATCCAGCGCCATAGGCGCGGCTGACGCAAGCACCAACTCACACGAAACAGCTGCTGGGCCAGCCGATAACCCAATTCGGTACGGCAGCGGGCGTAGACACGCAGCAGGTTCATGGCGCCTCCTCAAAGCGATGATCATAGACGCGCTGGCGCTCACGGGCATGCCAGTCGGCCGCCTCGCACCCTTCCAGCGGGCCAGCATAGCAGCCGAGCTGCACGGCACAGGCAAAGAACCCGGGACGCGGCAAGGCAGGATTCGCCTGACTGACCACCAGCGCACTGCGCAGCGGCTGGCCACAACGAGCATCATGCGCCGCCAGCTGCTCAAGCGCCGCGGTCAGGGTCGCCATCGCAGGGGCAGGCAGCTGCAGGTGCTCGATAAGCGCTCGATAGGTGATCACCTGGCGCTGCTCGCGCAGCGCATCCAGTGCTTTCAGCAGCCCCTGCCATTGCGGGGGTGTCATGCGGCGTTGCATGCACTGTTTCTCCTCTTTTTCATCCGCCCACCACCCGATGCCTACCCAGGCTTTTCACCCACCTGCGCCACCACACCGGCACCCCGAGCGGGACGATTTGCGGCCCCATCGACCTGCAAACCACGGCCGACAAGGGCTGGCGGGCGTTATCCACGAAAGCTGTGGATAAACCTGTAGACAATATCTGGAAGACCCTCGCCAAGCCACGGATCACGTGGCCTGCAGACAGATCGGGCATTTTTTGAACAACTGAAAAACTCTTTACAAATCAGAAATTTAGAGAGTCCGACCGGCGTGAATCCAGCGCGCTTGACAGCCCGGTGACAAGCTGAAGGCCACCCTGCATACATCGCCATCCCTCCGTCATCCTCCTGCACAAAAATGCAATCTTGGCAGCAGAACGCACAACGTAAAACGCCCCGAACCAGTCGGGGCGCTTTGAGCGTTGGGGCAGTCGATCAGTCTTCGTGATAGCGACGCAGGCGCAAGGCCTTGCCGGCTACACGGGTCTCCTTGAGACGACCTAGCAGACGCTCGAGCCCCTCTTCGGGCAGCTCGATCAGGCTGAAGGTCTCACGCACCTGGATGCGACCGATCGCTTCACGGGCCAGCTGGCCCTCATTGATGATCGCCCCCAGCAGGTTCTTGGCCGCTACGCCATCGCGCTTGCCCAGCGCGGTACGGCAGCGTACACGACCCTCGGTCAGCGGCTCGAGCGGGCGACGGGTGCGCGGCTCGCCGGAGCGCTCGGTACGTTCACCACGCTCCGGGCGCTCACTGCGCTCACGGGCTGCCGCCGGCGTCAGCGGCTGCTCACGGCGCACGCCCTCCAGATCCAGTGCCTGCCCCTGGGTCTGACGCGCCAGCAGGGCCGCGGCCAGCAGCTCAGGCGTGCAGTCCAGACGCTGGCACAGCTCGCGGCAGACGCTGCCACGGGCCTCATCGGCACCTTCCAGCAGCGGACGCAGGCTGTTGGCCAGACGCTGCAGACGCGCCTCCAGCACGGTTTCGGCGTCTGGCAGACGGATCTCGCCGACCTTCTGCCCGGTCACCCGCTCGATGACCTGCAGCATGCGCCGCTCGCGCGGCGTGACCAGCAGCAGGGCGCGGCCGGTACGCCCGGCACGTCCGGTACGCCCGATACGGTGTACGTAGGACTCCGGATCGTAGGGCATGTCGATGTTCAGTACATGAGTGATGCGCGGTACGTCCAGACCACGGGCCGCCACATCGGTGGCCACCACGATGTCCAGCGAACCGTCTTTCAGCGCCTCGATGACCCGCTCGCGCTGCGCCTGAGGCATATCGCCGTTCAGGGCGCTGGCCCGGTAGCCGTGCCGCTCGAGCAGTTCCGCCATGTCAAGGGTCGCCTGCTTGGTGCGCACGAAGGCGATCAGGGCGTCGAACTGCTCGACCTCCAGCAGACGCAATACCGAGACCGGCTTCTGGTCCGCATGCACCATCAGGTGAGCCTGCTCGATACGCTCGACCGTCTGGGTCTTGGCAGCGATCTTGACGTGCTTGGGCGACTTCAGGTTGCGCTCGGCAATCGCGCGGATCGAGGCCGGCAGCGTGGCCGAGAACAGGACGGTCTGACGGGACTCGGGCAGCGCCTCGAAGATGAACTCGATGTCTTCCATGAAGCCGAGCTTGAGCATCTCGTCCGCTTCGTCCAGCACCAGATGAGCCACGCTGCCCAGCAGCTTTTCATCACGGCGCAGGTGATCGCACAGGCGACCTGGCGTGGCGACAATGATCTGCGCGCCCTGGCGCAGGGCCTTGAGCTGCGGCCCCATCGGCGCGCCGCCGTAGACCGCCACCACCTTTACGCCGCCCATCTCGCAGGAGTAGCGCTCGAAGGCCGCAGCCACCTGCAGGGCCAGTTCGCGGGTCGGGGTCAGGATCAGGATCTGCGGCTCACGGCGCGCCGGATCCAGGCGCGACAACAGCGGCAACGCGAAGGCGGCGGTCTTGCCGGTACCGGTCTGGGCCTGACCGATCATGTCGTGACCGGCCAGAATCACCGGAATCGACTGGGATTGAATGGGCGACGGCTCTTCGTAGCCCACCGCCGCGATAGCGGTCAGGACAGCCGGGTGCAGTTCGAGCGCGGCGAAGCCGCCCGCGAGGGTCTGGGTCATGGGTATTTGCCTCATGTACATCCGCAAAGACCCATGGCCAGCGCTGCGCCAGCCAAAAGCACGATCCGGGAGGATCACCCTGGCAGCCTGGTCGTCGGGGATTTGCGAAATCGCGTGAAAGGGGATGGTTCGTCCGTGCCTGCCTGACGCTCAAGCACACGGATCGGGGTGAGCAACGCGGCGGGGACGGGAAGGGGTCATTGGATGACCGGCGCGCATTCTACCGCAAAAACCGTGCCCAGTCGCGTGTTTTTCCGTAGCAGGCTCGAAACAGAGCGCTGTTCTGCGTCTAGCGGGCGGTCTGCCAGCGCGCCAGAAGCGCTTCCAGGGGGTAGCCCAGACGCGCTTGCAACGCCTTGGCGCGCTGCTCCACAGCCGACCGGCAAGCCACCGGCTCATCTGCAGCCGGCACATAGAGCACCACGTTCCCCTCGGCCAGCGGGCATTGCAGGTATTCATGGCCGAACAGCCCCCGCAACAGGGGCGCGCCCAGAGGCTGACCGGCGGCGGTACTCCACTGGTTGATCACCAGCCAGCCGCCAGGACGCAGCTTCGCGCGGCACTGGCGCAAAAAATCACAGGCCAGGTGCAAGGCGGCCGGCCCCTGATCGGTGTAGAGATCCAGAAAGATCACATCAGCCGGTGCGCACTGCTCAAGATGCTGTGCGGCGTCACCGATGTGGACGCTCAGGCGCGGATCCTGGGTCAAACCCATAAAGCGGCGCGCGAGATCCACCACCCCGGCCCGCAGCTCGACCGCCTGCGCGGCGCGCAGCGGCAGATACTGCAGGCAGGCATTGGTCAGACTGCCGCCGCCCAGCCCCAGAAACAGCGCCCGCTCGCAGCGCTCGGGCAGCAGCGCCCCCAGCAGCATGGCGCGCGTGTAGTCGTACTCCAGCCAGCACGGATCAGCCACAAAGCAGCAGCTCTGCTCGACCTCATCACCAAACTCGAGGAACCGGTAATCGCCTGCCTCGACCACGCGCATGACCCCGTAGGCATCCTGCTCTTCGGCCAGTAGTCGGTATTCGCTCACCTTCGCCCCCCGCCCCGCCGGGCGCCGCTAAAAATGCAAAAGCCCGGCGCAGGCCGGGCTCTCGTGCACACACGCCAGGATCAGACCTTGGCGCGGGACTTGTACTCGCCGGTGCGGGTATCGATCTCGATGTGGTCGCCGATATCGCAGAACTCAGCCACTTTCAGTTCATAGCCGTTGTTCAGCTTGGCGGTCTTCATGACCTTGCCAGAGGTGTCGCCACGTACAGCCGGCTCGGTGTAGGAGATCTGGCGGACGATGGTGGTCGGCAGCTCGATGGAAATCACGCGCTCGTTGTAGAACACCGCTTCGCAGACGTCCTGCATGCCGTCTTCGATGAAGTTCAGGGTGTCGCCCAGATCGTCTTTCTCGACTTCGTACTGGTTGTAGTCGCTGTCAACGAACACATACAGCGGGTCGGCGAAGTAGGAGTAGGTCACTTCCTTGCGCTCGAGAATCACCGGCTCGAACTTGTCGTCGGCCTTGTAGACAGTCTCGGTCGCCTGGCCGTTGAGCAGGTTCTTCAGCTTCATCTTGACCACAGCAGCGTTGCGGCCGGACTTGTTGAACTCGGCCTTCTGGATGACCCACGGCTCGCCGTTGATCATGGCAACTTGACCGGCGCGGAACTCTTGAGCGGTTTTCATGCGTACTTCCGTTGAAAGTGAGGAAACAGAGAGGGGCGCTATTCTAGCCAACCTGCATGAAACTGCACCAGACCTGTCGCCAGATCCGTCTGAGCGGCCAGCTGTGTACACCAGGTGCTGGCGTGCGCCTGCCACGATGGCAGATGCCGCTCAAGCTGCTGCCAGGCCTGCGCCAGCTCATCGGGAGTGGCGGCCGCATTCCAGGCATGCCACAGGGTGCGCAGCGGTGCCGCGATTGCCTCCGCTGCCCCGGCCAGATAATGCGCCAGGAAAGCCTCGAGCTTGAGCAGGTGCGCGCCTTCGTCCTGAGCATAGATGTGCCAGAGAAAGGGCCGCCCAGCCCACTGGGCACGCACAAAGGAGTCCTCACCACGCACCGCGTTGAGATCGCAGCTCCAGAGCAGGCGGTCGTAATCCTCCTGACTGACAAAGGGCAGCCGCTGCACACGCAGCGCACCACGATGCACAGACTGCCCGCCGATCAGCGTCTGCCGGCACCAGCGCTCGACATCGCCCAGCACACGCCCTTCGGGTACCAGCAATAGCGTCGGCATGCCTGCGGCCAGCAGATCCAGCCAGACACCCAGCTGCGGCTGCTCATAGGCAAACAGCGAGATCAGCCGCTCCCCCTGCCACTCCACCCCCAGCGTCGCCAGAAATGCTTGCCGGTGCGCGTCTTCACCCTGCCAGACGCTACGCTGCGCCAACAGCTCACCCTCGCGCAGCAGGCCCCCGGTAGCCGGGGTAAAGCCTGGGAACCAGAAGTACTTGCGCAGCCCATCGGCCTGTAAAGAGGGCAAGGCATGGCAGCCCTCGACCCAGGACTCGGCACTGAGGTACTCAAGATTGAGCCACAGAGGTGGACGCCCTCGCTGCGCCATGGCCTGACGGTAGGCCAGCGGCAACTCACAGGCAAAGGCCTCGATAACCACATCGGCGGGCTCGACGGCCTCCCAAGGCAGCACCCAGTGGCAGACCTCCACCCCACTCTGCCACTGGCGAGCGGCCCCCGGCACGGCGTGCGGACACAGCCGGGCAAAGGCCTGAGGATCATCCACCCAAAGACGCACCTGCTGACCATGCTCGCCAGCCAGCTGCCGGGCCAGGCGCCAGGTCACGCCGATATCACCGTAGTTATCGACCACACAGCAAAAGATATCCCACTGCGCCATGCCAGCACTCCTCGCCCAAGGGAGGCGCAGTCTAGCACCCGGCTCAGGCGGCACTGTGTACTGCAGGTACCTGAAAAAACTGAAAAAAGGCTTTGCATTCACCCTGCAGGGCGCCTATATTACGCGCCGTCGCAAGGCACTGACCTAGCGGTCAAAATATGGTGAGGTGTCCGAGCGGTTGAAGGAGCACGCCTGGAAAGTGTGTATACGAGAAATCGTATCGAGGGTTCGAATCCCTCTCTCACCGCCATATTGTAAGCTGAAAGCCCCGGATTCCGGGGCTTTCGCGTTTCTGGAGTTAGCCAGGGTACACCTGGGTGTATACCTTGGCACAGCCACCCTCGCCGATTGGCCGGGCAAGAAAAAGCCCCGCACAGGGCGGGGCTGGAACACGACCTACCGCAGCCGTCAGGCCACTAGCGCCCGGCATCCAGGCGCTCAGCGATCCAGGCACGGCCAAACCCGGTACGGGCCGTCACCGTCGACAGACGATAGATACTAATGGACGGTCACCGGCTGACCGCGACCGTTCAGGACTCCTGGCAGCTGCGTTGGTGGATGTTGTCACAGGCTGGCTCGATTGCAGTGCGTGAGCCGCTGGCCTTGCGGGAGGCGCTGATGCGACAGCTAGAGGCTGGGCTGGCGGTTTACCAGTGATCCTTGTTGCCCACGAAGCGGGCGGATTCGAGGTGAAACAGCGTGCCGCCCGTGAGGGCCGCAACCCGCAGACCGGTGCGCTGGTGCGCCGGTGCACATCGCCGCTGCCAAGGTGCCGGGTTTCAAGCCGGGCAAAGCCCTGAAGGACGCCGTGAACTGACTCCAGGAAGGAACACCCATGCCGATCGTGCATCCACGTTAACTAAAGTATCCGCTGGCCGCCGGGCAACCCGCGGCCAGCGCTGTGCTTCTTCCAACACCGTTCCTGCCCGCGCTTCCCTGCATCGCCCCGCCAGCCATCCTTGCCGTACCATCCCGCGCCTGCCCACAGGCGCCGCGCTCATCCTGCTTAAGGCATCCTTAAGCCGGCCAGCGTCGTTCTTCAGGCTAAATTCAGCCGCCCCGTCTACCGTGACTCCATCGCATCCGCAGGAGCCCGCCCCATGCACAAGACACTCGCCACCCTGGCCCTGGCCGGCGTCAGCGCCGCACCGCTGCTGGCTCAGGCCCAGCCGCAACCGCTGACCCTCGACGTCACCCTCAAGGAATACCGCGGCGAGGGCGCCTACCTGGCCATCTACCTGACCGATGCCGACGGCCAGTACCAAAAGACACTGTGGGTCGCCGGCAAGAAGGCCAAGTACTACCGCCACCTGCGCGACTGGAGCCGTGGCGGCGGTGCACAGCGCGCCGAGTACGACGGCCTCACCGGCGCCAGCGTCGGCAGCGGTAAGAACCTGACCGTAGAGGTCGAACTGGAGCCAGCCCTGCTCGATGCCGGCTACCAGATCCGCATCGATAGCGCGGTCGAAGACAAGCGCGACAACCGCGCCGAGGTGATCCTGCCGCTGACCCGCGAGCCGGGCGCAGCCGCAGGCAGCGGCTACGTCGATCGCGCCAGCTACCGTTTCTGACCCCGCGAGGCCCGCCATGAACCGTCGCCTGCACCTGCTGCTCAGCCTGGCGCTGAGCGCCCTGCTGCTGGTTTCCGCCGCCACCGGCCTGTTGCTTGCGGGCGCCAGCCTGAGCGAGCAGTTCGGCCAGCTGCACGCCCCCGGCGACAGCGTGGCGGTAGTCACTGAGCGCATCAGCCAGCACCTGCCGAACGTCGAGCGGCTGGAGCGCAGCGCCAACGGCACCCTGCTCGCCACCCTCGGCGGCGATGTCGAGGAGCCGCTCCACGTGGTCGACCCGGCGACCGGCGCGGACCTCGGCCCCTACGCCCCCTCAGCCAGCCTCGAATGGCTGCGCGACCTGCACCGCGAACTGCTGCTCGGCTCCACCGGCCGCTGGCTGAGTGGCCTTTCGGCACTGGCCCTGGCGCTGCTGTCGCTCAGCGGCGCCGTCCTGCTGGCCCGCCGGCTGGGTGGCTGGCGGCGCCTGCTGACACCGATCCGCGCCGGCCAGGGGAGCCTGCACTGGCACAGCGTGGTCGCCCGCTGGGCGCTGCCGGGTCTGGCCGTGCTGGCCCTCAGTGGCCTGTACCTGTCGGCCACCAGCCTCGGTCTGCTCGGCGATGGCTCCGACGACCAGCCGGCCTGGCCGGAAGACGTCCAGGCTGCCACGCACCTGCCGATCGGCAGCCTCGCCGCGCTGCGCCAGATCGATCTGGCCGAGCTGCGCGAGCTGAAATTCCCCAGCGCCGCCGACGACATCCACTATTTCAGCCTGCGCACCGACAGCGGCAGCGGCTTCGTCAACGCCGTCAGCGGCCAGTGGATCAGCTTCCAGCGCAACGGCGCGGCGCAGAACCTCTACGAGACCGCCTACGCCCTGCACACCGGTGAGGGCATGCCGCTGTGGTCCATGGCGCTGGTCGGCCTGGTGCTGTCCACGCTGTTCCTCGGCGGCAGCGGCCTGCTCGGCTGGTGGCAGCGGCGCCGCCGCGCTGCAGCGCCGGATCAGGGCGTGGCGGCTGAACAAGCCCGGGCGGTGATCTTGGTCGGCAGCCAAGGCGGCTCGACCTGGGCCTACGCCCGCCAGCTGCAGACACAGCTGCAAGGCGCCGGCTGGCCGGTGCACCTGGCCGCGATGAACGCCGTGCAGGACGACTACCCGCAGGCACGCTGCCTGCTGCTGCTTGCCGCCACCTACGGCGACGGCCAGGCGCCAGATAATGCCAGCCAGTTCCTCGAGCGTCTGGCCGCGGTGCGCTGGGCCGGGCGCGGCCTGCCGGTGGCCGTGCTGGGCTTCGGCGATCGCCAGTTCCCGCGCTTCTGCGCCTATGCCGAAGCGCTCGAGCAGGCTCTGCAGCAATGCGGCTGCCCGCTGCTACTGCTGCTGCAGCGCATCGACCGCCAGGCCAGCGGCGAGCTGAACGCTTGGGCCGGCCAGCTCGGCGAACGCTTCGGCGTCCCGCTGCGCCTGCAGTCGGCGCGGCTGCCGAGCAGCGCCGTGCGCCTGACCCTGCAACAACGCCAGCTCTACAGCGAGCGCGGTGGCCAGCCGGCGGCGGTGCTGCGCTTCGCCGTGGCGCCCGGCAGCAGCGACTTCGCCCCCGGCGACCTGCTGGCCATCCGTCCGCCGGTCGATACCGCGCAGGAAGACAGCGCGCCGCGCCTGTACTCCATCGCCAGCGCCACCGACGATGGCTTCGTGGAGATCTGCGTGCGCCTGCATCCACAGGGGCTCTGCTCCAGCTACCTGCATGCGCTGCAGCCGGGTGCCACGCTCGAGGCGAGCATCCAGGCGCATGCGGACTTCCGCCCGCAAACCGGCGCGCAGCCGGTGCTGCTGATCGGTGCCGGTGTGGGCGTGGCACCGCTGATCGGCTTCGTGCGCAAGAATGAGTCCCGCCGGCCCATCCAGCTGTACTGGGGCGGTCGCCACGCCAGCGATCCGCTGTATGCCGAGGAGCTCGCGCAGTGCCTGGCGGACGGCCGCCTGCAGCACCTGCAGCGGGCCTACTCCCAGGGGCCGACGCCGGCCTACGTGCAAGACCGCCTGCGCGAGGATGGCGCCAGCGTGCGCGCGCTGCTGCAACAGGGCGCCCAGGTGCTGGTGTGCGGCTCGCGGGAGATGGCCGCCGGCGTGCGCGCCGTGCTGGAAAGCCTGCTGGCGGAAATGGGTAGCAACCTCGATCAACTCAAGGCACAGGGGCGCTTCCGTGAAGACGTTTACTGAGTGCGAACCGCTGCAGCGCTACAGCCTCAGCGGGCCGACCATGGGTAGCCGCTTCAGCGCGGTGTTCTACGCCACCGCCGGGCTCGACACCCGGCCGATCCAGGCCGAGCTGCAGGCGGCGGTGGACCGGGTCGATGGACAGATGTCGACCTGGAATCCGGATTCCACCCTGATGCGCCTGAACCGCGCGCCGCTCGGCGAATGGTTCGCCCTGCCGGACCCGCTGTACCAGGTGCTGCTCGCCGCCCTGCACGTCGGCCGCCTGTCGCACGGCGCCTTCGACATCGCCCTCGGCGCCCAGGTCAGCGCTTGGGGCTTCGGCCCGGCGCCGGTGGGGGCTTGCGAAGCGCCGCGCTGCACGGCCGCTGCTGCGCTGACCCTCGACCCCGAGCGCCGCGCGCTGCGCAAGCAGGCCGCGGTCAGCCTCGACTTCAACGCCATCGCCAAGGGCTTCGGCGTCGACGAACTGGGCCGCTGCCTGGAACGCCACGGCATCCAGCGCTATCTGGTAGGCATCGACGGCGAGCTGCGCGCCCGCGGCGAGAAGCCCGACGGTGCCTGGCGGGTCGCCATGGAGAGGCCCGAGTACGGCCGCCGCGAGCCGTTTGCCGCGCTGGAGCTGGCCGACACTGCCATCGCCACCTCCGGTGACTACCGCCACTGGCGCGAGCGCGATGGCCAGCGCTACTCGCATACCCTCGACCCGCACAGCGGCGCACCGCTGCACAACGGCATCGCCTCGGTCACCGTACTCGCCGCAAGCTGCCTGTACGCCGACGCCTGGGCCACTGCGCTGATGGTGCTGGGTGTCGAACAAGGTACCCGCCTGGCCCGCGAGCAGGGCCTGGGCGCGGTGTTCCTGCTGCGCGACGGGGAGCAGATTCGCGAGGTCACGGTGGGGATCTGATCTAGCGTCTCTGCCTGTGCAGATGGGCGCCGCTCACGATCCCGCGTGCGGGTAATCCCCCCATGGAGGGGAATCGGCAGCGCGCCACATATGCAAGAAGCTGATCATCTGACTGCGGCAGGGAAAAACCACCCACCGTCCGCGCTCTAGTGGTATGGATCGCTGTGTTCAAATCCCGTACATGGTCCGTACTCAGATGCGCTCGCCAGAGATCGAGCACCTTTTGCTGCCGTCCGCTCTAGCCGAGGAACTGGCTGAGCACCGCTCGCAGTTTGCCCGGTTTAACTGGCTTGTTGAGCAGGGGAATACCGCGCTCGTGCAAGCGCCGACGGTACTGCTCACTGCGCTCAGCGGAGATGATCACTGCGGGCAGCGTGCTGTCGTGCTCCGCGCGCAAAGCATGGATTAGATCACAACCGTTGGCTCCAGCATCGAGGTGATAGTCGACCAGTAACAACTCGGCTTGCCACCCCTGCAACCGCCCGCGCGCCTCATCCAAACTGCCAGCCACGCGCACCTCGCAGCCCCACTGGGCAAGCAACGCCTGCATGCTCGCCTGGATGTCCGGCTCGTTATCAACCACCAGCACGCGGCGTCCTGGCAGCGGATCGCCGGGACGCTCGACGGGGGCAGCGGCAGGTTGCGCCACACTATATTCCGCCAGCGGCACTTCGATGCTGAACACCGATCCGCGCCCCGGCTGTGAGTGCACGCGGATCGGATAGTCGAGCATTCTCGCAATGCGCTCGACAATGGCCAGCCCTAGGCCGACACCCTTGCGCTCGCCGCGGCGGCTGCCATCGAGCTGGTTAAATTCAAGGAAAATCTCCTCCAGCTTGTCAGCTGGAATACCGCGCCCAGTGTCCCATACCTCAACCAGTAGGCGCGTGCCACGGCGCCGGCAGCCGAGCAGCACGCGGCCCTCGCCGGTGTAGCGGCAGGCATTACTGAGGAAGTTACGCAGGATGCGGGTGAGCAGGCGAAAGTCGGTGTTCACCGCGAGGCGCGGGATACGCACGCACAGCTGGAGGCCCGCAGCTTCCGCCACTGGCTGGAACTCCGAGGCCAACGGTGCCAGCAGCTCATCGAGACGATATACCGCAAGGTCCGGACGGATCGCCTGACTGTCCAGACGTGCAATGTCGAGCAGGTCGGCGAGCAGGTCTTCAGCGCCCTCCAAGGCTTGGTGGGTGCGCTCCACCAAGTTTGCCTCGCTGGCCGGCAGAGCGCGCTCGCGCAGAGTTGCGATTAGCAGGCGCGCAGCGTTGAGTGGCTGCAGCAAGTCGTGGCTGGCAGCAGCCAGGTACTTGTCCTTACTCTGATTAGCCGCCTCGGCAGCATCGCGTGCCTCACGTAGCTCGCACTGAATGCGCTCGCGCTCACGAATCTCATGCTGTAGGTGGCGATTGGCCTCGAGCAGGTCAGCAGTACGTGCAGCAACGCGCTGCTCCAGCTCGATGTTGAGCTGCTGCTGGCGCAGCTGAGCCTGCTTGCGCTCTGTGATGTCAGCGACGAAGCCTTCGACCACCCCCTCAGCATCGGGCTTGAGCAGCAGGTTCATCACCACGTCGATGTAGCTGCCATCCCGGCGGCGCAACCTCGTTTCATAGCCGAACAGCCCCTTACTCTCGCGCAGCACCACGCTAATCTGTGCTAGTTCAGCAGCGCCGCCGGCGAATAGGTGCTCAGCAGGATCATGCTGCGGCCATAACACTTCCTGCGGATCGTCGTAGCCGAGCATGTGCGCCAGCGCTGGATTGGCTGCGCGGATGCCGTCCTGCAGGCCAGCCTGAAAAATGCCATGTACCGCATGTTCGAACAGCCACTTGTAGCGGTTACGCTCGCGCTCCAGTTCATCGAGACGCGCAGCCAGTTCGGGGTAATAGCTCTTGCGCGCCGAATGACTCCCCAACCCAAGCAGATCAGCCACATTGGGCCGCATCTTGTCTTCAGAGGGCTTCGCCATACACCACCTCAACATCGCGCTGAGTTGACTGCCGCGGGTTGGTCAGGATGCATGGATCGCGCATGGCATGTCGGGACAGGAAGGGGATGTCAGCACTGCCGACGCCATGACGGCGCAGGCTGTCTTCGAAACCGACCGCTTGCTTGAAGGCGATCAAGTGCTCGACCAGCCGCGCGCGCACCTGCGGCGGAGTCAGACCACGGCAGTCGATGCCCAAGGCCTCGGCGACCCGACGAAAGCGCTCGGGCGCAGCATCGAAGTTAAACGCCACTACATGCTCGACCAGCACCGCGTTACACAGACCGTGAGGCAGGTCGAGGAAACCACCGAGGCTGTGGCTCATCGCGTGCACCGCGCCGAGAATCGCGTTGGAGAACGCCAAGCCGGCCTGCATGCTGCCGAGCATGATCTGCTCACGCAGGGTAATGTCCTGCGGATTGGCGATCATCGCCACCAGATTGCCGCCAATCAGCCGGATCGCCTCCAGTGCGTGAGGATCTGTGAGCGGCCCGCTACCGGTGGAAACGAAGGCCTCGATGGCATGTACCAGTGCATCGATGCCGGTACAGGCGGAGAGGAACGGATCCATGCTCAGCGTAGTTTCCGGGTCGATCAGCGACACATCCGGCACAACCGCCTTGCTGACTATGGAGAACTTCATCCGCTCGGTCTGGTTGGAGATGATCACGAACTGTGAGACGTCCGCCGAGGTGCCGGCGGTGGTGGGAATCAGGATCAGCGGCGGGCTAGGCATGCGGATGGTATCGACGCCCTCAAATTCGAGGATGCTACGCCCGTGGACGGCGACGATGCCAATGGCCTTGGCGCAGTCCATCGGACTGCCGCCTCCCACCGCAACGATCACATCGCAGGCGCTGGCACGGTACAGCTCGGCGCCGGCCATCACCTCCTCGACTCGCGGGTTGGGCGACACCGCGGTGAACAGCACGTGAGGGATGCCTTGCAGGTCGAGGCTGGCCAGCACGTCACCTGTCCAGCCGGCCTCCACCACGCCCGGATCGGACACCACCAGCACCCGGCGCGCACCGAAAGTCGCGGCATAGTTGCCGACCGAATGGCGGGAACCAGCACCGAAGATGATTTCCGGACTGACGAACTTGCGGAGCGGGGTGATGGCCTGCGACATGGGAAACCTGGCGAACGTCGTTTTTATTATGAAATGTGTACGGGGCCACAGCCTACTGGATTGCTCGACCATTGCAATCGGTCGGCGTTCAGGCACCGCCCCAGCCCGCCAGCAGGCGACAGTAGAATCGCCATTCGCGCTGCAGGGCGTCGGTCAGATTGGTCGCTTGCCGGAAACCATGGCGCTCCTCCGGGTACAGGCGGTACTCGACCGCAACGCCGTTGTCCTGCAGTGCGGCGACCATCGCCTCGGTCTGCTGCGGCATCACCACGGCGTCCAGCCCGCCCTGGAAGAAGATCAGCGGCGCGCCGATGCGCCCGGCGTGCGCGAGCGGCGTGCGGGACCGGTAGCGTTCGGCATCGCGCACGGGGTCGCCGATCAGCCAGTCCAGGTAGTCACCTTCGAACTTATGGGTGGCGCGGCGCAGGCTCAGCGGGTCGCTGACCCCGTACAGGCTGGCGCCGCCGCGAAAAACGTCGTGGAAGGCCAGCGCACACAGCGCGGTGTAGCCGCCGGCGCTGGCGCCGCGGATGAAGACGCGCGCCGGGTCGATCAGCCCCTGCGCGCCGAGGTGTCGCACCAGCGCCACGGCGTCCGCCACCTCGATGTCGCCCCAGGCCCCCTGCAGACGCAGCCGGCAGGCGCGACCAAAGCCGCTGGAGCCACGGTAGTTGAGATCAGCGACGGCAAAGCCGCGCTGGGTCCAGAACTGGATGCGCGGATCGAATACCGAATAGCAGGCCGAGGTCGGCCCGCCGTGGAGGAATAGCACCAGCGGTGGCCGCTCGCCGGCCGGCACGGCGTAGGCGGCGTTGCGTGGCGGGTAGAAGAAGGCCTGAGCGCTCTCGCCGTCCCCCGTGGCGAAGCGGATCGACTGCGGACGCGACAGTTCGGCCTCGGCCAGCGGCCGCTCGCCGCCGGCGAGGATCTCGACCGCCCCCGAGTCGCGGGCGATGGCCAGCAGCGCCGGCAGCCGCTCCGGCGCTGCGGCGATGCAGTAGAAGTACCGCGCGTCGGCGGCGAGCTGGCGGAAGCGCGAGAACTCCGGTGCCAGACGCCGCTCGCGGCCGGCCGCGTCGCGCTCGATCAGCAGGCACCAGCCCTCCTCCAGGCGCGCCAGCAGCCAGCCGCCGCCAGGCAGCGGCAGGTGGCTGACGGTGCCCAATTGCCAGGGGGCCGGGGCATGGTCAGCCGATGCTATGGGACGAGGGGCACTCCAAGCAGCGATGCCTGTGGTGAACAGGGTTGTATCGTTTTCCCCCGAAGAAACCGGGCGCCATTGCCCATCCTGTTCCGCCCACGGTTGCCACCAGCCGTCGCGATCGCTCAGACAGGTCAGCCGGCCATCGTCAGTGAAGATCGGTTGCTGCAGCGACTCCTCGCCCGCGCCGCCGGCCAGCACCTCGCACAGGCCGAGCGAGCCATCGACCGCCACCTGCGCCCGGCACAGCCGGGTCGCGGTCCACGGCAGTTCGGGGCGATCCCACTCGATCCACGCCAGACTGCACCCATCGGCGGACAGCCTGGGCGCGGCGTAGAAGTCGGCGCCCTCGGCCAGCACCCGCCGAGCCCCATCCTCCAGCGCCAGGGCCACCAGCCGGTGCACCACCGCCCCGCCCTCGCGGCGCTCCTCAACCGCCAGCACCGCCCGCCAGGCAGGGGCGAAATGCAAGCCGCCATAGCGGCCGTCGGGATCGGCGCTCAGCGCGCGCAGGGTGCCCGGCGCGTCGCTCTCGGTCAGCGGCAGGTGGTAGAGCTGCTGGTCGGCCTCGCCGACCAGCGCCACGCCGACGTCGGTCACGCAGAAGGCGCCGCCGCCGTACTCGTAGACGCGACTGCGCACCGAGAAGCCCGCCGGGGTCAGCCGCCGCGCCCGGCCGGCGCGCCACCGCCACAGGCTGCAGGCCGCTTCGTTGGGGTCGAACTGCAGCCACAGCAGGCCACCGAGGCCGGCGCGCAGCTCGGCGAAGTCGCGGCTGGCCGCGGCGGCCCGCGCTGCCGTCCAGGCGCTCGGCCAGTCGCCGCAGGGCAACGGCTCGGCAGCCTCGGCCGGTCGCCGGGGCCCAGGTTCGCAAGCCGGAGCGGAGGGATTCGAATGCCCACAGGACGCCGGAACGGCGGCGCTCCCTCGCGGGGGCATGGGAACAATCAGCCCCTTGGCACGACTCATCTGCCCGCCCTCAGCCCTTGCAGATGATCTGCGAAGCGCGGACGTTGCGCTGGGTCAGTTGCTCCAGACTCCACGGCGCCTCCTCGGCCTCGCGACGGGCGTCGAGGATCAGGCCGTGATGCGCCGATTTGCTGCACACCGGGTCGGCGTTGTCGGCGTCGCCGGTGAGCAGAAACGCCTGGCAGCGGCAGCCGCCGAAGTCGCGCTCCTTCTCGTCGCAGGAGCGGCACGGCTCGGGCATCCAGTCGTCGCCGCGGTAGCGGTTGAAGCCGAAGGAGTCGTACCAGATGTGCTTCAGGCTGTGCTCGGTGACCTTGGGGAACTGTACCGGCAGGCTTCTGGCGCTGTGGCAGGGCAGCGCGGTGCCGTCCGGGGTGATGTCGAGGAACAGGCTGCCCCAACCGTTCATGCACGCCTTGGGACGCTCCTCGTAGTAGTCGGGGGTGACGAAGATCAGCTTGCACGGGTGGCCTTCGGCGGCCAGCCGGTCGCGCCACTCGTTGGTAATGCGCTCGGCGCGCTCCAGCTGCGCTTTCGTCGGCAACAGCCCGGCGCGGTTCAGCTCGGCCCAGCCGTAGAACTGGCAGGTGGCCAATTCGACGAAGTCGGCCTCCAGCTCCAGGCACAGGCGGATGATCTGCTCGATATTGTCGATGTTGTGCCGGTGGGTGACGAAGTTGAGCACCATCGGGTAGCCGTGCTGCTTCACCGCACGGGCCATCTCCAGCTTGTGGGCGAAGGCCTTCTTTGATCCGGCCAGCAGGTTGTTCACCTCCTCGTCGGCAGCCTGGAAGCTGATCTGGATATGGTCGAGGCCGGCCTCGGCGAACTCGGCGATGCGCGCCTCGGTCAGGCCGATGCCCGAGGTGATCAGGTTGGTGTAGTAGCCCAGCTCGCGCGCCGCACGAATCAGCTCGGCGAGATCCTGGCGCACCAGCGGCTCGCCGCCGGAAAAGCCCAGCTGGGCGGCACCCAGCTCGCGGGCCTGGCGGAACACCTCGATCCACTGTGCGGTGGTCAGTTCCTCCTGGTGCCGGGCGAAGTCCAGCGGATTGGAGCAGTACGGGCACTGCAGCGGGCAGCGGTAGGTCAGCTCGGCCAGCAGCCACAGCGGCGGGCCGGGCACGTGCTCCGGCTTAGCGAAACTCGATCCAGAAACGCTCACGCGCCACCTCCAGGAAAGCCAGGATGTCCTCGGCGATGCCCTCGGCATCAGGGAAGCGCGCCTGCAGGTCGGCGGCGATGGCGGCGACGCTGCGCACCCCGTCGACCTCGACGAGGATCGCCCCGGCGCTGCCGTTGAGCTTGATCATGCCCTCGGGATAGAGCAGCACATGGCAGTCCTGCACCGGCTCCCACTGGAAGCGGAAGCCGCGGCGCAGCACCGGAATCTTGAGCTGAATGTCATCGCTCATTGATCATTCTCCGTAGGGCGGGAAACGCACGCCGCGCTTGCCCACCACTGTCCATCACGGTGGAAAAGACCTGCGGTCGTTTTCCACCCTACGCAAGCCGGCCCACCGGCACTTACAGGGCGATACCCCGGTGCCAGACCCGCTCGGCGGTGACCGTGTGGTACGGCGGGCGCTCCAGCTCGTAGGCCATGCTCATGGCGTCGAGCATGCTCCACAGCACGTCGAGCTTGAACTGCAGGATCTCCAGCATGCGCTGCTGGGCCTGCCTGGTGGTGTAGTGCGCCAGGGTGATGCGCAGGCCGTGCTCGACGTCGCGGCGCGCCTCCTTGAGGCGCTTGCGGAAGTAGTCGTAGCCGGTCGGGTCGATCCACGGGTAGTGCGCCGGCCAGGCGTCCAGGCGCGACTGGTGGATGTGCGGGGCGAACAGCTCGGTCAGCGAGCTGCTCGCCGCTTCCTGCCAGGACGCGCGGCGGGCGAAGTTGACGTAGGCATCCACCGCGAAGCGCACGCCAGGCAGCACCAGCTCCTGGGACAGCAGCTGCGCGCGATCCAGACCGACCGCCTCGCCCAGACGCAGCCAGGCTTCGATGCCGCCCGGATCCCCTGGTGCGCCGTCGTGGTCGACGATGCGCTGGATCCACTCCCGGCGGGTGTCGCGGTCCGGGCAGTTGGCCATGATCGCCGCGTCCTTCACCGGGATGCACACCTGGTAGTAGAAGCGGTTGGCCACCCAGCCCTGGATCTGCTCGCGCGTGGCGCGGCCTTCGTACATGGCGACGTGGAACGGGTGGTGGATATGGTAGTAGGCGCCCTTGGCGCGCAGCGCCTGCTCGAATTCGGCGGGGCTCATGGCAGTCTGGGTCATCACGGCTCCTCGGGTGGCCGCGACAGCGCGGCTCGTTGTTGTTCTGCTGGCGCTGGCAAGTTGAAACCCACCCTACGATCCGCCTTACAGCACGATGCTCATGCCATCCCAGGCGACCTCGATGCCGCGGGCGTCCAGCTCGGCACGCTCGGGCGAGTCCTCGTCGAGTATCGGGTTGGTGTTGTTGATGTGGATGAGTACCTTGCGCGGTTCGGGCAGGCGTTCGAGCACTTCGAGCATGCCGCCCGCGCCGCTCTGCGGCAGGTGGCCCATCTCGCTGCCCAGCTTGCTGCCGCAGCCGGCGTGGATCATCTCGTCGTCGCGCCACAGGGTGCCGTCGACCAGCAGGCAGTCGGCACGATCCATCCATTCCAGCAGCGCGTCGCTCACCTGGCCGAGGCCCGGAGCGTAAAACAGCGTGCCACCGGTGACGGTGTCCTCGATCAGCAGGCCGAGGTTGTCGCCCGGATGCGGATCGTTGCGGTGCGGCGAGTACGGCGGGGCTGCACTGCGCAGCGGGATCGGCGTAAAACGTAGCGCCGGGCAGGCGGCAACAGTGAAGCCACGGTCCAGCTCGATGCGCCGCCAGTTCAGGCCGCCGTGCCAGTGGCTGAGCATATTGAACAGCGGGAAGCCGCTGGTCAGATCCTGGTGGACCATCTCGCTGCACCACACCTCGTGCGGGCAGCCCTCACGCAGAGTGAGCAGGCCGGTGGTGTGGTCGATCTGGCTGTCCAGCAGGATCAGCGCGCGGATCGCGGTGTCGCGTACCGCACGGGCCGGCTGCAGAGCCGGGAAGGACTCGATCTGCGCGCGGATGTCGGGCGATGCGTTGCAAATGATCCAGTTGACCCCGTCGTCAGACAAGGCGATGGACGACTGGGTACGCGCGCTGGCACGCAAAGTACCGGCACGCAGACCTTGGCAGTTGCGGCAGTTGCAATTCCACTGGGGGAAACCGCCACCAGCGGCGGAACCAAGAATACGGATATGCATGGGGGCGTCCCCGAACGGGAAGCCCCGGCTAGGCCGGGGCTGCGTGGATCAACGGTTAGCGAAGTACATGGTCACTTCAAAGCCAATACGCAGATCGGTGAAGGCGGGCTTGGTCCACATGGCGCAGTCCTCTTGTTGTTAAAACCGGTGAATTCCGGCAAGACAGTTATGCGCCCGAACGCCGATCAGCCAAATGGTACTTTGGAAGGAGTTTTGGCTGTCCTTGGTAGCCCTGCCAGACACAAGCCCAGCATGGCCAAGCCCAGCCATGCAGTTCACGCCCAGCGGTATCGCCAGCCAGCGGACGAAAAAAACGCGGCCGAAGCCGCGTTAAAGGTTGCCGTGAACTGTGGAGAGTCCGCGACACACAGCGCCCTGAGGGGAAAGGGCATTGCAGAGCGAGGTGCACCACAGAGGGTGCACCCACCAGAGATACCGCTCAGAAGAAGCCCAGCGGATTGATGTCGTAGCTGATCAAGAGATTCTTGGTCTGCTGGTAGTGGTCGAGCATCATCTTGTGGGTCTCACGGCCGACGCCAGACTTCTTGTAGCCACCGAACGCCGCGTGCGCCGGGTACAGGTGGTAGCAGTTGGTCCACACGCGGCCAGCCTTGATGCCGCGCCCCATGCGGTAGGCGCGATTGATGTCGCGGGTCCACACGCCGGCGCC
>NZ_JAMJEZ010000017.1 GCF_023544715.1 Pseudomonas eutrophicaquae | reverse complement strand
GCACCGGTACCGGCTCAGGTGATCGACAAGGGCATCCCGACCGCCGGCCTGCTGGCCCAGGTCATGGTCGCCAAGTATGCCGACCATCTGCCGCTGTACCGCCAGGAACGGATCTTTGGTCGCGCCGGCCTGGCCATCCCGCGTTCGACGCTGGCCGAGTGGGTTGGCGCCTGTGGCGTGCAACTGCAACCACTGGTCGATGCGCTGCGTGATGGCCTGCTGCGCCAGGAGGTCCTGCATGCCGATGAAACCCCGGTACCGATGCTGGCTCCGGGCATGAAGAAGACCCAGCGGGCCTACGTGTGGGCCTATGCGACCAGCCCGTTTGCCGCGCTGCGTGCCGTGGTCTACGACTTCAGCCCCAGCCGTGCCGGCGAGCATGCGCGTACCTTCCTCGGCGACTGGAAAGGTCAGCTGGTCTGCGATGATTTTGCCGGCTACAAGGCCTGCTTCGAGCAGGGCGTGACTGAAATTGGCTGCATGGCCCATGCCCGACGCAAGTTCTACGATCTGCATGCGGCCAACCAGAGCTCACTGGCCGAACAGGCGCTGCACCACATCGGTCAGCTGTACGCCATCGAGCGTGAAGTCGGCGATCTGCCGCCTGATGAGCGACAACGAATACGCCAGGAACAAGCCAAGCCCATCGCCGATGCCCTGCACGTCTGGATGCTCGCCCAGCGCCAGTTGGTGCATGAAGGCACGGCCATCGCCAAGGCGCTCGACTACAGCCTCAAACGCTGGACGGCCCTGGTGCGCTATCTCGATGATGGCAGGGTCGCCATCGACAACAACGGGTGCGAAAACCAGATCCGCCCGTGGGCTATTGGCCGCTCTAACTGGCTGTTTGCCGGATCGCTACGCAGCGGCAAGCGTGCGGCGGCGATCATGAGCCTGATCCAGTCGGCGCGCTTGAATGGGCATGATCCGTATGCCTACCTGAAAGATGTGCTCACCCGTCTGCCGACGCAGCCGGCCAGTGCACTGTCGGAGCTGCTGCCGCATTGCTGGAAACCGGCCGGGGCGTGATGCCCGGACGGTTACAGTGCGCCGGGGCTGGCCCGGCACACTGTGGGCCGGCCCGGTCAGCTCCGGTCGCGCTCCAGCAGCGGCGCGAGGAAGCGTCCGGTGTGGGAGTGGGGCATGGCTGCGACGGTCTCCGGCGTGCCGGTAGCAATGATCTGCCCTCCCCGTGAGCCCCCTTCGGGGCCCAGATCGACCAGCCAGTCAGCCGTCTTGATCACGTCGAGGTTATGCTCGATCACTACCACGGTATTGCCGTGATCGCGCAGGCGATGCAGCACATCAAGCAGCTGCTGAATATCGGCAAAGTGCAGGCCCGTGGTCGGCTCATCGAGGATATACAGAGTCTTGCCAGTGTCGCGTTTGGACAGCTCGCGGGCCAGCTTGACCCGTTGCGCCTCGCCCCCGGACAGGGTGGTTGCGCTTTGCCCCAAGCGGATATAGGACAGGCCGACATCGATCAGGGTCTGCAGCTTGCGCGCCACCGCGGGAACAGCATCAAAGAAGGCGCGTGCCTCCTCGATGGTCATTTCCAGCACCTCGTGGATGCTTTTGCCCTTGTACTTCACTTCAAGCGTTTCGCGGTTGTAGCGCTTGCCCTTGCAGACATCGCACGGCACGTAGATGTCCGGTAGAAAATGCATCTCCACCTTGATCATGCCATCGCCCTGGCAGGCCTCGCAGCGCCCTCCCTTGACGTTGAAGGAGAAGCGCCCTGGTCCGTAGCCGCGCGAGCGCGCTTCCGGCACGCCGGCAAACAGCTCACGGATCGGCGTGAACAGCCCGGTATAGGTCGCCGGGTTGGAGCGCGGAGTGCGGCCGATCGGGCTCTGGTCGATATCCACCACCTTGTCCAGCTGCTCCAGCCCCTCGCAGCGCTCGTGCTCGGCGACCTCCAGCATGCTGGCACCGTTGAGCGCGGTGGCGGCCAGCGGGTAGAGGGTGTTGTTGATCAGGGTGGATTTGCCCGAGCCGGATACCCCGGTCACGCAAGTCAGCAAGCTCAGCGGAATCTCCAGATCGACGCCCTGCAGGTTGTTGCCGCGCGCCCCGGTCAGGCGCAGCACCCGCGCCGGGTCCATCGGTGTGCGGCTGCTCGGATAGCGGATCCGCTCGCGCCCCGACAGGTACTTGCCGGTCAGCGAATCCGGGTGTGCCATCACCTCGTCGGGTGTGCCCTGGGCCACGATGCGTCCACCGTGCATGCCCGCGCCCGGACCAATATCGACCACATAATCCGCCAGGCGGATGGCATCTTCGTCGTGCTCGACCACGATCACCGTGTTGCCCAGATTGCGCAGGTGGGTGAGGGTGGCCAAGAGGCGTTCATTGTCGCGCTGGTGCAGACCGATGCTCGGCTCATCGAGGATGTACATCACCCCGACCAGGCCGGCGCCGATCTGGCTGGCCAGACGGATGCGCTGTGCCTCACCGCCGGATAGCGTATCGGCGCTGCGCTCCAGGGTCAGGTAGTCGAGGCCGACGTTAACCAGAAACTGCAGGCGTTCGCGGATCTCCTTGAGGATCTTTTCGGCAATCTCGCCGCGCCGGCCTTCCAGCTGCAGCGCGGAAAAATAGGCACTGGCCTCGCCGACCGGCAGCGCGGTGACCTCTGGCAGGGTGCGCTCACCGACCCAGACATGCCGCGCCTCCGGGCGCAGGCGCGAGCCCTGGCAGGCTGGGCACGCATGGCTGCTGAGCAGCTTGCCGAGCTCCTCGCGCAGGCTGGCAGACTCGGTTTCCCGGTAACGCCGCTCCAGGTTGGGAATGATGCCCTCGAAGGGGTGCTGGCGACGCACCACATCGCCCCGGTCATTGAGGTAGCGAAATTCGATGGCATTGTTGCCGCTGCCGTGCAGCAGCACCTCCCGCACCTTGCTGGGCAGGCTGTCGAAGGGCGCTTCCAGGCTGAACGCAAAATGCGCCGCCAGCGAGGCGAGCATCTGGAAGTAATAGACGTTGCGCCGGTCCCAGCCGCGGATCGCACCTTCGGCGAGGCTCAGCTCGCCGTTGACCAGCCGGCGCGGATCAAAGAACTGCTTGACCCCCAGCCCGTCACAGCTCGGGCAAGCCCCGGCCGGGTTGTTGAAGGAGAACAGCCGCGGCTCCAGTTCGCCCAGCGAGTGACCGCAGTGCGGGCAGGCAAAGCGGGCGGAGAAGATGATTTCCTCCCCGTCTTCGCCGTCCATGGGGGTGACCAGGGCAATGCCCTCGGCGAGCTTGAGCGCGGTTTCAAAGGATTCGGCCAGGCGCTGCTGCAGATCGCCGCGCACCTTGAAGCGATCCACCACCACCTCGATCGTGTGCTTCTTCTGCTTGTCCAGCTTGGGCAGCTCATCGAGTTCATGCAGCCGGCCATTGATGCGCGCCCGCACAAAGCCCTGGGCGCGCAGTTCTTCAAACACCGACAGGTGCTCGCCCTTGCGTTCACGGATCACCGGGGCCAGCAGCATGCGCTTGCTGCCTTCTGGCAGGGCCAGCACCTGATCGACCATCTGGCTGACGGTCTGCGCCTCCAGCGGTACGCCGTGTTCCGGGCAGCGCGGAATGCCGACGCGCGCATATAAAAGGCGCAGGTAGTCGTAGATCTCGGTGATGGTGCCGACGGTGGAGCGCGGGTTGTGGGAGGTGGACTTCTGCTCGATGGAAATGGCCGGCGACAGCCCTTCGATGGTGTCGACATCGGGCTTTTCCATCATCGACAGAAACTGCCGGGCATAGGCTGACAGCGACTCGACGTAGCGGCGCTGGCCCTCGGCATACAGCGTATCGAAGGCCAGCGATGACTTGCCCGACCCGGACAGGCCGGTGATGACGATCAGCTGGTCGCGGGGCAGGGTGAGATCGATGTTCTTCAGGTTGTGGGTGCGGGCCCCACGAATCAGGATCTTGTCCACAGTGCTCTCGGCTGGCGGGCGATGGGGCGGCGAGTATAAGGCGCGCTGCGCGCGTGCGGCAAAGCGCGCGCCTGTGCCGAGGCGGGCGGTGCTGCTAGAATCGCAGGCCCTTTTTGCGAGGTGTCCGCATGCACGATCCGCATTCCGAACGCATGAGCCCGACCGAGCAGCGTGCGACCGCTGGCCTGGCCGCGGTGTTCGCCTTCCGTATGCTTGGCATGTTCATGGTGCTGCCGGTCATGGCGACCTATGGCCTGGAGCTGACCGACGCCACTCCGGTGCTGATCGGTCTGGCGATTGGCGCTTATGGCCTGACCCAGGCGCTGCTGCAGATTCCCTTCGGCATGCTCTCCGATCGCATCGGCCGCATGCCGGTGATCTATGCCGGGCTGCTGATCTTTGCCCTGGGTGCTGGGGTGGCTGCGCTGTCCGACTCGATCTGGGGCGTGATTGCTGGGCGCATCCTGCAGGGCGCCGGGGCAATTTCTGCCGCAGTGATGGCGCTGCTCTCCGACCTGACCCGCGAACAGCACCGCACCAAGGCGATGGCCAGCATCGGCATGAGCATTGGCTTGTCCTTTGCCCTGGCGATGATCGTCGGCCCGCTGCTGACCCGCGCCTTTGGCCTGGCTGGCCTGTTCTGGGCCACGGCGGTGATGGCCCTGCTGGGACTCTTAATCATTGCACTGCTGGTGCCGCGCCCCTCGCGCAGCCTGCAGACTCGTGAGGCCGGGGTGGCACGTCAGGCGCTGGGCGCCACGCTGCGCCATGCTGAGCTGCTGCGCCTGGACTTTGGCATCGCCGCCTTGCACGCGATTCTGATGGCCAGCTTCGTGGCACTGCCGCTTGCGCTGGTCGAGCAGGGCGGGCTGCCCCGCGAGGAGCACTGGTGGGTGTACCTGACCGCCATGCTGCTAGGCTTCTTCGGCATGATCCCCTTCATCATCTACGGTGAAAAGAAGCGCCAGATGCGCCGTGTGCTGACGGGTGCCGTGCTGCTGCTGTTGGTGTGTGAGCTGTTCTTCTGGCAATTCGGCAACGGGCTCGGTGCGCTGCTGGGCGGTACCGTGCTGTTCTTCGTCGCCTTCAACCTGCTGGAGGCCTCGCTGCCTTCGCTGGTCAGCAAGATTGCGCCGGCAGGCGGCAAGGGCACGGCGATGGGGGTGTATTCGACCAGCCAGTTTCTCGGTGCGGCGCTCGGCGGGCTGCTCGGTGGCGCGCTGTTTGCGCAGGGTGGTGTGTCGGCGGTGTTTCTGGGCTGCGCGCTGCTCGCTGCCCTGTGGCTGATCATTGCTGCTACTATGCGCGAGCCGCCGTATGTGACCAGTCTGCGCCTGGTGCTGTCCCCTGCAGCCCTTGCGCAGCCTGATCTGATCGCCCGCATCAAGGCGGTGCCCGGCGTGAGCGATGCGGTGCTGGTGGCTGAGGAAGCCGCCGTGTATGTCAAGGTGGATAAACAACAAGTGGACCGCACGTCCCTCGAGCGCCTGGTCAACATGGCCGCGACGTGCTGATGCCCAGGAGAGAACGTCATGGCCCGTGGGGTTAACAAAGTCATTCTGATCGGCAACGTCGGCGGCGATCCGGAAACCCGCTACCTGCCCAGCGGCAACGCTGTCACCAATATCACCCTGGCCACCTCCGAATCCTGGAAGGACAAGCAGACCGGCCAGCCGCAGGAGCGTACCGAATGGCACCGCGTGGTGTTCTTCGGCAAGCTGGCAGAGATTGCCGGCGAGTACCTGCGCAAGGGCTCGCAGGTGTATGTCGAAGGCAGCCTGCGCACCCGCAAGTGGCAGGATCAGAGCGGTCAGGACCGTTACACCACGGAAATCGTCGTCGACATGGGTGGCCAGATGCAGCTGCTCGGCGGGCGTCCGGGTGCCGGTGATGACGCGCCGCGTGCTCCGCGCAGTGCGCCGCAGTCCGCCCCGCAGGCCAGCGCGCCGCGTCCCTCGGCGCCCAGTCGCCCGGCGGCGCCGCAGCCGAGTGCCCAGCCGGCCCCGGACTACGACAGCTTCGACGACGACATCCCGTTTTAGATCCCTGCGGAGTCATTCCCATGCGTATGCGTCTGATGCTGCTGGGCGGCGGCAATGCCCTCGGTCAGGCGTTGCTGCGCCAGGGCGCCGAGGAAGACATCGAACTGCTGGCCCCGCGTCCGCCAGAAGGCGGCTGGGATCCGGCCAGCCTGACGGCGCTGCTCGATGAGCAGCGTCCGGATGCGCTGATCAACCTGGCCTACTACAGCGACTGGCTGCAGACCGAGCAGGTTGAAGCCGAGCGGCTGTTTGCCCAGGAGCGTGCCATCCAGCGCCTGGCGGAGCTGTGCCTGCACCATGATGTGATCCTGCTGCAGCCTTCGAGCTGCAAGGTGTTCGATGGCAGTCGCACCACGGCCTACAACGAAAAGGACGAGGTGCACCCGCTAAGCCTGCGCGGTCAGGCGCTGTGGCGTTTCGAGCAGATCGTGCGTTCGACCTGTCCGCGGCATGTGCTGCTGCGCTTTGGCTGGCTGCTCGATGAGAGCGGCGAAGGGCGCCTGGCGCGGGTGCTGCGACGGGCTGCCAGCGGTGAGCCGCTGTATCTGGCCGATGACCGGCGCGGTAATCCGACGCTGGTGGACGATGCGGCGCGGGTGATTCTCTCGATCCTCAAGCAGCTCGACTGCGGGGCTCCCCTGTGGGGAACCTACCACTATGGGGGGATCGAGGCAGCCACCAGTCTGGCGCTGGGGCAGGCCGTGCTGGCTGAGGCGCGCCGCTACCAGGGTGGCCTGGTCGAGGAGGTGCTGGCCCAGGCCCATAGCGATCGCCCGGATGCCCCGGAAGAGCCGCAGCACGCCGTCTTGTCCTGCAAGAAGATCCTCAACACCTTCGGCATCAAGCCGCGCGCCTGGCGTGCCGGTCTGCCGGCCCTGCTGGAGCGCTACTACCGTCATGGCTGAGTCCTGCATCCTGGTGACCGGCGGCGCCGGCTTTATTGGCTCGCACCTGGTCGAGGCGCTGCTGACGCGCGGTCACCGGGTGCGGGTGCTGGATAATCTGTCGTCCGGGCAGCGCAGCAACCTGCCCGTGAATGATCCGCGCCTGACCCTGGTCGTGGCTGATGTAGCGGATGCCGCCGCGGTCAGCGCAGCAATGCAGGGCTGTACGGCGGTGGCCCATCTGGCGGCGGTGGCCTCGGTACAGGCCTCGGTCGAGGATCCGGTGGCAACCCATCGCAGCAACTTCCTCGGTACCCTCGCAGTCTGCGAGGCGATGCGTGAGCAGGGGGTGCGCCGCGTAGTGTTCGCCTCCAGTGCCGCGGTCTACGGGCAGAACGGTGAGGGGCAGGCGATTGCCGAGGATACGCCACCGGCGCCGCTGACTCCCTATGCCGCCGACAAGCTGGCCAGCGAGCACTATCTGGCGTTCTATCGCCGCCAGCATGGCCTGTCGCCGGCGATCTTCCGCTTCTTCAACATCTTCGGGCCACGCCAGGACCCTTCTTCGCCGTATTCCGGGGTGATCAGCATCTTCTGCCAGCGTGCGCAGGCCGGGCAGCCGATCACCGTATTTGGTGATGGCGAGCAGACCCGTGACTTCGTCTATGTGGCCGATCTGGTCGCGCTGCTGGTGCAGGCGCTGGAGGCGGATGAGGTGCCGGAGGGAGCGGTCAATGTTGGTCTGGGGCAGGCCACCAGCCTCAACCAGCTGCTGGCGCTGCTGGGCGAGCTGCTCGGCACGCTGCCGCCGGTCAGTCATGCCCCGGCGCGCGCCGGTGATATCCGCCATTCGCGCGCCGACAACCACCGGCTGCAGCATCATTACCCTTTCCCCGAGCCCACGCCGATGCGTGAAGGGTTGCGCCAGTTGCTGCGGCGCTGAGCGGGGCAGGGCCGGCCTCAACGCAGTCTTGCCGTGTAACCATGAAAAAAGGGGCGCCTTGAGGCGCCCCTTTTGTGTGTGGCTTACGTTTAGAACTTGTAGCCAAGGCCAACCATGTACACCCACGGGTCGATATCCACATCAACCTTGACCTTCTGGCCGGCGAGCTTGGCGGTGGCCGTGGTGTCGATATCGGCATACCACACCGACATGTTGAACAGCAGGTTGTCAGTGAGCAGGAAGTCGACACCGGCTTCTACCGCCAGACCGAACGAGTCATCCAGCTCCAGATCGCTGAAGCCCATGCCCTTGGCGCCGCTGCTCAGGTCTTCAGAGAAGAACGTGGTGTAGTTGAGGCCGGCACCGACATACGGCTGCACTTCATAGCTGCCACCGATCGGGTAGTACTGCACCGAGAGGGTCGGCGGCAGGTGCTTAGTATCCGCCAGATCACCGATGCCTTTCACACTGATGGTGTGCGTGTACGGGGTCACGGCCAGCAGTTCGATACCGATGTGTTCGGTGAGCATATAGGTGCCGGTCACGCCCAGCTGAGTGTCGCTGTCCAGCGAGGCTTTGAGGCCGGAGGGCGCGCCACCGATGCTGATGTCCGAGCTGTCTTCGCGCGGATCAACGGTCGCGGCACCGGCACGGACGATGATGTCACCCGGCTGGTAGGCATGAGCAAACGGAGCAGCGACAGCCAGAGCCAGCAGGGAAGCGGTGAGAGTCTTGCGGATCATGGGAACGCTCCAGGCGATATGTTCTGTGGTGATGTGGGCACATCGTAAGGGGCGGCTGTGCGCGTGTTCTTGATCCAGCTCAATAGATTGGCCGGTGAGTTGCAAAAGCGCCATGCGCAGATGATAATTCTTCTCCTTTGCGTAGCAGCCCCATCCCCGAGGACGACGGCCCCATGATCTTCCATCCCTTCCGCCTGCTGGCGGCCACGCTGGCCCTGACCAGTTTGCCGCTGACGGCGGCACCGCTGGATGCCGCCCTGGACGAGAGCCAGCGTCTGGCCGCTGAGGCCAAGGCCTCCCAGGCGCGCATCGATGCGCTGGATGACGCCAGTCAGCGCATGCTGGCCGAGTATCGCAGCGCGCTGCAGCAGGCCGAGGCGTTGAAAGGCTATAACAAACAGCTGCGCGAGCTGGTCGCCGCCCAGCGCGAGGAGCTGGCCGGTTATCAGCACCAGCTGGACAGCCTGGCGCGCACCCAGGAGGCGGTCACGCCGCAGATGCGGCGCATGGTCGAGGTGCTGGGCGAGTTCATCGAGGCTGATCTGCCGTTCCTGCCTGAGGAGCGTGCCGAGCGCCTGACGCAGCTGCGTGAGCTGCTGCCGCGCGCGGATGTCAGTCTGGCCGACAAGTACCGGCGCATCCTGGAGGCCTATCAGGTTGAGAGCGATTACGGCCGCACCCTGGAAGCCTGGCGTGGTGAGCTGGTGGCACAGGAGGCTCCGCCGCGCAGTGTCGACTTCCTGCGTCTGGGGCGCAGCATGCTGTATTACCAGACCCTCGATGGTCATGAGAGTGGCTGGTGGGATGCGCAAAACCGTCGCTGGCAGGTGCTGGAGGGCGATCAGCGCCGGCCGCTGCGCCAGGCGATTGCCGTGGCTCGCCAGCAACAGGCCCCGCAATGGCTGACCCTGCCGGTGAAGACCCTGACTCCCGAGGTAACCCCATGAAGCGTCTGCTGTGCAGTCTGTTGCTGGCCACCGCGCCGCTCCTGGCCCAGGCCGAATTGCTGAACCCCGATCAACTCCTGGAGCGCATCCGCAGCGAGCGTCTGAACGAGCAGCAGGCCATGCAGGTCCGCGAGCAGGTCTTTATCGCCCAGCGCGCCGAGCAGGCCCGCCTGCTGGAGGAGGCGCGCCGCGCGCTGGCCGAGCAGGAGGCGGAAGCGGCGCGTCTCAAGGCTGACTTCGAGCGTCAGGAGCGCACGCTGACCGAACAGGAGCAGCTACTGGCGCGCCAGAGCGGGGATCTGGGCGCGCTATTTGGGGTGATTCGCCAGAGTGCCGGCGATATGGCCGGTCAGTGGCAGGACAGCGTACTCAATGCCCAGTACCCCGAGCGCCTGACGCAGCTGCGCACCTTGGCGCAAAGCCGCACGCTGCCCTCGACTGATGATCTGCAGAACTACTGGCTGCTGCTGCTGGAAGATCTGGCCGCCAGTGGCCGTATCGAGCAGCAGACCCTGCCGGTCGTCGGCGCCGATGGCCTGCGCCGCGAGCAGCCGGTGCTGCGGGTGGGCACCTTCAGCGCCTACGCCGATGGGCAGTTCCTGCGCTATGACGCCGATGCCGCGCAGCTGCTGGCGCCGCCGCGCCAGCCAGCAGGCGCCGATCAGGTGGCGGATTTTCTCAAGACCCGCGAGGCACTGGCGCCCCTGACCCTGGATCCGACCCGCGGCACGCTGCTCGATCAGCTGCAGCGCGCCCCGACCCTCTGGGATCGTGTGCAGCAGGGTGGGCTGGTCGGTGGGGTGATTCTTGCCTTGGGTGTGGTCGGGCTGCTGCTGGCGCTGTGGCGGATGCTCTGGCTGGCCGGCGTGGCGCGCGGCGTGCAGGGGCAGATGCGCGATCTGGGGAATCCACGGGATGATAATGCGCTGGGGCGGATCATCGGCGTGCTGGGCGAGCGTCCGCAGCTGGCGGATCTGGACACCCTCGAACTGCGGCTGGATGAGGCGATTCTCCTCGAAACCCCGCCGCTGGAAAAAGGCCAGGGCCTGCTCAAGCTGCTGGCGGCGGTGGCGCCGCTGCTCGGCCTGCTCGGCACGGTGACCGGGATGATCGTCACCTTCCAGGCCATCACCCAGTCGGGTAGCGGGGATGCCAGCCTGATGGCCGATGGCATCTCCCAGGCGCTGGTCACCACCGTGCTGGGGCTGGTGGTGGCGATCCCGCTGCTGTTCCTGCATGCCCTGCTGGCCAGTCGCAGCAAGGCGCTGATCCAGCTGCTGGAACAGCAGAGCGCCGGACTGATCGCCCTGCATCTCTCGGGTAGCCGCCGTGACTGACAGTCTGATCGCCCTGCAGGATCACTGGCACGCGCTGCTCGATTTCATGGGCGCTGGCGGGGTGGTGATGTGGGCGCTGGCGGCGCTGTGTGTGGCGTTCTGGACCCTGGTGTTCGAGCGTCTGCACTACATGGCCCGGGTGTTTCCGGCCTGGTCGCAGGAGCGGCGCCGTGCCTGGTTCGAGCTCGAGCGCACGCCCGGGCGCTGGCAGCACGCGGTGCGCAGCGCCTGGCTGGCCCAGGCCCGCCAGCAGCTGATGGGGCCGCTGCGCCTGCCGCGGGTGCTGGTGGCGCTGTATCCGCTGCTGGGCCTTCTGGGCACGGTCAGCGGTATGGTGGCGGTCTTCGATGTGCTGGCGCTGAGCGGTGGCGGCGATCCGCGCGGCATGGCCGCCGGTGTCTGGCAGGCCACCCTGCCGACCATGGCCGGCATGGTGCTGGCGATTTCCGGGCTGTTCAGCCTGGCGCGTCTGGAGCGTAATGCGCGCCGGGCGCTGGAGCGGCTGGCCGACCAGCTGCGTAACGACTGATTCGAGGTTTGCCATGCGCATGCGCCGTCACCACCAGACTGACGAAGACACGGGGATCGACCTGACCCCGATGCTCGATGTGGTCTTCATCATGCTGATTTTCTTCATTGTCACCAGCTCGTTCATCAAGGAGTCGGGCATCGAGGTGGCGCGCCCGCAGGCCGGCACGGCCACCGCCCAGGACAAGGGCAACATCCTGATTGCCGTCACCGCCGACGGCCAGGTATGGCTGGATAAGCAGCCGGTGGACGTGCGTAGCGTGCGCGCCCATGTCGAGCGCCTGCGTCTGGATCAGCCGGAAGGCTCGGTGGTGGTCCAAGCGGATCGCGAAGCGCGTACCGGGCTGGTGGTGCAGGTGATGGATCAGGCGCGTCTGGCCGGCGCGCGCGATGTGGCGCTGGCCACCAGCGCGGAGAGCCGCTGATGCTGCGCTGGGCAGGATCACTGCTGGCGGCCTTTGCCGTGGCGCTGGTGCTGTTTGTCCTGATGATGAGCATGGTGGCGCCGCGTCAGGCCCGGCAGGCCGAGGAGCCACTGCGCATTGCCGAGTACGTGGCGATACCCAGCGACAGTCCGCTCAACAGCCGCAGCCGCGCCGTCGCTCCCGAACGCCCGCAGCCGCCGACGCCCGAGCCACCGAGTCCGCAACCGCTGACGCTCAGCGCCGCGATGCCCAGCCTGCTGAGTCTGGCCATCGAGCTGCCGGATCTGGCCAGTGATATCAGTCTGGCCCCGGCGCCGACCCCGAGCCTGAGGGGGCTGAGTGCCGCCGCCAGCGCGCCGGCCCCTACGCCTGCCGCCGCGACGGCAGCATCCGCCACAGCCGCCGCAGCATCCGCCTCGCCAGCCCAGGGCGATCCGGGGCCGCCGGCTGCGGCAGGGCGTGAGGACAGCGAGGTGGTGCCGCTCAACAACATCATTCCCGAATACCCGCGCCAGGCCCGTCAGCGTGGTATCGAGGGCCATGTGCGGCTGGCCTTTACCATCACCCGCGAGGGCCGGGTGGAGAATATCCGCGTGCTGGAAGCGCAGCCGCGCCGGGTCTTCGAGCGCGAAGCGCGCCGCGCCGCCGCCCGCTGGCGCTTTGCGCCGCGCAGCGAAAACGGCCTGAGCGTCGCCCGCGAAGCGACCAAGACGCTGTACTTCCGTCTGCAAAAAGGAGGCCGCTGAGATGCGTCTTCTCTACCTGATGCTGCTGCTGGCACTGGCGGCCCCGAGCTGGGCGCAGAGCGTGCAGCCGGCGGTGTTCATGGCGCTGGAGAGTGCGCGCCAGGCGCAGCAGCGCGGTGATCTGGAAGCCGCGCAGCGCACGCTGGACGCCGTGAGCGTCAAGGACGGCACGCTGGAGGCGGCGCTGCTCTGGCGCAGCCGCGCTTATCTGGCTTGGGCGCAGGGGCGTCATCCAGCCGCCATCGAGGCGCTGGAGCGGGCGCTGGCCAGTGGCCTGCTGGAGCCGGCGCAGGCTGAGCAGGAGCGCCTGAATCTGGCGCGCCTCAACCATGCCGAGGGGCGTCATCGTCAGGTGGTCATGCTGCTCGGGGAGCGGGCAGGGCGCCTGGAGGATGACGATCTGCAGCGGCTGATTCAGGCCTATCAGGCCCTCAAGCAGCCGGAGCGGGCGCTGCCGCTGGTCGAGCGCTACCTGGCGCGCCAGCCCAGGGCGGCTGATCGCTGGCTGGAGTTTGCCATGGCGGCGCATCTGCAGGCGGGGCAGGCTGGTGAGGCGGAGCGCTGGCAGCGCCATCTGCTGCAGCGCCATCCCGACAGTCTGGTGGCCTGGCAGCGTCTGGCCGCCCTGCAGCAGCGGGCCGGGGCGCCGGACAAGGCACTGGCGACCCTGCGCGCCGCCTATACGCGGGGGCTGCGCTTCTCAGCCGATGAGCTGGAGCAGCTGGTGCAGTTGTCGGTCGCGGCTGGGCAGCCCTGGCAGGGGGCTCGTCTGCTCGGCGGGCTGCTGGAGGCCGGGCTACTGGCGCCGAGTGCCGAGCGGGAAGAGTTGCAAGCGCGGCTCTGGTGGCAGGCGCGTGATCGGGCGCAGGCGCTGCGTGCGTATCGCAGCCTGGCCGAGCGCAGCGGTCAGGGTGTGCACTGGCTGCGGGTCGCGCAGCTGGAAATCGAACAGCAGCGCTGGCAGGCCGCACTCACCGCGCTGTCGCGCGCCGAGCAGGCGGGCGCGGGGCAGGCTCAGGTGGCGCGCTGGCGGCGCTGGGCGCAGCAGCAGCTAGAGGAAACCGCTCACTCCTCGTAAGGCACCAGCCGGGTGGCGTTCATCTGATAGCCAGCCTCGGCCAGCGCCGTGGCTTCACGGCTGACCTTTAGCATGCCCTCGATCCAGTACGGGCGCTGCAGGTCGCTTATCGGCACACCCGCCTCACTGCGCACCAGAACCAGCTGGTTGGGCGGTGGCGGCGGGACGTGGATGCAGGCACCAACATACGGGGCGAACAGAAACTCCCGCACCCGGCCATCCCGACCCAGATACAGCGGCACCAGATAACCCGGCAGGCGAATCTCCTGACCATCCAGCGCCTCGACCAGCGGGGTGTTTTCGGTCTGCTGCGGGGCGGCGGGGCCGCTCTCATCGCTGAGCAGGCTGTTGAGGCGCGCCAGTTCATGGAAGGCCGCCAGCGGCGGCAGGGGCGCGGCGGCGCCTTCAGGCAGCAGATCGGCCCAGTCGAGGGTGCGCGGGGCGGCATGTAGGCCGGCGCTGGCCAGCAGCAGGGATAACAGCAGGTGGCGGAGGCGGGTCACTGGCAAGGTCTCACAAACGAATACTCAGGCCATCGACCAGCGATTGGCGGTAGGCACGCCATGCCGGCAGCAGGCCCAGCAGCAGTCCGGCCAGCAGGGTGGCGCCCAGCAATTGCCATTCATGGGCGCTGGGCGCTGAGAGCGGCAGGTGCAGACCGTACTCGCTGAGCAGCCAGCCGCGTCCTGCCAGTAGCGTCAGATACAGCAGCCCCAGCCCGCCGAGTAGGCCGGCGAGGGTCAGTGCGCCGGTTTCGGCCAGCAGCAGCGCCGCAATCTGCCAGGGCCTTGCACCGACCGAGCGCAAAATGGCCATTTCCCGCCGCCGCTCGCCAAGGCTGGCCAGCAGTGCGGTGAGCATGCCGAGCAGGCCGACCAGCACCACGCAGGCCGAGACCAGCAGCAGTGCCTGTTCGGCACTGGCCATCAGGCTCCACAGCTCCTGCAGCGCCACGCCGGGCAGCACCGCCAGCAGCGGTTCGCCACGGTAATCGTTGATGGCCCGTTGCACGGCAAACGTCGCCACGCGCTGCTCCAGGCCAAGCAGCACGGCGGTGATTGCCTGCGGGGTCAGGTCCTGCTGGCGGGCCTGTTCGGCATCGAGACGGGCGCGACCGCGCACCGGCACGCCTTGTTTCCAGTCGATATGCAGCGCCTGCATGCCGGCCAGGGAAATATGCAGGGTGCGATCGACCGGGGTGCCGGTCGGGGCGAGGATGCCGCTGACCCGGAAGGGCTTGTCATCATGGCGGGTCAGGCTGATGCGCCCGGTGCCGTGGGCCAGCACGAGGCGCTGCCCGAGCCGGTAGCCAAGCGCGCGCGCCACCTCGGCGCCCAGCACCACGTCGTACAGATCCGCGAAGGGCCGCCCTTCACGCAGCTGCAGCGCCTGACGCTCGCCGTAGCGGTAATGTGTGAAGTAGTCAGCGCTGGTGCCAAGCACCGGATAGCCGCGGTGCGAGTCACCCAGCGACAGCGGAATCGCCCACTTCACCTGCGGCAGGGCGGCAATCTGCTGATAGCTGTCCCAGCGGATGTTGTGGGTGGCATGGCCGATGCGAAACACCGCATACAGCAGCAGGTTGATCGAACCGGCCCGCGCCCCGACCAGCAGATCCGTACCGCTGACGGTGTTGGCAAAGCTCAGGCGGGTTTCGGTGCGTACCCGCTCGACGGTCAGCAGCAGGGCGCTGGACAGGGCGATCACCAGCAGCACGATCAGCGCACTGGCGCGGCGGTTGGCCAGGCTGGCCAGGGCCAGACGGATCAGCGGCATGGCTCAGAGGCTCCGCGCAGCATGGTTGAGGGTGGCAAGATCCAGGCAGCGGGTGAAGTGGCCGGCCAGGCTATGGTCGTGACTGACGAACAGCAGGCTGGCGCCGGCGGCGCGGCACTCCTCCAGCAGCAGCTCGATGAAGGCCTGACGGGCCTGGGCATCCAGCGCCGAGGTCGGCTCATCGGCGATCAGCAGTTCTGGCTGGCCGATCAGCGCCCGCGCCGCCGCCACCCGCTGCTGTTGGCCGATCGACAGCTGATCGACCCGCCGCGCAAGCAGCGCCCCGTCCAGCCCCAGACGGGCCAGCAGGGCATGGGCCGCCGCGTTGACGCTGCCGTGGCGCTGACAGGCGCGCTGGCGGCGCAGGGCGGAAAAGCGGCAGGGCAGCGTGACGTTGTCGCACAGATCCAGAAACGGCAGCAGGTTGAATTGCTGGAACAAAAAGCCGCTGTGATCGACCCGCAGCCGATCGCGCTGCCCGGCGCGCAGGCGGCCCAGCTCGTGACCAAGCAGGCAGACCCGCCCGCCTTGGGGCATCTGCACGCCGCCGAGCAGGCCGAGCAAGGTGCTCTTGCCGCTGCCGCTGGCGCCCTGCAGGAACAGCCGCTCACCGGCCTCCAGACGCAGGTGCGGGACGTCCAGCAGCAGCGGCTGGCCAGGCCAGGCAAAACGCAGGTCGTGCAGCTCCAGCACGGGCGCGGCAGTGGTCATGGTGTTCAGAAACGCAGCTGGCTGTGGCGGGTATCCAGACTCAGGCCTTGCTGGCCGGCCGGGCCGATCAGTTGCACCTGCAGGCGCTCAAGCCCGGCAAAGCGCACGAAAAGTCCCTCCAGATTCAGGCTCTCCAGCGCGGCGGGCTGCTGGCAGGTGAAGCGGTAGCGGGCCTGGATATCGCTGTGCTCGGCCGCTGCTGCGGGCTTGTGTTCATGTTCGTGTTCATGGGCGTGTGTAGCGTCTGCCGGCGCGTGGGTCTCGAACAGCGGGCTGTTCAGGCTCGGGGTTGCAGCCGTGCAGCCGGCGGCTGCAGGCAGGGCGAACAGCGCGGCGCCTTCCTGCAGGGCGGCCTGCAGCTGCTGGACGGCTTGGCGCTCGGCGGCCGTGCGCGGTGCATGCTCAAAGCCCAGCAGGTTGGCGGCCGGAGTGTGCCAGTCGATCTGCAGCTCGCCGGCCTCCAGCACCACATCCAGCTGGGCAACGCCGTGCTGATGGCTGCCAAGGCTGGCCGCCGGTGCGGCGGCGGCGCTGTGCTCGCTGTGGGCATGTGCGTGCTCATGCGCATGATCATGAGGCGGCGCGGCAGCCAGTACGCTCAGCGGCAGCAGGATCAGGGACAAGGCAGACAGCAGCAGACGCATGACAGCTCCGGGGTGATGGGCGGGCGTTACTTTGTAACAAAGCGCCGCCGGCCCGACAACCCGGCGCGTCAGCAGATCAGTACAGCGCCTGATAGAGCTTGCGGCGGTAGGGGCCGACCAGCGGGTGCTCGTTGCCGAGCAGGTCGAACACCTGCACCAGGGTCTTGCGCGGCAGATCATCCGCATAGCTGCGGTTGCGCATGAACAGGCGCAGCAGCCCTTCCAGTGCGGCCTCGTACTGCTGGCGGGCCAGCTGATGGATGGCCAGCTGATAGGCCGCCTCATCGTCACCGGCATCCTGAGCCAGCCGGCTCTTGAGCAGCGCGGCGTCCGGCAGATCCAGCACTTGGCGCAGGAAGGTCAGCTGGGCGCGGGCGCCGGCCAGCTCCTGACGGTGCTCGTCACTCTTGACCGCGTCCAGCACCAGCTCGGCTTCGCCCAGCTCGCCACGCTCGGCCAGGCAACGTGCGTAGAGGATCAGGGCTGCCGCGTTCTGGTTGTCCTCGCTGAGCAGTTGCTTGAGCAGTTGCTCGGCACTGGCCGGCTCCCCAGCGGCGTAGTGCTCGCGGGCGGTGGCCAGCAGGTCGCCTTGCGGCGCAGCGGGCTCGGCGACATGCGGGGCGAGCAGGGCGCGGATCGCCGATTCGGGCTGGGCGCCGGCAAAGCCATCGACCGGCTGGCCATCCTTGAACAGCACCACGGTGGGCAGGCTGCGGATGCCAAAGCGCATCACCGTGTCCTGCTCAAGATCGCAGTTGACCTTGGCCAGCAGCAGCTCGCCCTGATAGTCCTCGGTGATCTTGGCCAGCAGCGGCATCAGCGCCTTGCAGGGCGCGCACCACTCGGCCCAGAAATCGACCAGAACCGGCTTGTGGAAGGAGTTTTCGATCACCAGCTGCTCGAAGCTGGCGTCGGTGACGTCGAAGATGTACGGAGTGGCGCTCATAGTGCTCTCGCGGCAGGCGCGTGGCGGGCACGCGCAAAAGAAACAGGGCAGACAGCATACGTGGGGGCGGGGCCGTACAGAAGCAAGCCCCGCGCCGCAGGTGCCTCAGCGCAGTCCCAGTCGCGCAGCCCAGGCCGGTGGCTCGACACCTTCCAGCGGCCAGCTGGCCAGCGCGCGGTAGTAGACCCCGCGCGGGCCGTCCTGAGAGGCATACAGGGCAAAGCGCTGAGCCTCCAGGCAGAAGGAGGCATCGACCTGTGCGGGCTGCAGCGCGGCGTGGCGCACCAGGGTCAGGTGCGGGCGAAAGCGCCGTGGCTCGACCGGGATGCCGGCCTCGCGCAGCGCCGTGTGCAGATCAGCGGCCAGTTGCAGCAGCGCGGCCGGCGGCCTCTGGGGTGCCAGCCCGAACAGGCCGTGGCGCAGTACGAACGGGCTGTCCAGCGGAATGCGCAGCGGCGGGGCGCTGATATCGGCGGCAATCCGCTCTAGCAGTGGCAGACGGCTGCGCGGCTGCTGGCCGAGAAACGCCAGGGTCAGGTGCAGGCTCTCGGCGGGGACCTCCTTGCCGCCCAGTGCCAGCGCATCGCGCCACTGGCAGAGCGCGCTGGCCAGCTCCGCAGGACAGGGCAGGGCAAAGAACAGGCGCAGGCTATCGTCAGGCATGGGCAATACTCGTGAACGGGACGCTTCAGTATGACGGGTCATCGGTTACCATGACCGGCACTTTCATCCGTTGCCGATCGAGCCATCATGCACTGTCCCTTCTGTGGCGCCCACGATACCAAGGTCATCGATTCCCGGCTGGTCGCCGAGGGGCAGCAGGTGCGCCGGCGCCGCGAGTGCCTGGCCTGCCAGGAGCGCTTCACCACCTTCGAGACCGCCGAGCTGGTCATGCCGCGGCTGATCAAGTCCGACGGCGTGCGCCAGCCGTTCGATGAGGAAAAACTGCGCGCCGGCATGCAACGTGCGCTGGAGAAGCGCCCGGTCAGCGTCGAGCGCCTCGAGGAGGCCATCGCCCATATCAAGCACAAGCTGCGTGCCACCGGCGAGCGCGAGGTGCGCTCGCGGGTGGTCGGCGAGCTGGTGATGGATGAGCTGCGCGGTCTCGACGAGGTGGCCTATATCCGCTTCGCCTCGGTGTACCGGCATTTCCAGGATCTCGAGCAGTTCCGCGAGGAAATCGAGCGCCTGTCCCGCGATCCTGCCAAGGGCTGATCCCGATGCACGACTCCCTTTTGGCCTGCGATCAGGCCCATATGGCCCGCGCGCTTGAGCTGGCGCGCCGTGGTCTGTTCTCCACCCACCCCAACCCGCGGGTCGGCTGCGTGATTGTCGCGGCGGATGGCGAGATCATCGGCGAGGGCTGGCATGTCCGTGCCGGCGAGCCGCACGCCGAGGTGCACGCGCTGCGCCAGGCCGGCGCGCGGGCGCGCGGCGCCACCGCCTACGTGACCCTTGAGCCGTGCAGCCATCACGGCCGCACCCCGCCATGCGCCGAGGCGCTGGTCACGGCCGGGGTGGCGCGGGTGGTCGCGGCGATGCAGGACCCCAATCCGCAGGTCGCCGGGCGCGGGCTGGCGCGGCTTGAGGCCGCCGACATCGCGGTGAGCTGCGGGGTGCTGGAAAGCGAAGCGCGGGCGCTCAATCCGGGCTTCATCAAGCGCATGGAGTGCGGCCTGCCCCATGTGCGGGTCAAGCTGGCGATGAGCCTGGATGGGCGCACCGCGATGGCCAGCGGCGAGAGCCAGTGGATCACCGGGCCGGCGGCGCGCGCCGCGGTGCAGCGTCTGCGCGCGCGCTCCAGTGCGATCATCACCGGCGTCGATACGGTGCTCTGTGACAACGCCCGCCTCACCGTACGCCCCGACGAGCTGGGCGTGGAGCCCGAGCAGGCGGCACTGGCCGCCGCGCGCCCGCCGCTGCGGGTGCTGATCGACGGCCAACTGCGCGTGCCGCTGTCCGCGGCGTTCTTCCAGGCCGGGCCGGCGCTGGTGGTCTGCGTCGAGGAGGGCGGGCGCAGCGCCGAGTATCAGGCCGCCGGCCATCGCCTGTTGTGCCTGCCGGGCGCCGAAGGGCGTGTCGATCTGTCCCTGCTGCTGCTGGAGCTGGCGGCAGTGGGGGTCAACGAGCTGCTGGTCGAGGCCGGGCCGCGGCTGGCCGGCGCCTTCGCCCGCGCCGGGCTGGTCGATGAGTACCGGATCTTCATGGCCCCGCAGCTCTTGGGCTCCAGTGCGCGGCCGCTGCTCGACTGGCCGCTGGCGCGGATGAGCGAAGCGCCGCAGCTCTCCATTCGCGAGATCCGCGCGGTGGGCCGCGACTGGCAGATCATCGCCACCCCGGCCTGAACGGCTGCCCGCCGGCCGTCTGCAGCCGGCAGGCAAATGTGGTAAAAGATCCCCGCGGCCGCCTGGCCGCAACGTTCTCAGGGCGGGGTGCAATTCCCCACCGGCGGTGATGGCGCGCAGCGCCCAGCCCGCGAGCGCCTGGCGTCTTCGGCGGCAGGGTCAGCAGATCCGGTGTGATTCCGGAGCCGACGGTAACAGTCCGGATGAGAGAGAGCGGGATGCACGCCACGGGGCGGATGTACCGCGCCCGTGCGCTCCCTATCTGTCCAGCGCCCTGTTTTTGACCAAAACAGGAGTTTGACCATGCACAGTTGTGTGAATCGCTGCGGAGGGCTGGCCTGATGTTTACCGGCATCATCGAAGCCATCGGCAGCATCCGCGCCATGACCCCCAAGGGCGGCGACGTGCGCGTCTACGTTGCCACCGGCAAACTGGACCTGTCCGACGTCAAACTCGGCGACAGCATCGCCGTCAACGGCATCTGCCTGACCGCGGTGGAGCTGCCGGGTGATGGCTTCTGGGCGGATGTCAGCCGCGAGACCCTGACCCGCACCGCCTTCGTCGATCTCAAGGTCGGCACCCGGGTCAATCTGGAAAAGGCCCTGACTCCGACCAGCCGCCTCGGTGGCCATCTGGTCAGCGGTCACGTCGATGGGGTGGGCGAGATCCTCGCGCGCGCTGACAATGCCCGCGCCATCCAGTTTCGGGTGCGTGCGCCGCGCGAGCTGGCCAAGTACATCGCCTTCAAGGGCTCGATCACCGTCGATGGCATCAGCCTGACCGTCAACGCGGTGGACGGCGCCGAGTTCGAGCTGACCATCGTCCCGCACACCCTGCAGGAAACCATCATGGCCGACTACCAGGCCGGGCGGCGCATCAACCTTGAGGTCGATCTGCTGGCCCGCTACCTGGAGCGCCTGCTGATGGGCGAGCAGGCCGCAGAACCGGCATTCTCCGGCATTACCGCCAGCTTCCTCGCCGAACACGGCTACCTGAACAAGTGAGAACGCCCATGGCACTGAACAACATCGCCGAACTGGTCGAGGACATCCGCCAGGGCAAGATGGTCATCCTGATGGACGACGAGGATCGCGAGAACGAAGGCGATCTGATCATGGCCGCCGAATGCGTGCGGCCTGAAGACATCAATTTCATGGCCAAGTACGCCCGCGGGCTGATCTGCATGCCGATGGACCGCGCGCGCTGCGAGCGCCTCGGCCTGCCGCTGATGGTGCAGCGCAACGGCTCGGGCTTTGGCACCAAGTTCACCGTCTCGATCGAGGCCGCCGAGGGCGTGACCACCGGCATTTCCGCCGCCGACCGCGCCCGCACCGTGCAGGCTGCGGCAGCTCGCGAAGCGGTCGCCGCCGACATCGTCAGCCCCGGGCATATCTTCCCGCTGATGGCCCAGCCGGGTGGCGTGCTGGCGCGCGCCGGGCACACGGAGGCCGCCTGCGATCTGGCGCGGATGGCCGGCTTTCAGCCAACCGGGGTGATCTGCGAGATCATGAACGATGACGGCAGCATGGCCCGTCGCCCGGAGCTGGAAAAGTTCGCCGCCGAGCACGGCATCAAGATCGGCACCATTGCCGACCTGATCCACTACCGTCTGGTCCACGAGCAGACCGTCGAGCGGCTCTCCGAGCGCACGCTGGACAGCGAGCTTGGGCAGTTCCGCCTGCTCACCTACCGCGATCACGTCGAAGGGCAGGTGCATCTGGCGCTGATCAAGGGCGAGATCAGCAGCGATGAGCCGATTCTGGTGCGGGTGCACAACATGGACCCGCTGCGGGATCTGCTGGCGGTACAACGCCCTGGGCGCTGGAGCCTGCGCGCAGCGATGCAGGCCGTCGAGGCCGAGGGCCGTGGCGTGGTGCTGCTGCTCAATCACGCGATCAGCGGCAACGAGCTGCTGGATCTGGTCGAGCAGCAGCTGGGCAATGCCCGCCCGGCAGAGCCGGCCACCTACAGCACGGTGGGCGCCGGTTCGCAGATCCTGCGTGATCTGGGCGTGCGCAAGATGCGCCTGCTCAGCTCGCCGATGAAGTTCAACGCGATATCCGGCTTCGATCTGGAAGTTGTAGAATACCTGCCCTCCAAATGACCTCTCTTCGGGGCGCTGCGGCGCCCCGGCTCTTTATCTGGAATCCGCTCATGACCCTGAAGACCATCGAAGGTACCTTCATCGCCCCCAAAGGCCGTTACGCCCTGGTGGTCGGCCGCTTCAACAGCTTCGTCGTGGAAAGCCTGGTGCAGGGCGCGGTCGATGCGCTGGTGCGTCACGGCGTCAGCGAAAGCGACCTGACCATCATCCGCGCGCCGGGCGCCTTCGAGATCCCGCTGGTGGCGCAGAAAGTGGCCAAGCGCGGCGAATTTGACGCGATCATCGCCCTGGGGGCGGTGATCCGTGGGGGCACCCCGCACTTTGAATACGTCGCCGGCGAGTGCACCAAGGGCCTGGCCCAGGTGTCGCTGGAGTACGACGTGCCGGTCGCCTTTGGCGTGCTGACCGTCGATTCCATCGAGCAGGCCATCGAGCGCTCCGGTACCAAGGCCGGCAACAAGGGCGCGGAAGCCGCGCTGTCCGCGCTGGAAATGGTCAGCCTGCTGGCACAGCTGGAGGCCAAGTGAGCGAGCTCGATCGCGCCGCGGCCGCGCCCAAGAAGCCCAACAAGATCGCCATGCGCCGCAAGGCCCGCAGCCTCGCGGTGCAGGCGCTGTATTCCTGGCAGATGGCCGGTCAGCCCCTCAACGAGATCGAAGCGCAGTTTCGCGTCGACAACGATTTCAGCGATGTCGATGGCGCCTACTTCCAGGAAATCCTCCACGGCGTGCCGCGCCTGAAGAGCGAGCTGGATGCCGCGTTCAGCAGCTGTCTGGATCGCCCGATCGAGGAGATCGATCCGGTCGAGCTGGCCATCCTGCGCCTCTCCACTTATGAGCTGCGCAACCGCATCGATGTGCCCTACAAGGTAGTGATCAACGAGGGTATCGAGCTGGCCAAGGTGTTCGGCGCCACGGACGGGCACAAGTTCGTCAACGGCGTGCTGGACAAGCTGGCGCCGCGCCTGCGCAGTGCGGAAGTGCGCAGCAAGCGCAGCTGATCCCGGCGATGGCCGCTCCCGGCGAGTTCGAGCTGATCCGGCGCTACTTTGCCGCCGCCCGCTGTGCGGCGCGGCGTGACGGGGTGGCGCTGGGCATTGGCGATGACTGCGCGCTGCTGCAGTTACCCGCCAGCGAGCAGCTGGCGATCTCCACCGACAGTCTGGTTGCCGGGGTGCATTTTCCCCACGATCCAGACCCGGCCCTGCTCGCCCAGCGGGCGCTGGGCACCGCGGCCAGCGATCTGGCCGCGATGGGCGCCGCGCCCCTGGCCTTCACCCTGGCGCTGACCCTGCCAGACGCCGAACCTGACTGGCTGGCAGCGTTTGCTGCGGGGCTGGAGCAGATGGCCGCCGCTTGCCAGCTGAGCCTGATCGGCGGCGACACCACCCGTGGTCCGCTCAATCTCAATATCACCGTGTTTGGCCGGGTGCCGGCCGGGCAGGCGCTGACCCGCAGCGGTGCGCAGGTCGGGGATCTTCTGTGCATTGGCGGGCCGACCGGCGAGGCCGCCGCCGCGCTGCCGCTGGTGCTGGGCGAGCGCACCGCCGCGGGCGCCCACGATGCGCGGCTGCTGGAGCGCTACTGGCACCCGCAACCGCAGTTGGCGCTGGGTCTGGCCCTGCGTGGCCGGGCCAGTGCGGCGCTGGATGTCTCCGATGGCCTCCTGGCGGACTGCGGGCACATCGCCGCGTCTTCTGGGGTGCGTCTCTTGATCGAGGCGGCGCGGGTGCCGCTGAGTGCTGCGCTGCGCGCCGCCGCGGGTGAGCAGGCGCTGTCCTGCGCGCTGAGTGGCGGTGATGACTATGTGCTGGCCTTCACCCTGCCGGCCCAGGCGCTGGCCGCGCTGCAGGCGGCGGCACCGTATTTCCATGTGATCGGGCGGGTCACGGCCGGGCAGGGCGTGGTGCTGCTGGATGCCGAGGGCCACGAGATCACCCCGGCGCGTGCCGGCTATCAGCATTTCGGAGGCCCCGATGGGCAAGCCTGAGCGTCCCGAGACCACCCCGGCCAGCCTCTGGCATGACCCCTGGCAGTTCATCGCCTTCGGCTTTGGCAGTGGCGCGATCCGCCCGGCGCCCGGCACCTGGGGTACGTTGGTCGGGCTGGCCTTCGTGCCTCTGTTGCAGGCACTGCCGGCGCTGGGCTTTCTGGCCGTCATCCTGATCGCCAGCCTGTTCGGCTGCTGGCTGTGCGGGCGGGTGGCGCGGGATCTGGGCGTGCACGATCACGGCGGCATCGTCTGGGATGAGATCGTCGGCATCTGGATCGCCTGCTGGCTGCTGCCGCCGGGCTGGCCGTGGCTTGTGGCGGCGTTTTTGCTGTTCCGTCTGCTGGACATCGCCAAGCCTTGGCCGATCCGCTGGGTCGATCGTCATGTGCACGGCGGCACCGGGATCATGCTCGATGATCTGCTGGCGGGCCTCGGCGCCTGGCTGCTGCTGCAGGCGGCCGTCTGGCTGATCGGTTGAGCCGAGCGGCGTTGCGGCTGGTAAGCTGAAGACATTGCCCCGTTGCGGGCGTCTGTCGTGAGGACATGCCAATGGATATCGCCGCCAACAACATGGTCGACATCGCCGTGGCCCTGGGTGAGGTCAACACCCGCCAGGAAGCACAGGCCAGCCTGCTCAAGCAGGCGCTCGACACCCAGGCCAGCCAGATCACCCAGCTGGTCGACAGCGTACCGAAGCTGGCCGACAGCGGCAGCGTCGGCACCCTACTGCACGAAATCGCCTGACCTTGCCCCTCCGGTGCACCGCCCCCCACGCGGGGCGGTGTCTGCTGCGCTCAAGGAGGCGGCCATGCACGATGAAGGCACCGCGGCTGAGCCGCATCCCGAGCACCTGGCCCTGCGCCGGGTCGCCATCGATACCTACCGCGAGAACGTCGCCTACCTGCACCGCGACTGTGCGGTGTACCGCGCCGAGGGCTTTCAGGCGTTGTCCAAGGTCGAGGTGCGCGCCAATGGCCGGCGCATCCTCGCCAGCCTCAACGTGGTGGATGATCCGGCGATCGTCGATTGCGGCGAGCTGGGGCTTTCCGAGGATGCCTTCGCCCAGCTGGCGGTAGCGCCCGGGCATCCGGCCAGCATTTCCCAGGCTGAGCCGCCGCCGTCGATCCCGGCCCTGCGCCGCAAGATTGCCGGCGAGCGCCTGAATGGCGAGGACTTTCGCGCCATCATCCGCGACATTGCCGGGCGCCGTTATTCAAAGATCGAGCTGACCGCCTTTCTGGTTGCCTGCAATCAGGGCGAGCTGGACCGCGAGGAGGTGTATTTTCTCACCGATGCGATGAGCCGGGTGGGCCGGCGCCTCGACTGGCACGAGCAGCCGGTGGTCGACAAGCACTGCATCGGTGGCATCCCCGGCAACCGCACCTCGATGCTGGTGGTGCCGATCGTCGCCGCCCACGGCATGCTCTGCCCGAAAACCAGCTCGCGGGCGATCACCTCACCGGCCGGCACCGCCGACACCATGGAAGTGCTGGCCAACGTCGCGCTGCCGTTCGAGCGCCTTGAGGAAATCGTCCGCGAGCACCGTGGCTGCCTGGCCTGGGGCGGCACCAGCGATCTGTCGCCGGCCGATGATGTACTGATCGCCGTGGAGCGGCCACTGTCGATCGACTCGCCCGGGCAGATGGTCGCCTCGATCCTCTCCAAGAAGCTCGCCGCCGGCTCCACCCATCTGGTGCTAGACATCCCGGTCGGACCGACCGCCAAGGTGCGCTCGATGCCGGAGGCGCAGCGCCTGCGCAAGCTCTTCGAGTTCGTCGGCCGCCGGCTGGGCTTGACCATCGACGTGGTGATCACCGATGGCCGCCAGCCGGTGGGCAGCGGCATCGGTCCGGCGCTCGAGGCACGCGATGTGATGCGCGTACTGGAGAACGACCCCAGGGCGCCCAACGATCTGCGCCAGAAGTCGCTGCGTCTAGCCGGGCGGATGATCGAGTTCGATCCGGATGTGCGCGGTGGCGATGGCTACGCGATTGCCCGCGACATCCTCGAATCCGGTCGGGCGCTGGCCAAGATGCAGGCGCTGATCGCCGCCCAGGGGAGCAAGGCCTTCGATCACAATGATCCGCCTCTGGCGCCGTTGAGTTTTGAGGTGTTGGCTGAGTGCTCGGGCGTGGTGGTCGGGGTCGATAACCTGCAACTGGCACGGATTGCCCGGCTGGCCGGTGCGCCCAAGGTGCAGGGCGGCGGCGTCGATCTGCTGCGCAAGCTCGGTGAGCCGGTGACGGAGGGTGAGCCGCTGTACCGGGTGTATGCGGCCTTCCCGGCGGATCTGGAGTTTGCCCGCCAGGCCAGCCTGCGCAGCAGCGGCTTTGCCTTAGGGGATGCCGATGAGCTGCCTCACCTGTTCGTGGAGTTCTGAGCATGGCCGTACAGTTGTGGTACTTCGCCGATGAGCGTGACGCGGCGCTGCGTCTGGCCGCTGCGCTGGCGCTGCCGGCGGCGGAAATCGAGCGTCACCGCTTCCCCGATGAGGAGCTGCGCCTGCGTTTGCCACTGGGCGAGGAGGGCGCACTGGCCGACACCCTGCTGCTTTATCGCAGCTTAGATCGGCCCAACGAGAAGCTGGTCGAGCTGCTGCTGGTCGCCGGTGAGGCGCGCCGCCTCGGCGCCCAGCGCCTGCTGCTGGTGGCCCCGTACCTGGCCTACATGCGTCAGGACATGGCGTTTCGGCCGGGCGAGGTGGTCAGCCAGCAGGTGATTGGCGCGTTTCTCGCCGAGCATTTTGATGCGCTGGTCACCGTTGATCCGCACCTGCACCGCATCAGCACCCTGAGCGAGGCGGTGCCGCGGGGCACGGCGCTGAGCCTGTCCGGCGCGCCGCTGCTCGCCGAGCTGATTGCCGCGCGAATCAACAACCCGCTGCTGATCGGCCCGGATGCCGAGTCGCGGCAGTGGATCGAGGCGGCCGCGGCCGCCCACGGTTTCGACTACGGGGTATGCGACAAGGTGCGCCACGGCGATCACGCGGTGCAGATTGCTCTGCCTGAGCTGGATGTACGTGGCCGCGCGGTGGTGCTGCTCGATGATGTCGCCAGCTCCGGGCATACCCTGGCGCGCGCCGCCGAGCTGCTGCTGGCCGCCGGCGCGGCCTCGGTGGATGTGGCGGTGACCCACGCGCTGTTCGCCCCCGGTGCGCTGGAGACAATCCAGGCCGCCGGGGTCGGTGAGGTGTGGAGCAGCGACTGCATCGCCCACCCCAGCAATGCGATGGCCGTTGCGCCGCTGCTGGCTGACGCGCTGCGGCCGTTGCTGGCGCGCGGCAGCTGTTAAACTGCGCGCCTTCGTTTCCCTGCCGGTTGCCTGCCATGACCTTCGCTTCCCTCGGCTTGCTCGAGCCGCTGCTGCGCGCCCTTGCCGAACTCGACCACCAGACCCCCACGCCGATCCAGCAGCAGGCGATCCCCGCGATCCTCAAGGGCCGTGACCTGCTGGCCGCCGCGCAGACCGGCACTGGCAAGACCGCAGGCTTCGCCCTGCCGCTGCTGCAGCGGCTGGTGACCGAAGGCCCGGCGGTGGCGCCCAATGCGGTGCGTGCGCTGATCCTGGTGCCGACCCGCGAGCTGGCCGAGCAGGTGCACCAGAGCGTGCAGGACTATGGCCGCCACCTGCCGCTGCGCACCCTGGCCGCCTACGGTGGGGTGAGCATCAATCCGCAGATGATGCGCCTGCGCCGTGGCGTCGATGTGCTGGTGGCCACTCCCGGCCGGCTGCTCGATCTGTTCCGGCAGAACGCGGTGAAGTTCGCCCAGCTGCAGGCGCTGGTGCTCGATGAGGCCGATCGGATGCTCGATCTCGGCTTTGCCCGCGAGCTCGACGAGCTGTTCGTGATGCTGCCGCAGCGCCGCCAGACCTTGCTGTTCTCGGCGACCTTCTCCGAGGAGGTACGGCAGATGGCCCGGCTGCTGCTGCGCGATCCGCTGTCCATTGAGGTCGCGCCGCGCAACAGTGCGGCCAAGACGGTGCGCCAGTCGCTGATTCCGGTGGACAAGAAGCGCAAGAGCGAGCTGTTCCTGCACCTGCTGGAAAGCCGCCGCTGGGGTCAGACCCTGGTGTTTGCCAAGACCCGCAAGGGCGTCGAGGCGCTGGTCGGCGAGCTGGAGGCGCAGGGCATCCGTGCGGATGCGATCCACGGCGACAAGCCGCAGCCGGCGCGCCTGCGGGCGCTGGAGCGCTTCAAGGCTGGTGAGGTGCAGGTGCTGGTCGCCACCGACGTGGCCGCGCGCGGGCTGGACATCGAGGCGCTGCCGCAGGTGGTCAACTTCGATTTGCCGATCGTCGCCGAAGATTACGTGCACCGCATCGGCCGTACCGGGCGTGCCGGTGCCTCGGGTGAGGCGCTTTCCCTGGTCTGCGCCGACGAGGTGGAGCTGCTGGCGGCCATCGAGGCACTGCTGGGCCGGGTACTGGCGCGTCAGGATGAGCCGGGTTTTGTCCCCGAGCACCGGGTGCCACCGACCACCGCCGATGGTCAGGTCTTGAAGAAGCCGAAGAAATTCAAGAAGCCCAAGACCGACGCCGCATCGGGCAAGGCGCTAGGCCGCTGGGTGGACAGCAGCGCGCCCAAGGTCGAGGCGGTGCGCCAGATTCCAGCCTTCTCGGCCGGGCGGCTGGGTAAAGGTCCACGCCCGGCCGGGGCTGGCAAGGGCGGCAAGCCCGCCGGCAAGCCGGGCGGTCGCGGACGCTGAGTGCGAGCAGGGACGCCGTTCTCGCGAGCGTCCGTGGCGTTTCGGCCGGCGGGCCGGGCGATCAATCGTCGCGCCAATCCGCCGGGTGCTGCTGCTACAATCGCCGGCCTTACCGATCTGCAGGAGTGTCCCGGTGTCCGTCGTCTTTGTCGCCGCTTCCAAGCTGCCCACCCCCTTTGGCGTGTTCACCATGCACGGTTTTCTCGATGAGGAGACCGGCAAGGAGCACGTGGCCCTGACCCTGGGCGATGTCGCCGACGGCGCGCCGGTGCTGGGGCGTCTGCACTCCGAATGCCTGACTGGCGATGCGCTGTTCAGCCTGCGCTGTGACTGCGGCGCCCAGCTGGAGGCGGCGCTGCGCGCCATCGCTGCCGAGGGCCGTGGCGTGCTGCTCTACCTGCGTCAGGAAGGCCGCGGCATTGGCCTGCTGAACAAGATCCGCGCCTATGAGCTGCAGGATGCCGGCGCAGATACGGTGGAAGCCAACGAGCGCCTGGGCTTTGCCGCTGACCAGCGCGACTACGCCATGTGCCGGCCGATGCTCGATCATCTGGGCATCCGCGAGCTCAAGCTGATGACCAACAACCCGCGCAAGCTCAAGGCGCTGGAGGTCTACGGCATCCATCTGGCCGAGCGGGTGCCGCTGCACAGCGGGCTCAATCCCCACAACCGGCATTACCTCTCGACCAAGGCCGGCAAGCTCGGCCACCTGCTCGGCAACCTGCATCAGGGCGAGGAGGAGGCATGAGCAGCGCGATCAAGCGTCAGCGTGCCGGCTTTGCCCGCCGCTGGTGGGGGCTGCTGATCCTCGGCTGGGTGCCGCTGCTGGCGCTGCGCCTGGCGCCCGAGCAGGCGGGACTGCCGGAGAACCTGGCAATGCCGCTGTTTATCGTCGCGCTCACCAGCATGTTCGTCAGCCTGCCGCTCTTTCATCGCTACAAGCGCGCGCTGATCGCCTGCCAGCGCGCCCTGCGCAGCGATGGTGAGGCCGCTGCCTGGCAGCACCTGGCCACCACCCAGCGCAACGGCCTGCTGGCGGCGCTGCTGCCGGTGTGGATTGCTGCGCTTGGCCGGGTCGCCGAGCTGCATGCAGTTCCGGTGGCGCTGCTGCTGATGGCCAGTCTGGTGATTGCCATTCTCTACCGTCTGCCCCGTCAGCTCGGCTGATGCGCCGCGGCATCGCCCTGCTGCTGGCGTTGCTGGCGACCCTGAGCCACGCCGCGCTAGCTGCGCAGCCAGCGCGGCGTGTGGTGACCACAGCACCCTCGCTCAGCGACATCATGATCGAGCTGGGCGCCGCCGAGCAGGTGGTCGGCATCCTCGATGGCGGACCGCGCCCGCCTGAGCTGGCCGATGTGCCCTCGCTGGGGCGCCAGGGACAGCTCAATCTCGAAGCCCTGCTGGCCCTGCAGCCGGACCTGATCCTGCTCTGGCCCGATGGGCTGGGCCCGGCCCTGCATGCGCGGCTGCGTGAGCTGGGCATCCCGCTGATCGAAACCCAGCCCCACAGCCTCAGCGAGCTGGCCACCCAGCTGGCGGTGATCGGCCGGGCGGTCGGGCGGGCGGAGGCGGGTGAGCGGCTGGCCCATACCATGCGTGCAGAAATTGCCGAGCTGCGGACGCGCTATGCGCGCGCCGAGCCGCTGACGGTGTTCTATCAGGTCTGGGATCGCCCGCTGTACACCCTGGGCGGGCGGCAGATCATCAGCGATGCGCTGCGCCTGTGCGGGGCGCGCAACGTGTTCGAGGATCTGAGCCTGCCGGCGCCGCAGGTGAGCGTCGAGGCGGTGCTGGCGCGTGATCCGCAGGTGATCCTGGTCGGTGACGCGCACCTGGCTACCGACTGGCAGCGCTGGAGTCACCTGCGCGCCGTGCAGGCGCAGCAGGTCTGGGCGGTGCCGGACAGCCGCCTGGTGCGCCCGAGTTTCCAGATGCTGGCGGCGACCCGCCAGCTTTGTGCGCAGCTGGCGCGGGCGCGCTGAGTTCCGGGTTCCTCAGGGCTGAGGCGTCCAGCTCACGGAGAACAGCGCGCTGCGCCCCTCTTCGCGGTAGGGGTGGTACAGGCCATCGAAGTCATGGTCGTAGAGGGCGCGCGCGTAGGCCTTGTCCAGCAGGTTATCGACTTTGAGGCCCAGCTGCAGCGAGGGGGTCGCCTGCCAGCTGGCCCGCACGTTCAGCAGCCCGAAGCCGTCGATCTCCCGCTGGGTGGCGGCATCGTCATAGCTGCGGCTGACCGCCAGCCAGCCTGCTCCGATCGAGAAGGCGCCGAACGGGCGGTCCAGATCAACGCTCAGCGTGCGCTTGGCGCGGCGGCTGAGCTGCTGGCCGGTATCGCGGTCACGCGGATCGATCAGGCTCAGTGCCACGCTGCTCTGCCAGCCGAACAGCTCCTGTTGCAGCCCCATCTCGAAGCCATTGATGCGCACCGCCTGCACATTGCGCGGTATGCCGCTGAAGACGATGGCATCGCGCAGGTCGGTGCGGTAGATCGCCGCTTCCAGGCGCGTCTGCTCGCCGAGTTCGGCGCGCCACTGCAGCTCATAGGTTTTGGATTGCTCCGGGCGCAGCGCCGGGTTGGCGTAAGTGAAGCAGCCAAAGCCCGGGAAGCAGGAGTCGGGGTAGTAGAGATCGGTGAAGCTGGGCGCGCGGAAGCCCTCGGCGTAGGAGAGCGTCAGGGCGTGGGCCTCGCTGATGTTCAGGTTAAGGGCGGCGTTGAGGGTGTTCTGGCTTCCGAACTGGCTGTTCTTGTCGTGGCGCAGGCCCAGTTCGCCGCCCAGTTGCTCGCCGGTGACGCGGTATTGCAGCAGACCGGCATGGTTGCGCCGCTCGGTCTGCTGATAGCGCGGGACGCTGTGCAGGCTTTCCTGATAGGCATCGGCGCCGAGCAGCAGGCTGTGCCCGTCGGCCAGCTCCAGGGTGTTGAGCCACGCCACACTGTCACGGTAGGTGTTGAATGGGCTGCTGCTGGTCGAGCCATCGCCGCGGGTGACGTTGCGATTGGTGGTGTGGCCCAGCTCCAAGCGGCTGTTCCAGCGTTCGTGTACTTGTGCGTCCAGGTAGGCGGCGTAGCTGCTGACCTGAAAATCGTTGTAGGGGTAGGGCTGCGCGAAGCTCAGGTCGAACTCGCTCTCACCGCGCTGATCCAGCACGCTGGCGCCGGCGGCGAGTCGGTCACTGAAACGGTGGCTGACGTTGAGGCTGAAGGCGTTGTTGCGCCAAGCATCGCGGTCCTGATCAGAGGGGCTGGAGGCCGTCGTGCGGTCGATGCCCTGGGTGCTGTCGGCGCTGGCCTGCAGGCTGAAGCGGGTGGCGGCATCACCGCCGGCAACACCCAGCGAACGCTCCCAGGTGCCGCGATTGCCATAGGCGAGGCGCAGGTTCGGCTGCAGCCCGGTGCCCTCGGCGCGGCGGGTGAAGATCTGCACCACGCCACCGATGGCATCGGCGCCATAGACCGCCGAGCGCGGGCCGCGCAGCACTTCGATGCGCTCGATCTGCGCGACGCTCAAGGCCTCCAGCTGGGCGATGCCGCTGGCGGCATCCAGCACGCGCTGGCCATCGATCAATACCAGACTCTGCGCGCTGCGGGTGCCGCGGATCGACAGGCTGCTCAGGCTGCCGCGTCCACCGTTCTGCAGCACCTGCACGCCCGGCACCCGGTTGAGCAGATCAACCAGGCTTGAGGCCTGCAGGCGCTCGATGTCGGCGCGGGTGAAGACGTGGGTCAGGGCGCTGCTCTGCTCGCGCGGCTGCGCTTGGCGGTTGGCGGTGATCACCAGATCCGCCAGCTTGAGCTGCCGGTCGAGGTCGCTGGGCACTTGCGCCCAGCCAAGGCTCGGCAGCAGGGCAATCGCCAGCGCCAGACGGGACATCTTCATGGGAATTTCTCAACGGTCAGGCCGGCACAGGCCGGGAAGCGGGTGCCGCGCATCCTGCACGGCACCGTCCGGGGGCTCAAGTGAGGATTACGCCGCCGGCGATGAGCCGGATTCATGCTGGGCCAGTCGGGTGCGAATCGCCGCCTCGATGCCGGGCGCATCCAGGCCGCATTCGGCGAGCATCTGCGCTGGTTTGGCGTGCTCGACGTAGTGATCCGGCAGGCCCAGCTGCAGCAGCGAGACGCGCTGATCAAGGCGGGCCAGGTACTCACCGACCGCGCTGCCGGCGCCGCCCATCACCGCGTTTTCTTCGAGGGTCACCAGCAGAGCATGCGTTTCGGCCAGCTGGCGGACCAGCGCCTCGTCCAGCGGCTTGACGAAGCGCATGTCGGCGACCGTGGCATCCAGCCGCTCGGCCACCTCCAGCGCGGCGGCCAGCTGCACGCCAAACACCAGCAGCGCCACACCGCGGCCCTGACGGCGGAGCACGCCCTTGCCGATTTCCACGCCGTCCAGCGCGGGGCTGATCGGCGCATTCGGGCCGTTGCCGCGCGGGTAGCGCACCGCCGCCGGGCCCGGATAGTGGTAGCCGGTGGAGAGCAGCAGGCGCAGCTCGTTTTCATCGCTCGGGGTCATGACCAGCATGCCGGGGATGCAACGCAGGTAAGAGATGTCGAAGCTGCCGGCATGGGTCGGGCCGTCCTCGCCGACCAGTCCGGCGCGGTCGATGGCGAACAGCACGTCCAGATCCTGCACCGCCACATCGTGGATCAGCTGATCGTAGGCGCGCTGCAGGAAGGTCGAGTAGATCGCCACCACCGGCTTGGTGCCTTCGCAGGCGAGGCCGGCGGCGAGGGTCACCGCGTGCTGCTCGGCAATCGCCACATCAAAGTAGCGCTCGGGGTACTGCTCGGCGAAGGCGACCAGATCCGAGCCTTCCTTCATCGCCGGGGTGATGCCGATCAGCCGCGCATCCTGGGCGGCCATGTCGCACAGCCACTGGCCGAACACGCTGGCGTACTTGGGGCCGCTCGGTTTGCGCGGCTGCTGCGGGTCGTCCACTTCCAGCTTGCCGATGGCGTGATAGCCGATCGGATCGGCCTCGGCCGGGGCAAAGCCCTTGCCCTTCTTGGTCACCACATGCAGGAACTGCGGGCCCTTGTGGCTGCGCATCTTGCCGAGGGTGGCGATCAGCAGCGGCAGGTCGTGGCCGTCGATCGGGCCGACGTAGTTCCAGCCCAGCTCCTCGAACAGCGTGCCGGGTACCAGCATGCCCTTGGCGTGTTCCTCGGTGCGCCGGGCGATTTCCCAGGCGCCGGGGATGCGCGAGAGGATCTTCTTACTGCCCTCGCGCATGCTGGCGTAGGTGTTGCTGGAGAGGATCTTCGCCAGGTAGTTGGACAGTCCGCCGACGTTCTTGGAGATCGACATGTCGTTGTCGTTGAGCACCACCAGCATGTTGGCGCCGACTTCCGAGGCGTGATTGAGGGCCTCGAAGGCCATGCCGGCGGTCAGCGCGCCATCGCCGATCACCGCCACGCTGCGTCGCTCGCTACCCTGCAGGCGGTGGGCGATGGCCATGCCCAGTGCGGCGCTGATCGAGGTGCTGGAGTGGCCGACGCCAAAGGTGTCGTACGCGCTCTCGCTGCGGCGCGGGAAGGCGGCCAGGCCGTCCTTCTGGCGCAGGGTGGCCATCTGCTCGCGGCGCCCGGTGAGGATCTTGTGGGGGTAGGCCTGATGCCCGACATCCCAGACCAGCCGGTCCTCCGGGGTCTGGTAGACGTAGTGCAGGGCGATGGTCAGCTCGACCACGCCAAGGCCGGCACCAAAGTGTCCACCGGTGCGTGCCACCGTGTAGAGCAGGTACTGGCGCAGCTCGTCGGCCAGGGTGTCCAGCTCGGCTTCGCTGAGGGTGCGCAGCACGGCGGGACTGTCGATGCGATCGAGCAGGGGCGTGTCAGGCCGCTGGCGGGGAAACTCGTGCAGCGTCTTGGGCATCGGGGCAGGTTCGGCAGTCGGACAATGAGGGTCGCGAGTTTACCCGAAGCTACCGAGGCGCCCAAGCAAGGCGAAGGTCGAGCCGCGTGGCCGCTCACAGCGGCGCGGCGGGTGCCTCAGTGCTGGGGGGCTCAGTGCTGGCGCTCGACGATATAGCGGGCCAGTGCGCGCAGGGCATCGGCGCGGGCATCAAAACTGGCCAGGGCTTCTAGCGCCTGATCGCACAGCGCCCGGGCATAGTGGCGGGCGGCGTCAAGGCCGAGCAGCTGCGGGTAGGTCGGCTTGTCGTTGGCCTGATCCTTGCCGGCGGTCTTGCCAAGGGTGGCGCTGTCGCTGTCGACATCGAGGATGTCGTCCTGCACCTGAAAGGCTAGGCCGATGGCCGCGGCATAGCGGGCGAGTGCCGCGCGGCAGGCGGCGGTGGCGTGGCCGCTGGCCAGGGCGCCGAGCTGCACGCTGGCCTCGATCAGCGCGCCGGTCTTGTGGCGGTGCATGGTTTCCAGCGCCGCCTGATCGAGCTTGTGGCCGACCGCGCCCAGATCGATTGCCTGTCCGCCGACCATCCCGGCAGGTCCTGCGGCGCGGGCCAGCACGCTGATCATCGCCAGGCGCACCTCGGTTTCCAGCGGATTGTGCCGCGGATCACTGAGCACCTCGAAGGCCAGCGCCTGCAGGCCGTCGCCGGCGAGGATCGCGGTGGCCTCGTCGAAGGCAATGTGGGTGGTGGGCAGGCCGCGGCGCAGGTCGTCATCGTCCATGGCCGGCAGATCGTCATGCACCAGCGAGTAGGCATGGATCAGCTCCAGCGCACAGGCGGCGGCAGTGGCCCGCTCCGGCGCGCCGCCCAGCGCCTGACAGGCGGCATAGGCCAGCAGCGGGCGTACCCGCTTGCCGCCGTTGGTCACGCTGTAGCGCATCGCCGCATACAGGTGGCTCAGCTCGGCAGAGGGCGCCTGTAGCAGGGCCTCCAGGGCGGCATCGACGCGGGTCTGGCAGCCGCGCTGGTAGTCGGCAAGGTTCACGCGCTTGGCTCCTCGCTGCTGAATGGCACGCGGCGCAGGTTTTCCCCCTCGCCGAGCAGCAGCTGCACCTTCTGTTCCGCTTGGCTGAGGGCGGCCTGGCAGTCGCGGGTCAGACGGATGCCCTGCTCGAAGGCGCCGAGCGATTCTTCCAGCGACAGCGTGCCGCTTTCCAGGCGCTCGACCAGGGTTTGCAGCTCACTGAGGGACTGCTCGAAGTCGGGGGTTTGCTTGCGGGCCATGACAGCACTCTCGGCGCAGAAAAAACGCCGCGACACTAGCAGACCGCCCCGGCCAGCGGCAAACGCCGATGCGGGAAAGCCGCCCTGCTTCGGGTAGAATCGGCGCCCATTCATCGTCACCCACAGGGAATCTGCCATGTCCGGCAAGGTGCTGATCGCCGCGCTGCTTGCGCTCCTGCTCGCCGGCTGTTCCGGCGAAGATTCGTCCGATCCACGATCCGCTGCCGCGCCCTGGGTGCTGACCGTGGCGGTGGAGGCCGAGGGCGAGGCCAGCCGCCTCTATTCAGCCACCGTGCAGGCCCGTCGGCAGGTGCCGCTGGCTTTTCAGGTCGGTGGTCGGGTGCTGGAGCGCTGGGTGGACGCCGGGCAGGTGGTCAAGCCCGGTCAGCGCCTGCTGCAACTCGACCCGCGTGACCTGCGTCAGCGCCTGCAGGCCGCCGAGGCCGAGCAGTCGGCCGCCAGCCGGGCGCTGGAGCTGCAGCAGCGCGACCTGCAGCGTTTGCGCAGTCTGCAGGGGGAGGGCGCGGTCAGCCTGCAGGCGCTGGAGCTGGCCGAGCGCGCCACCCGCGAGGCGCAGGCGCGGCGGCGCGCCGCTCAGGCTGCCTATCGCGAGGCGGGCAATGCACTGGGTTACGCCACGTTGCAGGCCGCTGAGGCGGGGGTGCTGATCGAACTGCATGCCGAGCCCGGGCAGGTGGTGGCCGCCGGCGAGCCAGTGGCGGAGCTGGCGGTTGCTGGCGAGCGGGAGGTCGAGGTGTTCCTGCCGGAAGGCGATCACCCGCCGGTGCGCGGCGAGCTGCTGCTGGCCGAGGGCCGTACCGCACTGACCCTGCGCGAGATCGCCGGGGCGGCTGATGCACAAAGCCGCAGCTGGCGCGCCCGCTATCGGATCGAGGATCCGGCCCTGCTGCCGGCACTTGGCAGCGTGGTGCAGGTGCGGCTGCAGCAGGCGCCCGCTGGCGCCAACGAGGCGGCGACGCTGCGGGTGCCGCTGGGCGCGCTGGATGAGCGCGGGCAGGGGGCGCAGGTCTGGCAGGTGATCGAGGGCCGCGCCACGCCGCTGGCCGTCGAGGTGCTGGCTCTTGAGGCAGAACACGCACGAATCCGCGCTCCGCTGGCGCCCGGTGCGCGGATCATCGCCTTGGGCACCCACCTGCTGAGCCCGGGTCTTGCGGTACAGGAGCGCAGCCGATGAGTTTCCCCAACTTGTCAGCGCTGGCGGTGCGTGAGCGGGCGCTGTCGCTGTTCTTCCTGCTGCTGTCGATCCTCGCCGGCAGCTACGCCTTCCTCGCGCTCGGGCGTGCCGAGGATCCGGCGTTTACCGTGCGGGTCATGGTGGTTTCGGCGCTGTGGCCGGGGGCGAGTGCCGAGCAGCTGCAGACGCAGGTGGTCGATCGGCTGGAAAAGCGCATTCAGGAAGTCGAATACCTCTACCGCATCGACACCACGGTGCGCGCCGGGCGTGCTGATCTGCAGGTGGAGTTCGAGGACTTCACCCCCAGCGAGAAGGTGCCCGAGCTGTTCTACGAGGTGCGCAAGCGCATGCTTGACGAGATGCCGCGCCTGCCGGACGGGGTGATCGGGCCGCTGGTCAATGATGATTTCTCCGATGTGTATTTCTCGCTCTTGGCCCTCAGCGCGCCGGGGCTGCCGATGCGCGAGCTGACCCGCGAGGCCGAGGCGATCCGCGATCGCCTGCAGCGCGTCGAGGGGCTGCACAAGGCGCTGCTACTCGGTGAGCGCAGCGAGCGGGTGCAGCTAGAGTTCGATCTGGCACGGCTCAATAACCTCGGCATCAGCGCCGAGCAGGTGTTCGCTGCCATCGATGCCCACAACCGCCTGCTGCCCGCCGGGCAGCTGGAGCTGGCCGGACCGCGCGCCTACCTGCGCCTGGACAGCGATCTGGCCGACCCTGAGCGGCTGGCCGCCGTGCCGCTGCGCATCGGCGAGCGCCTGCTGCGCCTGAGTGATCTGGCCACGGTGCGCCGCGGCTACGAAGACCCGCCCAGCTACCTGGTGCGCGCCCGCGGCGAGGATGCGCTGCTGCTGGGTGTGGTGATGCGCCGCGGCGAGAATGGCCTGGCATTTGGCGAGCGACTGGCCGAGTTCATGACCCGCGAACAGGCGCGCCTGCCGCTTGGCATGCACCTGCGGGCGCTGACCAACCAAACCGAGGCGATCTCGGCGGCGGTCGATCTGTTTCAGGTCAAGTTCTTGGTCGCGGTGCTGGTGGTGATGGGCGTCAGCGTGCTGGCCATCGGCCTGCGCGCCGGGCTGGTGGTAGGGATTGCCGTACCGCTGACTCTTGGCCTGACCTTCCTGCTGATGAAGCTGACCGGCGTCAACCTCGACCGCATCACCCTCGGCGCGCTGATCATTGCCCTCGGGCTGTTAGTGGACGATGCGATCATCGCCATCGAGATGATGATCGTGAAGATCGAGGAGGGCTGGGACCGGGTACGCGCCGCCACCCACGCCTGGAACGTCACCGCCGCGCCGATGCTGTTTGGCACGTTGGTCACGGTGGCCGGCTTTGTGCCGATCGGCTTTGCCGAGTCGGGGGTCGGGGAGTACGCCGGCAATATCTTCTGGGTGCTGGCTTACGCGCTGCTGGTCTCCTGGCTGGTGGCGGTGACCTTCACGCCGTACCTGGGCGTGCGCCTGCTGCCCGCAGCCCTCAAGCCCCATGCGCATGGCGATCTGTACCAGAGCCCCGGTTACCGGCGCTTGCGGGTGCTGATCGAGCGCTGCGTACACGGGCGCAAGCGCGTGGTGTTCGGCACGCTGGGCCTGTTGCTGCTGGCGATGCTGGGCATGGCCCAGCTGGTGCAAAAGCAGTTCTTCCCCAGCTCCGACCGCAGCGAGGTGCTGATCAGCGTCTACCTGCCGCCGGGCAGCGCGATTGGCCAGACCGATGCCACTGTGCGGCGGCTGGAGCAGATCCTCGCGGCGATGCCGGAGGTGAAGACCCTCTCGGCCTATGTCGGCGCTGGCGCGCCGCGCTTTTTCATCTCCGCCAACCCGGAGCTGCCGGATCCGGCGTTCGCCAAGCTGATCGCCATTGGGCAGGACGCGGAAGCCCGCGATCGGATCATCGCCGCGCTGACCCAGCGCCTCGCCGCCGGCGAGTTCCCCGAGGCACGGGTGCGGGTCACCCGCCTGCTGTTCGGCCCGCCGGTGGTCTGGCCGGTGAGCTTCCGGGTGGTCGGCCCGGATCCGCAGCGCCTGCGCGAGATTGCCCATCAGGTGCGTGAGGCGATGGCGGCCAATCCCCACGCCGTGGATGCCCATCTGGAGGCGGATGCGCGGGTGCCGGTGCTGCATCTGGCGCTGGACATCGAGCAGCTGCAGCGCATCGGCCTGACGCCCGCCGAGCTGTCCCGCCAGCTGCAGTTCCAGCTCGATGGCGTGCCGGTGACCCAGTTGCGGCAGGATATTCGCAGCGTCGAGGTGCAGGCGCGCGGCCTGCGCGGTACGGACGGCGTGCTGCTGCCCGAGCAGCTCGAAGTGCGTACCGGCGATGGCCGCAAGGTGCCGCTGGCGCAGCTGGGCTCGCTTGAGGTGCGCTTTGAAGAGCCTGTGATTCGCCGCTACAACCGCGAGCGTGCGCTGTCGGTGCAGGCGGATATTCAGGGCGCGCAGGCGCCGGATGTGACCCTGGCAGTGTGGGCGGCGCTGGTGCCGCTGCGCGCCGGGCTGCCGGAGGGTTATCGCATCGATATTGGCGGCTCGCTGGAGCAGTCCGGCAAGGCCGACGCCTCGATCCAGAAGCTGCAGCCGGTGATGGTGGCGCTGATGCTGATCTTCATCATGCTGCAGATGCGCTCGTTCTCCGGCACCTTCATCGTGGTGGCCACCGCGCCGCTGGGGCTGATCGGGGCGGTGCTGGCGCTGCTGCTGTTCGATCAGCCGTTCGGCTTTGTCGCGCTGCTCGGGCTGATTGGTCTGGCGGGGATTCTGATGCGTAACACCATGATCCTCACCCAGCAGGTGCAGGATCATCTGGCCGAGGGCATGGAGCCGCGCGCGGCGGTGGTGGAGGCCGCGGTGCGCCGCGCCCGGCCGGTAGTGCTTACCGCCTTGGCGGCGGCGCTGGCCTTTATCCCGCTGACTCTGGACAGCTTCTGGGGGCCGCTGGCCTTTGTGCTGATCGGTGGCGTACTGGCCGGCACGGCGATCACCCTGCTGTTCGTGCCGGCGCTGTATGCGCTGTGGTTCCGCCTCGGGCGTACTCCAGCTCAGGCGACGAAGTAGTAGAGGGTCATGCCGCTGCCGACGCTGATCACCAGCGCGCGCAGCCAGCGGGCCGGCAGGCGCTCACCGAGCGCCCCGCCGGCGTAACCGCCGAGCGTCGCGCCGGCGAGCAGCACGGCCAGCTCCATCAGGCTGACCCGCCCGGCGATCAGGAAAGTCAGGCTGGCGATGCTGTAGATCATCGCTGAGAGCAGGTTCTTCAGCGCATTGGCCCTTGCCGGTGCATGACCCTCGATGGCAAACGCCGCCAGCTGCAGGATGCCCATGCCGGCGCCAAAGTAGCCGCCGTACACCGAGACCAGCGTATGGGCACTGAGGCCGATTACGCCGTGGCGCGGCTGCGTGGCTGCGCTGCGCCAGCGGGCCAGCAGGCGACTCAGCCAGGGGCTGGCGGCAAACAGCGCGGTGGCGGCGAGCAGCAGCCAGGGGATCAGCGCCCGAAAGCGCTCATCGCCCCCAGCCAGCAGCAGCAGGCCACCGGCCAGCCCGCCGGCAAGGCCAGCCAGCAGCAGCCCGAGCAGGTAATGCGACCCCAGTTCGCGCAGGGTGCGTCGTCCGGCCCAGGCCCCGGCCAGGCTGGCTGGCCACAGCGCCACCGCGTTGGTGGCGTTGGCGGTCACCGGCGGCAACCCGACCGCCAGCAGCGCCGGGAAGGAGAAGAAGGTTCCGCCACCGGCCAGGGCGTTCATGCCGCCCGCCGCCAGCCCGGCGAGCAGAAGCAGCAGTGCATCAGTCAGGATCATCAGGTTCGTCCTTGGGATGGGTCGGCCGAGGATACGCCAGCGCAGACAATAAAAAACCGGCCCTTGTGGGGCCGGTTTTCCGTACAGACAGCGTCGTCCTTACTTTTGATGGGCCGCCGCTGCCTTGAGAATCACCTGGCGGGCCTCTTCGGCATCGCCCCAGCTCTCCACCTTGACCCACTTGCCCGGCTCGAGATCCTTGTAGTTCTCGAAGAAGTGCTTGATCTGCTCGATCAGCAGGTTCGGCAGGTCGGTGTAGTTCTGCACGTCCTTGTACAGGACGGTCAGCTTGTCGTGCGGGACGGCCAGCACCTTGGCATCGCCACCGCCTTCATCGCTCATGTGCAGGATGCCGACCGGACGGGCGCGGATCACGGCACCCGGCGCGACCGGGTAGGGGGTGACCACCAGCACGTCGAGCGGATCACCGTCGTCGGCCAGGGTGTTGGGGATGTAGCCGTAGTTGGCCGGGTAGAACATCGGGGTGGCCATGAAGCGGTCGACGAACAGCGCGTCGCTGTCCTTGTCGATCTCGTACTTGATCGGCGCGTGGTTGGCGGGGATCTCGATGGCGACGTAGATGTCGTTCGGCAGGTCCTTGCCGGCCGGGATGTTGCTGTAGCTCATGCGGGGCTCCAAGGGAGGGGGCCAAAAGTGGCGGCGATTATAGGGGGATTCCGCCGGTCTCGCCATGCGCGCCGTCCGGGTCAGCCGCTGACGGTGTGGCGCGGTCGGCTGCCAGTGCCGCCAGCGCCGGGGCCAGACGCTGCAGCGGGTCCTGCCGGTAGAACAGCGCGAGCTGCTGGTACACCGCGGGAAAGGCGTCGTGCAGCAGATCCGGGGCGCTGAAAAAGTATTCGCTGGTCACCGCAAAGAACTCGGCCGGATGCTCGGCGGCGTAAGGGTCGATCTGCGTCTGTGCGTCGGGGTCGGTATCAAGCTGGGTATTCAGTTGGTCGTAGGCGCTCTGCATCGCCTCGGCCCAGTCCTGCAGGCGCATGTTCGCGTGCAGGGGCGGCAGGCCGTTGGCGGCGCCGTTCAGCATGTCCAGCTTGTGGGCCAGTTCGTGGATCGGCAGGTTGTAGCCATCCAGCGTGCCGCTGGCCAGCACACCCGGCCAGGCCAGAATCACCGGCCCTTGCTGCCAGGCCTCACCGCTGCGTGCCTCATCCCAGGCATGCTCGATACCGCTCTCATCGCGGTAGCGCTGCGGGCTGAGAAAATCATCGGGATACAGCACGATTTCACGAAAGCCTTGGTACCAGTCCAGCTCCGGCAGCCCGAGCAGCGGAAGGCAAGCCTGCGCGGCCAGACGCAGCCTAGCCGGTTGGTCGAGCGCGACCCCGGCGAGGGCGGTCAGCTGTTTGTCGTGCAGGAACAGCACGCACCGCTCGCGCAGGCGCGTCAGCGCCAGCTCATCCAGACCACTCAGCAGCGGCAGTGCGGTGCAGGCGGCCTGCCAGTCGGCATCCGCCACCGGATGGCGCGCCAGCACACGGCGCCGGCGCCAATTGCGAAAGAACATGCAAGCCTCACAGCCTTGGGGGTGCCGGATGCTAATACGCCTCAGCGCTTGCAGCGAGTGTGCCGGTGGCGGGGTGGCCGCTCAGTGCGGGTGCATCTGGACGATGCCCAGCTCATCAAGAAACTGCTCGGCGCCGCGGATGAAGTCCAGCTCGCGGTTGAACAGCGCCTGGAACTCGCGCAGGCCCATCGGCAGCTGCAGTAGGCCATGCAGCAGGGCGCAGCGTTTGTGGATGTGCTCGACCCGCAGCAGGATGCGTTGCGGGTGGCGGTAGTGGGCCAGATGCGGCCGCCATGCATCGCTGAGGGCGTGATCACACTGGACGCCAATCGCCGCAAGGCGCTTGGCGAATTGGCGTTGATGGTGGGGCAGGGTCGTCATGGGTGGGCAGTTTACCAGCGTCGTGTCTGGGCGTCGCCGCGCTGGCTCAGGCTGGCTCCACCGCAAACCCCACCACGCTGCGCTGCTCGCGGCTGAACTCGACGCCGATCAGATGGATTGGCTCGCCACGGGCGCGGTATTTTTCGGCATAGCCACGCTGGCGAATCTGCTCGAGGGCTTTGCCCTCTGGCACCAGCTCCACCACCTTGAACTCGAACAGATACACATGGCCGTTGAACAGCACCGTCATGTCGATGCGACCGTGGTTGGTTGTATCTTCCAGACGAATATCCAGCCCCAGCGCGGCAAAGTGGCTGTAGAACACGCTGGCCCAGTAGCCCTCATATTGGGCAATCGGGTTATTGCGGTACCAGTCGTGGGGGATGCTGGCGAAGAAGGCGGTGAACAGCTGCTGCAAGCCGGGGAAATCGTTGGCCAGTAGCAAATCATAGAGCCGCGGCAGGTGTACGCCCTGGCGAGCAGGATTATCGGTAAGGGCGCCGAGCAGGGCATTGTTCAGGCTGCTGCGTACTTCCAGGTTGGGGTAACGCAGGGTCATCTGCATCAGCCCCGGTAGGCGACGAACCTTATCAATGGTCAGATACCCCGCCTGGAACATCAGGGCTTCGGTGGGGATGTGATCCACATCGAAACTCGATAGCAACGATTCCAGCGCGATCACCCGCTCCAGATCCGGAGTGAAGGTACGCCGTGCAGTGAGTAGATCAATGAGAAAAGTCGGTGTGCCCGTCTCAAACCAGAATGGCCGAAATTCGCGCTCTTGGAACAGCAGGAGCAAATCAAACGGGTTGTAGACCGGGGTGCCGGTCCAGTTATAGCCGTTGTACCAGGCGCGGATTTCCTCGCGGTCCAGCCCTTCCAGCTCCGGGGCAAACACACTATCGACATCGGTATCCGTGTAGCCACACAACGCGGAATAGGCGCTGGAGAGGGTGATGTCGCGCAGGTTGTTCAACCCCGAAAACAGGCTGACCTTGCTGAATTTGGATACGCCGGTGAGCATGGCAAAGCGGATGTGGGCATCGCTGTCCTTGATCACTGAATACAGGTCGCGCAAGCCATCGCGGATCTCGCCGGCGATCTCCGGGCGGGTCAGGTTGTCGAGAATCGGCTTGTCGTATTCATCGACCAGAACCACCACACGCTGGCCATACTGGCGCTCTGCCGCGCGGATCAGCTCGGCAAAGCGGCTGCGCCGGTCGTGCTGGGTGCAGGCTAGGTTGAGGCGCTGTGCGTTGACCCTCAGCAGTTCATCGATCTTGCTGCCCAGGTCGGCCGCGTCGCGAATCACCCCACCGCCAAAGCTCAGGCGAATGACCGGATAACGCTTGCTCCAGTCCCAACGCCCGTGCGCGGCCAGGCCGCGAAACAGCGGCTCGCTGCCCTCGAACAGCTCGGCAATCGTGTCGATCAGCAGGCTTTTGCCAAAGCGCCGCGGGCGGGAGAGGAAGTAATAGCTGCCCTCGTCGATCAGCTGCAGGATCAGCGCGGTTTTATCGACGTAATAGCAGCCATCCTCGCGCAAGCGGGCGAAGGTCTGGATGCCGATCGGTAATTTTTGACGTTTCATAAATGCTCCACCGCAAATCCCACCACGCTGCGCTGCTCGCGGCTGAACTCGACGCCGATCAGATGGATTGGCTCGCCACGGGCGCGGTATTTGTCGGCATAGCCACGCTGGCGAATCTGCTCGAGGGCTTTGCCCTCTGGCACCAGCTCCACCACCTTGAACTCGAACAAATACACTTGGCCGTTGAACAGCACCGTCATGTCGATGCGTCCGTGGTTGGTTGTATCTTCCAGACGTATATCCAGCCCCAGCGCGGCAAAGTGGCTATAGAACACGCTGGCCCAGTAGCCCTCGTATTGAGCGATCGGGTTATTGCGGTACCAATCGTGGGGGATGCTGGCAAAGAAGGCGGTGAACAGCTGCTGCAAGCCGGGGAAATCGTTGGCCAGTAGCAGGTCATGGAGGCGGGTGGTGTTAGCCACGGCGCTGCCAGGATTGGCCAGGTAGCGGCCCAGCAACGCATCGTTCAGGCTGCTGCGCACCTCAAGGTTGGGGTAGCGCAACCGGTAGCGAGGCTGCGCACCGATGCGCCGAACGCTGTCGATAGTCAGATAGCCAGCCTGGAACATCAGTGCCTCGGTAGAAATATCGCCCACCTCAAAGGCCGACAGCAGGCTTTCGCTGGCCATAAGATGCTCCAGATCTGGCGCAAAGATCCGGCGCTCGGTGAGCAGATCGACCAGAAACGTCGGTGTGCCAGTCTCAAACCAGTAGGGCTGGAATTGGCGCTTCTGGAACAGCAAGAGCAGATCGAACGGGTTGTAGACCGGCGTGCCGGTCCAGTTGTAGCCGTTGTACCAAGCGCGAATCTCCTCGCGATCCAGCCCGCCCAGCTCCGATGCAAATACCGTGTCGACATCCTCGTCGGTATACCCGCAGATTGCCGAATAGGCGGCATCCAGCGTGATGTCGTTGAGGTTGTTCAGCCCGGAAAACAGACTGACCTTGCTGAACTTGGACACGCCGGTGAGCATGGCAAAGCGCAGATGCGCATCCTGGCCCTTGATCACGGAATACAGGTTACGCAGGCCATCGCGGATCTCGCGGGCGATCTCCGGCTGGGTCAGGTTATCGAGGATCGGCTTGTCGTACTCATCGACCAGCACCACCACGCGCTGGCAGTGGGTCTTCTCGGCATTACGGATCAGCGCCGCAAAGCGCCCGGGGATGCTGGCCTCTACAGGCGCTACGCCCAGCCGCTGCTCGTTTTCGGCAAGAATCTCGTTGATCCGCTCATCCAGCGCCTCGCGGCTGTGCAGTACGCCATCGGCAAAGCTGATGCGGATCACCGGATAGCGCTTGCTCCAGTCCCAACGCCCGTGCGCGGCCAGGCCGCGAAACAGCGGCTCGCGGCCCTCGAACAGCTCGGCGATGGTGTCGATCAGCAGGCTTTTGCCAAAGCGCCGCGGGCGGGAGAGGAAGTAATAGCTGCCCTCATCGATCAGCTGCAGGATCATCCCGGTCTTGTCGACGTAATAGCAGTCATCCTCGCGGAGGCGGGCGAAGGTCTGGATGCCGATGGGCAGCTTGCGACGGGGCAGGGGCATGGCGGACACCTTGGCGAAGACTGCGCCGATTGTAGCTTAGTGGGCGGGGCTTACTCGTTTGTGTGGCGAGGTGCTAACGTCTCAGCACACGTCTTGGGGGCTGTATCGCATGAAAGTGACCGTTTTCGGGATTGGCTATGTCGGGCTGGTACAGGCTGCTGTGCTGGCTGAGGTGGGCCATGAGGTGCTGTGTATCGATGTCGATGCCGCCAAGGTCGAGCGTCTGCAGCAAGGCAGCATACCCATCTACGAGCCGGGCCTTGAGTCTCTGGTGCGGGATAACCATCAGGCTGGCCGGCTGCGGTTCAGCACCGATGCGGCCGAGGGCGTACGCCACGCATCACTGCTGTTCATCGCCGTTGGCACGCCACCGGATGAGGATGGCTCCGCCGACCTTCAGTACGTGCTGGCTGTGGCGCAGGACATTGCCCGGCACATGGATGCCCCCAAGATCATCGTCGATAAATCCACAGTGCCGGTCGGCACGGCTGACAAGGTCCTGCAGCGCATTCGACAGATCCTCCATGAGCGTGGGCGTGATGACCTGTGCGTCGATGTGGTGTCAAACCCCGAATTCCTCAAGGAAGGCTCCGCCGTCGCCGACTGCATGCGCCCCGATCGCATCATCATCGGCACCGCCAGCGCTGACAGCGAGGACGTGATGCGCGAGCTCTACGCGCCCTTCAACCGCAACCGGGAAAAGATCATCGTCATGGACGTGCGCAGCGCCGAGCTGACCAAGTACGCCGCCAACGGCATGCTAGCCACCAAGATCAGCTTCATGAACGAGATCGCCAACCTCGCCGAGCGCCTCGGCGCCGATATCGAGATGGTCCGCCAGGGCATCGGCGCCGATCCACGCATCGGCTACCACTTTATTTATGCCGGTGCCGGCTACGGCGGCTCCTGTTTCCCCAAGGACGTGCAGGCGCTGATCCGCACTGCCGAGGGCATCGACTTCGACGCCTGCCTGCTCAAGGCCGTGGAGCGCCGCAACGAAGCGCAGAAGACGGTCCTGTTCGAGAAGATCCACCGCCACTTCGGCGGCGAACTGGCCGGCAAGACCTTCGCCCTCTGGGGCCTGAGCTTCAAGCCCAACACCGACGACATGCGCGAAGCGCCCAGCCGGGTGCTGATGGAAGCGCTCTGGGCCGCTGGCGCGCGGGTGCAGGCCTACGACCCGGAGGCCATGCACGAGGCCCAGCGCCTCTACGGCAACCGCGATGGCCTGAGCCTGTGCGGCACCAAGGAGGCTGCACTGAAAGGTGCCGATGCCCTGGTAATCGTCACCGAATGGCAGGCCTTCAAAGCGCCGGACTTTGACTTCATCAAGCAGCAGCTCCGGCAGCCGGTGATCTTTGATGGGCGCAACCTGTTCGAGCCGCGCAGGATGGAGAGGAAGGGGATTTTGTATCGGTCGATTGGGCGTTGAGTGAAAAAGGGGGGGAGACATCCTCCCCCCTTTGCGTTATTAATCCGGCAATAAGATAGAGCATAATCAGTATTTTCAAAATGACCAACGATGCACGCAGCCTCAGCCCCCTGG
>NZ_JAMJEZ010000016.1 GCF_023544715.1 Pseudomonas eutrophicaquae | reverse complement strand
GGGGAGTACTTGGTGGATTTCTTCATGGCTCCATCCTCTCAAAGGTTGGAGCCTCCGGGAAAGCCGGGGCGGTTCACTGTGGCGGCACGGGCAGCGCGCTCCGCCCGCTCCCAAGAGCCGGCATGATCCGCTTCCCCGCCCTCTTGGGATGGGTCAGCCCTTAAGCCTGCCAACCTGTGCTCCCACACCTGGTACAGCGTCCACCCCGCCATCTCCGGGTCATAGCTGGGCTTCGCAGCTGCCGCTTGCTCCGCTACGGCTACAGCCCCAGCAGGTACAAGGCTGGCCTTCACCAGTTCATCCCGTAGTCTGGGCAACACCTGCCGCAGCTCGGTCGGCTGGTAGGAGCGCGAAAGCTCCAGCAGCTTCTGTGCGAGCGGGTCAAGCTCTGGCCGAATTGGGCGGTCGTACCTGCCTTCCAGTAGCTCGGCAATGCAGTGCTGGCGCTGGCGCTCCTCTAGCTCGGCATCGGTAAGCGCTGGCTCCGGCTCTGCTTTCGACTCTGGCGGGCTGCCGTAGCCTCCCGAGGTCTGCAGCTCCAGCAGGTCCAGGTCATCCGCATACTTAAGGGACAGCTCTACATCATCGTCTCGCGAAACCACAGCCAACACCCTGTCAAAGACTGATTCGAACCGCACAGCATGCAACCGGGCACGCTTGAGTGCCAGCCTTTGGCTATCAGTTTTCAGGGAGCGCCGGACCTCTCGCTTGCCGTTGACCAGCGGGCGCAACGGGGCAGGGATCACCATGCGGAAGTAGAAGGTTCCGTGGCGGTTCCGGGTCAGGTAGGAAGGGGCAGGTTTCATACTGGGCACCTGTCGATGCCCCACGTCGGTGTGACCTGTCAGTGGCGCACCTGCCGAAAATGGCAGGTCCAGATAGCACAAAGCCCCGGAATCCGGGGCTCTGCGCTTGTGATGGTGGAGCCGGGGGGATTTGAACCCCCGTCCGCCAGCTCTCCGCTATCGGTTCTACATGCTTATCCCAGTCTATTGAGTTAACCCATTGCCGCCCGACGGGCAGGGTGCTTTGGGCGAGCTGTATAAGTTTTAGTCGTTACGTCTACAGCGAACTTGGCGACGATCCTGTTCTATCTGACAGTCTTTTTGGGTTTACAGGCATCCCCTAGAGACTGCTGGGGCATTAAGCCGCCAGAGCGTAGTTGTCGTCGTTGGCAACTATAAAGTTGTAACAGTGGATTTACGAGTTCTGTTACCCACTCGGCATGCCCCTCAAGTTTTGTTACCGGCGTCGAATCCTGATCGGCCCCAGAATCAGCAGCTTGTTTGGCTTGGCGCGCAGTTTACGCCAATGCCCGGACAAGTCAAATGACTTGTACAGACATACAGCAACCGCTCGTCCCTTTCCTGCAGGCAACAAAAAACCGGCCGAAGCCGGTCTTTTGCACAGAACAGGATTAAGCCTGAACCAGCGCCTTGATGTGCGCGTTCAGACGGCTCTTGTGACGAGCAGCCTTGTTCTTGTGGATGATGCCCTTGTCAGCCATACGGTCGATGACCGGGACAGCTGCAGTGTAAGCAGCCTGGGCCTTGGCGACGTCTTTGGCGTCGATGGCCTTGACTACGTTCTTGATGTAGGTACGCACCATCGAGCGCAGGCTGGCATTGTGGCTGCGACGCTTCTCAGCCTGTCTGGCACGTTTTTTGGCGGAGGGGGAGTTGGCCACCGTCGAGCTCCTCGGAAACTGGGAATACCAAATAAATAAGGCCGCGAATCTTGCCGACACCGACTCCGGTTGTCAAGCGCTGATGCAGCATGGGGGGATCGCTGGCCGGCCAGGTGGGCACTGGCTTACACTCGCCGGCCTTTCAGGGGCGGGGATTAAAGCATGTCTGGCGAGTCGAGCAAAGGCGGTCTGTTGCGTTCCAGTGCAGTCGTCAGCGTGATGACCCTGCTCTCGCGGGTGCTGGGCATGGTGCGCGATATGGTGGTGGCCGGCTACTTTGGCTCAGGATCCGCGGCCGATGCCTTTTTCGTGGCCTTCAAGATTCCCAACTTCCTGCGTCGCCTGTTTGCCGAGGGCGCCTTCGCCCAGGCCTTCGTGCCGGTGCTGTCGGAGTACCGCACGCGGCGCTCACTGGCCGAGGTCAAGCAGCTGGTCGACCACGTCGCCGGCACGCTCGGGCTGGTGCTGACCGCGCTCACGGCCCTTGGCGTGATCGCCTCGCCGTATCTGGTCATGCTGTTCGCGCCGGGCTTTCATGGTGATACCGAAAAGCTCGCGCTGGCCGGTGACCTGCTGCGCATCACCTTTCCCTACCTGCTGCTGATCTCGCTGACCGCCTTCTGCGGGGCGATCCTCAACAGTTATGGACGCTTTGCGGTACCAGCGTTCACCCCGGTGCTACTGAATGTCTGCATGATCGGCTCGGCCGTGCTGCTCAGCCCCTACCTGGAGCAGCCGGTCATGGCACTGGCCTGGGGCGTATTCATCGCCGGTCTCGCCCAGCTGCTGTTCCAGCTGCCCTTCCTGGCCCGCATGCGCCTGCTGCCGGTGCCGCGTGTACGGCGGGGCGATGAGGGGGTCAAGCGCATCCTGACCCTGATGGTCCCGGCGCTGTTCGGGGTGTCGGTCAGCCAGATCAACCTGCTGCTGGACACGGTGCTGGCCTCCTTCCTGCAGACCGGCAGCGTGTCCTGGCTGTATTACGCCGACCGCCTCTCCGAGCTGCCGCTGGGCGCCTTCGGCATCGCCATCGGCACGGTGATCCTGCCCAGCCTGTCGCGCCAGCATGCCAGCGATGACCCCAAGGCCTTCTCGGCGACCCTCGACTGGGCACTGCGCATGGTGCTGCTGGTCGGCGTGCCGGCGGCGCTGGCGTTGGCGATCCTGTCCGAGCCGCTGATTGCCAGCCTGTTCCACTACGGCGCGATGACCGAGCGCGATGTGCTGCAGGCGGCCAAGGCGCTGGAGGCTTACGCGCTGGGGGTGCTGACCTTCATGCTGATCAAGGTACTGGCGCCCGGCTACTTTGCCCGTCAGGACATGAAGACCCCGGTGCGCATCGCCATTCAGTGCATGATCGCCAACATGGCGCTCAACCTGCTGCTGATCTGGCCGCTCGAACACGCCGGCCTGGCGCTGGCCACCTCGCTGTCCTCGATGCTCAACACCGCGCTGCTGTTCTGGGGTCTGTACCGGCTGGGCATCTACACCCCGGCGGCCGGTTGGGCACTGTTCAGTCTGCGTCTGGGGCTGGCCTGTGCGGCGATGGCCGCGCTGATCTTCTGGCTGAATGCGCCCTCAGCCGAGTGGTTCGCCTGGGACTGGCAGCAACGCGCCCAGCAGCTGGCTGTGCTGGTCGGCGCGGGGATCGCGGTTTTCGTCGCCACCCTGCTGCTGCTGGGCCTGCGGCTGCGCCACCTGCGCCGCTGAGGCCGGGCCAAACAGCCCTACGCCTGCTGCCTGCGCATGGGTATAATCGGCGCCCTTTCGAGCAAGATGCGTGCTATGCAACTGGTCCGAGGTCTCCATAACCTGCGGCCCTGTCACCGGGGCTGTGTTGCCACCATTGGCAATTTCGACGGTGTACATCGCGGCCACCAGGGCGTGCTGGCGCGCCTGCGCGAGCGCGCGCAACAGGCGGGCCTGCCCAGCTGTGTGGTGCTGTTCGAGCCGCAACCTCGCGAGTTCTTCACCCCGGCGCAAGCGCCGGCGCGGCTCAGCAGCCTGCGCGAGAAGCTCGAACTGCTGCGGGCCTTGGGCATCGACCGGGTGCTGTGCCTGAGCTTCAACCCTCGCCTGCGCGAGCTGTCGGCCGATCAGTTCATCCAGCAGGTGCTGATCGAGGGGCTGGGCGTGGCGCATCTGGAAGTCGGCGATGACTTTCGCTTTGGCTGCGACCGGCGCGGCGACTTTCGCCTGCTGGTCGAGGCCGGTCGCCAGGCCGGTTTCAGCGTCGAGTCGGCCAGCACCATCCTGCTGGATGGCCGGCGCATCAGCAGCACGCGGGTGCGCGAATGCCTGGCCGCGGGCGACTTTGCCGCCGCCAAGGTGCTGCTCGGACGCCCCTACGCCATTCAGGGTCGCATCCTGCACGGACAGAAGCTCGGCCGCACCCTGGGCGCACCGACCGCCAACGTACAGCTCAATCGCCTGCTCCCGGCGCTGCAGGGCGTGTATCTGGTCAGCGTCGAACTGGCCGGGCGGCACTGGCCAGGGGTGGCCAACATCGGCACCCGCCCGAGCGTAAAAGGCGATGGCCGCGCCCATCTGGAAGTTCACCTACTGGATTTTGCCGGCGATCTTTACGGTCGCCGCCTGTGCGTGCAGTTCCACCGCAAGCTGCGCGACGAACAACGATTCGCCTCCCTGGAGGCACTGAAGACGGCGATCACTGCCGACATCGCCGCCGCCCGTGCCCACTGGCAGGGTCAACCGTTAGAGAACCCGAGATGACCGACTACAAAGCGACCCTGAATCTGCCGGACACGGCATTCCCGATGAAAGCCGGGCTGCCGCAGCGCGAGCCGCAAACCCTCCAGTACTGGCAGGACATCGACCTGTACGCCAAGCTGCGCGCCCTGGGCGAGAACCGGCCGAAGTTCGTCCTGCACGATGGCCCGCCCTACGCCAACGGCAACATCCACATTGGTCACGCGGTCAACAAGATCCTCAAGGACATCATCATCCGCTCGCGCACCCTGGCGGGTTTTGATGCGCCCTATGTGCCGGGCTGGGACTGCCATGGCCTGCCGATCGAGCACAAGGTTGAAGTCACCCACGGCAAGAACCTGCCGGCCGACAAGACCCGCGAACTGTGCCGCGACTACGCCGGCGAGCAGGTCGAGGGCCAGAAGGCCGACTTCATCCGCCTCGGCGTGCTGGGCGACTGGGATAATCCCTACAAGACCATGAGCTTTGCCAACGAAGCCGGCGAGATTCGCGCGCTGGCCGAGATGGTCAAGGCTGGCTTCGTGTTCAAGGGCCTCAAGCCGGTCAACTGGTGCTTCGACTGCGGCTCGGCGCTGGCCGAGGCCGAGGTGGAGTATCAGGACAAGAAGTCCGACGCCATTGATGTGGCCTTCGCCATCGAGGACGCTGACAAGCTGGCCGCCGCCTTCGGCCTGGAGTTGCTGACCAAACCAGCGGCCATCGTGATCTGGACCACCACACCCTGGACCATCCCGGCCAACCAGGCGCTCAACGTCCACCCCGAATTCGACTACGCGCTGGTCGACACCGGCGCGCGCCTGCTGGTGCTGGCCGCCGAGCTGGTCGAGTCCTGCCTGCAGCGCTATGGCCTGGAAGGTGAAGTGCTCGCCACCACCAAGGGCGCGGCGCTGGAGCTGATCCGCTTCCGTCACCCACTGCATGACAGCGCCGAAGGTCTGGACAGCCCCTACAGCTACCGCCGCCTGTCGCCGGTGTACCTGGCCGAGTACGTCGAACTGGGCGCCGGTACCGGCATCGTCCACTCGGCGCCGGCCTATGGCGAGGACGACTTCCGCTCCTGCAAGCAGCACGGCATGCAGAACGACGAGATCCTCAACCCGGTGCAGAGCAACGGCGTCTATGTGAAGGATCTGCCGCTGTTCGGCGGCCAATTCATCTGGAAAGCCAATGCGCAGATCGTCACCGCGCTGGAAGCCGCCGGTGCGCTGCTCAAGCACGAAGGCATCCAGCACAGCTACATGCACTGCTGGCGGCACAAGACCCCACTGATCTACCGCGCCACCGCGCAGTGGTTCGTCGGCATGGACACGCAGCCTGAGCAGGGCGCCACCCTGCGCGAGCGCGCGCTGGCCGCCATCGAGCAGACCGAATTTTTCCCCGGCTGGGGCAAGCCGCGCCTGCACGCGATGATCGCCAATCGCCCGGACTGGTGCATCTCGCGCCAGCGCAACTGGGGTGTGCCGATCCCGTTCTTCCTGCACAAGGAAAGCGGCGAGCTGCACCCGCGCACGGCCGAGCTGATGGAGCTGGTCGCCCAGCGTGTCGAGCAGGAAGGCATCGAGGCTTGGTTCAAGCTGGACGCCGCCGAGCTGCTCGGCGCCGAAGCAGTCGACTACGAGAAGATCAGCGACACCCTGGATGTGTGGTTCGACTCCGGCACCACCCACTGGCACGTGATGCGCGGCTCGCACCCGATGGGTCACGAGCAGGGTCCGCGCGCCGACCTGTACCTGGAAGGCTCCGACCAGCACCGCGGCTGGTTCCACTCCTCCTTGCTGACCGGTGCGGCGATCGACGGCCACGCGCCGTACCGCGGCTTGCTGACCCACGGTTTTGTGGTCGATGAGAACGGCCGCAAGATGTCCAAGTCGCTGGGCAACGTGATCATGCCGCAGGAAGTCACCGACAGCATGGGCGCCGACATCCTGCGCCTGTGGGTCTCGGCCACCGATTACTCCGGCGAGATGGCGGTCTCCAAGCAGATCCTGCAGCGCAGCGCCGACGCCTACCGGCGGATCCGTAACACCATGCGCTTCCTGCTCTCCAACCTCAGCGGCTTCAACCCGGCCACCGACCTGCTGCCGCCCAGCGAGATGCTGGCGCTGGACCGCTGGGCGGTAGACGCCGCCGCGCAGCTGCAGAACGAACTGACCGAGGCCTACGAGCAGTACCGCTTCTGGAACGTCTACTCGCGGGTGCACAACTTCTGCGTGCAGGAGCTGGGCGGCTTCTACCTCGACATCATCAAGGACCGCCAGTACACCACCGCCGCCGACAGCGTGGCGCGGCGCTCCTGCCAGAGCGCGCTGTTCCACATCGCCGAGGCGCTGGTGCGCTGGATCGCGCCGATCCTCGCCTTCACCGCCGAGGAAATCTGGCAGTACCTGCCGGGCGAGCGCAACGAATCGGTGTTCCTCAACACCTGGTACGACGGCCTGTTCGAACTGGATGCCGCCGAACCGCTGGGCCGCGAATTCTGGGCCGAAGCGATGGCGGTCAAGGCCGCGGTCAACAAGGAACTGGAGAACCAGCGCAACGCCAAGACCCTCGGCGGCAGCCTGCAGGCCGAAATCACCCTGTACGCCGAAGAGGCGCTGACCGACAAGCTGGCGCGCCTCGGTGATGAGCTGCGCTTTGTGCTGATCACCTCCGCCGCCACCCTGGCGCCACTCAGCACAGCGCCTGCCGATGCGGTGGACAGCGAGCTGCCCGGCCTCAAGCTGCGGGTGGTCAAGTCGGCACACGCCAAGTGCGCGCGTTGCTGGCACCTGCGCGAGGATGTCGGCAGCCACGCCGAACACCCCGAGCTGTGCGGGCGCTGCGTGGACAACGTCGAGGGCGAAGGCGAGGTGCGTCACTATGCCTGATCGCCGTCACGGCCTGCCCTGCGGGGGCGTGAGATGAGCGCCCGCCCCTCTGCCCTGCCCTGGCTGTGGCTGAGCGTGCTGGTCTTTGTCCTCGATCAGCTCAGCAAGCTGCACTTTGAGGGCTGGCTCAGCCTCTATCAGCAGATCGAGGTGATTCCCGGCTACTTCGCCTGGACGCTGACCTACAACACCGGCGCCGCGTTCAGCTTCCTCGCCGAGCACGGCGGCTGGCAGCGCTGGTTCTTCGCCCTGGTCGCGGTCGGTGTCAGCGCCGTGCTGCTGGTCTGGCTCAAGCGTCTGCCGCGCCGCGGCCAGAGCTGGCTGGCCCTCGGGCTGGCACTGGTGCTGGGCGGTGCGCTGGGCAACCTGTTCGATCGCGTGGCTTATGGCCATGTGATCGATTTCATCCTGGTCCACTGGCAGCATCGCTGGTACTTCCCGGCCTTCAACATCGCCGACTGCGCGATCAGTGTCGGGGCGCTGCTGCTGGCGGTGGACATGTTCAAATCCGAGAAAACCGAGCAAAGCGGAGAGCGCAATGACTGAAGCACAGCGTATCGGCCCTGACCGTCAGGTAACCCTGCACTTCGCCATCAAGCTGGAATCGGGCGAGGTGGTCGACAGCACCGAAGGCAAGGCACCGGCCACCTTCACCGTGGGCGATGGCAACCTGCTGCCGGGCTTCGAGCAGGCCCTCTATGGCCTGAAGGCCGGTGACAAGCGCGCGCTGGCGATTGCTCCCGAGCAGGGCTTCGGCCAGCCCAACCCGCAGAACGTACAGGTGATGCCACGCAGCAATTTCGAAGGCATGGAGCTGTCCGAAGGCCTGCTGATCATCTTCAACGATGCGGCCAACACCGAACTGCCCGGGGTGGTCAAGGCCTTCGATGACGCCCAGGTGACCATCGACTTCAACCACCCGCTGGCCGGCAAGCTGCTGACCTTCGAGGTGGATATCGTCGACGTGCAGCCGGCCTGATTGGCGATTTCGGCGCTGGTGGATAACCGCATCCGCGTTATCCACCGCCCGCGCGGAGGGCCGCCAGGCCTTCCGCTGATGTTTCATTTTCTTGCGCGTGTCGAGAACAGCCATGCAAATCACCCTCGCCAATCCCCGCGGCTTCTGCGCCGGCGTCGACCGTGCCATCGAGATCGTCAACCGCGCCCTTGAGGTGTTCGGCCCACCGATCCACGTCCGCCATGAAGTGGTGCACAACAAGTTCGTCGTCGAGGACCTGCGCCAGCGTGGCGCGGTGTTTGTCGAGGAGCTCGACCAGGTGCCCGATGGCAGCATCGTCATCTTCAGCGCCCACGGTGTCTCGCTGGCGGTACGCGAGGAAGCCGAGCGGCGCGGCCTCAAGGTCTTCGACGCCACCTGCCCGCTGGTCACCAAGGTGCATCTGGAGGTGGCCCGTTACAGCCAGGATGGCCAGGAGTGCATCCTGATCGGCCATGCCGGCCACCCCGAGGTGGAAGGCACCATGGGCCAGTACCACACCGGCAACGGTGGGGCGATCTATCTGGTCGAAGACGAAGCAGATGTCGCGCGCCTTGAGGTGCGCAACCCGCAGGCGCTCTCCTACGTGACTCAGACCACCCTGTCGATGGATGACACCGCGCGGGTGATCGACGCCCTGCGCGCGCGCTTCCCGGCCATTCAGGGTCCGCGCAAGAGCGACATCTGCTACGCCACGCAAAACCGCCAGGACGCGGTCAAACAGCTGGCCGAAGGCTGCGACCTGCTGCTGGTGGTCGGCAGCCCGAACAGCTCCAACTCCAACCGCCTGCGCGAGCTGGCCGAGCGCATGGGCTGCCGGGCTTACCTGATCGATGGCGCCGAGGACCTGCAGCGCCCCTGGCTGGACGGTGTGCAGCGCATCGGCATCACCGCCGGTGCCTCAGCTCCGGAAGTGCTGGTGCAGGCGGTGATCCGCCAGCTGCGCGAATGGGGGGTGAGCGATGTGCAGGAACTGGCAGGCCGCGAGGAGAACATCACCTTCTCAATGCCCCGCGAGCTGCGCCTGATCGCCCGCGACTGAGCCTCAGCAGTGGCCGGCCTCGCCCTGCTCGCTGCGCAGGCGGCCACTGGCGCTGATTACCAGCCGGCGGATCGGCTGCCGGCCGCTGGCATGGCAGAGGGTCAGGGTGCCGGCCTGAAAGCCACCGCCCAGCAGTTCCGTGCCGCCATGCGGCATGAAGCGCACATACTGGCTGACCGGCGCATTCCCGCGCAGCAGCACACCACGCAGCGCTGCACCGTGGCCGAGCTGGCGCTCGCCGTCATCCCAGCGGCCGTTGCGATTGTGATCGACGAACATCACCCAGCCGGCCTGCCAGCCCTCGGCATGCGCCCCCAGCAGCACCGGACGCCGCTCGCTGACCGCCGCGTGACGGGCTAGATTCAGATCCTGCTGCAGTTGCCAGAAGGCGCTGTACATCTGCTGGGTGTGCCAGAGGTGCTGCAGCTGGGGCGCGCCCAGCGTCACCAGCAGCCCCAGCACCGCCATCACCAGCAGGGTCTCCAGCAAGGTAAACCCGGCGCACTGTCCCTTGAATCCCATCATCAGACTCCCGTGAGGCATTCTGGCCTCTGGGCAGCCTAGTGGCTGCCGGCACAGCGGCCAGTCGACGGCCCGCGCAAACCGCAAAACTGCGACCTGGATCGCGACCGGTTGCTCGACCACGCCCCGTTTCACCACGCGCATCGCAGGCACACTGCACCGGCAGAGGGAACTTTTGCCGGGAGGGCAAATCGCGATGCTGCAGCGGATGGATGGTTTCACCCTGATCGAGCTGGTCGTGGTCCTGACCGTGACCAGCCTGCTGGCCGTCCTCGGCTGGCCGAGCTATCAGGAGCACCGGGTACGCAGTCACCGCCTGAGCGCCCAGGCCCAGATGCTGGAAATCGCCAGCCGCCAGCAGCAGTTTCTGCTCACCCAGGGCCGCTATGCCTCCCAGGAGCAGCTCGAGGCCAGCGGCTACCAGCTGCCGGATGCCCTGCAGCCGCTCTATGCCTACCGCCTGAGCCTGAGCAGCACACCGCCCGCCTACACGCTGTACTTCACCCCTCGCCCCGGCAGTGCCCAGTTTGCCGATGCCCCCCTGAGCCTTGGCAGTGATGGCCAGCGCACGCCACCCGATCGGTGGTAAGCCACACCGCCAGCGGGGCGTGGCCTTGATCGAGCTGTTGGTGGCCAGCAGTCTGATGACCCTGAGCATCGTCGGCCTGGCGCTGCTGCAGGCGCACGCCCGCCAGGCTGAGCTGGAGTCCAGCCAGCACGCCCACGCCCTGCGTCTGCTGGATGACCTACAGCAGCGTTTGCTTGCCACCTCATCGCCCCTATCCGCCTACCTGACGCCGACCGCAGGCCTTGGCAGCGGCGACTGCCCGGCCCCCGGCATCAGCGCGGCTTCTCACGACTTATATGACTGGTGCCGGCGGCTACAGGGCCATGCTGTCCTGCAGCAGCAGGACAATCACTGGCAGCCGCTGGCCGGCCTGAATGGCGCACGGGGCTGCATCGAGCGGCTGGCGGAGGGCGCTTACCGGATCAGCATCGCTTGGCAGAGCGGGCTGGCGCTGGAGGCCCCTGCCGTCAGTCTGAGTTGCGGCCTTGGCCAGTACGATGGACCGGCGCATTGCAGCGCTGATCGCTGCCGGCGGGTGATCAGCCGGCGCCTGCCGGGGCCAACCTGAATGCGCCGCCCTCACCCACTGCAAAGGCGCCAGCATGGCCTGAGCCTCCTCGAGCTGCTGCTGGCCACCACCCTCGGCCTGCTATTGGGCGCGGCGGCGCTGCAACTGCTGCTCGAGGTGCGTCGCAACCAGGCCGCCCTGGAGCGCAGCGCGCTGGTCAGTGAAAGCGCTCGCTTTGCCCTGCACAGCCTGGCCTCCAGCAGCCGGCAGGCCGGTTTCTGGGCGAGTTTTCTGCCCGAGCATGACAACCCCTACGCACGTCAGCCATTGACCGGCTACCCACAGCGCCTCCAGCCGCCCACGCCCTGCCTGCCGTTTGCTCAGTGGTCCGCCGATGAGCAGGACAACCGCCTGCGCATGCCGCTGCAGAGCTTTGCCGCCGTGCCGGCCGGTTGCGAGAGTCTGCTGCGCCAGCACAAGGCCGGCAGCGATATCCTGCTGGTGCGGCATGTCGAGGCGCAGCCCAGCAGCGGCGTCGGCAATGCACGCCTGCACCTGCAGGTCGCCCTCTGCCATCGCCAGCCCCGGGGGCATTACCGGCTCGCCGCCAGCGGTTTCGACGCTCTGCAGCGCGATTGCCAGACGCCCGCGCCACTGCATCGCTATCTGGAGCGACTGTACTTCGTGCGTCAGGATCACACCCTGATGCGCGCCGAGCGCATCGGCAACGAGGGCAGCGAATGGAACCTGCAACCGCTGGTCGATGGCATCGAGCAACTGGTGGTGGAGCTGGGGCTGGACCAGCGCGATGCCGAGGGGTCACCCGTCGATTATCAGCGTGCGCCACAGCCACTGGCCGGCCGCTCACAGGCTCGCTATCGCGGCGATGGCCGCGCCGAAGGCCCGTTCGTGCGCTGCCCGCTGCAGGGCTGCACGGCGGATCAGCTGCTGGCGGTGGTGGTCGTACGCCTGCATGTGTTGGCGCGCGCGGCGCAGCGCGAGTCGCTGCCGGGCAGCCAGCGCCGCTACCAGATGGGCGGCAGCAGCTACCCGGTCGATGAGCGCACGGGGGCGCGCCTGCGCGAGCTGCACAGCCTGAGCGTGCTGCTGCCGCACGTCGCCCTGCGCCGCCAGGCCCCATGAACGCGCGCCAGCAGCGCGGTACCCTGATGCTGCTGATCCTGCCGCTGCTGCCGGTCATGGCACTGGCGGTCAGCGCCAGCCTGCGCACCAGCGACACCCAGACGCGGATCGTCCAGCATCTGCAGCAGCACCAGCAGGCCGAGAGCGCCGCCTGGCTGGCCCTGATGCAGCAGCTCGCCACAGACTGGCCGGGCCAGCCGCCACAAGCGCTGACTCTGGATCTGGACGGCGATGACCAGCCTGACCATCAGATCACCCTCGCCGCCCCGCTCTGCCTGCGAGCCGATCCCGACCCCGCACCGTCGGAGCCCCCGGCATCTGATCAGCCAGACACACCGGGCAGCACCACGCCGCTCACACTCGCCCCCCACCCTCCCGACCACTGGCTGACCCTCTGGCAGCTGCAGGCCAGCGCCCACGACCTGCACCAGCAAGCCCGCGCCGAGGTCCAGCTGATCCAGCGGCGCCGGCTGCCAAGCGCCCTCCGTCAGCGCCTCTGCCCACTGCCGGATGAAGCGCCCTCTTCTGCGCCATCGACCGCCGATGCCGCGACAAGCGCGCTAGACTCTGCAGCCCCCTGAGTCGATCCCCGCAGAGGTCTGTCCATGCGCAATATCCTTATCGTCGGTGGTGGTGCCATCGGCCTGCAGTCTGCCCGCCTGCTCGCGCGCGCCGGCTGCCGGGTGACCCTGGTCGAGCGCGGTGCGCTGGGCAGCGAGTCGTCCTGGGCGGGCGGCGGCATCGTCTCGCCGCTCTATCCGTGGCGCTACAGCCCGGCCGTGACAGCGCTGGCGCACTGGTCGCAGGACTATTACCCCACACTCGGCAAGCAGCTGATCGAGGAAGGCGGCATCGACCCCGAGGTGCAGGTCACCGGCCTGTACTGGCTGGATCTCGACGATGAGGCCGAGGCGCTGGACTGGGCCCGTGCACAGCACCGCCCCCTGCAGCCGGTACCGATCCGCGAGGTGGCAGAGCGCCTGCCCGCGCTGGGAGGCGGCTTTGCGCGCGCCCTGCATCTGGCCGATGTCGCCAACGTGCGCAATCCGCGGCTGGTCAAGGCACTGCGCGCCGCGCTGCAGCGTTTGGACAACGTACAACTGCTAGAGCACTGCCCGGTCGAGGACTTTGTGCTGGAGCAGGGCCGTCTGGTCGGTGTGCGCACCCCCCAGGGCGAGCTGCGCGCCGACGCAGTGGTGATCGCTGCCGGCGCCTGGAGCGGGGAGCTGCTGGCACAGCTAGACCTTGCCCTGCCGGTGGTGCCGGTCAAGGGCCAGATGATCCTGTTCAAGTGCGCTCCGAATTTCCTGCCGGCCATGGTGCTGGCCGGCGGGCGCTACGCCATTCCGCGCCGCGACGGCCATGTGCTGATCGGCAGCACCCTGGAGCACGCCGGCTTCGACAAGACCCCCACCCCCGAGGCGCTGGACAGCCTGCGCGCCTCGGCCGCCACGCTGCTGCCGGCGCTGGCAGAGGCTGAGGTGGTCGGTCACTGGGCGGGGTTACGGCCGGGCTCCCCCGAGGGCATTCCGTTCATTGGCAAGGTCGCGTCGATCCCCGGGCTGTGGCTGAACTGCGGGCATTTTCGCAACGGCCTGGTACTGGCCCCGGCTTCCTGCCAGCTCCTCTGCGACCTGCTGCTCGGGCAAGCGCCGATCGTCGATCCAACGCCCTACACGCCGGTGCTGTGATCGACCGCGCGGTGATCGGCAAATAGCTCACCCAGCCGGTGCGTACGCGCAGCGGATGGGCTCAAGCGCGCCGCTTGATCACCACAGCCCTTGAAGCGGGGCCCGCCCGGCGCGGATAATCTGCGGTTTTTCACGCAGTGCCCGCCAAGAGCTCACCGATGAAAGACAGCATTCGCCACCTGATCCAGCAAGCCCTGACCCGCCTGACCGCCGAGGGGGTGCTGCCCGAGGGACTGACGCCGGCGATCCAGGTGGAAAACACCAAGGACAAGAGCCACGGCGACTTCGCCAGCAACATCGCCCTGATGCTGGCCAAGCCCGCTGGGCGCAAGCCGCGCGAGCTGGCCGAGCAGCTGATCGCCGCGCTGCCCGCCGATCCGTCGGTGAGCAAGGTGGAGATTGCCGGCCCCGGTTTTCTCAACTTCTTCCAGAACAGCGACGCCCTGGCCGAGCGTCTGGAAGCGGCGCTGGCTGATTCCAAACTCGGGGTCACCAAAGCGGAAGCGCCGCAGCGCGTGGTGGTCGATCTGTCCTCGCCAAACCTCGCCAAGGAAATGCACGTCGGTCACCTGCGCTCGACCATCATCGGTGACGCCGTGGCCCGCACACTGGACTTTCTCGGCGATGAGGTGATCCGCCAGAACCATGTCGGCGACTGGGGCACCCAGTTCGGCATGCTGCTGGCCTTCCTGCAGGATCAGCCAGTGGACAGCGCCGCGGACCTCGGCGATCTGGAACATTTTTACCGCGCCGCCAAGAAACGCTTTGACGAATCCGCAGGCTTCGCCGACCGCGCCCGCGGCCTGGTGGTCAAGCTGCAGGCTGGCGATCCCGAATGCCGGCGCCTGTGGCAGCGCTTCAACGAGATTTCCCTCTCCCACTGCCAGGAGGTCTATGACCGTCTGGGCGTGCAGCTCGGCCCGGCGGATGTGCGCGGCGAAAGCGCCTACAACGCCGATCTGCCGCAGATCGTTGCCGCGCTGGAGGCCAAAGGTCTGCTCAGCGAGAGCGATGGCGCGCAGTGCGTGTTCATGGACGAGTACCAGAACGCCGAGGGCAAGCCGCTGCCGGTGATCGTGCAGAAGGCCGATGGCGGCTACCTGTACGCCACCACCGACCTGGCGGCGATGCGCTATCGCAGCCAGACCCTCAAGGCCGACCGGGTGCTGTACTTCGTCGACCAGCGCCAGGCCCTGCACTTCCAGATGGCCTTCGAGGTGGCGCGCCGCGCCGGCTTCGTCCACGCCGGCATGGAGCTGGAGCACATGGGCTTCGGCACCATGAACGGCGCCGATGGCCGGCCGTTCAAGACCCGCGACGGCGGCACCGTCAAGCTGATCGACCTGCTCGACGAGGCCGAGGCAAAGGCAGAAGCAGTACTTAGAACCAAAAACCCCAAAACGGTTGTTCAAAACGGGCAACTTGGTCACGAACACTCTCGTGAAAAGTCCCCTCCACCTGCCGTCATGGGAAAAAGTGACATTAAGGAAATTGCAAAAGCGGTAGGTATTGGAGCAGTTAAGTACGCAGATCTATCCAAGCACCGCACCAGTGACTACATATTCAACTACGAGCAGATGCTCAGCTTTGAAGGCAACACTGCACCCTATCTCCTGTACGCACTTACCCGAATCCACAGCATATTCCGCAAACTGAACAAACAGATCAGCGACGCACTCCCAGGACGGATCACCATCCAAGCCGAACACGAGCAGGCGCTGGCCGCCAAGCTCGCTCAGTTCGCCGAGGTGGTCAACGCCGTGGCCGCCAAGGGCACGCCCCATGTGCTGTGCAGCTACCTGTACGAGCTGGCCGGGCTGTTCTCCAGCTTCTACGAGCATTGCCCGATCCTCGCCGCCGAAGAGGCCGCCGTGCAGCAGAGCCGCCTGCGCCTCGCTGCGCTGACCGGTCGCACCCTCAAGCAGGGTCTGGAACTGCTCGGCCTGAGCCCGCTGGAGCGCATGTAAGCCCATGGCGAACCGCAAGCACAAGTCACGCCCGCGGGGCGCCAGCCGACCCCAGCCGGCGGCGCCGCAACGCCGCACGCTGCCGCCCTGGGCTTGGCTGGGGATCGGCTCGGTGATCACCGCCTTCGCGTCCTTCCTCTATCAGCTGGAGCCGGGCCGCGAGGAGCCGAGCGCGGCCAAGCGCGCAAGTGCCCCGGCGGCGCAGACCGCCAGCGAGCCGCCTGCGGCCCGCTACGATTTCTACAAGCTGCTGCAGGAGTCGCAGGTCAACAACCCGCCGCAGCGCCAGCAACCGCCCAGCACGCCGGCACCGACACCCGAACAGTTGCGCGCGCTGGATGCCGCACGTGCCCAGGCGCTGCTCGAAGGCCGCACCCCGCCACCACTGCCCGCGGCCGCGCCAGCCGCCCCGGCCGCCGCACCGCTGCCGGTGACACCCGCACCGGCGCCGAGCATCACAACCGCCCCGCCGGCAAGCCCCGCGCCGAGCGTGGCAGCGGTGCGCCCGCCACCGGTCCCGGTCAGCCCGCCGCCCGCGCGCCCGGCACCACCACCCCCGGCTCCGCCACCGGCACGCCCAGCGGCACCGCCGCCCGCCCCAGCGGCCGCCCCCGCCAGCAGCAATCAGCGCTTTGTGGTGCAGGCCGGCGCGTTCAGTACCCGCGAGCAGGCGGAAAGTACCCGCGCACGGCTGCTCTTGATCGGTCAGGATGCCCGCATCGAATCCGGGCAGGTCAATGGCCGGACCTGGCACCGCGTGGTGGTCGGCCCGTTCGGCAACCGCCAGCAGGCCGACAGCGCCCAGCGCCAGCTGGGGACCAATGGCCTGAACGGCGTGGTCCAGCAGCGCCGCTAAGCGCCCACCGCCGCCTGCGACCTTGGTCGGGCGGCGGTTGAAAAGCTGCGCCACATTCCCCATATCGTCCTGCATCATTGCTTTTATTCGTTCCCAGCAGGAGATCGCCCCCTTGACCACCATCGTTTCAGTACGCCGCAACGGCAAAGTCGTCATGGGCGGTGACGGCCAGGTGTCCCTCGGCAACACCGTGATGAAAGGCAACGCCAAGAAGGTCCGCCGCCTCTATCACGGCCAGGTGCTGGCCGGTTTTGCCGGTGCCACCGCCGATGCCTTCACCCTGTTCGAGCGCTTTGAAGGCCAGCTGGAAAAACACCAGGGCCATTTGATCCGCGCCGCCGTCGAGCTGGCCAAGGACTGGCGTACCGACCGCAGCCTCAGCCGTCTGGAGGCCATGCTGGCGGTGGCTAACAAGGACGCCTCGCTGATCATCACCGGCAACGGCGATGTGGTGGAGCCCGAACACGGGCTGATCGCCATGGGTTCGGGGGGCGGCTTCGCCCAGGCCGCGGCGCTGGCGCTGCTGCAAAAGGGCGACCCGAACCTCTCGGCCCGCGAAATCACCGAAACGGCGCTGAACATCGCCGGCTCCATCTGCGTGTTCACCAACCAGAACCTGACCCTCGAAGAACAGGACTGCGCGCAGTAAGCGCGGGGTCGCCCGGAGTTAGCCCGACATGTCCATGACACCCCGCGAGATCGTCTCCGAACTCAACCGCCACATCATCGGCCAGGACGACGCCAAACGCGCCGTGGCCATCGCCCTGCGCAACCGCTGGCGGCGCATGCAGCTGCCCGCTGAGCTGCGCCAGGAAGTCACCCCGAAGAACATCCTGATGATCGGCCCGACCGGCGTCGGCAAGACCGAAATCGCCCGCCGCCTGGCCAAGCTGGCCAACGCGCCGTTCATCAAGGTCGAAGCGACCAAGTTCACCGAAGTCGGCTACGTTGGCCGCGATGTCGAGTCGATCATCCGTGATCTGGCCGATGCCGCACTGAAGATGCTGCGCGAGCAGGAAGTCGAGAAGATGCGTTTTCGCGCCGAGGACGCTGCCGAGGAGCGCATCCTCGACGCCCTGCTGCCACCGGCGCGCACCGGCTTTGGCGATGAGCCGGCGCCGCGCGAGGACTCCAGCACCCGCCAGCTGTTCCGCAAGCGCCTGCGCGAGGGCCAGCTGGACGACAAGGAAATCGACATCGAAGTCGCCGATCTGCCGGCCGGCGTGGAGATTATGACTCCGCCGGGCATGGAGGAGATGACCAGCCAGCTGCAGAATCTGTTCGCCGGTCTCGCCAAGGGCAAGAAGAAGACCCGCAAGCTCAAGGTCGCCGATGCGCTGAAGATGATCCGCGACGAGGAAGCCGCGCGGCTGGTCAACGAGGAGGATCTCAAGGCCCGCGCCCTGGAAGCGGTCGAGCAGAACGGCATCGTGTTCATCGACGAGATCGACAAGATCGCCAAGCGCGGTAACGTTGGTGGCGCCGATGTGTCCCGCGAGGGCGTGCAGCGTGACCTGCTGCCGCTGATCGAGGGCTGCACGGTCAACACCAAGCTCGGCATGGTCAAGACCGACCACATTCTGTTCATCGCCTCCGGCGCCTTCCATCTGAGTAAGCCGAGCGATCTGGTGCCGGAGCTGCAGGGCCGTCTGCCGATCCGCGTCGAGCTCAAGGCGCTGAGCCCACAGGACTTCCAGCGCATCCTCAGCGAGCCGCATGCCTCGCTGACCGAGCAGTACAGTGCGCTGATGAAGACCGAGGGGCTGAACATCCAGTTCGCCGCTGATGGTATCCAGCGCCTCGCCGAGGTCGCCTGGCAGGTCAACGAGAAGACCGAGAACATCGGTGCGCGCCGCCTGCACACCCTGCTCGAGCGCCTGCTGGAGGAGGTCTCCTTTGCCGCCGCCGATCTGGCGCTGGAGCGCGGTGAAAGCGCCATCGTCATTGATGCCGCTTACGTCAACACCCAGCTGGGCGAGCTGGCCGAGGACGAAGACCTGTCGCGCTACATCCTGTAACGCCTGGCGGCGCCGCACCCCGAGCGGGGGCGGCGCCCGTCTTCGCGGCCTGCCCCGGGCACTCCCCGCCCCGTGTTTTGATCCCTCGCCGAGCCCGTTTTCCCATGTCCATCCCGACCGCTATCCGGCTGCACAAGGCCTCTCGCACCCTCGAACTGCAGTATGGTGACGCGCATTATCAGCTCAGCGCCGAGTTCCTGCGCGTGCATTCTCCCTCGGCCGAGGTGCGCGGCCACGGCCGGCCGGTGCTGCAGCACGGCAAGCAGGCGGTCGCGCTGGTCGGGGTCGAGCCGGCCGGGCAGTACGCGCTCAAGCTGATCTTTGATGACGGCCACGACAGCGGCCTGTACAGCTGGGATTACCTCTACCAGCTGGCCACCACCCAGGACGCGCTGTGGGCCGAGTATCTCGCCGCCCTGGCCGCCGCCGGCAAGTCGCGCGATCCGGATGAATCGGTGGTGCGCCTGCTGCTCTAAGCGGCCCCCGCGGCCGCGCGCGTCAAGACAAAGCCCGGGCTGGCGATTAGAATGGCCGGCACATTTTTTCAGGTGACAGCGACATGAGCGACCCGCGCAAGCCCGATTCTGCCGAGCCCACCACCCACTTCGGTTACCAGAGCGTGCCGCAGAGCCAGAAGGCGCAGAAGGTCGCCGAAGTATTCCACTCGGTGGCCGCCAAGTATGACCTGATGAACGACGTGCTCTCCGGTGGTCTGCATCGCTTGTGGAAGCGCTTCACCCTCGAGCTGTCCGGTGTGCGTCCCGGCAACCGGGTGCTGGACATTGCCGGTGGCACCGGCGATCTGGCCCGCGCCTTCTCGCGTCTGGTCGGCCCGAGCGGCGAGGTGGTGCTGGCCGATATCAACGACTCGATGCTCAAGGTCGGTCGCGACAAGCTGCTCGACTGCGGCGTGGCCGGCAATATCAGCTTCGTCCAGGCGGATGCCGAAAAGCTGCCCTTCCCCGACAACCACTTCGATGTGGTGACCATCGCCTTCGGTCTGCGCAACGTCACCCACAAGGAAGACGCCCTGCGCTCGATGCTGCGAGTACTCAAGCCCGGCGGCCGGCTGCTGGTCCTGGAGTTTTCCAAGCCCGGCAACCCGCTGCTGGCCAAGGCCTATGACGCCTACTCGTTCGCCTTCATGCCGCTGGCCGGCAAGCTGATCACCAACGATGCCGACAGCTACCGCTACCTGGCGGAGTCGATCCGCATGCACCCCGATCAGGAAACCCTCAAGGGCATGATGGCGGATGCCGGCTTCGAGCAGGTCACCTACCACAACATGACCGGCGGTATTGTCGCCCTGCATCGCGGTATCAAGCCCTGATGGAAGCGCCGCTGCTGCCGCACGCCGTGCTGGCTGCCGCCGAGGCCGTCCTGACACAGGCCCTGCGTCTGGACAGCACCGCCCTGCCCCGTCTGGCCCGCCTGCAGGGCCACGTGGTCGCGCTGCACTACAGCGCACCACGCGGCGCGCTGTATCTGTTGCCCGGGGCCGATGGCCTGCGCCTGGCGGCCCACTGGGCCGCACCCGCCACCTGCACCCTGAAGGCACCGGCCAGCCGCCTGCTGCAGCTACTCGCCAGCCGCGACAAGACCCGCGTGCTGCACGCCCCGGATGTCCAGCTTGAGGGTCAGAGCAGCGCCCTGCTGGAACTGGCGGCCATCCTCCAGGATCTGGAGCTGGACTGGGAAGGCGCCCTGGCCGAGCGGCTCGGCCCGCTCGGTGCGCTGGCGCTGGCGCGTCCGCTGCAGCAGCTGTGGCGCTGGCAGCGCGAAACCCGCACAAGGCTTGGCGAGGATCTGGCCGACTGGCTCAGCGAGGAGCTGCACAGCCTGATCGGCCAGCGCGAGGCCGAGGCACGCTTTGCCGAACTCGATGCCCTGAAACTCGATCTTGAGCGCCTCGAGGCCCGCTGTGCGCGCCTTGCCCGCCGCCTGCCGGACACCGACTGAGCCCATGAAGCTGCTTGCCCTGCGCCGCCTGTTTCGCATCCAGCGCGTCATCGTCCGCTACCGGCTCGACGATCTGCTGCTCGCCCTGCCGCTGCCCTGGGGCCTGCGCCTGCTGCTGCGCCTGCTGCCCTGGCGCTGGCTGCCGCGCCGCACGCTGGAGATGCCGCGCGGCGAGCGCCTGCGCCGCAGCCTTGAGGAACTCGGCCCGGTGTTCATCAAGTTCGGGCAGATCCTCTCCACCCGGCGTGATCTCTTGCCCGGCGATATCGCCGACGAGCTGGCCCGCCTGCAGGACCGGGTCCCGCCCTTCCCCGCCGCGCAGGCGATCGCGCTGATCGAGCAGCAGCTCGGCGCACCGCTCGCCCGCCTGTTCACCCGCTTCGACCCGCAGCCGCTGGCCAGTGCCTCGGTGGCCCAGGTACACGCCGCGCAGCTGAAAAGCGGCGAGGATGTGGTGGTCAAGGTGGTACGTCCGGGGCTTGAGCCGGTGATCCGTCAGGACATGGCCTGGCTGTTCCTCTTGGCGCGGCTGGCCGAGCGGCTGTCCCGCGATGCCCGCCGCCTGCGCCCGGTCGAGGTGGTCAGCGACTACCAGAAGACCATCCTCGACGAGCTGGATCTGCTGCGCGAGGCGGCCAACGCCACCCAGCTGCGGCGCAACTTCGAGGGCTCGACGCTGCTCTACGTCCCGCAGGTCTACTGGGACTGGTGCCGCCCGCAGGTGATGGTCATGGAGCGCATCTACGGCATTCCGGTCACCGACCTGGCGGCGCTGCGCGATCAGGGCACCGATCTCAGGAAGCTCGCCGAGCGCGGGGTGGAAATCTTCTTCACCCAGGTGTTTCGCGACAGCTTCTTCCATGCCGACATGCACCCCGGCAACGTGTTCGTCAGCACTCGCACGCCCCATGATCCGCAGTACATCGGCATCGACTGCGGGATCATCGGCAGCCTGACCGCCGAGGATCAGGACTACCTGGCCCGCAACCTGCTGGCCTTCTTCAAGCGCGACTACCGCAAGGTCGCCCAGCTGCACATCGACTCCGGCTGGGTGCCGCCGGATACCCCGCTCAATGACTTCGAGGCAGCGATCCGCACCGTCTGTGAGCCGATCTTCGAGAAGCCCCTCAAGGACATCTCCTTCGGCCAGGTGTTGCTGCGTCTGTTCCAGACCGCGCGGCGCTTCAACATGGAGGTGCAGCCGCAATTGGTGCTGCTGCAAAAGACCCTGCTGAACATCGAAGGGCTGGGCCGCCAGCTCTACCCCGATCTGGATCTGTGGGTCACCGCCAAGCCGTTTCTCGAGCGCTGGATGCGCGAGCGGATCAGCCCGCTGCGCCTCTTGCGCAACCTGCACCAGCAGGCCGAGCAGGTGCCGCAGCTGACCCGCAAGGCCGAGCGCGCCCTGGAGCGCATCGCCCAGGGCGGCGCGCAGCCTGCGGCAAAACGTCATCCTTGGCCGGAGCGCCTGCTGGGTGCCGTGCTGCTACTGGGCGCGGCCAGTCTGGGCGTGCATCCTGATCCGCAGACTTGGCCGGCCTGGAGCATGCTGGCCGGCGGTCTGTACCTGATCCTGCGCCGATAGCCACCAACGCCCGGCGCTGGCACACTGCGCAGCGCCCCCTGACAATGAAGAACGACCGATGAGCAACTGGCTGGACGAAATTCACTGGAACGCCGACGGACTGGTCCCGGCGATTGCCCAGGACCACAAGACCGGGCGCATCCTGATGATGGCCTGGATGAACCGCGAATCCCTGCAACTGACCGTTGACGAGGGCCGCGCCATCTACTGGTCGCGCTCGCGCGGCAAGCTGTGGCGCAAGGGCGAGGAATCCGGCCACGTGCAGAAGCTGCACGAGCTGCGCCTGGACTGCGACGCCGACGTGATCGTCCTGCAAGTCGAGCAGCTCGGTGGCATTGCCTGCCACACCGGGCGTGAGAGCTGCTTCTACCGGGTCTACGAAAACGGCGCCTGGCAGACCGTCGATGCGGTGCTCAAGGATCCGCACGCCATCTATGAAAAGGGTCACAGCCATGAGTGAAGCCACCAGCCACGACACCCTCGCCCGCCTGGCCGCAGTGCTGGAAGCGCGCAAGGGCGCCGCAGCCGACAGCTCCTATGTCGCCAGCCTGTACCACAAGGGCCTGAACAAGATCCTCGAGAAAGTCGGTGAGGAGTCGGTGGAAACCATCCTCGCCGCCAAGGACGCTGCCGTGAGCGGCGACTGCAGCGAGCTGATCTATGAGACCGCCGACCTGTGGTTCCACTCGCTGGTGATGCTCGCCGCCCTCGGCCAGCACCCGCAGGCGGTGCTCGACGAGCTGGACCGCCGCTTCGGCCTCTCCGGGCACGCCGAAAAGGCCGCCCGTTCGCACTCCTGATTTCAACCTACTCGGAGATTCCATCATGGGATTCGGCGGCATCAGCATCTGGCAACTTCTGATCATCCTGCTCATCGTGGTCATGCTGTTCGGCACCAAGCGGCTCAAGTCGCTGGGCTCGGACCTGGGTGATGCCATCAAGGGCTTTCGCAAGTCGGTGAACACCGAGGAAGACGCCGGCAAGCCCACGGTTGAGGACAAGACCCAGACCCTGCAGGGCGAATCGCGCAAGGTCGACGATCCGGCGCGAAAGCCCTGAGCCTCTCGCGGAGCGTGGCGCAATCATGTTCGACATAGGCTTTAGCGAACTGCTGCTGGTCGCCCTGGTGGCGCTGCTGGTGCTGGGTCCCGAGCGCCTGCCGGGTGCGGCGCGCACCGCCGGCCTGTGGATCGGCCGGATCCGGCGCAGCTTTGCGGCGATCAGGAGCGAGGTGGAGCGCGAGATCGGCGCCGACGAGATCCGCCGCCAGCTGCACAACGAGAACATCCTCGCCCTGGAGCGCCAGCAGCAGGCAACCCAGGCGAGCAACCCGCCGGCCACGCCGAGCGCGGCGCCGCCAGGCACTGCCATGCCGGACGGCGCCCAGGCAGAGGCTGTCCCGCCCGGCTCCATGCCGCCCAGCCCGGCCTCGCCAGGTCCGTCCGCCACCGGCGCCGCCAGCCACGCCGTTGCCGACCAACCCGTCGCCCCCAGTGAGCCGCCGCGCACGCCATGACCGATCAGACCCCTGCCAGCGATCAGGAAATGCCCCTGGTTGCCCACCTCACCGAACTGCGTAACCGCCTGCTGCGCTGCGTGGTCATCGTCCTGCTGCTGTTTGCCGGACTGTTCTACTTCTCCCAGGACATCTACGCGCTGGTCGCCGCGCCGCTGCGAGTCTACCTGCCCGAAGGCGCAACCATGATCGCCACCGGGGTCGCCTCGCCGTTTCTCACCCCGTTCAAGCTGACCCTGATGGTCTCGCTCTTTCTGGCCATCCCGGTGATCCTCCAGCAGGCCTGGGGCTTCATCGCGCCGGGGCTGTACCAGCACGAGAAGCGTATTGCCATCCCGCTGCTGGTCGCCAGCATCCTGCTCTTCTATGCCGGCATGGCCTTCGCCTACTTCGTGGTCTTCCCGATCATGTTCGGCTTCTTCGCCAGCGTGACGCCTGAAGGCGTGGCGATGATGACCGACATCGGCCAGTACCTGGACTTCGTGCTGACCTTGTTCTTCGCCTTTGGCGTCGCCTTCGAGATCCCGATTGCCACCTTCCTGCTGATCTGGACCGGCATCGCCCCGGTCGAAACCCTCAGCCGCAGCCGACCCTACGTAGTCCTCGCCTGCTTTGTGATCGGCATGCTGCTCACCCCGCCGGATGTGTTCTCGCAGACCCTGCTGGCCGTGCCGATGTGGCTGCTGTTCGAGGCCGGCCTGCTGTTTGGTCGCCTGGTGCGGCGCAGTCCGCCGCCCCCGGCCGAGCAGCCCGGCCCGCCGGCGCCCCTGCCATGAACCTGTTGCTGCTCGAAGCTGCGGACCTGATCGCCAGCGACCGTGCCCGGCTGCAAGGCCGGCGCCTGCGCCACCTGCATGAGGTGCACCGCGCCGGCGTCGGTGACAGCTTGCGGGTCGGTCTGCTGGAGGGGCGGATGGGCCTGGCGCAGATCGTGCATCTGGACGAAACCTGCGCCGAACTGGTTCTGCAGCCGCTCGATCAGCCGCCGCCGGCCAAGCTGCCGATCACCCTGCTGCTGGCCCTGCCACGGCCGAAGATGCTCAAGCGCGTGCTGCAGACCGTGGCCAGCATGGGCGTGCCGCGCCTGGTGTTGATGGGCAGCTACCGGGTGGAGAAGAGCTTCTGGCAGACCCCGTTCCTCAGCCCCGAGGCCATCCGCGAACAGCTGATCCTCGGCCTTGAGCAGGCCCGCGATACCGTGCTGCCCGAGGTGCGCATCGAGCGCTACTTCAAGCCGTTCGTCGAGGATCGTCTGCCGGCGCTGGCGCAGGGCACCCAGGGCCTGATTGCCCACCCCGGCGACTATCCGCCCTGCCCGCGTGCGCTGAACACGCCGCTCACCCTGGCGATCGGCCCGGAAGGTGGCTGGATCCCCTACGAGGTGGAACAGCTGCAGCGCGCAGGACTTGCGCCGGTGCAGCTGGGCGAGCGTATCCTGAGAGTGGAAACCGCTGTCACCGCCCTGCTCGCCCGCCTGTTCTGAGCGGGCCTGCGGGCGCCAGGAATCGACCCACGCGGCAGGGTATTGCCGTACCAAAACAATGAGGATGCACGATGATGCGTCAATGGTTGCAACGCAGCTCCCGCGGTCAGGATGAATTCGCCGCCATCAAAGCCTCGGTCGCCACCATCGAGTTCCGCCCGGACGGGCAGATCATCGATGCCAACGACCTGTTCTGTGACACCGTCGGCTACCCGCGCAGCGAGCTGCAAGGCGCTCATCACCGCCTGCTCTGCCCATCCGATGTGGTGCAGAGCAGTGAGTATGCGCAGTTCTGGCAGCGGCTGGCGGGCGGTGAGTCGTTCGGTGGCAAGTTCAAGCGCCGCCACCGCGATGGCTCGATCCTCTGGCTGGAAGCCACCTACATCCCGGTGCGCAACCGTCAGGGGCAGGTCAGCAAGATCCTCAAGCTGGCCAACGACATCACCCGCCGTGCCGCCGATGCCATGCACACCAACAGCCTGGTCAGCGCCCTTGACCGCTCGATGGCGGTGATCGAGTTCGAGCCGGATGGCACGGTCATTACCGCCAACGACAACTTTCTGCGCGCCATGGGCTATCGCCTGGAAGAGATCGAGGGCCGCAACCACAGCCAGTTCTGCACCCAGGCCTACCGCTCCAGCCACGACTATCAGCGCTTCTGGGAGCAGCTGCAGAGTGGGCAGTTCTATGCCGGGCAGTGTGAACGGGTCACCAAGTCGGGGCAGACGGTGCTGCTGGATGCCACCTACAACCCGATTCTCGACGATCAGGGGCAGGTGGTGCGGGTAATCAAGCTGGCTTCTGACATCAGCGAGCAGGTCAAGCGTCAGGAGGTCGAGCGCGAAGGGGCACGTATCGCCTACCAGACCGCCCAGGAAACCGAGCAGCTGTCCCGCGAGGGCGAGGCGATCATCCGTCACGCCACCCAAGACATGCAGGCGCTGGCCCGTCAAGTGCAGGCCGCGGCGGCGCAGGTCGGCCAGCTCGATCGGCAGATCCGCCAGATCACCACGATCGTGGACAGCATCCAGACCATCGCCCAGCAGACCAACCTGCTGTCACTCAACGCGGCGATCGAAGCGGCGCGGGCCGGTGAAAGCGGCCAGGGCTTTGCGGTGGTGGCCGGTGAGGTGCGCAAGCTGGCGGTCAGTACCGCGCAGGCCACCAGCGGCATCACCTCGCTGATCGAGGCGATCCGCGAGGAAACCAACCGGGTGGTGGAAAGCATGTCCGGCAGCCTGAGTCAGGTGGAGTCGAGCGTCAGTCTGGTCAATCAGGCTGGCGCCTCGATCCAGCAGATCCATCAGGGGGCCGAGCAGGTGGTGCAGGTGGTGCAGCGCTTCTCCGATCGCTGAGGCGCGGCCCTGTTCGATCAGCGCCCACTATCGCCGGTCTCCGTGCCGCACGGCCCGGGGGCCGTCGATAATGCCGCGTAACGGGGCCGCGGCGGCGGCCTCCCTGCTGATGGATCCCCTGCCATGCGCGATGTGCTCGGCATCACCCTGCCGATCTTTCTGATCATCCTTTTAGGCTTTGTCTCGGCGCGTCGCGGGCTGGTCAGCCGCGACCAGGCACGCGGCATGGGCAACTTCGTCATCCGCTTCGCCCTGCCGGCCCTGCTGGTGCGCGAGCTGGGCAGCCGGCCGATCAGCGAGATCCTGCAGCTCGACTACCTGCTGGCCTATGCCCTGGCCTCGCTGGCGGTGTTCGCGCTGGGCGCCGGCTTCTCGCGCTATGGGCGCGGTGACAGTCTGGCTGGCGCGGCGCTCAACGGGCTGGGCATGTCCGGCTCCAACAGCGGCTTTATCGGCTATCCGGTGGCGGTGATGGTGGTCGGCACCCCGGCGGCGCTGGCCATGGCGCTGGGCATGATGGTCGAGTCGGTGATCATGGTGCCGCTGACCCTGATTCTCTGCGAGATCGGCAAGGAGGGCGGCGGCTCGCGCCTGCAGCTCGCGGCTCAGATCGGCCGGCGTCTGGCCGGCAATCCGATGCTGCTGGGCATTGCCGCGGGCCTGAGCCTGTCATTGCTACAACTGCCGCTGCCCGGCGTGCTGGCCCATAGCCTGGAGCTGCTGGCACGCGCCTCGGCGCCGCTGGCGCTGTTCGTCATCGGCGCCACGCTGCATGGCCTCAAGCCCGGCGGGTTGTGGCTGGATGTGGGGCAGATCACCGTCGGCAAGCTGCTGCTGCATCCACTGGCGGTGTGGATCGCCTTCAGCCTCAGCCCCTCGCTGAGCCAGACCCAGCTGCTGACCGCCCTGCTGTTTGCCAGTGCGCCGATGATGAGCATCTACCCGCTGATCGGTCAGCAGTATGGCCTGGAGAACCGCTGCACCGCGGCCCTGGTCAGCGCCACAGCGCTGTCGTTCTTCAGCATCAGCCTGCTGCTGATGCTGCTGGATGTCTGAAACGCCAGACCCGCCGCAACGCCACAAAAAAGGGGACGCTGCCGCAGCGTCCCCTCCTTGTCCCGGCAAAGGCCGACTCAGTACTGAGCGCCCGGCAGCGGACGCAGGGTGACCTCCACGCGGCGGTTCTGCTGGCGACCGGCTTCGGTGTTGTTGCTGGCCACCGGCTGATCCGGGCCAGCGCCACGGGTGGTGACACGCGCCGGGTTGACGCCCTGGGAGACCAGGTAATTGGCCACGCTCTGCGCACGGCGCTGGGACAGCCCGACGTTGTACTGATAGCCACCGGTGCTGTCGGTGTGGCCGACGATCTCGATGCTGTTCTGGTCGAACTGCTTGAAGGAGTTGGCCAGGTTGCTCAGCGGGCCATAGAAGTTGCTGGCGATGTCGGCCGAGTTGGTGGCGAAGGTGATGTTGCCCGGCATGATCAGCTGCAGGTCATCGCCCTGACGCTGGATCTCCACCCCGGTGCCCTGCATCTGCTGGCGCAGCTGGGCTTCCTGCTTGTCGACGTAGTAGCCATAACCCGCACCCGCGGCACCCGCCACGGCCGCGCCAATCAGCGCGCCCTTGCCGCGGTTGTCATGGTTGATGGCCGCGCCGGCTACTGCGCCGGCCAAGGCACCCAGCCCACCATAAATAGCCGTCTTGTTGCTGTCGGCGGGCGCACCGCCCTGTTGCTGGTAGGGGCTCTGCGCGCAACCGGCGAGCAGCGTGAGGGCCGTGGCGGACAGGATCAGACGGCGGGACAGTTTCATGGACGTTCTCCTTGCAGAGCAATGCGCTTCAGGGTGTGAAGCAAGTGATGGGTTAGAGCCGTGAGCGGGCGATAAATTCCCCGCTCGTGGCAGAGGCCCTCAGGCCTGCTCTTCCGGCAGGCCGAGCAGCTGACGGGCGATGCGGTCGCTGGCGCGTATCAGCGCATCGGTGATCCCGGCCTCGGCGGCGGCGTGTCCGGCATCGCGGATGATCAGCAGCTCGCTGCCCGGCCAGGCCTTGTGCAGCGCCCAGGCGTTGTCCAGCGGGCAGACCACATCATAGCGGCCATGCACGATCACTCCAGGCAGATGGGCGATCCGTGGCATGTGCTGCAGCAGCTGGTCGGGGGCGAGGAAGGCCTGATGCGTGAAGTAATGACACTCGATGCGGGCAATCGACAGTGCACGATGCGGGTCGGCAAAACGCTCGACCACCTCGTGATTGGGGCGCAGGGTCGCCGTGCGCCCCTCCCACACCGACCAGGCCTTGGCAGCCTGCATCTGGGCAATCTGGTCGCTGCCGGTCAGGCGGCGGTAATAGGCGCCAAGCAGATCGTCCTGCTCCTCGGGCGGGATCGGCGCGAGGTAGTCCTCCCAGTAATCGGGAAACAGCCGGCTGGCACCGCTCTGGTAGAACCAGTGAATCTCCTGCGGGCGACAAAGGAAGATGCCACGCAGGATCAGCGCCAGCACCCGCTCGGGATGGGCCTGGGCATAGGCCAAGGACAGCGTCGAGCCCCAGGAGCCGCCAAACAGCACCCAGCGCTCGATATCTAACTGCGCGCGGATCTGCTCGATATCGGCGATCAGGTGCGCCGTGGTGTTGTTCTCAAGGCTGGCATGCGGGGTGGAGCGCCCGCAGCCGCGCTGATCGAAGGTGACGATGCGGTACAGGCTGGGATCGAACCAGCGCCGGCTGCTCGCATCACAGCCAGCCCCCGGGCCACCGTGCACGAATAGCACCGGCAGGCCGTCCGGCGAGCCGCTTTCATCGACGTACAGCGTGTGCTGCCCATCCACCGCCAGGCTGTGGCGGGCATAGGGCTTGATGTCGGGATACAGACTGAGCATGGCCAACTCCTCAGAGGCGGGCATCGGCGGCGGTCACGGCGCGCACCGGGGCGAAACTCTCCGCCTGCGCCAGCTGCCACATCCGCGTGTAGAAATCCTCGGCGCCCGCGCTCTCCAGCAACGCCCCCGGAGCCAGATAGGCGTGCTGCTGGGAGAACAGGTTGATGGCGCTGGAGGGGATGCGCTGGGCCAGGTGCTGCGGGCCCAGCTCGCCGGGATGGCGCAGCCCGGCCGCCGCCACCAGCTCGGCCAGCGCCTTGAGGGTGTTGCGGTGGAAGTTGTAGACGCGCTCGGCCTTGTCCGGCACCACCAGCGCCTGCTGGCGCAGCGGGTCCTGGGTGGCGACACCAGTCGGGCAGCGGTTGGTATGGCAGGACTGGCTCTGGATGCAGCCGATGGCAAACATGAAGCCGCGCGCCGAGTTGGCCCAGTCGGCACCGATCGCCAGCACGCTGGCAATGTCGAAGGCGCTGATGATCTTGCCACTCGCGCCGATACGGATCTGGCTGCGCAGGTTGGCGCCGACCAGCGTGTTGTGCACGAACAGCAGCCCCTCGCGCAGCGGCACGCCCATGTGGTCGGTGAACTCCAACGGCGCGGCGCCGGTGCCGCCCTCCTTGCCGTCCACCACGATGAAGTCCGGCAGGATGCCGGTCGCCAGCATCGCCTTGACGATGGCCATGAACTCCCACGGATGCCCCAGGCAGAACTTGAAGCCGACCGGCTTGCCGCCGCACAGCTCGCGCAGCCGGGCGATGAACTGCAAGAGCTCGATGGGAGTGGAGAAGGCACTGTGCCGGGCCGGTGAAATGCAGTCCTGATCCATCGGAATGCCGCGGGTAGCGGCGATCTCGGCGGTGATCTTGTGCCGGGGCAGGATGCCGCCATGCCCGGGCTTGGCACCCTGACTGAGCTTGATCTCGATCATCTTCACCTGCGGGTCGTTGGCCTGCACGGCAAAGCGCTGCTCATCGAACTGCCCAGCGCCGTCACGGCAGCCAAAGTAGCCGCTGCCGATCTCCCAGATCAGATCCCCGCGGTGCTCGCGGTGGTAAGGGCTGATGCTGCCCTCACCGGTGTCATGGGCAAAGCCGCCCTGCGCTGCGCCCTGGTTGAGGGCGCGGATCGCGTTGGCGCTCAGCGAGCCAAAGCTCATCGCCGAGATATTGAAGATCGACGCCGAATAAGGCTGGCTGCACTGCGGGCCGCCGATCTCGATGCGAAAGGTCGCCGGATCGACGTGATCGGCCGGTAGCATCGAGTGGCCGATGAACTCAAAGCCCGGTTCGCTGACATCACTGAGGGTACCAAACGGCTTGTCGGCCCCCTCGTTCTTGGCCCGGGCATAGACCAGCGAGCGCTGCGCGCGAGAGAACGGCAGCTGCTCGTTGTCGCCCTCGACCAGGTACTGGCGGATTTCCGGGCGCACCTGCTCGATCAGGTAACGGATATGACCGATGACCGGGTAGTTGCGCAGCAGCGCATGGCGCGACTGGCGCAGGTCACGGATGCCAAGCAGGGTCAGTGCGCCGGTCAGCAGGGTCAGCAGCCACCACTCGGACAGCCAGGGCAGGCTGAGCAGGAATAACAGCGCACACCCGGCAAAAACGGCATAACGGCTCAGCAGCGACAGCGTGGTTCTCATCCTGATCTCTCCGGTGGACAGTACTGCACTTGTAGCACCTCCACAGGCATTCGGTCACCGCTGGACGTGCCCAGACCGCACGAAGGTCAGGCAGGTACTACTTGAGCCCGGAGCCGGAGAACACCAGCACCTTGTCATTGCCGAACTGCACGCTGATCAGCGCGCGCTCGTCGGCCCAGTTGCAGCTGGTAAAGCCCAGCGCGCCGGCACACTCGCTGGGGGCGCCGAGCAGGGCTTCGACTTCGGCCTTGCTCATGCCGGTCCGCAGCTGGGCAAAGTTTTCCTGGGTGACCTTGCTGCAGGCGCTCAGCAGCAGCGCACAGGCCAGCAGCGCAAGGGGGCGCAGCGACATCACGAAACTCCTCGGCAAAGTGCCCGCCAGGCACCGGCGGGCCGCAGACGGCGGCCGGGCGGCCGCCAGATGGCATCAGTCGGCGCGATGGTAGGAGGTGACGCGCTCGACTTCCTCACGGGAGCCGAGGAACACCGGTACCCGCTGGTGCAGGCTGGTCGGCTCGATGTCGAGAATACGCTGCACGCCATCGGTAGCCGCGCCACCGGCCTGCTCGATGATCATCGCCATCGGGTTGGCCTCGTACATCAGGCGCAGCTTGCCGGGCATCGACGGGTCGCGGCCATCGCGCGGGTACATGAACAGCCCGCCCCGGGTGAGGATGCGGTGCACATCGGCAACCATCGAAGCAATCCAGCGCATGTTGTAGTTCTTGCCCAGCGGACCTTGCTTGCCGGCCAGCAGCTCATCGACGTAGCGCTTGACCGGGGCTTCCCAGTGGCGCTGGTTGGACATGTTGATGGCAAATTCCGCGGTGCTGGCCGGCACCTGCATGTCCTCGTGGGTCAGCACGAAGCTGCCCAGCTCGCGATCCAGGGTGAAGCCCTTGACGCCATAACCCAGGGTCAGCACCAGCATGGTCTGCGGACCGTAGATCGCATAGCCAGCCGCCACCTGCCGGGTGCCCGACTGCAGGAAGGCGTCATCGCCCAGATGGCCATCGCCGTCGTAGTCGTCCGGGCAGCGCAGCACCGAGAAGATGGTGCCGACCGAGACGTTCACATCGATGTTGGAGGAACCATCCAGCGGATCGAACACCAGCAGGTAAGCACCCTTGGGGTACTGGCCGGGGATCTGGTAGGCGTGATCCATCTCTTCAGACGCCATGCCCGCCAGGTGACCGCCCCACTCGTTGGCTTCCAGCAGGATTTCGTTGGACAGCACATCGAGCTTCTTCTGCACCTCGCCCTGCACGTTCTCGCTGTCGGCACTGCCGAGCACACCGCCCAGCGCGCCCTTGGAGACCTGATGGCTGATGGCCTTGCAGGCACGCGCCACTACCTCGATGAGGAAGCGCAGATCGGCCGGGGTGTGGTTACTGCGGGTTTCTTCGATCAGGTAGCGACTGAGGGTCACACGGGACATGGTGGCGAAGCTCCGGGGGGCTGGGGAGAAAGCGCGCCATTTTAACCCGAGTTGCCGCACCGCGCTGCAGGCATGCAGCGTCTGCCGGGCGTGAAAAAGCGCTGCACGCCGCCCCTGCAGCCCTTATCATCGCGCCCCGTCCTGACCATGACCCCACCTGCCATGCCCAACCCTCACCTGATCGTCGGCGCCGACCCCGAGCGCCTGGACACCTGGATCAAGTTCACCGGCAACAGCCTGTGCCGTGAATGCCGCGCCACCTGCTGCAGCCTGCCGGTGGAGGTGCGCCTCAAGGACCTGCTGCGCCTGGGGCTGATTGATGAGTTCGAGGTAAGCGAGCCGCCGCGCAACATTGCCAAGCGCCTGATCCGCGAGGGGGTGGTGGCGCGCTTTCATCAGAAGACCGGCATTTTCACCCTGGAGCAGCACAGCAGCGGCGACTGCCTGTATCTGGATCAGAAGACCCGCCTGTGCACGGTCTACGCCAACCGTCCGGACACCTGCCGCAACCATCCGCAGATCGGCCCGCGACCGGGCTTCTGCGCCTTCCGCCCCAAGCCGGCCAGCCGCTGACCTAGCCCGGGCGCACCTGATTGCGCCCGCTGTTCTTGGCCCGGTACAGGGCCTTGTCGGCGCGGTCGATCAGGCTGGCCAGACTCTCGCCCACCTGCAGCTCGGCCACGCCGATCGACAGGGTGATCGGGCCGATTTCAAAGCGCTCGTTATGGCCGATCAGCTCACGCAGCCGATCCGCCTGCGCCAGCGCCGCCTTCAGCGGGCAGCTGGGCAGAATCAGCAGAAACTCCTCACCGCCCCAGCGCACCACCCGGTCACTGCTGCGCACATTGCCCTGTAGCAGGTCCGCCACTTCACGCAGCACCCGATCACCGGCGGCATGCCCCCAGCGATCGTTGATGCGCTTGAAGTGATCGACATCGGCCAGCATCACGCAGAGCATCTGGCCAAGCTCCTGAGTCGCCTGATAGGCGCGCTCCAGATGCCGCTCACCGCCGCGCCGGTTGAACAGCCCGGTCAGCGCATCGCGGGTTGCCTGCTGCTGCAGCTCTCGCTCGCGTTTGAGCCGTTCGCTGATATCGCGGGTGATGCTGATGAAGTGGCTGGCCACCCCGTTGGCATCAAAGATCGGCGTGATGGTCTCCTCGCAGTGCAGCTCATGGCCGGCACGGTGCCGGTGGGTGACCACGCACTGATACGTCTGCCCGCCGGCAATGTTCTGCCACAGGGTGCGGCAGAAGCGCGGCACATCCAGTCCCGGGCGCAGCAGCACCAGCGTGCGGCCCTGCACCTCGTCTGCCGGGTAGCCTGTCAGGCGCTGGAAGCCCTGATTGACGAACTCGATCACCCCGCGGGCATTGGCGATAAGCACCGCATCCCCGGCCACATCCAGCGCGCGGGCCAGCAGGTGCAGGGGACGCGCCGCGTCGCCGCACAGCATCTGCTGCAGAGCCATGAAATGCGTGATTCGCCCCTGGGCATCGCGCACCGGCGAAATATTCCACTCCACCGCGTAGGGCGTACCGTCCTTGCGGTAGTTGATGGTGGAACCCCGGAAGCTCTCCCCGGCGCGTAGCTGTGCGCGCAGCTGCTGGAGCACGTCACGATTGGTCAAGGGACCCTGCAGCCGGCGCGGACTCTGGCCGAGCAGCTCCTCTGGGGCGTAACCGCTCATCCGGCAGAAGGCGGCATTCACATAGCAGATGGAAGGCCCCGCCCCATCCAGCGTGGCATCGGTGATCAACGCCGCGTAGCTGCACTGCTCCAGCGCACTGGCCAGCAGCGAATCCGGCAGCGCGGCCTCCCTGTCCTGCACCGGCGCACGGTGCGTGGCGATCTGCCTGTTCGGGAAGTCCATCCCCACTCCTCCATCCCGAGAAAGTCTTTTTGGATCACGTGCGCATGCTACACCGTTGCGCCCACCGCTGCCGACAGGGCGTTAGCCGCAGCCAGCCCAGAGCGCAAAAAGCCCCGCCAGGCGCAGACCGGGCGGGGCTTCTCGTTACCGCTTACTCAGCGCGGATCAGACCTTGCTGCGCTCGTAACGCTTGCGGTCGTTCTCGTTGAGCATCTTCTTGCGCAGACGAATCGACTTCGGCGTCACTTCCACCAGTTCGTCGTCATCGATGAACTCCAGCGCCTGCTCAAGGGTGAACTTGATCGGCGGCACCAGGGCGATGACCTCGTCCTTGCCGGACGCGCGCATGTTGTCGAGCTTTTTGCCCTTGGTCGGGTTGATCACCAGGTCGTTGTCACGGCTGTTGATGCCGCACAGCTGGCCTTCATAGATCTCCTGGCCGGGCTCAAGGAACAGCTTGCCGCGCGCCTGCAGGGTTTCCAGCGAGTAGGTCAGTGCGGTGCCGGTGGCCATCGAGACCAGCACGCCGTTGAGACGGTTGGTGACTTCGCCGGCCTTGATCGGGCCGTAGTGGCTGAAGGTCGAGGTCAGGATGCCGGTGCCCGAGGTCAGGGTCAGGAAGTTGTTACGGAAGCCGATCAGACCGCGCGCCGGGATGGTGTATTCCAGGCGGATACGGCCCTTGCCATCGGGGATCATGTTGGTCAGATCGCCCTTGCGCAGGCCCATCTGCTCCATCACCGGACCCTGGTGCTGCTCCTCGATGTCGATGGTGACGCTCTCGTAAGGCTCCTGCTTCTCGCCGGCCTCGTTCTCGATGATCACCACTTCCGGACGGCCGACGGCCAGCTCGAAGCCTTCGCGGCGCATGGTCTCGATCAGCACCGACAGGTGCAGCTCACCACGGCCGGAGACCTTGAACTTCTCCGGGGAGTCGCCCTGCTCGACGCGCAGCGCCACGTTGTGCAGCAGTTCCTTCTCCAGACGATCCTTGATGTTGCGGCTGGTGACGAACTTGCCTTCCTTGCCGGCGAACGGCGAGTCGTTGACCTGGAAGGTCATGCTCACGGTCGGCTGGTCGACAGTCAGCGGCGGTAGCGCCTCGACGTTCTGCTGGTCGCACAGGGTGTCGGAGATGTACAGCTCGTCCATGCCGGAGACGCAGACGATGTCACCAGCGGTGGCTTCTTCCACCTCGACGCGCTGCAGGCCGGAGTGGCCCATGATCTTCAGGATGCGGCCGTTGCGCTTCTTGCCGTCGGCACCGATGGCGGTGACCGGGGTGTTGGTCTTGACCTTGCCACGGGCGATGCGGCCAATGCCGATCACGCCGAGGAAGCTGTTGTAGTCCAGCTGCGAGATCTGCATCTGGAACGGACCTTCGGTGTCGACGGTCGGCGCCGGCACGTGGTCGATGATCGCCTGGAACAGCGCATCCATGTTGTCGTCCATGGCCTCGTGGTCGAGACCGGCGATGCCGTTCAGGGCGCTGGCGTAGACGATCGGGAAGTCGAGCTGCTCGTCGGTGGCGCCGAGGTTGTCGAACAGGTCGAAGATCTGGTCGATCACCCAGTCCGGACGCGCGCCCGGACGGTCGATCTTGTTGACCACCACGATCGGACGCAGGCCGGCTTTGAAGGCCTTCTGGGTCACGAAGCGGGTCTGCGGCATCGGGCCGTCCTGGGCGTCGACCACCAGCAGCACGGAGTCGACCATCGACATCACGCGCTCGACCTCACCGCCGAAGTCGGCGTGGCCGGGGGTGTCGACGATGTTGATGCTGTAGTCCTTCCACTTCAGCGCGGTGTTCTTGGCCAGGATGGTGATGCCACGTTCCTTTTCCTGGTCGTTGGAGTCCATCACGCGCTCGTTTTCCAGCTCCTTGCGGTCAAGGGTGCCGGACAGGCGCAGGAGCTTGTCGACCAGGGTGGTCTTGCCGTGGTCAACGTGGGCGATGATGGCGATATTGCGCAGATTTTCGATCACAGGGGTGTCTTCTCGATAGGTGACGCTTGAATACGGATGCCGGGCGCCAGCATGGCGCAGGACCGGCGACAATCTGATTAACGGGAGGCCCGCCGGGCGCCGTCGGGGGGGCGGTGGCGGATGCTGCCGCCCAGAAGGCCCGCCTGACGCACCGGGTGCTCAGGCCGGGCGATAGACGCGCACATTGACATGCCCCTCGCTGAGCAGATGGTGGGCATGCAGGCGGCTCATCACGCCGCGCTCGCAGTACAGAAGGTACTGACGGTTGGTGTCCAGCGTCTGGAAACGCTGGTTGATGGCATAGAACGGCAGGCACTGCACCTCGATGCCGGGCAGCACCAGTGGCTGATCCTCGGCCGCATCGGGGTGGCGGATGTCGAGAACGATCTGCCCGGGCAATGCTGCGCTCACGCTTTCGACCTCGACCGCCTGGCCCAGCTCGTCGAGCACCCGATCGACCGTGGTGCGCGTGGCCCGCGCCAGGGCGCGATCCAGCACCGCCATGTCGAAGTGGCTTTCCTCATAGTCGACCCGCAGGCGCTTGGCGCGGGTGGTCGGGTTGACCGAGATCACCCCGCAGTATTCGGGCATGTGCCGGGCAAAGGCGGCGGTGCCGATCTGCTCAGCGGTGGCGATGATGTCCTGCTTGTGGGTGGCAATCAGCGGCCGCAGTACTAGGGCCTCGGTGGCGGCATCGATCACCGACAGGTTGCTGAGGGTCTGGCTGGCCACCTGGGAGATCGCCTCGCCGGTGACCAGTGCCGAAATCTGCAGCTCCTCGGCCAGCCGGCTGGCGGCGCGCAGCATCATGCGCTTGAGCACCACGCCCATGTGGCTGTCATCGACCTTGCCGAGGATCTCGGCGACCACTTCCTCGAAGGGCACGCTGATGAACATGACACGGTGCGAGCGGCCGTACTTCTGCCACAGGTGATGGGCCACTTCCATCACACCCAGCTCATGGGCACGCCCGCCGAGGTTGAAGAAGCAGAAGTGGCTGAGCAGCCCGCGGCGCATGATCTGCCAGGCCGCCACCGAGGAATCGAAACCGCCGCTCATCAGCACCAGGGTCTGCTCTAGCACCCCCAGCGGATAACCGCCCAGCCCTTCGTGCTGGGCGCGGATCAGCAGCAGGCGGTCGAAGCGCACCTCAAGGCGCACCTCAATTTCCGGGTGCTTGAGGTCGATCCCGGCCGCCCCGCACTCGCTGCGCAGACGACCGCCCACATAGGTGGCCAGCTCCACCGAGGAGAACGGGTGCTTGCCGGAGCGCTTGCAGCGCACGGCAAAGGTGCGCCCGGCCAGCCGCTCGGCAAAGTGCTCGCGACAGTGCTCGAACACCGCATCGAAGTCGCCCAGCGGGTACTCGATGACCTCAAGACTGTGGGCGATGCCCGGCGTGCAGCACAAACGCTCGATGATCGCCTCGCGCACCGCCGGCGCATCCTGCTGGCTGATTACCTCGATGTTGTCCCACTCGCCCTGCACATCGATGGCCGGATCCAGATCCTTGAGCACGCTGCGGATGTTCTTGCCCAGCTGCCGGATGAACTGCCGGCGTACCGGACGGCTCTTGATGGTGATCTCGGCGAAGGGCTTGACGATAAGTTTCATGCAGGGGTGTGGCAGCGGCGCGGCGGGAAAAAAGGACGCGGAGTATAACGGAAAACTGCTCAACTCTTGAGCAGTTTTCGCAGGCACCGCCAGTCTGCACCAAAATGTTTCAGGCTGGCACTTGAAAGCACGTGCATGGTGCATGATCCTGAGCGGCGCGCAGGGGCAGGCCCGGCCCGAGCCCCGAAACGGCGCGGGGCGCGCATGCTGACGGGCACTGGCACGCTAGTTGCTTCATGCTAGTGGTCAGGTTACCGGGAAACTGTCCCGCGGGCGTTGCGCCCGGAGCCAACCGATTTCACCGGGCATCATCACCGCCCACGAGTACCCCTGGAGGACCGCATGTCAAAGGCATTGCAACTGATCGAAGAACATGGCGCAAAGTGGATTGACCTGCGCTTCACCGACCCGAAGGGTCGTCAGCACCACATCACCATGCCGGCGCGCGATGCCGACGAGGACTTCTTTGAAGTCGGCAAGATGTTCGATGGCTCCTCCATCGAGGGCTGGAAGGGCATCGAAGCCTCCGACATGATCCTGCTGCCGGACGACAGCACCGCGGTGATGGACCCGTTCACCGAGGAGCCGACCCTGATCCTGGTCTGCGACGTGATCGAGCCCTCGACCATGCAGGGCTACGAGCGCGACCCGCGCGCCATCGCCAAGCGCGCCGAGGAATACCTCAAGACCACCGGCATCGGTGACACCGTATTTGCCGGCCCGGAGCCGGAGTTCTTCATCTTCGATTCCGTGAAGTACAAGTCGGACATGTCCGGCTCGATGTTCAAGATCTTCTCCGAGCAGGCCAGCTGGAACAGCGACGCCGACATGAACGGCGGCCAGGGCAACAACGGTCATCGCATCGCGGTCAAGGGCGGCTACCTGCCGACCCCGCCGGCTGATCCGGATCACGAAATCCGTGCCGCCATGTGTAACGCCCTGGAAGAGATGGGTCAGGTCGTCGAAGTGCACCACCACGAGGTGGCCGCCGGCCAGAACGAGATCGGTGTCAAGTTCAACACCCTGGTTGCCAAGGCTGATGAGGTGCAGAACCTCAAGTACTGCGTGCAGAACGTCGCCGCCGCCTACGGCAAGACTGTGACCTTCATGCCCAAGCCGCTGTACGGCGACAACGGCTCTGGCATGCACGTGCACATGTCGATCGCCAAAGACGGCAAGAACACCTTCGCCGGTGAAGGCTATGCTGGCCTCTCCGATACCGCCCTGTACTTCATCGGCGGCATCATCAAGCACGGCAAGGCGCTGAACGCCCTGACCAACCCGTCGACTAACTCCTACAAGCGTCTGGTCCCGGGCTTCGAGGCGCCGGTGATGCTGGCCTACTCGGCGCGTAACCGCTCCGCGTCGATCCGCATCCCCTACGTGGCCAGCCCGCGCGGCCGCCGTATCGAGGCGCGCTTCCCGGATCCGTCGGCCAACCCGTACTTGGCCTTTGCCGCGCTGCTGATGGCGGGCCTTGACGGTATCCAGAACAAGATCCACCCGGGCGATGCCGCCGACAAGAACCTCTACGACCTGCCGCCGGAAGAAGCTGCCAACATCCCGCAGGTGTGCGGCAGCCTGAAGGAAGCGCTGGAGGCGCTGGAAGCCGACCACGAGTTCCTGCTCAAGGGCGGCGTGTTCACCAAGGACTTCCTCGACGCCTTCATCGAGCTCAAATCCGCTGAAGAGATCAAGGTGCGCACCTTCGTGCACCCGCTGGAGTACGAGCTGTACTACAGCTGCTGATCGTAGCGTGATGCGTACAGAGGCCTCCTTCGGGAGGCCTCTGTCGTTTCGGGCACGCCCCCTGACAGGGCGCCAAGCACCGTCTTGGTGCGTCCTCGCGGTGCACTGCCTATACTGCCGGCATCCCTCGCCTCGGGAAGTGGCGCAGGCCGCCCGCTGCTGGGGCACGACAGTCTGGCGCGCTTCTTGCAGAAACACTGCACCCTCACGGAGCGCCCGCCGATCATGGCTCACGATCACCTGCAACGCCTGCTGCTCGACAACCTGACCACCGCCGTGGTGCTGCTCGATGCCGAGCTGCGCCTGGAATACATGAATCCGGCCGCTGAAATGCTGCTGGGGGTCAGCGGCCAGCGCAGCCTCGGCCTCTTTGTCAGCGAACTGTTCAAGGAAGTGCCCGATGGCCTGTCCGCCCTGCGTCAGGCGGTGGCCAGCGCCCACCCGTTCACCAAGCGCGAGGCGCAGCTGCTGTGCAGCAGCCCCACCAGCCTGACCGTCGATTACACCGCCACGCCGATCCTCGGTAGCCACGGCACCTTGTTGCTGCTCGAGCTGCACCCGCGCGATCGCCTGCTGCGCATCACCAAGGAGGAAGCGCAGCTCTCCAAGCAGGAAACCACCCGCCAGCTGGTGCGCGGTCTGGCCCATGAAATCAAGAATCCGCTCGGCGGTATCCGCGGTGCCGCGCAGTTGCTGGCCCGCGAGCTGCCGGATCCGGCGCTCAAGGACTACACCAAGGTGATCATCGAGGAAGCCGACCGGCTGCGAAATTTGGTCGATCGCCTGCTCGGCTCCAACAAGCTGCCGCAGCTGGCGCCGGTGAACATCCATGAAGTGCTGGCGCGGGTCTGCAGCCTGGTCGAGGCCGAGAGCCAGGGGCGCCTGACCCTTGAGCGTGACTACGACCCGAGCATTCCCGAACTGCTGGCCGATCGCGAGCAGCTGATCCAGGCGGTGCTCAATATTGTGCGCAATGCCATGCAGGCCATCGCCACGCGCCGCAACCCGACTGAGCCGGGGCGCATCGTGCTGCGCACCCGCGCGCTGCGCCAGTTCACAATCGGCCATCAGCGCCACCGGCTGGTCTGCCGGGTGGAGATCATCGACAACGGGCCGGGCATCGACCCGGCACTCAAGGACACCCTCTTCTACCCGATGGTCAGCGGACGCGCCGATGGCACCGGCCTGGGCCTGGCCATCGCGCAGAACATCCTCAACCAGCATCACGGGCTGATCGAGTGCGAAAGCCAGCCCGGCTGCACGGTCTTCTCGCTGTTTCTGCCGCTTGAACAAGGAGCCCCGACCCCATGAACCGACCGGAAACCATCTGGATCGTCGACGACGATCGCTCGATCCGCTGGGTGCTGGAAAAAGCCCTGCAGCAGGCGGGGCTGGCCTGCCAGAGCTTCGAGAATGCCGACAGCCTGCTCCGGCACCTGAGCGTCGAGCAGCCCACGGTGATCCTCTCCGACATCCGCATGCCCGGCGCCAGCGGTCTGGATCTGCTCGCCCGCCTGCGCGAGCGCTATCCGCGCCTGCCGGTGATCATCATGACCGCCCACTCCGATCTGGAGAGCGCGGTGGCCTCCTATCAGGGCGGGGCCTTTGAGTATCTGCCCAAGCCGTTCGATGTCGATGAGGCCGTCTCGCTGGTCAAGCGCGCCGCCCTGCACGCCCGCGAGCAGGATGCCCTGACGGCCCCTGCCGAGCAGGCAGCCACCCCGGAGATCATCGGCGAGGCGGCGGCCATGCAGGAGGTGTTCCGCGCCATCGGCCGGCTCAGCCACTCCCACATCACCGTGCTGATCAACGGCGAATCGGGGACCGGCAAGGAGCTGGTGGCACACGCCCTGCACCGCCACAGCCCGCGCGCCCATGCGCCGTTCATCGCCCTGAACATGGCGGCGATCCCCAAGGATTTGATGGAATCCGAGCTGTTCGGCCACGAGAAAGGCGCCTTCACCGGTGCAGCTGCGCAGCGCCGTGGGCGCTTCGAGCAGGCCGATGGCGGCACCCTGTTCCTCGACGAGATCGGCGACATGCCCGCCGATACCCAGACCCGCCTGCTGCGGGTGCTGGCTGACGGCGAGTTCTACCGGGTCGGCGGGCACACCCCGGTCAAGGTCAATGTGCGGATCATCGCTGCCACCCACCAGAATCTCGAAAACCTGGTGCGCGAGGGCAAGTTCCGCGAGGACCTGTTCCATCGCCTTAACGTGATCCGCATCCACATCCCGCGCCTGGCCGACCGCCGTGAGGACATCCCGGCACTCGCCCGCCACTTCCTCGCCCAGGCCGCCCGGGAGCTGGCGGTCGAGCCCAAGCTGCTCAAGGTGCAGACCGAGGAATACCTGCAGAACCTGCCGTGGCCGGGTAACGTGCGCCAGCTGGAGAACACCTGCCGCTGGATCACGGTAATGGCTTCCGGGCGCGAGGTGCACATTGATGATTTGCCGCCGGAGCTGTTGCAGCACAGCCCGGAACTACCGGTCAGTGGCAGCTGGGAGCAGTGCCTGCGTCTGTGGGCCGAGCAGGCGCTGGCCCGCGGGCAGACGGATCTGCTCGGCAGCGCGCTGCCCGCCTTCGAGCGGGTGATGATCGAGAGCGCCCTCAAGCACACTGCCGGCCGGCGTCGCGATGCCGCCCAGCTGCTCGGCTGGGGGCGCAACACCCTGACCCGCAAGATCAAGGAGCTGGATCTGGCGGTAGAAGGCAGCGACGAGGACGAGGCACCCTGAGCCCCACAGCGTGCCCGTGAATAACAGGGCAGAGGGGCCGCGCCCGGCAGCCCCCACCCGCCCGTCAGGCGCGCTTGGCGAACCAGTCGCTCTTGTGCAGCAGCAGATAAGCCAGCGTGCCGATCACGATGCCCCAGAATGCCGAGCCCAGACCGAAGAAGCTCATCCCCGAGGCAGTGGCCAGGAAGGTGATCACCGACGCCTCACGGTGCTCGGCATCCTCGACCGCGCCCATCAGGTTGCTGGTGATTGCGCCGATCAGCGCAAGACCCGCCAGCACCGCCACAAAGGTGGTCGGCATGGCACTGAACAGCAGGATGATGGTGCCGGCAAAGCAGCCGCCGATCAGGTAGAACAGGCCATTGGCGACCCCGGCAATGTAGCGCTTGGCCGGATCTTCATGGGCATCCTTGCCAGTGCACAGCGCCGCGGTGATCGCGGCGATCACGATGGTGATCCCCCCGACAAAGGCCACCGCCAGCGAGGCCAGGCTGGTGATGGTGATGATCGGCTTGGCCGAGGTCTGGTAACCGGCGCCGCGCAGAATCGCCATACCGGGCAGGAACTGGCCGGTCATGCTGACCAGTACCAGCGGAATCGCCAGACTCAGGGTCGAACTCCAGGTCCACTGCGGGCTGATGAACTGCGGCTGCGCCAGGCTCAGGGTCACCGCCGAGAGGTTGCTGTCCTCCAGCAAGACCGACAGCAGCACACCGACCAGCAGCAGCAGGACCAGCGCATAGCGCGGCAGCAGACGCTTGACCAGCAGGTACGCGGCCAGCATGCCAAAGGCCAGCGCCGGCATGATCTCCACCGCCTTGAAGGCACCGGCGCCGAACTGGAAGAGAATGCCGGCCATCATCGCGCTGGCAATGCCGCGCGGAATGGCCTGCACGATACGGTCGAAATAGCCGCTCAGCCCGATCAAGAGGATGATCACCCCCGCCGTCAGGTAGGCCCCCACCGCCTCGTTGAGGCTGAGTCCGGGGAACAGGGTCACCAGCAGCGCGGTCCCCGGCGCCGACCAGGCGGTGACCACCGGCATCTTCAGCCACAGACTGAGCACGATGCCCGACAGCGCCGCCCCCACCGAGATCCCCCAGACCCAGGAGCTCATCATCTCGGTGGAGACCCCGGCGCTCTGCGCCGCCTGGAAGAAGATGATCAGCGGCCCGGCATAGGAGACCAGCACCGCGAGAAAGCCGGCCGTGAGCGCCGATACGGAAACGTCTTTATGGATCATGGAGAACATCCTGAGAGAGAAGCAGGCCGGCCTCAGCCGGACGCCTCACCTTAGGCAGCGGGCGGCGATTGATAAACTGTGCAGAACCGACAACACTGTTCAGCCATTTCAAACAATCAGCCCGGTATTTCCCATGGATCGCTTTCAGGCCATGCAGTTGTTCGTGCGCATCGTCGAGCTGGGCAGCTTCAGCCGGGCGGCCGAGCAGCAGGGCATTTCCCGCGCCTCGGCCACCGCGCTGCTCAAGCAGCTGGAGGCGCATCTGGGCACCCGCCTGCTGCAGCGCACCACCCGTCAGGTCAATCCGACCCTTGATGGGCAGACCTACTACCGGCACTGCCTGGCGATTCTTGCCAGTCTCGAGGCCGCCGAGGGGCTGCTCTCCCAGCATGCCCAGCACCCGCGTGGCCGGCTGAAGGTCGATCTGCCGGCCTCGTTCGGTCGCCTGCAGGTGATCCCGGCACTGCCGGATTTTCACGCCCGCTACCCGGATATCACCCTGGAGATCGGCCTGCGGGACCGGATGATCGATCTGGTGCGCGAGGGGGTCGATTGCGTGGTGCGGATCGGTGAGCTGGGCGATTCGACGCTGATCGCCCGGCCACTGGCGGCGCTGGAACAGGTCACCTGCGCCAGCCGCGCGTATCTCGCGCAACACGGCCTCCCGACCGGGCTGCCGGAGCTGGTCGGCCACCAGTGCGTCGAGTACCTGTCCTCGACCACCGGGCGGGTGCAGCCATTGGCGTTTATGGTCGAGGGCCGGCTGGAGGCCTTCACGCTGCCGGCGCGGCTGGCGGTCAATCATGGTGAATCCTACGTGGCCGCCTGCGAAGCCGGCCTGGGTCTTATCCAGGTCCCGCGCTATCACGTCGCCCGCCAGCTGCAGGCCGGCACCCTGGTGGAGCTGCTGAGTGCCTACCGGCCACCGGCGCTGCCGATGCATGTGCTGTACGCCCATCACCAGCATCTGGCGCCGCGCCTTAGGGTGTTCATCGACTGGCTGGTCGAGCACTTCCCGGCATCCGGCGCCCGATAACCGCCCACTATTTACTCGGCACGAACAGTGCAGTGCGGGCGCCGCGCTTTATCTGCACGAAGGACTGCTCCGATACTGCACGCTCTCCCCCACCTAGGTTCCCGCCATGCTGCGCCTTCCCCGCAATTCCTATCTGCTGCTGACCCTGACCTCGCTGTTCTGGGCCGGCAACATGGTGATGAGCCGCGGCCTGCGTGAGGACCTGCCGCCGGTCGGTCTGGCATTCTGGCGCTGGGCGATTGCCCTGCTCTGCGTGCTGCCGCTGGCACTGCCCCACCTGCGCAGCCAGTGGCCGCTGCTGCGCCAGGCCTGGAAGCCGCTGCTGTTTCTCGGCGTGTTCGGCATCGGCTGCTACAACACGCTGTCTTACGTCGCCGTGCAGTACACCACGGCGACCAGCGCCACCCTGCTCAACTCCTTCATTCCGGTGGCCACTCTGGCGCTGGCCTTTGTGCTGTTCGGGCGCCGGCTGGGACGACTGGAGGCCTGCGGGGTGCTGGTGTCGCTGAGCGGTGTGGCGCTGCTGATCAGCCGCGGTGAGCCGGCCAGCCTGCTGTCACTGGGGCTGAACATCGGCGATCTGTGGATGCTCGGCGCGGTGCTGGCCTGGAGCCTGTACACCGTGGGCCTGCAGTGGCGCCCGGCGGGGGTCGATCCGATGCTGCTGCTCGCCACGCTGATCGTCATCGGCCTGCTGCTGATGGCACCGCTGTATCTCTGGGAGCTGGCCAGCGGCCGTTATATTCGCGTCCATGCCGGCTCTCTGGCCGGCATCCTGTATGCGGGGGTGGTGGCGGCGTTTCTCGGGGTGCTGCTGTTCAACCGGGCGCTGGCCGTGGTGGGGCCGGCGGTCGGCTCGCTGTTCATCCACCTGCAGCCGGTGTTCGCCGCCCTGCTGTCGATCGCCCTGCTCGGCGAGTACCCGCAGGGCTATCACCTAGCCGGCATGGCGCTGGTGCTAAGTGGCATCGGGCTGACCATGCGCGCGCCCGCTGCAGCGAGCACTCGCTAGGTCAGGGACTTCGCAGGCGCGCCGCTCAGCGAGGCGCAGGACGCGGCGCAGCGGCGCTGCGGGTCGCCAGCAGCAGACCGCCAAAGATCAGCGCACCGCCCAGCCAGTGATAGAACGCCAGCCCCTCATCCAGCAGCAGCCAGCCGAGCAGCGCGGCAAACACCGGCATCAGGTAGCTGAACAGCGAGGCACGCGCCGCCCCCAGCACCCGCAGACCGTTGTTCCAGGCGAGATAAGCCAGCAGCGAGGCGAACAGCGCCGTGTAGGCCATCGCCCCCAGACTGGCCACGCCGGGCACAAAGCCACCGACCAGCCACCATTCGAGCAGATAGAACGGCAGCAGCAGGATCCAGCCATAGAGGATGGTCACGCCCAGCAGCGCCAGCGGCGCCAGGGCAAACCGCCCGGACCACAGGCGCATCAGCAGCGAGTACAGCGCCCAGACCGCCACCGCCAGCAGCATCAGCAGATCGCCGGGGTAGAAATCCAGGGCCAGGAAGGTCGCCGGATCACCGCGCCCGATCAGCAGCAGCAGACCGCACAGCGCTACGCCCATGCCCAGCCAGGCCCGGCGGGCCGGCCATTCATTGAGCAGCAGGCCAGCGCCGATGAAGGTGGCCAGCGGCAGGCAGGTATTGAGCAGGGTGATATTGATGGCCGTGGTGCTCTGCGCGGCCAGATAGAGCAGCGAGTTGTAGCCGGTAATGCCCAGCGCACTCACCCCCCAGAGACGCCAGCCAGCCGCCCGCAGCTGGGCACGCTGCTGCCAGAGGCTGCGTCCGACAAAGGGCAGCAGGATCAGCAGTGCCAGGCTCCAGCGCCCGAACGCCAGGGCCAGCGGCGGTAGGCTGTCGACCACCGCGCGGGCAACCAGCGCATTGCCGGCCCAACACAGCACCGCCACCACCAGCCCCGCTGCGGCCCATCCAGCCGCGCGGTTCATCGCCCCACCCCACAACCCCGCCACATTGCCAGGGTACGGGTACTCACAATGGATTCAGGCATCACGATCATCTCTTGCGAAAAAGGACACGGCCGCGGCGGCACCCGGTGAACAACCGGGCCAGCGCACGGGGTCAGTCGAACAGCGGACACGCCATGATCAGCGCATCCTCACGCCCACCAGCCAGCGGGTAGTAGTCGCGGCGCCGGCCGATCTCGTTGAAGCCAAAGCGCTCGTACAGCCGGTACGCCGACTGGTTGGAAGCGCGCACCTCGAGAAAGCACTCGTTGCCCCCGCGCGCGCGGGCGCGCTGCATCAAGTGCTCGAGCAGGCGCAGCCCAAGACCCCGCCCCTGACTCTGCGGCTTGATCGTGATGTTCAGCAGGTGGGCTTCATCGAGGATCAGGTTGATCACCCCGTGCCCGACCTGCTGATCGCCCTCGAACATCAGCCAGCACTCGTAGGATTGCAGCGCATCGGTAAAGATGCCGCGCGTCCAGGGATGGCTGAAAGCGGCATATTCGATCTTCAGGACCGCATCGAGGTCTGCGGCGGTCATCGGGCGAAAGCGGATTGCATCACTCATCGGGGAATATCCAGCGGTGCCGTTCACGGCGCATATGGTGCCAGAGCTCGCCCTTGAGGGCGGGACGCTCCAGCAGTGACTCCAGATCAGGCAGCGCCCAGGCCGTGCCCAGACCATCCAGGCGCACGCTCTGGCCATCGGCGACCTGCGGCGCACCGGCAAACTGCCGGGCCGCGGCACCGATCAGCCAGAGGCCGCGGGTCAGTGTGGCTTCCTGCTGCGCCTGCAGCACCGTGCAGACATAACGCTGCGCCGCCTCAACGCCCTGATCGAAATGACTGACGCGCCCGCGCAGCATCGGCCAGCGGATCGGCTCGCCCAGCGGCTGCGGGCTGTCGGGCAGTCCAGCCGCCCGCAACAGATCACGCAGCAGCAGATAGCCCGGATCACGGCGAGCGAAGGCTTCACCGGTGGGCAGGCTGACCAGCAGCAGGCAGGCACCGGCCCGCAGCAGTTGCAGGCTGAAGCGCGGGATCAGCGCCGCGGCCGGCGCGGGCGTGACGGGGGGCGTGTCCTGGGATTCGACCGGTGCTACGGGGGCGGCCGCGCGCTGGGTCTCGGCCGTCGCCGATGGCGGCGCCTGCAGCGCAGCCTTCAAGGCCGCCGCCTGCTGCGCCGGTGGCGCTGTGCTGACTGCGCTGAGGGGGCGCTTCGGTGGCGGCACGGTGGCACTGACCGGACGCCGCGGCGCAGCCGCTGGCCGTACAGGGACAGGCGCAGGCAGCACCAGAAGCTCAGGGCGCGAGGGGGCGGCAAATGGCAACGTCTGGCGCGGCAGCCAGACATCGACCTGCATGGCACTCAGCCATGCACGCCGCTGCGGCTCGTCGATCACCGGTGACATCCGTACAGGTCAGCAGGTTTCATCGCAGGCTCCACATGGGCAGGGCCGCGATTGTGGCGCGAATTGCCGTGGCGGAAAAGTCGCCCGACCATCGGTTCAAGGCTTCAGCGTGATGTGTGGCGCCCACTGCAACCACTCCTCTTCTGGCTGCTCGAACAGCGCAAAGGTCTGGCCAGGCTGCACCGGGCGCGGCTCCTCGGGGGTGGCAAAGGCGATTCCGCCTTCCAGCAGGGCCTCCAGCGACTCGGTGCGAATCTGCGCACCCTTGAGCAGGCCGACTTCGACACCAATCCCGCTGGCATTCCAGAAACGACTGCCGCCCCGCACCAGCGGGGCATAACGCGGCTCGATCAGGATGTGGACCAGGACACGGTCAGCGCGCGGCCCCAGCTCGACACGGGTGACCTTGCCCACCGGCATCTCCCGGTAGGTCACCGCCACTCCAGCCTTGAGAGAACCACGCCGCGGTGTGCTGAGGACCAGCGGCAGACCGGCCTCGCGCTGCACTGCATTCGGCGCCTGCTCCTCGACCGTGAAGCGGGTCTGTACAGGCCCCGGACGAACGGCCGGCTGAACCTCCAGATAGGGTCCGCTGATCAACGTATCCAGATGCTCGCTGCGCACCAGCCCGAGCTGCGGGCGCACCACCCAGAAGCGACTGCCGACACGGGCAATGCGCTCGCCGGCCTGCTCGACCCGTACCCGTAGCAGCACCTGTTCCAGATCGCCACTCAGCTCGACCTGCTCAACATGGCCGATCTGCAGGCCGCGGTAGCGCAGCGGTGTGCCCTCCTGCAGCCCATCACCGCGGGGCAGACTAAGCTCCAGCACCTGCCCACGGGACAGCGCCTGCTGCTCATCATCGAACAGGCGCACGCGCTGCCCTGGGGCCAGCGGGCGGGCCTGTGGATCCGGGGTGTCGAGCGCAATACCGCCCAGCAGCAGGGTCTGCAGCGACTCGCTGTGCAGATCGATACCGCCCAACCCGCCCTTGAGACGCACGCCACTGGCATTCCAGAAGCGAGTCGAAGCGTTGATCAGCCCGGCATGCTGCGCTTCGATATGGACACCGATCAGCACCTGCTGGCGATCACGGGACAGCTCGTAGCTCTGCACGCTACCGACCCGCATCTGCCGATAAAGCAGCGGGCTGCCGATCTCCAGGGAGCCCAGTCGCGGCGCACTCAGCACCAGGTGTACACCCGGCGCATCGATATTGAGCGGTGGCGCTTTGGCCAGAATATTGAACTCGCGGCCGGGCGAACCTTGCTTGCCAAAACGCACGGCCAGGTAGTTGCCCTGCACCAGAGCCTCGAGGCCGCTGATGCCGGCCAGGGAAATCGACGGCTTGACCATCCAGAACTCGCTGCTGGCCAGCAGCAGTTCTTCGGTGCGCGGGTCCATGGTCAGCTCGGCCACCGGCTGGGCAAAGTCGCGGCCCATGTCGATCTTCTTCAGGGTGCCGACCTGCACGCCGTTGTACATCACCGGGGTCCGCCCCGCCTGCAGCCCGGCCACATCCCGCAGCTTGAGCATCACCTTGAGGCCAGCCTCGGCGCTTTCGTAATCATCGTAGAGGCGAAAGGGCAAGGCCGGATCGGTGGGCGGGCTGTCGGCACGGTGCTCGGGCGTGGCAAAGGCAATGCCGCCGGTGGCCAGACTGACCAGCGATTCGGTGCGCAGCTTGAAGCCCGACAAGCCGCCGCTGAAGGTCAGCCCGCCGGCGTTCCAGAAGCGGGTGTGCTTGCGGACCAGAGGCGCATAGGGCTCCTCGATGTAGATCTGCAGCTCGACGGTGCGCTGATCCTCGGCCAGCCGGTAGTTCTTCACCTGCCCCACCTGAATCTGCCGGTAGTAGACCGGACTGCCCTGCTCCAGCGAGCCCAGCCGCTCCGCCTTGAGGGTGAAGTGCAGGCCCGGCAAGCGATCGGAGAGCGGCGGCGGCTCACGCAGCGCCTGGAACTCGCGGTGCAGGTCACCCTTGACCGGGTCAATCGCGATATAGATGCCGGACACCAGGGTTTCCAGACCGGTGACTCCGGCCAGTGACACCCGCGGCTTGACCAGCCAGAAGCGCGTGTCGCGACTCAGGTACTCCCTGGCCTCGCGGTTGATCTCAACGGTGGCCTCGACGCCTTGCAGGTTCTCGCTGACATGCAGATCAATCACCCGGCCAACCGCGATGCCCTTGTGCATCACCTGGGTCTTGTTGACCTGGATACCCTCGCCGTCGGCAAACTGCACGCGAATCTCCACGCCGGCCTCACTGAAGGCGCGCCAGAGCAGCCACAGCCCAATGAGCAGAGCCAGCAGGGGCAGGATCCAGATGGCGGACCAATGGCTGGTCTTGCGGATCTCGGGGGTGAGCAGCTCAGTCATCGGGGTGGTTCCCGTCGGTGTTGTCCCAGATCAGCCGGGGATCGAAGGTAATGGCGGCCAACATGGTGAGGATCACCACCGCGGCAAAGGCCAGTGCCCCGGCTCCGGCTTCGATGCTGGCCAGATTGCCGAAGCGGACCAACGCCACCAGGATGGCGATCACGAAGATGTCGAGCATCGACCAGCGGCCAATCCACTCGATGAAGCGGTACATGATGATGCGCTGACGTGCGGACATCACTTGATGACGCTGTACGGAATAGAGCAGCAACGCGATACCCAGCAACTTGAAGCTCGGCACCAGAATGCTGGCGACAAAGACCACTGCCGCGATCGGCAGCATCCCGGCATGGATCAGCTCAATCACACCGCCCATGATGGTTGCCGGACTGTCGCGACCGAACAGACTGACGTTCATGATTGGCAGCAGATTCGCCGGGATGTACAGCAGCGCCGCCGTCAGCAGCAAGGCCCAGGTGCGGGCGATGCTGTTGGGGCGCCGGGCATGCAAGACCGCGCCGCAGCGACGACAACGCGGAGCCTGGCCGGGAGATGGACGGTTGAGCTGGTGACACTCGTGACAGACCCAAAGACCGGCATCAAGGGCGCGCATGCTCATCCTCCAGTGCCGCCCAGATCTGTTGTGGCGACATGCTGACCTCCAGCCATATCTGGGCCAGCAGCAGAGCGATGAAACAGAACAGTCCCACGCCGACACGCAAATCAGCCATATCGACCAGCTTGACGATGGAGACGAGGATGCCAATCAGGTAGACCTCGAGCATGCCCCACTCGCGCAGGTGATGGTAGGCGCGATAGAGCCCGCGCCCCCAGCCTCGCGCCATGCGCCACTGGATACAGAGCAGGACCGCCAGCTGACAGAGCAGCTTGAGCAGCGGGATCACCATGCTGCAGAGAAATACCACCAGTGCCACGACCTGCATCTCACCGTAATACAGCCCGAGGACCCCGCTCCAGACGGTTTCTTCACGGCGCTGACCGAGCAACTCCAGTTGCATGATCGGCAAGAAGTTGGCCGGGATGAACAGCAGCAGTGCAGTCAGCACCAGTGCCAGGCTACGTCGCTGCACCTGCGCACGTTGAGCAAACAGCTCGCAGCCACAGCGAGGACAGCGCGCTTTCTGCTCGACGCCCAGCACCGGCCGACGCAGCAACAGGTCGCAGTCATGACAGGCCAGCAATTGCTCGAGCGGCAGGTCTTGCAGGGGGTGATGGGGCGGCGTCGTGGGCATGGTGTCAGCCGTGGTGGCAGTTCATATCGACGATCTGGCTGCTTGGCAGCGCAAAGACAAACCCCCGATCCGCTTACGCGGGTCGGGGGTTTGGGATAGGTGCTTGACGATGACCTACTCTCACATGGGGAGACCCCACACTACCATCGGCGA
>NZ_JAMJEZ010000015.1 GCF_023544715.1 Pseudomonas eutrophicaquae | reverse complement strand
GGCTCCTGAAAATGATCGGGAGCACAGCATCGGCGGATGCGCCGGTTATTAGCAGATGGGGTTCATGGATCGGTTACGATGTTGTCATGGCGGGTGTTGGTGAGACGGTTGAAGATGTGGGTAAAGCCGTGGCTTGGCTTGGCAGTGGAAAAGTGGCCATACATGATGACAGCTACGCCTTTCGGCACTCCATGAATCCGAAATACATTTCCTATGTAATGCAAACGGCAGCCTTCATTGATGAGAAGGCAAAGCATGTGTCCCGGGGGAAGGTTAACAGGCTGTTGATTGATGGGGTCAAAAAGGTCAGGGTGCCGGTGCCATACCCGAATGATCGTGAAAAGTCACTCGCGGAGCAGGCGCGCATCGTTGCCATCCTCGACAAGTTTGACACTCTGATCACCTCCATCACCGAGGGCTTGCCGCGTGAAATCGAGCTGCGCCAGAGGCAATATGAGTATTACCGCGATCTGCTGTTGAGCTTTCCAAGACCTGAACAAATAGTGGCATGAACAAACCACCCGGCCTTCGCCCCCGCCAATGGAAGGGCTTCCCCCTGTGTCGTGAGTTGATTGCGCCGATCAGCAAGGACGAGAGCGAGTAAATGACTGCCTACAAGACCATCGCCGAATCCAGCAACTTCATCGTTCTGGATAAATACACCAAGGAATGGCCGGTTGCCGAAAGCTACCAGAGCGAAGGCGATCTGGAGCGCGAGTTCATTCAGGATCTGCAGAACCAGGGTTATGAATATCTGCCCGGACTGAACGCGCCCGATGCCTTGCTCGCTAATGTGCGCGTACAGCTGCAAGCACTGAATGACGTGCAGTTTGCCGATGGCGAGTGGCTGCGGTTTGTTGAAACCTTCCTCGACAAGCCCAGCGATGGCATCGTCGAGAAGACCCGCAAGATACACGACGACTACATCCACGACTTCGTGTTTGACGACGGGCGCATCCAGAACATCTACCTGCTGGACAAGAAAAACATCACCCGCAACAAGGTGCAGGTGATCAAGCAGTTCGAGCAGACCGGCAGCCACGCCAACCGCTACGACGTGACGATTCTGGTCAATGGCCTGCCGCTGGTGCAGGTGGAGCTGAAGAAGCGTGGCGTGGCCATCCGCGAAGCCTTCAACCAGGTGCACCGCTACAGCAAGGAGAGCTTCAACAGCGAGCATTCCCTGTTCAAGTATTTGCAGCTGTTCGTGATCTCCAACGGCACCGACAGCCGCTACTTCGCCAACACCACGCAACGCAACAAAAACAGCTTCGACTTCACCATGAACTGGGCGAAGTCGGACAACACGCTGATCAAGGACCTGAAGGACTTCACGGCCACCTTCTTCCAGAAGCACACACTGCTCAATGTGCTGCTGCATTACTCGGTGTTCGACGTCAGCAACACGCTGCTGGTGATGCGGCCCTATCAGATCGCTGCCACGGAACGCATTCTGTGGAAGATCAACAGCAGCTATCAGGCCAGGAACTGGAGCACCACCGAAAGTGGCGGCTACATCTGGCACACCACCGGCAGCGGCAAGACCTTGACCAGCTTCAAGGCCGCGCGCCTGGCCACGGAGCTGGACTTCATCGACAAGGTGTTCTTCGTGGTGGACCGCAAGGATCTGGACTACCAGACCATGAAGGAATACCAGCGCTTCTCGCCGGACAGCGTCAACGGCTCGGACAGCACGGCGGGCCTGAAGCGCAACCTGGAGAAGGACGACAACAAGATCGTCGTCACCACCATCCAGAAGCTCAACAACCTGATGAAAAGTGAGGCGGACTTGCCCATCTACGGCAAGCCAGTGGTGTTCATTTTCGATGAGTGCCACCGCAGCCAGTTTGGTGAAGCCCAGAAGAACCTGAAGAAGAAGTTTAAGAAATTCTGCCAGTTCGGCTTCACTGGCACGCCCATCTTCCCGGAGAACGCCTTGGGCGCCGAAACCACGGCGAGCGTGTTTGGCCGTGAGCTGCATTCGTATGTGATCACCGATGCGATCCGCGACGAGAAGGTGCTGAAGTTCAAGGTGGACTACAACGATGTGCGCCCGCAGTTCAAGGCTATCGAGACCGAACAGGACGAGAAGAAGCTGAGTGCGGCGGAGAACCGGCAAGCCCTGCTGCACCCGGATCGTATCCGCGAGATCACCCAGTACATCCTGAACAACTTCCGGCAAAAGACCCACCGCCTGCACGCGGGCAACAAGGGCTTTAACGCTATGTTTGCGGTCAGCAGTGTGGATGCCGCCAAACTGTACTACGAGTGCTTCCGCGAGTTGCAGAAGAGCAGCGACAAGCCGCTGAAAGTGGCGACCATCTTCTCGTTTGCCGCCAACGAAGAGCAGGACGCGATTGGCGACATCCAGGACGAGAGCTTTGATGTCTCGGCCATGAACAGCAGCGCCAAGGAGTTCCTGAGCGCGGCCATCGCTGACTACAACGCCCTGTTCAAGACCAACTTCAGCGTGGACAGCAACGGCTTCCAGAACTACTACCGCGATCTGGCCAAACAGGTGAAGGCCAAGGAGATCGACCTGCTCATCGTGGTGGGTATGTTCCTGACCGGCTTTGATGCCCCCACGCTCAACACGCTGTTTGTCGACAAGAACCTGCGTTATCACGGGCTGATGCAGGCCTACTCACGTACCAATCGCATCTTCGACGCCACCAAGACCTTCGGCAACATCGTCACCTTCCGCGACCTGGAGCAGGCAACCATCGACGCCATCACTCTGTTCGGTGACAAGAACACCAAGAACGTGGTGCTGGAGAAGAGCTACAAGGAGTACATGGAAGGCTTCACCGATGCGGCTACAGGTGAAGCGCGGCGGGGCTTCATGGATGTGGTGCAGGAACTGGAAGCCCGCTTCCCTGACCCGGCCGCCATTGAGAAAGAGTCGGACAAGAAGGCCTTCGCCAAGCTGTTCGGCGAATACCTACGCGTCGAGAACGTGCTGCAGAACTATGACGAATTTGCCAGCTTGAAGGAGTTGCAAAGCGTCGATCTGGCCGACCCTGCCGCAGTTGAGACATTCAAGGCCAAGCACTACCTGAGTGACGAAGACCTGACCGCGCTGCAAGCCATCACGCTCCCGCCCGAGCGGAAGGTTCAGGACTATCGCTCGACCTACAACGACGTGCGCGACTGGCTACGCCGGGAGAAGGCGGGGGCCGAGAAAGAGAAGTCCACCATCGACTGGGATGACGTGGTCTTTGAGGTGGACCTGCTGAAGTCGCAAGAGATTAACCTGGACTACATCCTGGAACTGATTTTCGAGCACAACAAGAAGACCAAGAGCAAGTTGGAACTGGTGGATGAAGTGCGGCGTGTGATTCGCGCCAGTCTGGGTAACCGCGCGAAAGAAAGTCTGGTGGTGGACTTCATCAACCAGACCGATCTGGACAAGATTGGCGACAAGGCCAGCGTAATTGAGGCCTTCTTCACTTTCGCTCAGGCGGAACAGCAGCGAGAGGCTGCAGAGCTGATTAGCGACGAGGGCCTGAACGCAGAAGCCGCCAAGCGCTATATCACCAACTCACTGAAGCGCGAGTTTGCCACCGAGAATGGCACGGAGCTCAACGCGGTTCTGCCTAAGATGAGCCCATTGAACCCGCAATTCCTGACCAAGAAGCAGACTGTCTTCCAGAAAATCGCGGCTTTTGTAGAGAAGTTCAAAGGTGTGGGTGGGCAGATCTAAGGCAACGCTGATCTATTCGCGCGGCTCCGGCTCCGATCGCGCGGTGACATGCTCTGGCTTTCATTCTGGAGTTCGATGAAGGTCAGAGCGTGGCATCGTTGCCTCGACGGCGGAGTTCTGGCGAGACTGCAATGCTATGCTCTGACCTAGGCCCCCCTCAGCGCACCACATGCAAGAAGTGCATGTGCTGCTCGTACTGGTCGAGGATGTCCTCGATCACCTCATCGCGTGACCAGCCCATCACGTCATAGTCCTGGCCGCCCTCAAGCAGGTGCACTTCGGCGCGGAAGTACTTGCGCTCCTCGTTGCCTTCGAGCATCACGAAGCTCGGCTGCACATAGGCGCGCGGGCGCACCTCGTAGACGAAGTCCACTTCGCTGCCGTGGCGCACTTCCAGGCGCACGCGGTGATCGTCACCGCTTTGCACCTCACCGACGAGGTTCTGCTTGCGCAGCTCCTCGGCCACCGCCAGGCACGCCGGCTGCACCACCTCATCGAGGAAGCGGTTGACGTGGGCGCGGCGCGGGAACATCACCAGATTGCGCAGCCGGCGCTGCCAGCCGCCGGGGCTGCGGGTCTGGCGAGCATGCCCGGAGGTCTGGTGACGCAGCACGCGCTTGGTGGAATCCAGGTGCAGCGCCTTGAGCAGCCCCCACATCGAGGCCAGCAAAATCACCGAGAACGGCAGGGCGCTGGCGATGGTGGCGGTCTGCAGGGCGCTGAGGCCATCGGCCAGCAGCAGGGCGATGGCCACCACGCCGATCGAGCCGGCCCAGAAGATCCGCTGCCACAGCGGCGTGTGGCTGTTACCGCCAGAGGCGAGCATGTCCACCACCAGGGCGCCGGAGTCGGCCGAGGTGACGAAGAACACCACCACCATCAGGATCGCCACCACCGACAGCACGCTGGACAGCGGGAACTGCTCAAGGAAGGCGAACAGCGCCAGCGAGCTGTCCTGGTTGACCGTCTCAGCCAGGCTGACCAGACCATCCTGCATGATCATGTGGATAGCACCGTTGCCGAACACGGTCATCCACAGCAAGGTGAAGCCGGCGGGGACGAACATCACCCCGGTGACGAACTGGCGGATGGTCCGCCCGCGCGAGACCCGTGCGATGAACATGCCGACGAACGGCGACCAGGACATCCACCAGCCCCAGTACAGCAGGGTCCAGCCGCCCAGCCAGTCGGTCGGCTCGTAGGCGTAGAGGTTGAAGGTCTTGCTGACGATCTCCGACAGATAGCTGCCGGTGTTCTGCACAAAGGTCTGCAGCAGGTACACGGTGGGGCCGAGCACCAGCACCAGCGTCAGCAGCAAGACGGCCAGGCCAAGGTTCAGCTCGGAGAGGCGGCGGATGCCTTTGTCCAGCCCGGTGACCACCGACAGGGTGGCCAGCGCGGTGACGCCGATGATCAGGCCGATCTGCACCGCAGTGCCGACCGGCACGCCGAACAGGTGGTTGAGGCCGCTGTTGATCTGCAGCACGCCGTAGCCCAGCGAGGTGGCCACGCCGAACACCGTGCCGAGGATGGCGAAGATGTCCACCGCATGGCCGATCGGGCCGTGGATGCGCTCGCCGATCAAGGGATAAAGCGCCGAGCGCAGGGTCAGCGGTAGGTTATGCCGGTAGCAGAAGAAGGCGAGGATCAGCGCGACGATGGCGTAGATCGCCCAGGCATGCAGGCCCCAGTGGAAGAAGGTCAGCTTCAGTGCCTCGCGCGCTGCCTGCACGGTGTTCGGCTCGCCGACCGGCGGGGCGACGAAGTGCATCACCGGCTCGGCGACGCCGAAGAACATCAGGCCGATGCCCATGCCGGCGGAGAACAGCATGGCGAACCAGGTGGTGTTGCTGTAGTCGGGCTGGCTGTGGTCGGGGCCGAGCTTGATGTCGCCGTAGCGGCTGACGGCGAGAAACGCCACGGTGATCAGGATCAGTGCCACGGCCAGCACATAGAACCAGCTGGCGTTGCCGACGATCCAGTTCTGCACCTGGCCGAACAGGGCCTGGGCGGTCTGTGGCAGGGCCACGGCGAAGGTGACCAGGGCGAAGATCAGCAGGGCCGAGCCGAAGAACACCGGGGGGTTGAGGGTGCGCGCCAGGCGCGGGGAGGTTTCCATTGTGCAAGCGCTCCTTTTGATCGGATGGCCGCCAAGGGCGGGGCACGCAGGCACAGCCGCAGAAGATTCGCGCGGGATGCCAGCAGGCCTAGCGGCGAGCATGCTCGCCAGATTGCAGAATTTTCCAGAGATTAGCCGGCAGATGCTGCCGGTTAATCGCTGGGGCGAGGCGTCAGTCTAGCATCCTGATAGATTTTTTAGAGAAAAAATGTCCTCTCGATAGTTCGGGTGTATGGGTCAGTCGGCGCCGACACTACCCGGCCGGTACTGCAGCGCCTCGGCCAGATGAGCGCGCTGGATCTGCGCGACCGGCTCCAGATCGGCGAGGGTTCGCGCCACCCTGAGCACCCGGTGCAGGGCGCGCAGCGACAGGCGCAGGCGCTCGCCGGCCCGCTCCAGCCACAGGCGATCGGCTTCGTCCAGCGGGCAGTGGGCCTTGAGTCCGTTGAGGTCGAGATGGGCATTGGCGCAGCCCTGACGGGCCTGCTGGATCGCCTGCGCGGCCGCGACCTGCCGGGCGAGGCTGGCGCTGTCCGGCCCCTCGGCGGGCGCGTGCAGGCGGGTCGGTTCGCGGCGCACGGTCAGGTGCAGGTCGATGCGCTCAAGCAGCGGGCCGGACAGACGGCTGCGATAGCGCTGGATCTGCTCGGGGGTGCAGCGGCAGGTCTGCTCCGGATCGCCCAGGTAGCCGCAGGGGCAGGGGTTCATCGCCGCCACCAGCTGAAAGCGCGCGGGAAAGCGCAGGCGCTGCTGGCTGCGGGCAATCAGGATCTCGCCGCTCTCCAGTGGCTCGCGCAGCACCTCGAGCACGCTGCGGGCAAATTCGGCCAGCTCATCGAGAAACAGCACGCCGTGGTGGGCGAGGGTGATTTCACCCGGGCGCGGCTTGCTGCCGCCACCGACCAGCGCGGCCGCCGAGGCGCTGTGGTGGGGCTGGCGGAACGGGCGCTGCGGCCAGCCGGTCAGTGGCGTGTAGCGCTCCAGGGACTGGATGGCGGCCACCTGCAGCGCTTCTTCTTCGCTGAGTGGCGGCAGCAGCCCCGGCAGGCGGCTGGCCAGGAGGGTCTTGCCGGTACCGGGCGAGCCGCTGAGCAGCAGGTTGTGGCGGCCGGCGGCGGCAATCAGCAGGGCGCGCTTGGCGGCCAGCTGGCCTTGCACCTCGGCGATATCGGCGTGCGAAGTGGGCGCTGCGTGCGGCTCCAGTCCGTCGGCCCGCCAGCGTTGTAGCGGCTGCTCGCCACGCAGGTGGGCGGCGATCTCGGTGAGGTGCTCGGCGACGTACAGCTCCAGACCGCTGACCAGCGCCGCTTCTTCAGCATTGGCCCGCGGCACCAGCAGCGCGCGCTTGGCCTTGCGGGCGGCCAGCGCGGCCGGCAGCACGCCGCTGACCGGGCGCAGCGCACCGGACAGGGCCAGCTCACCGAGGCATTCCAGCGAGTCCAGGGCCTCGCCCGGCAACTGGCCGCTGGCGACCAGAATGCCCAGCGCGATGGCCAGATCAAAGCGCGCGCCCTCTTTGGGCAGATCGGCCGGGGCGAGACTCAGGGTGATGCGCCGGCTGGGGAACTCGAAGCCGCAGCTGTGGATCGCGCTGCGCACCCGGTCCTTGCTTTCGCGCACCGCGGTTTCCGGCAGGCCCACCAGGGTCAGCGAGGGCAGGCCGTTAGCCAGATGGGCTTCCACGCTGACCGGCGGCGCGTCGATGCCGAGCTGGGCGCGGCTGTGAATGATGGCAAAGGACATGATCTCTCCCTGATCAGGCCCGCTGGTGGCGCGTCAGTCGCGCGGGGGCTCCAGGCGGGCTTCGAGTTCGGCCACGCGCGCCTCGAGGGCTTCCAGGCGGGCGCGGGTGCGGGCCAGCACCGCCATCTGCGCATCGAACTCGTCACGCCCGACCAGATCCAGCTTGCCGAACGCACCCTGCAGCAGGGCCTTGAACTGGGCTTCCAGTTCGGCGCGGGGCAGCGGGTTATCCGCACTGAACAGGCGGCTGGCCTGGGTGGCGAGCAGGTCGAAAACGGCTTTGGGCGGCAGCATGGCGATCTTCCAGACAACGTGAGGGCGCAGTCTAGCAGATGCCCATTGCCGTGCGCGGGACCGCTACGGCGCCCGCCGCGAGCGCATGGTTGCACCGATCTGGTGCGCGATCTCTGCTGCCTCGCCCGCCGTAGGGGCTGAGCGGCCACGCCAGCGCCCGGTATGCGCGGCTTGCGGCCAGTTGGCAAGGTTTCTGCATTGATGCTCTGGCCAGTGCCACTACGTCGGGATACCCCCATGAGCCGGTGGCCAGGCTGGATCCGGCGCCTGCCGGTGGCGCGTTACAAAGGCGCGAGGCTGCGCTTAGACTTGCCTGGGGTTCATCCATCCTGGGGCAGGTCCATCACTACAGGAGCAACAACATGAAACTAGTCACCGCCATCATCAAACCCTTCAAGCTCGACGACGTGCGCGAGGCGCTGTCGGAAATCGGCGTTCAGGGCATCACCGTCACCGAGGTCAAGGGCTTCGGCCGTCAGAAAGGGCATACCGAGCTGTATCGCGGTGCCGAGTACGTGGTCGATTTCCTGCCCAAGGTGAAGATCGAGGTGGCCATCGCTGACGATCAGCTCGATGCCGTGATCGACGCCATCACCAAGGCCGCCAACACCGGCAAGATCGGCGACGGCAAAATTTTCGTGGTCAACCTGGAGCAGACCATCCGCATCCGGACCGGGGAATCCGGCACCGACGCCATCTGATACCGCGACTCCCCTGAACCCCCCTCTGCCCCAGGAGTACCCCCATGGAAACCCCCGATCTGCGGGCCCTGCAATACGGGCTCGACACCTTCTACTTCGTGATCTGCGGCGCGCTGGTGATGTGGATGGCCGCAGGTTTTGCCATGCTTGAAGCCGGCCTTGTACGGGCCAAGAACACCACCGAGATCCTCACCAAGAACATCACCCTCTACGCGGTGGCCTGTCTGATGTACATGCTGGTCGGCTACCACCTCATGTACTCCAGCCCCGAAGGCGGCTTCCTGCCCAGCCTCGGGTTCCTGATCGGTGACGAGCACAGCGTCGAGAGCGTGCTGGCCGGCGGTGCTGATGCCCCTTACTACTCGGCGCGCGCGGACTTCTTCTTCCAGGTGGTGTTTGTGGCCACCGCCATGTCGATCGTCTCCGGCGCAGTAGCCGAGCGCATGAAGCTCTGGATCTTCCTTGCCTTCGCCGTGGTGATGACCGGCTTCATCTACCCGGTGCAGGGCTACTGGAAGTGGGGCTCGGGCTTCCTCAATGAAGCCGGCTTCCTGGACTTTGCAGGCTCCGGTGTGGTGCACCTGTGCGGCGCGTCGGCGGCGCTGGCCGGGGTGCTGCTGCTTGGCCCGCGGCGCGGCAAGTACGGCGCGAACGGGCAGATCAATGCCCTGCCAGGCGCCAACCTGCCGCTGGCCACCCTGGGCACGCTGATCCTTTGGCTGGGCTGGTTCGGCTTCAACGGCGGCTCGCAGCTGAAGATGAGCACCGTCGAGGATGCCAACGCGGTGGCCAGCGCCTTCGTCAACACCAACATGGCCGCGGCCGGCGGGCTGATCGCTGCGCTGCTGCTGGCGCGGCTGATCTTCGGCAAGTCCGACCTGACCATGGCCCTCAACGGCGCACTGGCCGGGCTGGTGGCGATCACTGCCGAGCCGGTCACGCCCTCGGTGCTCTCCGCCACGCTGATCGGCATGGTCGCGGGTGCGCTGGTGTTTGGCAGCATCCTGCTGCTCGACAAGCTGCATCTGGATGATCCGGTCGGTGCGCTGTCGGTGCACGGGGTGGCCGGGATCTGGGGCCTTCTGGCGGTGCCGCTGACCAATGCGGACGCCACCTTTGCCGCGCAGCTTTTGGGCATCGTCTGCATCGTCGGCTGGGTGTTCGTCGCCAGCCTGCTGGTCTGGGGCCTGCTCAAGGTGCTGTTTGGCCTGCGGGTGGACGCCGAGGAGGAGTACACCGGCGTCGATCTGGCCGAATGCGGCATGGAAGCCTACCCGGAGTTCACCCGCAAGGCGTGAGCCTCCCCCCCGATGAGCACGACAAGGGCACCTGCGGGTGCCCTTTGTTTTTTCCGGCGCCGCGCTAGAATGCGCGCCCATGCGCTGCCGGCCAGGGGCTCGGCTCCGGCGCACTGCGTATTGCCGTCCGCCTGCGATCGAGCGTTGGCGGACTCTGATCAACCGGCTCTGCCAGCACCACGGGGGTTCGCTATGAACGAAGAAGAACTGGAACAGGACGACCTGGAGGACGTTGAGGACGTCGAAGGCGAGGACGCCGAAGAGGGCGATGACGGCTTTGCCGGCGGCGCCGATGACGACGGTGACAGCGACGACGAGGCTCCGGCCCCGGTCGCCAAGAAGGCCAAGAAGGCCGTTGAGCCCGAGGAGCTGCCCTCCATCGAGGCCAAGCAGAAGGAGCGCGATGCGCTGGCCCGTGCCATGGAGGAGTTCCTCGCGCGCGGTGGCAAGGTGCAGGAAATCGACTCCAATGTGGTCGCCGACCCGCCGAAGAAGCCGGAAGGCAAGTACGGCAGCCGCCCGATCTGAGGCCCTGTCGCACCACCCCAAAGGCGATCATGTCCGCGGCATGATCGCCTTTTTGTTGCGCGCCTCCCGGCCCTTGGGCCGCGTCTAGCCGCGTGCCAGCAGCGCCGGCAGCTGATCGAGGCGCTGGATCTCGCCGTCCGGCGCCAGTGGGCCTGTCCAGGGCTGGCGCTGCGGGTTGAACCACACCGCTCTAAGGCCCGCCTGCTGGGCGCCGGCGATGTCATCGATGGGGTGATCACCGACGTGCAGCGCCTCGTCCGGTTGCAGGTTCAGGCGGGCGAGGGCGGTCTGGAACACCCGCGGGTCCGGCTTGCCGATGCCAAGCATCTCGGCGTTGAAGGCAAAGGCAAAGTACTCGCCGATGCCGATGGCGCCGACATCGGCGTTGCCGTTGCTCAGCACACCCAGCACATGGCTTTGCGCCAGTTGGCTCAGCAGCGGGCGCACTTCGGGGAACAGGGTCACCCGCTGGCGGGCGGCGAGAAACTGCTGGAAGGCCTGCTCGCCCAGCACGCGGGCGGTCTCGGCCGGGTAACCGGCCGCTTCCAGGCTGGCCTGCAGCATGCGCCGGCGCAGGCTGCTGAGCCGCACCGCCAGCGCAGGCTCTGCTGCGAGCAGGCGCTGGCGCTGCTGGCGCAGTTGCTGCGCGGCGTCCGTCAGGCGTGGGGCGTGCTGGGCCAGCCAGTCCAGCAGCACCGCCTCGGCGGCCTGCACCACCGGCGCGGTGTGCCAGAGGGTGTCATCAAGGTCGAAGGTGATCAGGCGGATCGCCATGGCGGCTCCAGGGGCGGCAGGGGGAATTAGGGGCTGTCGTCGTCGTGCTCGGGCGGTGGGTGGCCGGGCGTGGTCTCGGTCGTGCGCCGCGCCCGCGGATGGGCCTTGCGATAGGCCTGCACCAGCTGACGAAAATCCAGCGGCGCATACAGCGCCCGGTCATAGGGTGCCTCGCGCTCGGCATCGAGAGCTTGGGTGCGGGCCAAGGCGGCGGCCTGCCGCACGCGGGCGAGGCCCGCCAGGCGAATCCGCTGCTGCACGGCGGCAATGCTCAGGCGCTGGCCATGGCGGGTGACGAACAGCGCGCTGGCTGGGTTATCGCCACCGGGCAGGCGCTGGCGCCAGTCCAGCCAGCTTTGCAGCGCCGCGCAGGCTGCCTCCGGCAGGGGCCACTCGCGGGGCAGACCGGCGCTGGCCGGGCGCCACAGGCGACGGGCCGGCAGATCCAGATCCTGCAGGGTCAGAGCGCTCAGGGCCGCCGGGCGCAGGCCGGCAGCGTCAAACAGGGCGAGCATCGCCCGGTCGCGGCAGGCAGTGAAGAGCCCCTCTGGCGCTGGGCTGGGCTGGGCGTCATCCGGCCAGTCGAACATCGGCACCTCCGGCGTGTGCAGGCCGGCCGCTCAGGACGCGGCGCCCAGCGTGGTCAGCCGCCGCGCCAGCACCTCGGCAATCTGGGCAAGGAACACCCCACCCAGGCTGCTGCGGTACTGCTGCGGGTCCGGGCTGCCCAGCGCCAGCACGCCGTGCAGGCTTTGATGCTCCAGACGCGCCACCGCCGCCGAGCCGAGCGTGTCGCCGTGCTGGCCGGGGAACAGAAAATCCAGCTCGCTGGCGCGCAGCACGCCACAGGCTACCAACGGACCTTCCAGCAGGCCGCCGAGTGCCTGGCGGGCACTGTCGATGGTGACCTGCCGCCCCGCATTGCCGGTCGGCCCGAACAGCAACAGGCTGACGTAGGGCACCTGAAAGTCATGGCGCAGCCCGTCTTCGACCGCAGCGACCAGCTCCTCCAGGGATTCGGCATCCAGCAATTGCACGATCAGCCGGCGGCTGCGCTCGAACAGCCGGTCATTCTGGCGCGCCACTTCCATCAGCGTGCTCAGCTGGGCGCTCAGGCTCTGGTTGCGGCTGCGCAAAAGCCCCAGCTGGCGCTCGACCAGCGAGATGGCGTGCCCGGCTTCGTGGTGGATCTCCATATTGGCCAGCAGCGCATCACGCCCGACAAAAAACTGCGGGTGCGCCGCCAGCCAGGCGGCGACCTGTTCGGCATCCAGCACCGGCGTTTCGCGCGGCTCGCTCACAGGCGCACCTGGCCTTCAAACACCCGCAGCGCCGGGCCGGTCATCAGCACCGGCTGGCCTTCGCCGCGCCACTCGATGCTGAGGGCGCCGCCCGGCAGCTCGATGCGCACCGGCGAGTCCAGCCAGCCCTGGCGGATACCGGCCACCGCCGCCGCACAGGCGCCGGTGCCGCAGGCCTGGGTCTCGCCACAGCCGCGCTCCCAGACCCGTAGCCGCGCCTGCTGGCGATCGATCACCTGCAAAAAGCCGATGTTGGCCTTCTGCGGGAAGCGCGGGTGGGTTTCCAGTTGCGGGCCAAGGCTTTGCACCGGTGCCTGGGCGACATCGGCGACCCGCAGCACGCCGTGCGGGTTGCCCATCGACAGCGCCGCCAGCTCGACGGTCTGCCCGTCCACCTCGACCGGGTAGCTCAGCGCGGCCTGCTCGGCGAGGAAGGGCACCTCGGCCGGCAGCAGGCGCGGCGCGCCCATGTCCACGGTGATCTGTCCGTCCGGGCGCACATTCAGCTCGATGATGCTGTTCTTGGTCTCGACGCGGATGCGCTTCTTGGCGGTCAGGCGCTTGTCCAGCACGAAGCGGGCAAAGCAGCGCGCGCCGTTGCCGCACTGCTCGACCTCGCTGCCGTCGGCGTTGAAGATCCGGTAGCGAAAATCTACATCCGGACGGCTCGGCGGCTCGACGATCAGCAGCTGGTCGAAGCCGACGCCGGTGTGGCGATCGCCCCACTGGCGCACGTGCTTGGGCTGGATGTGGGCGTGCTGGCTGACCAGGTCGATGACCATGAAATCGTTGCCCAGCCCGTGCATCTTGGTGAATCGCAGCAGCATGCCAGTCTCCGGGTCAGGCGGGCAGCAGGCTTTCGCCGGCGTAGAGTTCCTCGAGGGTTTCCCGGCGCCGCACCTGGTGCATGGCGGTGCCATCGACCATGATTTCCGCCGCGCGGCCGCGGGTGTTGTAGTTGGAACTCATCACAAAGCCGTAAGCCCCGGCCGAGCGCACGGCCAGAAGATCGCCTTCGGCGAGCACCAGCGCGCGGTCCTTGCCGAGAAAATCGCCGGTCTCGCAGATCGGCCCGACCAGATCGTAGGGGCGGGCTTCACCCTCGCGCGGCACCACCGGGACGATGTCCATCCATGCTTCGTAGAGCGCCGGGCGGATCAGGTCGTTCATGGCGGCATCGATCACCGCAAAGTCCTTGTGCTCGGTGTGCTTGAGGTACTCGACGCGGGTCAGCAGCACGCCGGCGTTGGCGACGATGTAGCGCCCCGGCTCGAACACCAGCGCCAGATCCCGGCCGGCCAGCCGCTCGCGCACTGCCTTGATGTAGTCGCCAGCCTGCGGCGGCTCCTCGTCGCGGTAACGCACGCCCAGCCCGCCGCCCAGATCCAGATGGCGGATGGTGATGCCCTGCTCGGCCAGGCGGTCGATCAGCGCCAGCAGGCGCTCGAGGGCATCGAGGAACGGGGTCAGCTGTGTCAGCTGCGAGCCGATGTGGCAATCGACGCCGATGATCTCAAGGTTCGGCAGCGCGGCCGCGCGGCGATAGACCGCCAGGGCCGCGTCGATGTCGATGCCGAACTTGTTTTCCTTGAGGCCGGTTGAGATGTACGGGTGAGTCTGGGCATCCACATCCGGATTGACCCGCAGCGAGACCGGCGCCTTGACGCCCAGCTCGGCGGCAACCGCCTGCAGGCGCTCCAGCTCGACATCGGATTCGACGTTGAAGCAGTGCACGCCGACTTCCAGCGCGCGGCGCATGTCGTCGCGGCTCTTGCCAACGCCGGAGAACACCACCTTGGCCGGATCACCGCCGGCGGCCAGCACGCGCTCCAGCTCGCCGCGCGAGACGATGTCAAAGCCAGCGCCCAGACGCGCCAGCACGTTGAGCACCGCCAGGTTGGAGTTGGCCTTGACGGCAAAGCAGACCAGATGCTCGATGCCGTTCAGGGCATCGGCGTAGCTGCGAAACTGCGCCTCGATGTGGGCGCGGGAATAGACGTAGGTCGGTGTGCCAAATTGTTCGGCGATGGCGGACAGCGCCACGCCTTCCGCGAACAGTTCACCGTCGCGGTATGCAAAGGGGTGCATGCAGGTCTCCCGGGCGGAACCGGCTTCAGGTGCCGGGCCGCAAAAAGGCTCAGAGTTCGAAACGGTCCTTGCTGTTGCCGGCTTTTTCATCGCCTGGCAGATAGAGCGGACCTTTCTGCCCGCAACCGCTGAGGCCGGCACCGAGTACGAGCAGTGCCAGCAGGGGAAGCAACAGGCGCTTCATGGCGGAAATCCTTGTAAAAGCAACGATTGCGCCGGAGTATACCGACCCCCCGATGGCTTGCCTATGTGCCCAAACGCGCGGCCGGCGCGGGGTCTGCCCTGTGTTTCGAGTCTGCGGAGACCAACCCATGAGCCTCACCGAAGCCCGTTTCCACACCCTGGTGGATGCCCTGCAGGCAGCCGTCGAGGACGCCTTTGATGCCAGCGATCTGGATGTCGACCTTGAGAGCAGCGGCGGCGTGCTGACTGTGCGATTCGATAACGGCAGCCAGCTGATCTTCAGCCGCCAGGAGCCGCTGCGCCAGCTGTGGCTGGCGGCCCGCTCGGGCGGTTTCCACTTCGACTATGACGAAGCCGCTGCCGGCTGGATCTGCGACAGCAACGCCGAGCCGCTGATGAGCATGCTGCCGCGCCTGGTGCGTGAGCAGGGCGGTGCCGAGGTGTGCTTCGATGGCCTCTGAGCTGCGGGTGCGCCGCGATGACGAGGGGCGCATCGCCTCGCCCTGTGTAAGCCTGTGCGGTCTGGATGAGTATGACGTGTGCCGTGGCTGCGGACGGCTGCGCAGCGAGATCCGCGCCTGGCGCGATGCCGATGATGCCGAGCGTCTGGCGATCCTGAATGCGGTGCAGGCGCGGCGCGAGCGCTGAGCTTGCCTATTCCCTAGGCTGTGCTATGGTCACGGCAAATCTTTCAAAGCCCTGCCGTTTCGGTGGGGCTTTTCTTTTCACCCTTATATCCACCGTTCCGAGGAGTTGTGCCGCGATCATGAGCCTGTCCCCACCCATCACTCTCACCCGTCTCGACCTGCAGCGTCTGGAAAAGCTGCTGGACAGCCTGGAGGACTTCGGCCCCACCGCCGAGGCGCTGGAGCGCGAGCTCGAGCGTGCCGAGGTGGTCAGCCATGACGCCATCCCGCCGGGCGTAGTGACCATGAACTCCACCGCCCATTGCCGCGAGGAAGCCAGCGGCAAGGAGTATCACCTGACGCTGGTCTATCCCCACGAGGCGGGTGCCGAGGGCACGGTGTCGGTGCTGGCACCGGTCGGCTGCGCGCTACTTGGGCTCTCGGTCGGGCAGTCGATTGACTGGACGATGCCCGGCGGCAAACCTCTCACCCTGACCCTGCTGGGCGTCGAGTACCAGCCGGAGGCAGCTGGCGAGCTGCGCTGAGCCGGATCTGCGCCGCAAGGCCAAACAAAACAGCCCGCGACCGGAAACCCGGCGCGGGCTGTTTGGCTAAGGAGCCCGCGCTAAGCGTGCATCCTTGAGCGAGCCGCTTAGGCCGGCTTGAGGATGGTCAGCACGGTGCGCAGCTGCTCGACGGCATCCAGACCGAGGCTGGTCAGGTAGCCACCATCGACCTGGGAAATCAGGCCCTTGGCGAACAGACGCTCACCGGCAGCGACCATCGCCGGCGCAGCGTCGTGATGGATCTTCAGCCCCTCCTGGGTGTTGTCGGGGTTGAACAGAGTCAGCAGTTCCAGCTCAGCAATCAGTTCGGCGGTCAGTTTCATAGTGCCTCCAGAGCACGGCGGGGCGGCCAGCGTGGCCACCCTCGGTTATTCGTCTTGTTCGTCGTCGTCCGCGTTGCCGAGCGCTTCGGGCAGCTCGGGCAGGGCACGCAGCATCTGCTCGTAGCCGGCGCCGTCGAACGGGCGGTCCTCGGCGAGCATGTTCTCGATCTCGTGGGCGAGGATCAGCGCCATCAGGCGCACCGCGTCCTCGCGGGCGTAGCCGACCAGGGTCAGCTTGTTGAGGGTCGCCTGGGTCGCGGGCGGCTCACCGGCGGCGATCTGATTCTCGATGGCCTCGATCAGCTTTTCTTCGGCGAAGAGCGCATCGTCTTCGGCGCTGTGTTCGGTCATGGCGGGGGTCTCGTCGGGGGCCGGCGGATTCTCTTCATCCAGCTGGCAGAGGGTGCAGCTGCCATCGTCCGGGCGGCTGGTCTCGATGTAGCGCACGCGGCGGCTGGCCGACTGGCGGTCGGCGGCAACACGAAAGCGTGGGCGGTCAGAGTCAGACATGGCGGGGGTTCCAGAACGCGCAGGCCTTCTTCATAACCCGCCCTGGCTGCGGGCGGCAAGCGCTGATTGGTCGTGCCGGGTGCCGCGCGCGGTACGGTAGCGCTGCACCCGGCCATCCGTCAGCGTGCGGCCAGCAGTTCGCGGCCGCGGGCCACGGCGGCGCGCACCTGCGCCGGGGCGGTGCCGCCGATGTGGTTGCGGGCGTTGACCGAGCCTTCCAGGGTCAGCACGGCGAATACGTCGTCGGTGATCTGGTCGCTGAACTGGCGCAGCTCATCCAGGCTCATCTCGGCCAGGTCCTTGCCGGTGGTGACGCCGTACTTCACCGCGTGGCCGACGATCTCGTGGCAGTCGCGGAACGGCAGGCCCTTGCGCACCAGGTAGTCGGCGAGATCCGTGGCGGTGGAGAAGCCGCGACGCGCCGCCTCGCGCATCACCTCGACGCGCGGCTTGATCGCCGGGATCATGTCGGCGAAGGCGCGCAGGCTGTCGCGCAGGGTGTCGGCGGCGTCGAACAGCGGCTCCTTGTCCTCCTGGTTGTCCTTGTTGTAGGCCAGCGGCTGGCCCTTCATCAGGGTCAAGAGGCCGGTCAGCGCGCCGAACACGCGGCCGCTCTTGCCGCGCACCAGCTCGGGCACGTCGGGGTTCTTCTTCTGCGGCATGATCGAGGAGCCGGTGCAGAAACGATCCGGCAGCTCGATGAAGTTGAACTGCGCGGAAGTCCACAGCACCAGCTCCTCGGAGAAGCGCGACAGGTGCATCATCGCCAGCGAGGCGGCGGCGCAGAATTCGATGGCGAAGTCGCGATCCGACACGCCGTCCAGCGAGTTGCCGCCGATCGCCTCAAAACCCAGCAGCTCACAGGTGATCTCGCGCTGGATCGGGTAGGTGGTACCGGCCAGCGCCGCCGAGCCCAGCGGCATGCGGTTGACCCGCTTGCGGCAGTCGACCAGGCGCTCGTAGTCGCGCGACAGCATCTCGAACCAGGCCAGCAGGTGGTGGCCGAAGCTCACCGGCTGCGCGGTCTGCAGGTGGGTGAAGCCGGGCATGATCACTTCGGCGTGCTGCTCGGCCTGCTCCAGCAGACCTTCCTGCAGACGGGTGATCTCGGCAAGGATCACGTCGATCTCGTCGCGCAGCCACAAGCGGATGTCGGTGGCGACCTGGTCGTTGCGGCTACGCCCGGTGTGCAGCTTCTTACCGGTGATGCCGATGCGGTCGGTCAGGCGCGCCTCGATGTTCATGTGCACGTCTTCCAGGTCGACGCGCCAGTCGAAGGTGCCGGCCTCGATCTCGGCCTGGATCTGTGTCAGGCCGTCGATGATCACATCGCGCTCGGCGGCGGTGAGCACGCCGGCTTGTTCGAGCATGGTGGCGTGGGCGATCGAGCCCATGATGTCGTGGCGGTACAGGCGCTTGTCGAAGTCGACGGAGGCGGTGAAGCGGGCGACGAAGGCGTCGACCGGCTCGCTGAAGCGGCCGCCCCAGGACTGGTTGGTTTTTTCGCTGCTCATTGGGAGTTCTCGTGCTGCATGCGGGTCGAAAATGGCCGGCATGATAGCAGGTCGCCTACGGCCGCCGGGCGATGCCTCGCGGGCACTTTTCGTGCCAGAAATGCCTGTTTGGCCGGGAAATGACTTTGATCATGACCGACGGTCACAGGGCGCGTTAGTCTACGCTTGAACGTGACCCTTGCAGGGAGCTGATCCCATGAATGTCCTGATCGTCACCGGTGAACCCCTGATCCGCGCGCAGCTGGCCGAGTGGATCAGCCAGCTGCCGGGCTATCGCCCTCTTGCGGCCGAGGTGGCCAGCGTTGCCGAGGCGCTGGCGCAGATCGACAGCCTGCAGCCGGACATCGTCCTGCTAGATGTGGCGCTGCCCGGCGATGGCCTGCAGGTCGCGGCCCGCCTGTGCGAATACGAGCCGTCCCCGGCGCTGGTGCTGTGTGGCGAGGCGGCGCAGCTGGCCGGGCTGCGCCGCGAGGCGCTGGCGCTGCTGTGCCTGAGCGAGGGCGTTGATGGGCTGGCTGCCGCACTGGCGGCTGCCGTGGCGCCCAGTCGCGCCCAGCTGCTGGCCCTGGTGGCCGCACCCCAGCCGGGGCAGGCGCCGCGCAGCCATATCGGCGCGCGCACCCGGCGCGGCGTCGAGCTGGTGGCGCTTGGGGAGGTGCTGTATTTCATTGCCGATCACAAGTACGTGACCCTGCGCCATACCGGTGGCGAGCTGCTGCTCGATGAGACCCTCAAGGGGCTGGAGGAGGAGTTTGGCGAACGCCTGGTGCGCATCCACCGCAACGCGCTGGTGATGCGCGAGCGCATCGATCACTTGCAGCGCGATGTGCATGGCTACTTCCAGCTCTATCTGCGCGGGCTGGATGAGGCGAGCCTGACGGTCAGTCGCCGGCATGTCAGCGGCCTGCGCAAGCTGATGCGCGGATTGTCGTGAGCGCGGGTGCGCTGATCTGGCCGGGCAGGCCTGCGGAGGCGGGCGGGCAAGCTGCTATCATCGGCCGACTTCCCTGATCGTCTGGAATTGCCCATGCCCCGCGAAATCCGCATCGCCACCCGCAAGAGTGCCCTCGCCCTGTGGCAGGCCGAGTACGTCAAGGCCCGCCTTGAAGCGGCCCACCCGGGCCTGATCGTGACCCTGGTACCGATGGTCAGTCGCGGCGACAAGCTGCTCGATGCGCCGCTGGCCAAGATCGGCGGCAAGGGCCTGTTCGTCAAGGAACTGGAAACCGCCCTGCTGGACAACGAAGCCGACATCGCTGTGCATTCGATGAAGGATGTGCCGATGGACTTCCCCGAAGGCCTCGGTCTGTACTGCATCTGCGAGCGTGAAGACCCGCGCGATGCCTTTGTTTCCAATACCTACGCCAGCCTCGACGCGCTGCCGGCCGGTAGTGTGGTCGGTACCTCCAGCCTGCGCCGTCAGGCCCAGCTGCTGGCGCGCCGCCCGGACCTGGAAATCCGCTTCCTGCGCGGCAACGTCAACACCCGTCTGGCCAAACTGGATGCCGGCGAGTATGACGCCATCATCCTCGCCGCCGCCGGGCTGATTCGCCTGGGCTTTGAGGCGCGCATCCGCGCCTTTATCAGCGCCGAAGACAGCCTGCCGGCCGGTGGTCAGGGCGCGGTGGGCATCGAGTGCCGCACGGCCGATGCTGAGCTGCACGCGCTGCTGGCGCCGCTGCATCACGCCGATACTGCCGATCGGGTCAACGCTGAGCGCGCGCTGAACAAGCACCTCAACGGCGGCTGCCAAGTGCCGATTGCCTGCTACGCGCTGCTCGATGGCGATGATCTGTGGCTGCGTGGACTGGTCGGTCAGCCCGATGGCGGCGAGCTGCTGCGCGCCGAAGCATGTGCCCCGCGTGCGCAAGCCGAGGCGCTCGGTGTTCAGGTGGCCGAGGCGCTGCTGGCTCAGGGCGCGGATCGCATCCTCGCCGCCGTCTACGGCGACGCAGGCCAGCCGTGAGCGACTGGCGTCTGCTGCTGACCCGTCCGGCCGAGGACTGCGCCGCTCTGGCCCAGACCCTCGCCGCGCAGGGAATCTTCGGCCATTGCCTGCCGCTGCTGGCCATCGAGCCGCTGGCGGAAACTCCCGAGCAGCGCAGCCTGCTGCTCGATCTGGATCGCTACGATGCGGTGATTGCGGTCAGCAAACCGGCCGCGCGCCTGGGGCTTGAGCTGCTGGATCGCTACTGGCCGCAACCACCGGCCCGCCAGCGCTGGTTTGCGGTCGGCCCGGCCACCGGCGCGCTGCTGGAGGCTTATGGCCTGGATGCCCACTGGCCTGAGCACGGCGATAACAGCGAAGCGCTGTTGGCGCTGCCGGCTGTGCAGGCACTGCTGAATATGCCCGATGCGCAGGTGCTGATCCTGCGCGGCGACAGCGGGCGCGACTGGCTTGCTGCTCAGCTGCGCGCACGCGGTGTGCGGGTCGATTTTCTGCCGCTGTACCGGCGTGTGCTGCCGGACTATCCGGCCGGTACCCTGCTGGCCACGCTGCGCGAGCAGGCGCTCAATGGCCTGGTGGTCAGCAGTGGTGAGGGGCTGAGCAATCTGCAGCAGCTGGCCGGCGCGCACTGGCCAGAGGTGGCGCGTCTGCCGCTGTTCGTGCCCAGTGAGCGGGTCGCCGAACTGGCCCGCGCAGCGGGCGCCCTTGATGTACGCAACTGCCACGGCGCCAGCGCTGCGGCCCTGCTGGCGGCCCTGGCCGACCAGTCCGAATCCCGTTAACCGTCGGTGCGCCGCACTGCGGCGTACCTTACCGAAGGATGCCTCCGTGACCGACGCCGCCTCGCAACCCGAACAACTGCCGCCGGCTGAACCGGCAACCCCCACCCCGAGCGCAGCCCCTGCGGCGCCCGCGCCGGCACCCCGTGGCGGCTCCCGTCTGAGCCTGCTGGCGCTGCTGCTGGCCGGCGGCGCGCTGCTGCTGGGCGGCTGGAGCGTCAGTCAGCTGCAAAAGCCGACCGACCCGCAGCTGGTGGCCCAGCTGCAGAGCCTGGAGATGCGCCTCACCGAGCAGACGCAGCGCAGCGCGCAAAGCGCGCAGGCACTGAACGCGCGCCTGGCGGCCCTGCCGGGCGCTGAGGTGTTGAGCGAGCAGCAGCGCCTGCTCGCGGATCTGCAGACCCAGCAGCAGACCTTGTCGGTGCGCATCGATCAGGTGCTGGGCGCCAGCCGGCAGGAGTGGCGGCTGGCGGAAGCCGAATACCTGCTGCGTCTGGCCTCGCTGCGCCTGAGCGCCCTGCAGGACGTCAACAGCGCCCGCGCGCTGGTGCAGGCCAGTGACCAGATCCTGCGCGATCACGATGATCCCTCGGCCTTTGCCGCCCGCGAGCAGCTGGCGCGCAGCCTGGAAGCGCTGCGGCGCCTGCCGGTGATCGACCGCACCGGCCTGTTCCTGCAGCTGGCGGCGCTCGGTGAGCAGGCCGCCGGGCTGGACAGCCGTCTGCCGGTCTTCCAGCCGACTGCAGCACCCGCCGCACCGGCTAACCGCGATGGCTGGCAGGCCTGGTGGCAGCAGCTGAGCGGCTTTGTGCGGCTGGAATTTACCGCCAGTGACGAGGTGGCGCCGCTGCTGGCCGGGCAGACCCGCGAGCAGCTGCGTCTGGCCCTGCGCCTGGCGCTGGAACAGGCGCAGTGGGCGGCGCTACATGCCGATGCGCCGGTCTATGCCCGCGCGCTGGAGCAGGCTCGCGAGCTGGTGCAGCAGTTCTTCGGCCTGGAGGATGCGCACAATCAGGCGCTGTATGCGCGTCTGGGTGAGCTGCAGGCCCAGCCGGTGGCCGTGGCGCTGCCGGATCTGGCCCCGGCGCTCAATGCCCTGCAGGCCTATCTGGAGCAGCGCGCCCGCGCGGCCTTGCAGCAGAGCCTCGCAGAGACCCCCGCGACCTCCGAGGTAGCACCCGAAGCCTCGGCCCGCGCGGCAGCCGCCGAGGCGTCGGCAGCGCCCGCAGAGAGCGCACCGGCGCCGGCCGAATCCACTCCGGCCGCTGCGGCGACTGAGGAGGTCCGCCCATGAACAACCGCCTCCTGTTGCTGCTGTTGCTGGTCATTGTCGCCGCCGCCCTGTTGGGGCTGGCGGTCGCCGATCAGGCCGGTTATGTGCTGATTGCCTACGGTGGCCTGCGCTTTGAGGCGACCTTCTGGGTGTTCCTCGCGCTCTGTGCGCTGCTGGCGGGGCTGGTGTACGGCGCGCGCCTGCTGCTGCGGCTGCTGGGCGCGTCGGGGCGGGTGGTCAATCCCTGGTCGGGGCGCAATCGTCAGCGCCGTGTCCAGCAGGCGGTGCGCCGTGGCGTGCTGGCGCTGGCGGCCGGGGACTGGTCGAGCGCCCTCAAGCTGTTGTCCCAGGCGGCCCGGCATGCTCCGCAGCCGCTGCTGGCTAGTCTCGGCGCGGCGCGTGCGGCCCATGCGCTGGGCGAGCATGCCCAGGCAGAAGCCCTGCTGTCCGAGGCGCTGGAGCGTGATCCCGAGGCCGAGGTACTGGTGGCACTGGAGCACGCGCGGATGCTGATCGAGCGTGGCTGCGACAGCCAAGCGCGCGATGCGCTGCAGCGGGTGCGCGAGCATCATCCCCGGCATCCCGAGGCGCTGCGTCTGTTGCCAGGCGTACTGGAGCGCCTGCAGGACTGGTACGCCCTGAGCGCGCTGCTCCCCGAGCTGCGCCGGGTACAGACCCTGCCGCTGGCGCGTCTCGAGGCCCTTGAAGCCCACGCCTGGCGCGCCCAGTTGCGCGCCGCCGCTGAGCGCTGTGCGCCCGGTGATCCGGCCGCGCTGCAGGAGGCCTGGCAGGCGTTTGGGCAGGCACAGCGTCAGCAGCCGGCGCTGCTGGTCGCCTACGTCGAGCTGCTGCGCGGTTTTGGCCAGAGCGCCGAGGCCCAAGGCGAGGCGCTGCTGAGCGCGGCCTTGCAGCGTGAATACGATCCGCAGCTGGTGCCGCTTTATGGGCGGCTGCAGGGCCAGGATCTGGCCGCCCAGCTGCGCCGCGCCGAGGGCTGGCTCAAGGCCCATCCGGGCGATGCGGCGCTGCTGCTGGCGCTGGGGCGTCTGTCGCTGCGTAACCGCCTGTGGGGCAAGGCGCGCGATTATTTCGAGCGCAGCCTGCAGTGTGAGCGCAGCGCCGAGGCCTGCATCGAGCTGGCCCGCCTGCTTGAGCATCTGGGCGACACCGCGCGCAGCCAGCAGGTCCTGCAGCAGGGGCTGGGGCTGCTGGGCCGCGAGCTGCCGGCACTGCCGCAGCCGGGGCCGGCGCGCTGAACCGGGCGGGCGGCGCTGGCCGCCCGATCCGATCTGCTCAATCAATGTCACGGGAGTCATCATGGCGCTGGGCAATCCCCGCTTGCTGAATCTGCTGATCTTCGCCGGTTGCAGCCTGCTGCTGGCCATCGGCCTTTATCTGGAACACGTCCAGGGCCTTGAGCCCTGCCCGCTGTGCATCGTGCAGCGGATCGCCTTTGCCGGGGTGGGGCTGCTGGCGCTGCTGGCGGCGCTGCACGGCCCGCAGCGCCAGGGGCGGCGGATCTATGCCGGGCTGAGCCTGTTGTGTGCGCTGGGTGGCGCGGCCACCGCCGGGCGCCAGCTCTGGTTGCAGAGCCTGCCGCCGGACCAGCTGCCGGCATGCCTGCCGAGCCTGGATTACATGCTCGAAGCCCTGCCGCTGCAGCAGATCGTCGGGCTGGTGCTGCATGGCACCGCCGATTGCACGGAGATCAGCTGGACGCTCTTGGGGCTGGGGATTCCCGAGTGGAGCCTGCTGGGCTTCATCGCCCTGATCGGCCTGCAGGGCTATCAGCTGCTGCGCCGGCGCTGAGCCGCAAGGCGGCTTGCTGGCACCGGGGACTCGGCATAGTCTGGAGAAAAGCCGGGCCGGAGATCTGCCGATCCCCGGTCGTCGATTGCCACGCACCGTGGATTCATTCAAGGGGAAGGTCATGCTCGAAGATTGCCGGGACGCTCAGGAGCGCTGGGGCGGCGTACACCGTCTGCTGGATCGCTGGTTGCAGGAGCGTCAGCACCTGATCGAGGCCTATCAGGCGCTGTGTCAGCGTCCGCAGCAGGGTGCCGGCGAGCTGGAAGGCTTCTGCAGTCGTCTGCTGGATTATGTGTCAGCCGGGCACTTTGAAATCTACGGCCAGCTGCTCGATGAAGCGCGCGCCTTTGGGGATCAGCGCGCCCTGGAGCTGGCCGAGCAGCTCTACCCGCGTCTGCAGGCCAGCACGGATGCAGCCCTCGACTTCAACGACCGCTGCGACAATGGCGATCTGCGCGACAACCTGGGACTGGGTAGCGTGCTGCAGCCGCTGGGCCGCCAGCTTGAGGAGCGCTTCGAGCTGGAAGATTGCCTGATCGAGGTGCTGCATACCGCGCACAGCGCCCAGCAGCGCGCCTGAGCTGGTGGGAGTCGTGGCGGGCGTCTAGGCTGAGGGTGGATTGATTCCATCCCGAGGAGGCGCCCATGTCACATCCGCAAGCTCCGCTCACCACCCCGCTGCAGCTGCTGCAGCAGCTCGCCGGCAATCTGCTGGAGCACTTCGATCAGGCCTGTGCCGAGGCTCTGGAGAATACCGAGCAGCTGCTGGCCAAGCTGGAGCGCCAGCGTGCCAGAACCCAGGAGCGGCTCTACAAGGCCAACACCCGGCTCAGTGATGCGGTCCACGCTGGCAAGGCCGGGCGTCAGGCCAAGTACCGGGCGCGGATCACCGAACTGGACGAGCTGCTGGCGACCCTCGAATCCCGGCATGCCGAGTTGCTCGAGTACCTGCAGCAGCTGCGTCTTGATGTTCGCGAGAGCCTCGAGCTGGCCCAGGGGATCGGCAAGATCGCGCAGGCCGCCGCCTCAAGGCTTACCCATCGCGCCCTGAGCCGCGCGGCCTGCAGCGCCGGGCAGGGCGAGTCGCCGGCTGCCGTAGCGCCGCCGGCACCGCATGCGGCATCCGCCACCGGCAGCCGTGGCGCGCTCCCGCAGGCGGTGCACACCGCAGCCGAGCCCGAAGCGGCGACGGCGCCGCGGCGCGGGCGGCCGCGCAAAGCCAAGCCCCCTCAGGCCTGAGGGCGGGCCTGCTCGCGCAGCGCGGCGGCCAGCCCGGCGGCTGCCGGCGCTGGCAGCAGTGCACCCAGCCAGTCGCCGGTGAGCGCGTCGGGCGTTGAGGTGCGGGGCCAGGCGTCGATGCACTGCTGCAGGCGCGCCAGCAGGCAGCGCTCGGCGTCCAGCTCCAGACTGGCGAGCTGCTGGCGCAGACCGGCCAGCGCGGCATCGGTGGCGGCGGCGGCCTTCCAGGCGCGGCGCAGGGTGCGCAGCGGCGTGCAGACCGCTTGCTGCCAGTCACCGGCCACCTGCTGGAGCCGGGCGGCGAGGGCGCGATCCAGCGGCTGGCCGCGCTGTTCAAGCCACAGCGCCGTCAGCAGCAGGCAGACATCCGCCCCGTACTCATCCTGTGCCGTGAGGCAGTGCTGCGCCAGCGCCGGGCGGGCGTAGAGCGCGGCGGCAAAATCCCACAGTTCCTGCTGCATGATGCCTCCGGGGGCGAAAGGCGAACTGCTAGACTGCGCGTTTGCCGAATGCCCGTGTGTGACCATGATCCGAATCGTCAATCTTACCTTGCAGCGCGGCCCGCAGCGCCTGCTTGAACACGCCGACCTGACCCTGCACGCCGGCCAGCATGTCGGCCTGATCGGTGCCAATGGCGCCGGCAAGTCGTCGCTGTTTGCCCTGCTGCGCGGTGAGCTGCACGCCGATGCCGGCGACTGCCAGCTGCCCGCTGACTGGCGCATCGCCCACATGCGTCAGGAGGTCGATACCCTCGAGCGCCGCGCGGTGGACTATGTGCTGGATGGCGACGCCAACCTGCGGCGCATCCAGCGCGCGTTGACCGCCGCCGAAGTCGCCCACGATGGCAGCGCGATCGCCGCCCTGCACACCGAGCTGGACAACGCCGACGGCTACAGCGCCGATGCGCGGGCGCGCAAGCTGCTCGCCGGCCTCGGCTTTGATGCCACGCAGATGGAACGCGCGGTCGGCGACTTCTCCGGCGGCTGGCGGATGCGCCTGAACCTCGCCCAGGCGCTGATGTGCCCCTCCGAGCTGCTGCTGCTCGATGAGCCGACCAACCACCTTGATCTTGACGCGATCCTCTGGCTGGAGGAGTGGCTGAAGGGCTACCCCGGCACCCTGCTGCTGATCTCCCACGACCGCGATTTTCTCGATGCGGTGGTCGATCACGTGGTGCATCTCGAGCAGCAGACCCTGACCCTGTACCGCGGCGGCTACTCGGCCTTCGAGCGCGCCCGCGCTGAGCGGCTGGCCCAGCAGCAGCAGGCCTTCGAGAAGCAGCAGGCGCAGCGCGCGCACATGGAAGACTTCATCCGCCGCTTCAAGGCCAAGGCCAGCAAGGCCCGTCAGGCGCAGAGCCGGATCAAGGCGCTGGAGCGCCTCGAGGAGCTGGCGCCGGCGCACATCGACTCGCCGTTTGATTTCGTGTTCCGCGAGGCCGACAAGGTCTCCAGCCCGCTGCTGGATCTCAGTGAAGGGCGCCTTGGCTACGGCGAGCGGGCGGTGCTGGAGAAGGTCAAGCTGCAGCTGGTGCCCGGTGCGCGGATCGGCCTGCTCGGCCCCAACGGCGCCGGCAAATCGACCCTGATCAAGACCCTCTCCGGCGAGCTCGAACCGCTCGGTGGCCGCCTGACCCGCGGCGAGAATCTGGCGGTCGGCTACTTCGCCCAGCATCAGCTCGACTCGCTCGATCCCAAGGCCAGCCCGCTGCTGCACCTTGCGCGCATCGCCCCGGCCGAGCGCGAGCAGACCCTGCGGGATTTCCTCGGTGGTTTCGATTTTCGTGGCAATCGCTGCGACGAGCCGGTGCTCAACTTCTCTGGTGGCGAGAAAGCCCGTCTGGCCCTGGCGTTGATCGCCTGGCAGAAGCCCAACCTGCTGCTGCTGGATGAGCCGACCAACCACCTTGACCTTGAGATGCGCCTGGCGTTGACCCTGGCCCTGCAGGAGTTCCACGGCGCGGTGCTGGTGGTCTCCCACGATCGCCAACTGCTGAAGAGCACCACCGATGAGTTCCTGCTGGTCGCCGATGGCCGCGTGCAGGCCTTTGACGGCGATCTGGATGACTACGGCCGCTGGCTGATCGACTACCGCGCCCGTCAGCAGCCGCCAAGCAGTAGCGACAGCGCCGAGCGCGGCGATAAGACCGACAAGCGCGCTCAGCGTCAGGCCGCGGCGGCTTTGCGCCAGCAACTGGCCCCGCGCAAGAAGGCTGCTGACAAGCTGGAAAAAGACCTCAGCGGCGTACACGAAAAACTCGCCGCACTGGAAACCCGCCTTGGCGACAGCGCGCTCTACGAGGCGGCGCGCAAGGACGAGCTGCGCGCGCTGCTCGCCGAACAGGCCCAGCTCAAGGCCCGCGAGGCCGAGCTGGAAGAGGCTTGGCTGCTGGCCCTCGAAGAGCTCGAGGCGCTGGAGGCCGAGCTGGGCGGTGCGGCATGAAAGGCTGGCTGGCCCAGTGGCTGGGCGAATGGAGCGAGACCCTGCTGCTGGGTACGCGGGTGCTGCTGATCCTGCTGGTGGCCTTTGTCCTGCAGCGTCTGGTGGCGCGCGGCCTGACCCGCATCGCCACGCGCTATCAGCTGCCAGGCGAGCTGCTGTTGCCGCTGCGCGGGGCGCTGCGCTGGCTGATCATGGGCAGTGCGCTGCTGCTGGCGCTGGAGCATCTGGGCGTTTCGGCCGGGGTGCTGTGGGCGGCGTTCTCCGGCTTTGTCGCCGTTGCTGCCGTGGCCTTTTTCGCGATCTGGAGCGTGCTCTCCAACCTGTTCTGTGCGGTGCTGATCTTCACCGTCGGGCCGTTTCGCCTAGGCGATCGGGTCGAGGTGATGGACGGTTTCGACAAGCCCGGCGCCAAGGGCCGGGTCGTGGCCATCAACTTGCTTTACACCACCCTTGAAGAGGAGGGCGAACTCGCCAGCGGCGCACTGCTGCAAATCCCCAACAGCCTGTTCTTTCAGAAAGTCGTGCGCCGCTGGCGCGGCACCGACGCGCTGTCCGTCACCGTACTTCCCCGTAAATCTCAAGAGACCTGATCCCTCATGGAATGGTTGACCAGCCCGGAAATCTGGGTGGCATTCTTCACCCTGACTGCCCTGGAAATTGTCCTCGGCATCGATAACATCATCTTCATCTCGATCCTCGTCGGGCGCCTGCCCAAGGAGCAGCAGCCGCGGGCCCGCTTCTTTGGTCTGGCGCTGGCGATGGGTACCCGCATCCTGCTGCTGCTGTCGATTGCCTGGGTCATGCGCCTGACGGCGGATCTGTTCAGCGTGTTCGGCCAGGGCATTTCCGGGCGTGATCTGATCCTGTTCTTCGGCGGCCTGTTCCTGCTGTTCAAGAGCACCATGGAGATCTGGCACAGCGTCGAGGGCGAGGCCGAGGTGGCCGAGGGCGGCAGCGCGGCCAAAGCCGGCTTCATGGCCATCATCCTGCAGATTGCGGTGATCGATATCGTCTTCTCGCTGGATTCGGTGATTACCGCGGTGGGGCTGGTCGAGCATGTGCCGGTGATGGTCGCGGCGATCATCATTGCCGTGCTGGTGATGATGGCCTCGGCCGGCACCATCAGTGACTTCATCGAGAAGCATCCGTCGCTGAAGATCCTCGCCCTGTCGTTCCTGGTGGTGGTCGGCACCCTGCTGGTGGCCGAGGCCTTCGAGGTGCATGTGCCCAAGGGTTACGTCTACTTCGCCATGGCCTTCTCGCTGGCGGTCGAGGCGGTGAATATCCGGGTGCGCACGGCGATGCGCCGCAAACTGGCCGATCCGCTCAAGCTCAACAAGGATCTGCCGGGCTGAGTCTGGCGGTTCTGTACAAAAAAGGGCGACCCACGGGTCGCCCTTTTGCATGGGATGAGGCGTGTTCACCACGGCACCGGCTGATCGTTCCAGTCACGGAAGCTGCCGCTGTCGGCCGGGGTGCGGGCGGCGATTACGGTCAGCAGGCGCTCGGCGACAAAGGCAGGGCTGAACAGCCGCTCAGCGGGCACGTTGGCCTGGAAAGGGCGCGACAGCTCGGTGTCGGTGGTGCCCGGGTGTAGCAGCAGCAGGCAGGCCTGCGGGTTGAGGCGGCGCAGTTCGATGCTGGCGGTGTGCAGCAGCTGATTGAGGGCGGCCTTGCTGGCCCGGTAGCTGTACCAGCCGCCCAGCCGGTTATCGCCGATCGAGCCGACCCGCGCCGACAGGGCGGCAAAGCAACAGGGCTGGCGGCCACGCAGCTGCGGCAGCAGGTGCTTGAGCAGCAGCAGCGGGGCAAAGGCGTTGGTGCTGAAGGTGGTCATCAGGCCGGCCAGATTCAGCTGGCCGAGGTGCTTTTCTGCCCGTGCCTCGCCCTGTTGCAGTACGCCGAGGGTGCTGATCACCAGCCGCAGCGGTGCGCCGCTTTGCTGCCGCTCAAGCGCCAGAGCGGTCAGCGCCTCTTCATCGCAGGCATCCAGATCGCGCCGTTTGAAGCGCTCGCCATACTGCTCGGCCAGCGCCGCCAAGCCCGGACTCTGGGTGGCACGGCGCGCCACGGCCCAGACGTGACGCACATCATCCCGGGCCAGCAATTGCTGGCACAGGGCCAGACCGATGCCGCGGCTGGCACCACAGATCAGCACATCGGCCGGTTCGCCAAAGGGCAGGTACAGGCTCATCACACATCTCGCAGCAGTGGGCGGGGCGTCCAGTCTTGGCGCCTGCGCCGGCAAAGGCAAGTGGCTGCGGCGCCGGGGCGATATGCTCTACCATGCCGGCCGAATCTGAGTGGGGATAGAACGATGCGCGTATGGATCGATGCCGACGCCTGCCCGCGGGCAGCGCGGGATCTGGTGGTGAAATTCGCCCTGAAGCGCGGCTTCGAGGTGGTGCTGGTGGCCGGTCAGCCGGTGGCGCGGCCCAACTTCGCCTGTGTGCGGCTGATCGTGGTGCCCAGCGGCCCGGATGCGGCGGACGATCATCTGGTCGAGCATGCCGAGCCGGGCGATCTGGTGATCTGCTCGGACGTGCCGCTGGCCGATCGGCTGGTAAAAAAGGGCGTAGCCGCGCTGGACCCGCGCGGGCGCGGGTTCGATGAGCGCAACATGGGCGAGCGGCTGGCGGTGCGCAACCTGTTCACCGACCTGCGTGAGCAGGGACAGATCGGCGGCGGGCAGGCGCCTTATGGCGAGAAGGATCGTCAGGCGTTTGCCAATGCGCTGGATCGTTTGCTGGCGGCGCTGAATCGCCGGCCCTGAACAGTCAGGGCTGCGCCTGCCGGGTGTTTCCGGCAGACGCAGCAGCGGTTCAGGCCATCTCCAGCACGCGATCAACCAGCTTATTGATGCCGCAGGCCGCCTCGGCAATGCTCTGCGCCAGCATGTAGGCTGGGGTGGTCACCAGCTTGTGCGCCGGATCGACGACGATGTCGTCCACCGCGCACTCGACGTGGCTGGCGCCCATCGCGTTCAGCGCCGCAGCGGTGTCGGCATCCTGGCCGATGGTGCAGAACACGCCCTCGCCGCAGAAGGCGCGGGCCAGGGCCGGGGCGATGCAGATCAGGCCGATCGGCTTGCCGGCGCGGGCAAACGCCTGTCCGGCGGCCAGCACATCGGCCTGCACGCGGCAGTCACTGCCCTTGAGGGCGAAGTCGCAGAGGTTCTTCGCCGCGCCAAAGCCACCGGGGACGATCAGCGCATCGAAGTCCGCGACGTTCAGTTCGCGCACATCACGCACATTGCCGCGGGCAATGCGCGCCGATTCGACCAGCACATTGCGGCTTTCGGCCATTTCCGCGCCGCTCAGATGGTTGATGACGTGCAGCTGCGCGATGTTCGGGGCAAAGCATTGCACCTGGGCGTTGCGCTGGCTCAGGCGCAGCAGGGTGAGCACGCTCTCGTGAATCTCGGTGCCATCGTAGACACCGCAGCCGGACAGAATCACAGCGACTTTCTTGCTCATGGCAGACTCTCCTCGACGATCAACCCGGTCAGGCCGGGGCAGGGGTGCTAATCCTAGCGGCAAGCCTGCCTGGCGGCCACGCCCGGCTGGCCCGCCGGCGGCTGGGCGACTATGGTAGGCGGGCCGGGCATCAGCGTGGCCGGGACGAACGGTCCGGGCCAGCAGCTGTCGCAAATTGGTCATAATGTCTTCATAGACTGTCTGTCATGCCCCTTTCCGGGCTCTGGAGTGCGTCGTGAGCTTTACCCCTGCCAATCGCCTGTTCCCCGCCACCCGCCTGCGCCGCAACCGCTGCGACGACTTCTCCCGCCGACTGGTGCGCGAGCACCGCCTGAGTGTCGATGACCTGATCCTGCCGGTGTTCGTGCTGGAGGGTGAGAACCGCCGTGAGCCGGTCCCCTCGATGCCGGGCGTCGAGCGTTTGTCCATCGACCTGCTGCTGGAAGAGGCGGCCGAGTTGGTGGCGCTGGGCATTCCGGCGCTGGCACTGTTCCCGGTGACCCCGGCTGAGAAGAAGTCGCTGGATGCGGCCGAGGCGTGGAATCCTGAAGGACTGGCGCAGCGCGCCACCCGTGCCCTGCGCGCGCGCTTCCCGCAGCTTGGCATCATCACTGACGTGGCGCTGGACCCGTTCACCACCCACGGGCAGGACGGCATCATCGACGAGCAGGGCTACGTGCTGAACGATGTGACCACCGATGCGCTGGTCAAGCAGGCGCTGTCCCACGCCGAGGCCGGTGCCCAGGTGGTGGCGCCGTCGGACATGATGGACGGGCGCATCCAGGCGATCCGCGAGGCGCTGGAAGTCGCCGGTCATGTCAATGTGCGGATCATGGCCTACTCGGCCAAGTACGCCAGCGCCTACTACGGCCCGTTCCGTGATGCAGTCGGCTCGGCCGGCAACCTCAAGGGCGGCAGCAAGGAAACCTACCAGATGGACCCGGCCAACAGTGATGAGGCGCTGCACGAGGTGGCGCTGGATCTGGCCGAGGGTGCCGACATGGTGATGGTCAAGCCGGGCATGCCCTATCTGGACATCCTGCGCCGGGTGAAGGACGAGTTCCGTGCGCCGACCTTTGTCTATCAGGTCAGCGGCGAGTACGCCATGCACATGGCGGCGATCCAGAACGGCTGGCTGTCCGAGGCGGTGATCCTTGAATCACTGGTTGCCTTCAAGCGCGCCGGCGCGGACGGCATCCTCACCTATTTCGCCAAACAGGCCGCCCAGCAGCTGCAGTCGCGGTCCTGAGCCGACAGGAAGCCCCCATGAATCGCGAAGTTCCCTCCGTTTCCACCGCCGACGCCCTGCCCGGCAGCGATCCGGCCACGCTCGTCAGCGCAGACCCCGCCCCGGCCGAGGCGCCGCTGCCCGAGGCCCAGGGTGCCCTGCCGCTGGCGAGTGCTGAGGTCGCGGTCGAACCGCCGGTCGAGGCACCCGCTGCGCAGGCCGACAGTGACGCTGCCCTGCTGCCCGTGCCGCCGCCGAGCCTGGATGACAGCAGCCTGTACATCCACCGCGAGCTGTCGCAGCTGCAGTTCAACATCCGCGTGCTGGAGCAGGCGCTGGATGAATCGGCCCCGCTGCTGGAGCGCTTGAAGTTCCTGCTGATCTTCTCCAGCAACCTGGATGAATTTTTCGAGATCCGCGTCGCCGGGCTGAAAAAGCAGGTCGCCTTTGCCCGCGAGCTGGCCGGCGCCGACGGCCTGCAGCCCCATCAGGCGCTGGCGCAGATTTCCAGCGTGGTCCACGAGCAGGTGGCCCGCCAGTACCACATCCTCAACGAGGTGCTGCTGCCGGCGCTGGAGCAGCACCAGATCCGCTTCATTCGTCGGCACAACTGGACGCTGAAGATCAAGAACTGGGTGCGCAAGTATTTCCGCGAGGAGATTGCGCCGATCATGACGCCGATCGGCCTCGACCCGACCCACCCGTTCCCGCTGCTGGTCAACAAGAGCCTGAACTTCATCGTAGAACTGGAAGGCATCGATGCCTTCGGTCGCGATTCGGGCCTGGCGATCCTGCCGGCGCCGCGCCTGCTGCCGCGCCTGATCCGTGTGCCCGAGGAGGTTGGCGGGCCCGGTGACAACTTCGTGTTCCTCTCCTCGATGATCCACGCCCACGCCGATGACCTGTTCCACGGCATGAGCGTCAAGGGTTGCTATCAGTTCCGCCTGACCCGCAACGCTGATCTGTCGGTGGATGCCGAGGATGTGGATGACCTGGCGCGTGCGCTGCGCGGCGAGCTGTACTCGCGGCGCTTTGGTGATGCGGTGCGTCTGGAAGTGGCCGACAACTGCCCCGAGCACCTGACCAGCTACCTGCTCAAGCAGTTCAGCCTGACCGAGGCCGAGCTGTATCAGGTCAACGGGCCGGTCAACCTGACCCGGCTGTTCTCGATCACCGGCCTTGAAAGCCAGCGGGCGCTGCAATACCCGCCGATGACCCCGGTGATTCCCAAGGTCATGCAGAGCAGCGACAAGCTGTTCAACGTGCTCAGCAAGCAGGACGTGCTGCTGCTGCACCCGTTCGAGTCGTTCACCCCGGTGGTCGATATGCTGCGCCAGGCGGCCAAGGACCCCAACGTGCTGGCGATCAAGCAGACCCTGTACCGCTCGGGCGCCAACTCGGAAATCGTCGATGCGCTGGTTGATGCAGCGCGCAGCGGCAAGGAAGTCACCGCGGTGATCGAACTGCGCGCGCGCTTTGACGAGGAGTCCAACCTGGCGCTGGCCAGCCGTCTGCAGCAGGCCGGGGCGGTGGTGATCTACGGCGTGGTCGGCTTCAAGACCCACGCCAAGATGATGCTGATCCTGCGCCGCGAGAACGGCGAGTTGGTGCGCTACGCGCACCTTGGCACCGGCAACTACCACGCCGGCAACGCCCGCCTGTACACCGACTACAGCCTGCTGACCTCCGATGACGTGCTCTGCGAGGACGTGTCCAAGCTGTTCAACCAGCTGATCGGCATGGGCAAGACCCTGCGGATGAAGAAGTTGCTGCACGCGCCCTTCACCCTGAAGAAGACCCTGCTGGACATGATTGCCCGCGAGGCGCAGTTCGCCAGTGAGGGCAAGCCTGCGCATATCATCGCCAAGATGAACTCGCTGACCGACCCCAAGATCATCAAGGCGCTGTACAAGGCCAGTCAGGCCGGGGTGAAGATCGATCTGGTGGTGCGCGGCATGTGCTGCCTGCGTCCGGGGATTGCCGGGGTGTCGCACAATATCCAGGTGCGCTCGATCATCGGTCGCTTCCTGGAGCACACCCGTGCCTATTACTTCCTCAACGGCGGTGATGAGCAGATCTATCTGGCCAGCGCCGACTGGATGGAGCGCAACCTCGACAAGCGGGTGGAGACCTGCTTCCCGCTGGAGGGCAAGAAGCTGATCAGCCGGGTCAAGAAGGAGCTGGAAGCCTACCTGACCGACAACACCCAGGCCTGGGTGCTGCAGGCTGATGGCAGCTATCAGCGTCTGCAGCCGACCGGCAACCAGAACCCGCGCAATGCCCAGGCCTTGATGATGGAGAAGCTGGCGAGCCCGGCGCCGATCAGTCGCTGAGCAAGAGATGGGCGGCGCCTGTCGCCGCCCTGACGATAAAGGGCGGCTCCTGATGGGGCCGCCCTTTTTGTTGGCTGCGCGGGGGAGGCGCGTCAGCGGCCGCTGAGCGTGTAGCCGGCGCGGGCCAGCCACTGCGCCTCGGCGGCGATGTCGGCCTCGGTCAGCGGATTGGCGGCCAGCCAGCCGTCGGGGAAGACTGCTTCCAGGCTGCGCGGCCCGGCGACAAACGCCACCTCAGGCATGTCCTGCATGCCGCGGATGTGGTGGAAGAGGATGGCAAAGCGCAGCACGATGCACAGGCGCACCAGCTTGTCGCCTTCCTCGGCCAGCTCAGCAAAGCGATCCACCGGGATATTGCGGCGGTGGCCGCGCACCAGCAGGGCGAGCATCTGCTGATCGAGGCGCGAGAAGCCGGCCAGATCCGCATGTTCGAGGATGTAGGCGCCGTGCTTGTGGTAGTGGTAGTGGGCGATGTCCAGCCCGACCTCGTGGACCCGCGCCGCCCAGCCGAGCAGTTCGCGGTGCCAGTCATCATTCAGGCCCCAGGCGGCACCGACCTTGTCGAGGATCGACAGCGCCTTGGCCTCGACCCGCGCGGCCTGTTCCAGATCGACGTGGTAACGCTCCTGCAGCGCCGAGAGGGTGCGTTCGCGGACATCTTCATGGCTCTGCCGGCCGATCATGTCGTAGAGCACGCCCTCGCGCAGCGCGCCCTCGGTGTGGCACATGCTCTGGATGCCCAGGGCATCGAAGGTCGCCTCAAGGATCGCGAGCCCAGCCGGCAGGATCAGGAGGCGCTCGGGCTTGACGCCCTCAAGGCTCAGCTCATTCAGGTTGCCGGCCTTGAGTAGCCGGCGCTTGAGCCAAGCGAGCCCCGCCGGGGTGATCTCGCCGTTGCCTTGGCCGGCGCACTGCAGGGCCTGGGCAATGGCGCGGATGCTGCCGGAGGAGCCGACCGCCTCGCTCCAGCCCAGACGGTGAATGGCCTGCTCGAAGCCCATCAGTTCAAGGCGCGCGGCGGTGTAGGCCTGGGCATAGCGGGAGGCGCTGAGCTTGCCCTCGGCGAAGAAGCGTTTGGTGTAGCTGACGCAGCCCATCTGCTGGCTTTCGCGCAGCAGCGAGTCAAAGCGCTCACCGACGATGAACTCGGTACTGCCGCCGCCGATGTCTACCACCAGACGGCGCCCCTCGGCCGCCGGCAGGCTGTGGGAGACGCCCAGGTAGATGAGGCGCGCTTCCTCGCGACCAGACACCACCTCGACCGGATGACCGAGCAGCTCCTCAGCGCGGCGGATGAACACCGCACGGTTACGCGCCTCGCGCAGGGCGTTGGTGGCGACGATCCGCACCGCGCCCTGGGGCAGGCCATTGATCAGCTGGGCGAAGCGGCGCAGGCAGTCGAGGCCGCGCTGCATGGCCGCCTCATCGAGGTTGCGCTGCTCGTCGATGCCGGCCGCCAGCTGTACTTTCTCGCCCAGGCGCTCCAGCAGACGGACCTCGCCCTGGTCCACACGGGCCAGCACCATATGAATGCTGTTGGAGCCAATATCGATGGCAGCGATCAGCGGGAACACATCGGTGGGGGTATGCGGCATGCTGGGCAAATCTCGAAGAAGCGACACAATTTCGCCATGATAGAGCAAAAATTGCGAAGGCTGGATGACAGTTGCCAGACAGCCGGGGCCACGCCTGCCGGGCGATAGCTTCCGGAGTGCCGCGAGTGGGGCTATCATGGCGCACCTTTTATCCGCAGCCCGTCACGGAGAATCCCCATGAGCGAATTCATCACCAATGTCACCGATGCCAGCTTCGAGCAGGATGTGCTCAAGGCCGAGGGCCCGGTGCTGGTCGACTACTGGGCCGAGTGGTGTGGCCCGTGCAAGATGATTGCTCCGGTGCTCGATGAAATCGCCCGCGACTATCAGGGCAAGCTTAAGGTCTGCAAGCTGAACATCGACGAGAACCAGGAAACCGCGCCCAAGTACGGTGTGCGTGGCATCCCGACCCTGATGCTGTTCAAGAACGGCAACGTCGAGGCCACCAAGGTCGGTGCGCTGTCCAAGTCGCAGCTGGCGGCGTTCCTCGACAGCAATATCTGATCGATCTTCGTGAAAACCCCGTCGATGGCGGGGTTTTTGCCCTCTTAGGCTGGACGCTGTCGCAACGGCAGTGATAGATTCGGCCCGCAGTCCACGCTGACTGCCTTCCCCATGCCGTCGCCGACGCCCCCCATGCCGAGCACCCCGATCGGGCTTTCGCCGCGATCCTGCCGCACTTCCCGCGGCGCGGCCTCAGGCTCCCTGCATCCCTTCTGCCAACCTGCCCCCATCCTATGAATCTGACCGAACTCAAGCAAAAGCCGATTCCCGAACTGCTCGCCATGGCCGACCAGATGGGCCTTGAGAACATGGCCCGTTCGCGCAAGCAGGACATCATTTTCGCCCTGCTGAAAAAACACGCGAAAGGTGGCGAGGAGATTTCCGGTGATGGCGTGCTGGAGATCCTGCAGGACGGCTTCGGGTTCCTGCGCTCCGCCGACTCCTCCTACCTGGCCGGCCCCGACGATATCTACGTCTCGCCCAGCCAGATCCGGCGCTTCAACCTGCGCACCGGCGACACCATCGTCGGCAAGATCCGTCCGCCCAAGGAAGGTGAGCGTTACTTCGCGCTGCTCAAGGTCGATACCATCAACTTCGACCGTCCGGAAAACGCCAAGAGCAAGATTCTCTTCGAGAACCTCACGCCGCTGTTTGCCAACAAGCGCATGAAAATGGAAGCCGGCAATGGCTCCACCGAGGACCTCACCGGCCGGGTGATCGACCTCTGTGCGCCGATCGGCAAGGGCCAGCGCGGCCTGATCGTCGCTCCGCCCAAGGCGGGCAAGACCATCATGCTGCAGAACATCGCGGCCAATATCACCCGCAACAACCCCGACTGCTACCTGATCGTGCTGCTGATCGACGAGCGCCCCGAGGAAGTCACCGAGATGCAGCGCACCGTGCGCGGCGAGGTGGTGGCCTCGACCTTCGACGAGCCGCCGGCCCGCCACGTGCAGGTCGCCGAGATGGTCATCGAGAAGGCCAAGCGTCTGGTCGAACACAAGAAGGATGTGGTGATCCTGCTCGACTCCATCACCCGTCTGGCTCGCGCCTACAACACCGTGATCCCCAGCTCCGGCAAGGTGCTGACCGGCGGTGTCGATGCTCATGCCCTGGAAAAGCCCAAGCGCTTCTTTGGCGCGGCGCGCAACATCGAGGAGGGCGGCAGCCTGACCATCATCGCCACCGCGCTGGTCGAGACCGGCTCGAAGATGGACGAGGTGATCTACGAGGAGTTCAAGGGTACCGGCAACATGGAGCTGATCCTCGATCGGCGCATCGCCGAGAAGCGTGTGTTCCCGGCGATCAACATCAACAAGTCCGGCACCCGCCGTGAGGAGCTGCTCACCAGTGAGGAGGAGCTGCAGCGCATGTGGATCCTGCGCAAGATCCTCCACCCGATGGATGAGATCGCGGCGGTCGAGTTCCTGATCGACAAGCTCAAGGACACCAAGACCAACGAGGAATTCTTCCAGTCGATGAAGCGCAAGTAATCGCTGCGGGAAGACCTGACAACGGCCGGCCAACCCCGGCCGTTGTCGGTTCTGTACATTGCGCGGCTGTTCCGCCGCGCGGCCGTTCGGCGCTAGACTGGCCGCCCTTCGCATCATCCCGAGGCTTGAGCATGCAGTATCGCGATCTGCGCGAATTCATCCATGGCCTGGAGGCGCGCGGCGAGCTCAAGCGCATCCAGACGCCGGTTTCCCCCGTGCTGGAAATGACCGAAATCTGCGACCGCACCCTGCGCCGTGCCGGTCCCGCCCTGCTGTTTGAACAGCCCACCGGCCACCGCATGCCGGTGCTCGGCAACCTGTTCGGCACCCCGAAACGGGTGGCGCTGGGGATGGGTGCCGAGGCGGTCAGCGAGCTGCGCGAGATCGGCAAGCTGCTGGCTTACCTCAAGGAGCCGGAGCCGCCCAAGGGCTTCAAGGATGCGCTGAGCAAGCTGCCGCTGCTGAAAAAGGTGCTGAGCATGTCGCCCAAGGTGCTCAAGGATGCGCCGTGTCAGGAGGTGGTGCTGGAGGGGGATGACGTCGATCTGGGGCAGATCCCGGTGCAGCACTGCTGGCCGGGGGACGTGGCACCGCTGGTCACCTGGGGGCTGACTATCACCCGCGGGCCGAACAAGGAGCGGCAGAACCTCGGTATCTACCGCCAACAGGTGATCGGTCGCAACAAGCTGATCATGCGCTGGCTGAGCCACCGTGGCGGCGCGCTGGATTTTCGCGAGTGGTGCCAGAAGTTCCCCGATCGCCCCTATCCGGTGTGCGTGGCGCTGGGCGCGGATCCTGCGACCATCCTCGGCGCGGTGACTCCGGTGCCGGATACCCTCTCCGAATACGCCTTCGCCGGCCTGCTGCGCGGCTCGCGCAGCGAGCTGGTCAAGGCGCGCGGCTCGGATCTGCAGGTGCCGGCGCATGCCGAGATTGTCCTCGAAGGGCACATCCATCCCGGCGAGACCGCTCCGGAAGGCCCCTACGGCGATCACACCGGCTATTACAACGAGGTGGATACCTTCCCGGTGTTCACTGTCGAGCGCATCACCCACCGCAAGAACCCGATCTATCACAGCACCTACACCGGCCGACCGCCGGATGAGCCGGCGATTCTCGGCGTGGCGCTCAATGAGGTGTTCGTGCCGATCCTGCAGAAGCAGTTCCCGGAGATCACCGACTTCTACCTGCCGCCGGAAGGCTGCTCGTACCGCATGGCGGTGGTGACCATGAAGAAGCAGTACCCCGGCCACGCCAAGCGGGTGATGCTCGGCGTGTGGAGCTTCCTGCGCCAGTTCATGTACACCAAGTTCGTCATCGTCACCGACGATGACATCAACGCTCGCGACTGGAACGATGTGATCTGGGCGATCACCACGCGCATGGACCCGAGCCGCGATACGGTGCTGATCGACAATACGCCGATCGACTACCTGGATTTTGCCTCGCCGGTCTCCGGGCTGGGCAGCAAGATGGGCCTCGACGCCACCCACAAGTGGCCGGGCGAGACCGACCGCGAGTGGGGCCGGGCCATCGAGCGCGATCCGGCCACCGTGGCGCGGGTCGATGCACTGTGGAGCACGCTGGGCATCGACTGAGCCGGGCGCCGCGGCCCGATCCCGGCGATCCCCGGTTGCGGGCTGCGGGCAAGGTTTTCGGAATTGGCGAGCGATTATGGCGTTTGTGCGTTGCGGGGCGCGTGGGCTTGCCCGACAATCGCGCCCCGCAAGGTGCTGCGCAGATGGGCTGCTGGCGCGTATTGCGGAGCTGTTCTTACCCGGCGGGAGGGGGCAAGGGGATGAGGCGCAAGCCCGATCTGCTATGGATGCTGGTCATGCTGTTCTGCCTGGGCGTGGTGACCACCGGTTACGCCCAGAGCCTGTGGACGCCGCCCGAGCCGCCACCGTTCACCGGCGAACCGCTGCCACGCTAGCGCCCCTCAGCACGGCGCGTAGTGCCAGCCACGGTCGGTGACCGTGGCATACAGCGGGATATCCCAGTCGGCCAGCGTCAGTTGATCGACCTGCTGGCAAGCGTGGGCCAGCCCGATCAGCAGAGGCTTCTGCCACTGGCGATGGCGCTGCCGGTAAGCCAGCGCCCGATCATAAAAACCACCGCCCATGCCCAGACGCCCCCCTTGGGCATCGAATCCCACCAGCGGCATCAGCAGCAGATCCAGTGTCCAAGGTTTACGCTGGCGGGCCGGGTCGCGGGCAGGTTCGGCGATGCGCAGCCGGTTGCGGATCAGGCGCTCGCCAGCGTCCAGGCGCTGAAAGTGCATGCGTGTGCGCGGCCAGCGGGCCAGCACCGGCAGATAAACCGTCTTGCCTCGTCGCCAGGCGGCCTCGCGCAGCCAGCGCGGGTCGATCTCGCCATCATTGGGCAGATAGAGGGCAATGTGCCGTGCCCGGCGAAACAGTGGGTGCTGGGCCAGCTGGCGATACAGGTCGCGGGCGGCCTGGCGCTGCTCGGCAGGGGTCAGGGCACGGCGTGCCGCACGCAACTCGCGGCGCAGGGCAGGGCGGGAGAGGTGTTCGGCGCGGATCATGACGGCGGGCATCCCATGGCGGCCCTTGGAGACTGGCGCGCGGGGTGGCGATCAGAGCGCGTACCACGCGGGCTGCGCAGGTAGAAGGATGACTCCCCGAAGTGCCGCTGTCGGGGTGGCCCTGAACCCGAAAGTTCAGGTTGGGAGCTGCAAGAAGCGTTAAGGCTTTCCGTCGAGCGGACATGCACACCGGCCTCGGCTGCAGCCCCCGGGGTATGAGAATCGGCTCAGGGACGTACCGACTGGCCAACACACCAGGGAGCTGGGGCGCAGTTTACCGCATATGCGCGCATTGTCATCCCCGCGATGGCCCGCCGGTCAGGCCGAAGGCTCTTGCAGGGCGCGATCGACCCGCTCCAGCAGTTCGCGTACCCGGCTGCGGGTATCCCCCTCTAGCGCCGCGCTGTCACGCTCCTGCAGCTGCAGCAGTTCATGGGCGATGTTCAGGGCGGCCAGCACGGCGATCCGCTCGGCATCCACCCCCCGGCCGCTGCTGCGCAGCTCGCGCATCTTGGCATCCACATAGTGGGCGGCCCGCTCCAAGCCATGACGCGCCTGGGGCGGACAGCCGATCGGGTAATCCTTGTCCAGAATCTGGACGGTAACGACAGGGTGCTGGGTCATGGCGATGGTTCCAGAAAGCGCAGGCAGGTGAGCGCGCCGCGAGAGCCGCGCGAACTCGGCCACCCCGGTGGTTCGAACCGCCGGGGTGGTTGATTGACTATACAAGATGCCCCGTCCACCTGCCCGAGCCTCGATGGTCTTGAGCGGGGCGCCGGTGCTAGGATGACAGCCTTCTTTCGCTCCTTGTCCTCGGTACACCTGCTGCCATGTCCCGCTCTGCCTCTGCGTATTCCGCCTTTGCCGCCCTGCTCACCAGCGCCGGCCAGTCCCTTTCGCCTGCCGAACTGCACGGAGTGCTGGTCGGGCGCACCTGTGCGGGGGCCGGTTTTGCTGTCGAACCCTGGCTTCAGGCGGCGAGCGAGCTGCTCGACTGCCCGCCCGAAGAGCGGCTGCGCCAGGCGCTGGCGGGCTTGCAGGGCATGCTCAAGAGTGAGCTGGAGGCCGGCGAGCTGTCGCTGGTATTGCTGCTGCCGGACGACGAAACCCCGCTGGCCGAGCGGGCCACTGCCCTCGGGCAATGGTGTCAGGGCTTTCTGGCCGGTTTTGGCCTGACCGCACGGCGCGGCGAGCTATCCCGCGAGGCGCGCGAGGTGCTGGAGGATCTGGCCGCCATCGCCCGCATCGAGGAAAGCCTCGAGGAGTCCGAGGACGCCGAGAACGACTACATGGAAGTCACCGAATACCTGCGTGTCGCGCCGCTGCTGCTGCTCAACGAATGCGCGGGCCTGCCGGCCGCGCCCGCGGCGACCCCGCCATCTGTGCATTGATTCTTTCGGAGTGCCGTCGATGATCCGTCTTCCCGCCCGTGAATATGCCCACCGCCGTCAGGCACTGATGGCACAGATGACCCCGGGCAGCGCCGCCCTGCTGCCGGCCGCGCCGGTACAGCTGCGCAACCGGGATGTCGAGCAGGTCTACCGGCAGGATAGCGACTTCCAGTACCTGACCGGTTTCCCCGAGCCGGAGGCGCTGCTGCTGCTGATCCCCGGCCGGGCGCAGGGCGAGTATGTGCTGTTCTGCCGCGAGCGTGACCCTGAGCGCGAGCTGTGGGATGGCAAGCGCGCCGGTCAGGATGGGGCGGTGCGTGATTACGGCGCCGATCAGGCCTATGCCATTGATGATCTGGATGAGGTGCTGCCGGGTCTGGTGGAAAATCGCACCCGGCTCTACTACCCGCTGGGCATCAGCGAGTCCTTCGATCGTCAGGTCAGCGGCTGGCTGGCCAGCCTGCGCCAGCGGGCCCGGCAGGGTATCAATCCGCCGGTCGAGTTCGTTGCCCTTGATCACCTGCTGCACGAGATGCGCCTGATCAAGAGCGAGGCCGAGATAGCGCTGATGCAGGCGGCCGCCGATGTTTCTGCCAAGGCCCATGTGCGCGCCATGCAGACCTGCCGGGCCGGGCTCAATGAATACCATCTGGAGGCCGAGCTGGAGTACGCCTTCCGCCTCGGCGGGGCCAAGCTGCCGGCCTATGGCTCGATCGTCGCCAGTGGTCACAACGCCTGCATCCTCCATTACCGGGAGAACGATCAGCCGCTCAAGGACGGTGATCTGGTGCTGATCGACGCCGGTTGCGAGCTGGACTGCTATGCCAGCGACATCACCCGCACCTTCCCGGTCAGTGGCCGCTTCTCGCCCGAGCAGCGTGCCATCTATGAGCTGGTGCTGGCGGCCCAGACGGCGGCGTTTGCCGCCATCGCTCCCGGACGGCACTGGAACGAAGCCCACGAGGCGGCGCTGCGCACCCTCACCGCCGGGCTGATCGAGCTGGGCTTGCTGCACGGCGAGCTGGAGACCCTGCTGGAGGGCGAGGCTTACAAGCCGTTCTACATGCACCGCACCGGTCACTGGCTGGGCATGGATGTGCACGATGTCGGGCATTACAAGGTCGAGGGCCAGTGGCGGCCCCTGCAGCCGGGCATGGTGCTGACCGTCGAGCCTGGGTTGTACATCGCCGCGGATAACCTGCAGGTCGAGGCGCGCTGGCGCGGGATTGGCGTGCGCATCGAGGATGATGTGCTGGTGACCGCTGAGGGTTGCCGGGTGCTGACCGGCGGGGTGCCCAAAACAGTGGCCGAGATCGAGGCGCTGATGGCGGCTGCCGGCGGTGAGGCCGCCTGAGATGCCGACCACACAGCAGGCAGCGGGCGGGCATATCGTGATTGCCGGGGGCGGGCTGGTCGGTGCCAGCCTGGCGCTGGCGCTGCTGGAGGGCGGGGCGCGTGCGCGGGGCTGGCGGATCAGCCTGGTCGAGCCCCATGCGCCGGGTGAGGGCTTTCAGCCGAGTTTTGATGCGCGCAGCTCCGCATTGTCCTGGGGCTCGCGCCAGACTTACCAGCGCCTGGGCTTGTGGACGGCGATTGCCGCCCAGGCCGAGCCGATCACCCGCATCCATGTCGGTGAGCAGGGCCGCGCCGCCGCCACCCGGCTGAGCGCCGAGGAGGAGGGCGTGCCGGCACTGGGCTATGTGGTGGACAACGCCTGGCTCGGCCACTGCCTGTGGCAGCGTTTGCGCGCGGCCGAGGGCCTGACCTGGTACTGCCCGGCGCGCGTCGAGCGTGTGCAGGCGGTGCCCGGTGGCTATCACTTGACCCTCGATGACGGCAGCCCGCTGGACTGCGACCTGCTGGTGCTGGCCGATGGCGGTCGCTCCGATCTGCGCACCCAGCTCGGCATCCACGTGCGCCGCACCGAATACGGCCAGAGCGCGCTGATCGCCAATATCGGCCTCGGCCAGCCCCACGGCGGTGAGGCTTTCGAGCGTTTTACCCGTCATGGGCCGATGGCGCTGCTGCCGCTGGCCGGGCAGCGCAGCGCACTGGTCTGGACCCGCAGCCCCGAGGAGATCGCCCGTCTGCAGGCACTGCCTGACGCGGCGTTTCTGGCTGAACTGCAGCAGACCTTCGGCTACCGGCTGGGACGTCTGCGCCGGGTCGGCACCCGCTACAGCTACCCGCTGGCGCTGCACGAGGCCGAAGAGCAGGTGCGCAGCCATCTGGTGGTGCTCGGCAATGCCGCCCACGGCCTGCACCCGATTGCCGGACAGGGCTTCAACCTGTCGCTGCGCGACGTGATGGCGCTGAGCGAGACCCTGCTGGGCAGTGCTGCGCCTCTGGGTGAGCTGGCGACGCTGCAGCGCTACCTGCAACGCCAGCGCGATGATCAGGCGCTGACCATCGGCTTTTCCGACCGGGTCACCCGGCTGTTTTCCAATGCGCACCCGCTGCTGGCCTGCGGGCGCAGTCTGGGCCTGCTGGCGCTGGAGCTGTGCGCTCCGGCCCGCCAGGCCTTTGCCCGCCAGGCCATGGGCCTGGGCACCCGCCGCTGAGCCGGCAGAGAGCACGAGGAGGCATGATGCACGCGGATCTGATCATCGTCGGCGCCGGCATGGTCGGCAGCACCCTGGCGCTGGCCCTGCAGGAGAGTGGCCTGCGGGTGCTGTTGCTCGACGGCGCCTCGCTGGAGCCTGGCCCGGCGCTGGCGGCGGATGCCGCCTTCGAGCCGCGGGTCAGTGCGCTGTCGGTGGCCAGCCAGCGGATTCTCGAGCGGCTGGCGGTCTGGCCGGGGATCATCGCCCGCCGCGCCACTGCCTACGATGCGATGTGCGTGTGGGATGGCTCGGGCACCGGGCAGATCGACTTTCACGCCGCCAGCGTGCATGCCGAGCACCTCGGGCACATCGTCGAGAACCGCGTGGTGCAGGAGGCGCTGCTGGAGCGTCTGCGCGCGGCACCGATCGAGCGTCTGGGTGAGGCGCGTCTTGAGCAGCTGCGCCGTTCGGCCGGGGGCTGGCTGCTGACCCTCGCCGATGGCCGCCAGCTGCGCACCCCACTGCTGGTGGCGGCGGACGGCGCCCGTTCGCGGGTGCGCCAGTTGGCCGGCTGTGCGACCCGTGAATGGGATTATCTGCACCATGCCATCGTCACCAGCGTGCGCTGCAGTCAGCCGCATCAGGCGACCGCCTGGCAGCGCTTCACTGACAGCGGCCCGCTGGCCTTCCTGCCGCTGACCCGCGCTGGCGATGCCCACTGGTGTTCGATCGTCTGGTCCTGCCCGCCGGCCGAGGCCGAGGCGCTGATGGCACTGGAGGATACTGACTTTGCCGCGGCACTCGAGCGCGCTTTCGAGGCGCGCCTCGGCCGGGTGCTGCAGGTCGATCCGCGCCACTGCGTGCCGCTGCGCCAGTGCCATGCCCGGCGTTATGTCGAGCCAGGGCTGGTGCTGATCGGCGATGCCGCCCACAGCATTCACCCGCTGGCCGGGCAGGGCGTCAATCTGGGGCTGCTGGATGCCGCGGTGCTGGCCGAGGTGCTGCAGCAGGCCGAGGCGCGGGGCGAGACGCTGGCCAGCACCCGGGTGCTGGGCCGCTATGAGCGGCGGCGCATGCCCCATAACCTGGCGATGATGGCGGCGATGGAGGGCTTCGAGCGCCTGTTCCAGTCCAATGACCTGCGCCTGCGCTGGCTGCGCAATGCCGGTCTGCGTCTGGTGGATCGTCATTACCTGGCCAAGGGGCTGTTCGCGCGTCAGGCGCTGGGGCTGGGCGGGGATCTGCCGGCGCTGGCCCGTGCGCTACCGGCGTAGCGGCGGCATCGACCATTGGTCGCTTAGTTGAAAATTATTTTCGTCTGCAGTGTGTCAGCCGTTGAACCTGCAAATAGGACTGCTTATCATCTGCCTCAGTTTCCCATCCTTAGAGGCGCACTCCATGCAGGCAAACCACACGCTCCTGGCCGCCCTGGCCCTGACGACCCTGGCCGGTACCGTTCAAGCCGCCGATGAAGTGGTGGTGTATTCCTCGCGGATCGATGAGCTGATCAAGCCGGTCTTTGATCAGTACACCCGCGAAACCGGGGTCAAGGTCAAGTTCATCACCGACAAGGAAGCGCCGCTGCTGGCCCGCCTCAAGGCCGAAGGCGCCAACACCCCGGCGGATCTGTTGATCACCGTGGATGCCGGCAACCTCTGGCAGGCCGAGCAGGAGGGCGTGCTCAAGCCGCTGACCTCCAAGGTCATCGAAGCCAACATCCCCAGCCAGTACCGCTCCAGTACCGGTGCCTGGACCGGCCTGTCGCTGCGCGCGCGGACCATCGTCTACTCCACCGAGCGGGTCAAGCCGGAGGAGCTGTCCAGCTACGAGGCGCTGGCTGACAAGAACTGGGAAGGTCGCCTGTGCCTGCGCTCCAGCAAGAAGGTCTACAACCAGTCGCTGACCGCCACCCTGATCGAGACCCACGGCGCCGAGAAGGCCGAGCAGGTGGTCAAGGGCTGGGTAGCCAATCTGGCGACCGATCCGTTCGCCGATGACACCGCGCTGATTCAGGCGATCGATGCCGGCCAGTGTGATGTGGGCATCGTCAACAGCTACTACTACGGCCGCCTGCAGAAGCAGCAGCCGGATCTCAAGGCCAAGCTGTTCTGGGCGAACCAGGCTGACCGCGGCGTGCACGTCAATCTGGCCGGTGCCGGGGTGACCCAGCATGCGCCGAATGCCGAGGCCGCGCAGAAGCTCCTGGAGTGGATGACCACTGCCCCGGCGCAGGCTGTGTTCGCCGGCGTCAATCAGGAGTTCCCGGCCAATGCGCAGGTCAAGCCGTCTGCCGAGGTGCTGGCGTGGGGTACCTTCAAGGCTGATACCCTGCCGGTGGAAGTGGCGGGCAAGCGCCAGGCCGAGGCGATCCGCCTGATGGATCGCGCTGGCTGGAACTGATTCGCGTCTGACAACGGTTATACTCGACGCCCCGGCCCGTGCCGGGGCGTTTTTGTTGGCGCGCCGTGCTGTGCTGCGGCGTACCGTCCCGGGTGCCGGCTGTTGGCGGCACCCCCGTCTGCCGAGGAGTCCGCGTGGCCCATTCCATTCAACGCCGCTGGTATCCGATTGCGGCGGCGATCGCCGCTCTGGTGCTGTTGCCGCTGAGTGTCCTGTTGCTGAGCTGGGGCGAGGTGGATCGCCAGATCTGGTCGCACCTCTGGGAGACCCAGTTGCCGCGCCTGCTCGGCAATACCCTGACGCTGGTGCTTGGGGTCAGCAGCGGTGTGGTGCTGCTTGGCGTCAGCCTCGCCTGGCTGACCGCGCTGTGCGAGTTCCCCGGCCGCAAGTGGCTGGACTGGGCGCTGATGCTGCCGTTCGCCATTCCGGCCTATGTGCTGGCCTTCGTGTTTGTCGGGCTGCTGGACTTTGCTGGGCCGGTGCAGAGCCTCTTGCGCGAGCTGTTCGGCAGCGCCCTGCGCCTGCCCCGGGTGCGCTCCACCGGCGGGGTGATTCTGGTGCTGGTGCTGGTCTTCTACCCCTACGTTTACCTCCTGGCGCGCAACGCCTTTCTCGCCCAGGGGCGCGGTCTGATGGAGGCGGCGCGGGTGCTTGGCCAGTCGCCCTGGCAGGCCTTCTGGCGGGTGGCGCTGCCGATGGCGCGTCCGGCGATCGGCGCGGGGCTGGCGCTGGCGATCATGGAAACCCTCGCGGATTTCGGTGCGGTGTCGGTGTTCAATTACGACACCTTCACCACCGCCATCTACAAGACCTGGTACGGCTTCTATAGCCTGTCCAGCGCCACCCAGCTGGCCAGCCTGCTGCTGCTGCTGGTGATGCTGGTGCTCTATGCCGAGCGCCGTTCGCGCGGGGCAGCGCGCACCGGCAACGAGCGCGCCCGGGCGGCGCCGCTGTATCGTTTGCGCGGCGTCAAGGCGCTGGCCGCCAGCGCCTGGTGCGGGCTGGTATTTCTCTGTGCCTTTGTGGTGCCGGTGCTGCAGCTGTTGGTGTGGTTCTGGCAGCGCGGGCGCCTGGATATCGATGAGCGCTATGTGGCGCTGATCCTGCACACCCTCTACCTCGGCGCCCTGGCGGCGCTGATTACCGTGGCGCTGGCCCTGCTGCTGGCCTTTGCCCGTCGCATGGCGCCGACCCGGCGCATGCACGGGCTGGTCGGGCTGGCCAATCTTGGTTACGCGCTGCCCGGCTCGATGCTGGCGGTGTCGATCATGCTGGCTTTCAGCTACCTCGACCGCGAGCTGGTGATCCCGCTCTCCACCGCGCTGGGCGGGGCGGGCAAGCCGCTGCTGCTGGGCGGTCTGGCGGCCCTGTTGCTGGCCTACCTGATCCGCTTCATGGCGGTGGCTTACGGGCCGCTGGAAAACAGCCTGGCGCGGATTCGCCCGTCGCTGCCAGAGGCTTCGCGCAGCCTGGGGGTGAGCGGATTGCCGCTGTTTGGTCGCCTCTACCTGCCGCTGCTGCTGCCCGGCACCCTGAGTGCGGCGCTGCTGGTGTTTGTCGATGTGCTCAAGGAAATGCCGGCCACCCTGCTGATGCGCCCGTTCGGCTGGGACACCCTCGCCGTGCGGGTCTTCGAGATGACCAGTGAAGGGGAGTGGGCGCGTGCTTCGCTGCCGGCGCTGAGTCTGGTGCTGGTCGGGCTGTTGCCGGTGATCGGCCTGATCCGCCGTTCGGCGCGCCGTTATGGTTGAACACCGCCCAGAGAGCGCGCCGATCGGCGCGCCTGCCATGTGACTGACGCGGATTGCGGCTACAATGCGCGCCATTTGACGCCCGCAAGGAATACCCCCATGGGACAGCACACCCCCCTGCATGACCTGCACCTGGCACTGGGTGCCAAGATGGTCGATTTCGGCGGCTGGGACATGCCGCTGCACTACGGCTCACAGGTCGATGAGCACCACCAGGTGCGTCAGGATTGCGGGGTTTTCGACATCTCCCACATGACCGTACTGGATCTGGCCGGTGCGGATGCGCAAGCCCTGCTGAGCCGCCTGCTGGCCGGCGATATCAGCCGCCTGCAGCGCACCGGTCAGGCGCTGTACAGCCTGATGCTCGACGCGCAGGGCGGCATCCTCGACGACCTAATCGTCTACCGCCTCGAACAGGGCTACCGTCTGGTGGTCAATGCCGCGACCCGCGACCAGGACCTGGCCTGGATCGAGGCACAGTGCGGCTCGCTGGACGTGTCGCTGCGCGAGCGTGACGATCTGGCCCTGCTGGCCATTCAGGGCCCCCATGCTCTGGAGCGCTGCAGCGACCTGCTCAGCCCTGCCCGCGCCGCGCTGCTGCGCGACCTGCCGCCGTTCCACGGCCTGGCCGAGGGTGACTGGTTCATCGCCCGCACCGGCTATACCGGCGAGGACGGTCTGGAGATTCTCCTGCCGGCTGAAGAGGCGCTGGAGTTCTTCAACGATCTGGTCGGCGCCGGCATTGCCCCGGTGGGCTTGGGCGCACGCGACACCCTGCGCCTTGAGGCGGGCTTCAACCAGTACGGCCAGGATATGGACCGCCACACCACCCCTCTGGAGGCTAACCTGGCCTGGTGCGTGGCCTGGGAGCCGGCCGCCCGTGACTTCATCGGCCGCCCGGCGCTTGAGGCGCAGCGCGATGCCGGCGGCGCCGAGCGCAAGCTGGTCGGTCTGGTGCTGGAGGAGCGCGCTGTGTTGCGTCCGCATCAGGGGGTACGCATCGCCGGAGTGGGCGAGGGCGAAATCACCAGCGGCAACTTCTCGCCCACCCTGGGCAAATCGATTGCCCTGGCCCGCGTACCGGTCGCCACCGGCGAGCGTGCCGAAGTGGAAGTGCGCGGCAAATGGTACCCGGTGCGCGTGGTCCGGCCGTGCTTCGTGCGCCACGGCAAGGCGCTGATCTGACCCTGCGGCCCGCCGCTGCGGGCCTTTCCCTACGCCGGCGCCCGGCGCCGCTTCGCAGAAGGATGCTCCCATGAGCCATACCCCGGCCGACCTGCACTACACCGACAGCCACTCCTGGGCCCGTCTTGAAGCCGACGGCAGCCTGAGCGTCGGTATCACCGATCACGCCCAGACCTCGCTGGGCGATGTGGTCTTTGTCGAACTGCCTGAGCCTGGCCGGCGCCTGAGTGCCGGTGAGCAGGTGGGGGTGGTCGAGTCGGTGAAGACTGCCTCGGACATCTACGCCCCGCTTGCCGGCACCATCACCGCCGTCAACGAGGCGCTGGCCGATGCCCCCGAGCGGATCAACGAAGACCCTTATGGCCAGTGGATCTACCGCCTGCAGCCGGATGATCTCGGCGCGCTGCAGACCCTGCTGGATGCTGCCGGCTATCAGGCCAGCTGCGTGGGGTAAGGCGGTAAGCAGGGGGGCTTTGGCTCATCCGTGCTCAGAGATTCGTCGCGTAATGTGATGTATCTCTTGCGAACTGCGACATGGCTTGTCGCGGGAGTGTGACAATGTGCGGGTGCGTGTTTCGCACCTCACATCAGGAGAAAAGGATGTCATCACACTGTTTCAGTGATCTTTCTGATCCTGCCCGCAGCATCTGGGCCAAGAGTGGCGAGCCTCAGGGACATGGACTCTTGGCTCACATGCTGGATGTTGCAGCCGTCGCGCTGACCTTGCTGGAGCATGAATCTCCCGCCACGATTCAGCGTATGGCCGCCGCGTTCGGCCTGCCCGTGACCGACTTTCCTCGCACAGTGGCTGCATTGGTTGGTCTGCATGATTTTGGCAAGGCGATTCCCGGTTTTCAGTGTAAGTGGGAGCAGGGGCGTCAACGGGTCGAGCAGGCGGGGCTGGCGTTTCATCCACAGTCTCTGCGGGTTGCTGACCATGCCATGGCCAGTGGCGCCCTCCTTGATCGCCTGCTGCGTGAACGCCTGCCTGACCCCGACTGGCGCTATGGCGCTCTGCAAGCGATTAGTGCGCATCACGGCTACAACATCCGTTCTGAGCGAGACTGGGAAATGCCGGCCTTTGAGGCGGCCGGTTGGGCTACGGCGCGTCAACTGCTGCTGGATGCCTATTGGACATGCTTGCAGCCGGTACAGCCCTCTGCGGTGGTGCCATCGTTACCGGCTGTCGAGTGGCTGGCTGGCCTGACCAGCATTTCCGACTGGATTGGCTCAAACCCCGAGTGGTTCCCCTTAGGTGAGCGTGCAGATGAGCTGGATAGCCACTTCGCCGCGGCTCGACATCTGGCTACTCAGGCGCTGCAGGCTATTGGCTGGCCAGCATTCGACAACCTGTTACAGGGTGATGCACCGACTGAGGTGCTGCTGGGCCAGATACTGGGTCGGTGCGAGCCGCTGACACCACGTCCACTGCAAGAGGCTGCCGAGCGCCTGCTGGCGGGTAATCAAGGGCCCGCGCTGTTGCTGGTGGAAGCGCCGATGGGCGAGGGCAAGACGGAACTGGCTTTTCTGGCCCATTTGCGCCTGCAGCGCGCAAATGGGCATCGCGGCTTGTATGTGGCGCTGCCAACCCAGGCCACCGGCAATGCCCTGTACGAGCGCGCGCTGACGTTCCTGCGTGCCTTCGCCGATGAGCGCCAGCTGGATATCCAGCTGGTGCATGGCGGGGCGATGCTGGACGAGCGGGTCGAGGCACTGCGTGACCAGCATCGTCTGCAGGGTATTCATGATGACAGCGAGCGGCACAGGGCAGCGGTCACCGCCTCCAGCTGGTTCTCGCGCCGACGCCGACCGCTCCTGTCACCCTACGGTGTCGGCACCGTGGATCAGAGCCTGCTGGCGGTGCTCAACGTCAAGCATCACTTCGTGCGCCTGTGGGGCCTGGCCAACCGGGTGGTGGTTCTGGACGAGGTGCATGCCTACGATACCTATACCTCCCAGCTGATCGAAAACCTGCTGCGCTGGCTGCGCCCACTCGGTGCTTCGGTAGTGCTGATGAGTGCCACCCTGCCGGCGGCTCGCCAGCGTGCGCTGTTGCAGGCCTGGGGCGTACAGGACGAAGTGCCGCCGCTGGCATATCCGCGTCTGCTGCTGGCGGATGTGCGCGGCGTGCAGGGTGAAACTTTCGAATCACGCCAGCAGGCGCCGATTCAGCTTCACCCCGTGGGCGAGTCGCTATCGGAGCTGGCGGCACTGGCGCTGTGTCTGCTGGAGGTGGAAGGGCATGGCGCGGTGATCGTCAATACCGTACAGCGCGCGCAGCAGCTGTACCGGTTGTTGCAGCAGCAGGGGGATGGCATCGAACTGCTGCTGTTCCATGCCCGTTTCCCCGCCGATGAGCGCAGTGCTCGTGAGAGGCAGGTGCTGGCGACCTTCGGCAAGTACGAAGACCAGCCGCCGCGCACGGGGCGTGTGCTGCTGATTGCCACTCAAGTGGCCGAGCAATCGCTGGATATCGACTTCGACTTCCTGATCAGCGACCTGGCTCCGGTCGATCTGATCCTGCAGCGTGCCGGCCGGCTGCACCGGCATCAGCGTGTGCGCCCGGCGGACCATGCGCAGCCCCGTCTGTGGGTGGCTGGTCTGTCGCCGGAGCGCTTGCCCGAGATGAAGGAAACCGCCTGGGAATTTGTCTACGACCTCTGGGTACTGGCACGCAGCTGGGCCTTTCTGTCACAGGAAAGCGAGCTGAAGCTGCCCGGCGATATCGACCGGCTGGTGCAGCGGGTCTACGACGACTCGCCGCTGCCGCCCGAGCTGGCGCAGGACATCCGTGACTTCATTGATGTCGAGGCAATGGGCCGGCACCTCGGCAAGCAGACCGATCAGAGCCGGCGCGCCAGCAACATCGTGCTGGATGCCGAGGACGAACCGCAGAGTGCCTATGCTGACAAGCCGCGTGGCAATGAGGAAGGCGAAGGGCAGGGGTTGGTGAACCAGACTCGGCTGGGTGAGGACAGCATCACCCTGATTCCGCTTCACCAGCTGGCCGCTGGCTGGAGTCTGCAGTCGGATGGCGAGGTCTTTGATCCCCAGCAGGCCTTGCCGCCGGCGCTGGCGCGCACGCTGTATGCCCGTCAGCTCAAATGCAGCCGCAAGGCGCTGGTGGCCCATTGCCGCCAGCAAGCGCTGCCCCCGGCTTTCAGCGAGAGTCCGCTGCTGTGCCATGCCTATCCGTTGCTGCTGCAGGACGGCCGCTGCCAGATCGGCCGGCTGCTGGTGCAGCTCGATCCTGAACTCGGGCTGCTGTACAGCACGCCTGAAACTTCCATCGACCGCGAGGAGGAATGATGAGTCCTCGATTCAACCTGCTGGATGAACCCTGGCTGCCCGTGCGCCTGCTGGATGGCCGGGTGTGCGAGGTCGGGCTGCTGGAGGCTTTCCAGCGCGCCAGCGAGATTCACTCGCTGGCGGAAACCGCGCCGCCGAGTCTGGTGGCGCAATACCGGCTGCTGCTGGCGATCACCCACCGCGCGCTGAGCTGCCAGCTTGGGCGCTGGAAAGATCGTGAGCGTGCGGCCTGGTTCCGTGAGGGGCTGCCGCAGGAGGCGATTGCCCGCTACTTGCAGCAATGGCGCGAGCATTTCTGGCTGTTCCATCCCGAGCAGCCGTTCATGCAGGTGGCGGCGCTGGCGCAGCTGGAGGAAACGCGCGACAAGCTCAAGCCCTGGACGCAGGTGTCGCTGGCCAGTGCCAGTGGCAATAACGCAGCAGTACTTGATCACTCGGTGGACACACTCCCTGTGTCTATCTCTCCTGCCTTCGCTGTGCGGACGCTACTCGGGTACCTGCAGTTTGTTCCGCCTGGGCTTGTTAAGTGTCTGCGTGATGCGGATAAGGCTGGGCCACTGGCTAATACGGCAGCGGTGCTGCCATTGGGACATACCCTGCAGCAAACATTGTGTCTTGCCTTGCACCCAGCGGGCCGAGTGGATGATCTCCCAAGCTGGGAAAGGCCAATTACCACTCGTGCTGACCTTCTGGCTGCAGCGACATTGGCTTCTGGGCCTAATGACCGCTACACCCGTCCTACCCGAGCTGTGTTGCTACGACCTCAGGATGGTGACTCCATTCAGTGGCTGCACTTTTGCGAAGGCTTGGGATTGACCGAGGACGTCATGGCACCTGACCCCATGGCTAGCTGGCGAGCAGGTAGCCCTGATCCAGTACGGTTGCGGTTTGAGGGTGGGCGTGCGTTCTGGCGAGATCTACCAGCTTTATTGCCCGATCCCGACCGCAAAATGGGCCATCCCGCCACGGTGCTGGGGTGGGCTAGCAGCCTGCACCGCGCTCGCGGGGATGAAGTGGGGTGGCAGTCTCTGTTGGTAGCTGGAGTGACGTGTAATCCCAAACGTGTTGCGGCGCTGTTGAGGTGGCGGAGTGAATCGTTGCGGTTGCCAAAGCAGGCGTTGATCTCTGCCGAGATTGCCAGCCATATCCGTGACTGCTTGGAAGAGCTTGAAACGTTGCACACCAAGTTGTGTGGCTACGGTGTGGCTGCCTTGGCCACCAGCATGCCCGACCCGGAGCACAAGGACACCCGTTCCCGCGCCCGCGCCCTGCTGGACGCCAGCGGAGCCACCCCCGCCTTCTTTGCCATCGCTGAACGTGGCCTGCCGCAACTGCTGGCGCTGGAAGCCAGTGGCGACGGCGATGCGCTGGTGCGGCACTGGGCCGGTGTGCAGCTGGCAGCGGCACGCGCCTGGTGGGATCAGTTGCAGGGCGTGCTGGGCCGCACCGCACGCGCGCTGCGCGCCGAGGCGCAGCAGTGGCCGAAATTCCAGGGCATCTGCAACAAACTCAAGCAAGTCGCGCAACCCGACCACAGCAAGGAGGAGGCTGTCGATGAGCAGCACTGAAACCGGCTATTCCCAGGCCTTCATCAACCACCTGCGCGAGGCCTTCGAGCGTGACAGCGCCGCGCGCGCCACCCTGCGCCGCAGTCTGGCGTTCGAGCCGGGTTGCTGGCCGCCGGCCTATCCCTGGGTCGAACGCTTCGTGCCGGCCGACTGCAGCGCCAGCTCCAGCCAGCGCCGCGCGCTGTATGCGGTGGCGGCGCTGTATGCCCGCCATCCGAAGCAGGGCAGCACCACGCTGGCCACCGCACTCGGCCAGCTGATGCGTGAGCGCGGCAGCGCCAGCATCGAGAAACGCTTCGTCGCCCTGCTGGCCGCCGATGCCGAAAACCTGATGGATTACCTGCGCCAGATCATCAGCCTGCTGGCCGCTGACGAGAAGACCATCGACTACGCCGCGCTGCTGGATGACCTGCGCGTGCTGCTCAACCCCTATGCCGACCCGGACTGGCGCGACCGCATCCGCCAGCAGTGGGCGCGTGCCTTCTACCTTGCCCTGAACCCACTTGCCCAGAACCCGAGCCCGGCCGCCTGAGCGGCCCGCCAACCCTGAGAGGGATGTCATGAGTCTGTTCGTCGAATTTCACCTGATCCAGAACTTCGCCCCGTCCAACCTCAACCGCGATGACACCGGCGCGCCCAAGGATGCGCTGTTCGGTGGCTATCGCCGGGCGCGGGTCAGCAGCCAGTGCCAGAAAAAAAATGTGCGGGACTGGTTCAAGAGCAGCGATCTGCTGGGGAATGAGGTTATCGGTGTGCGTACCCGTTATCTGGATCGCCTGCTGGAAACGGAGCTGAAAGCCATTGGGCTGCAGGACTGTTCGCTTTTCAATGAAGTGGTGAAGTTGTCAGCCAAGAGCAAGAAGAAGTCGGATGAGCAAGACAAGGCAGCTGATAAGGAAGACTCCGGTGAGAAGGCGCTTTCTTATCTGTTATTTGTGTCTGCTACAGAGGTTGAAAGTTTCCGAGCCGTGATTGCCGAGCATGCAGAGAGTCTGCTGGCTCTCGCTGGCAAGAAGAAGATCAAGCCCACCGACATTCCAGACGCTTTGAAGAAGGACACTCTGGCCTGCCTGGCACGCAGCCGGGCAGTCGATATTGCGCTGTTTGGTCGAATGCTGGCTGATCTGCGATCGGCCAACCAGTACGCTGCCTGCCAGGTCGCGCATGCCATCAGCACTCATAAGGTCGAGCGCGAATTCGACTACTTCACGGCCGTGGATGAGGCTCTGCGCCCGGATGAGAGCGGTGCGGCCATGATCAATTACACGGAATTCAACTCCGCCACCTTCTACCGCTATGCCGTGGTCGATGCCGGCAAGCTGCGCAGCAATCTGCAGGGCGACCGCGAGCTGACGCTGGCGGCGCTCAAGGCCTTCACCCAGGCGATGGTGCGCGCCATCCCCACCGGCAAGCAGAACACCTTCGCTGCGCACAACCTGCCGGCCTTCGTCGGCGTGTGCCTGCGCCATGCCAGCCCGATCAACCTGGCCAATGCCTTCGAGTCGCCGGTACGTCCGCAGGCGGACAAGTCGCTGACCGAGCAGTCGGTGCAGGCGATGGCCGAGCACGAAGGCAAGCTGGCCAACGTGTATGCCGATGCGCGCGATCGCTGGGCGGTGCTGGATCTGAGCACCGCCTGGCCGCAGGGCAAGGGCGAGGCGCTGGCAAACCTCGATGCGCTGGCCAGCTGGGTCAGCGAGCAGGTCGCCGCTGAACTGGAGGGCTGAGCATGGCCACCTTGCTGTTACGCCTGCAGGGGCCGATGCAGTCATGGGGCACCACCAGCCGCTTCGACGAGCGCGACACCCAGCTGGAGCCCTCCAAGTCCGGGGTGCTCGGCCTGGTGTGTGCCGCGCTGGGGCGTGATCGCAGCGAGCCGGTGGACGATCTGGCCGCCCTGCGCATGGGCGTGCGCATCGACCGTGAAGGCGTGCTGATGCGCGACTACCAGACTGCCACCGGCGTGCTGATCGCCAGCGGCAAGCCGGATCACAACCGCACCGTGGTCAGCCCGCGTTACTACCTATCCGATGCGGTGTTTCTGGTCGGGCTGGAAGGCGAGCGCCGCCTGCTGGCGCAGATCCAGCAGGCGCTGCTGACGCCGCACTGGCCGCTGGCGCTGGGACGCAAGGCCTTCGTGCCCGGCCAGCCGGTGGCGCTGGTTGATGCGCTGCAGGAGGCCGATCTGCGCAGTGCCCTGCTGGGCTGGCCGTCGCTGCTGGACAAGCCGGCGGCAAGCCAGCGTCTGCTGCTGGAAGATGCCGCCGAAGGCAGCGTGCGTCTCGACCAGCCGGTCGCCCCCTTCATCGAGCGGCGTTTCGGCCCGCGCTTCGTCAAACAGGAAGTGATCCATGCACCTCACCCGACTGACGCTTGACCCGCGCAGCGCCCTGGCGCGGCGCGATCTGGCCGACCCCTACGACATGCATCGCACGCTGACCCGCGCGTTCGTCAGCGGGGCGGACGACAGCCCGGCGCGCTTTCTGTGGCGACTGGAAGCCGGCAGCAATGCCTGGGCCACGCCGCAACTGCTGGTGCAGTCAGCCATGGCGGGAAACTGGGAGGTATTGCAAGCGCTGCCCGGTTATCTGCAGTGCGCAGCTGAATGCCGTGCGATGGATCAGACCGCCATGCTGCAGCCCGATCGGCGCTTTCGCTTTCGTCTGCTGGCCAATCCCACGGTGACCCGTGAGCGCAAGCGTTATGGACTGGTCGATGAGTCAGCACAGCTCGACTGGCTGGCACGTCAGGGCGAGCGCCATGGCTTTGCCGTGCTGGGTGCGCTAGTCACGGCCAGCGAGCGGCTGAACTGCCAGCGCAAGCATAGCCTTGGCATCGTATTGCAGCGTGTCTGCTTCGAAGGGCATCTGCAGGTACGCGATTGCGATGCACTGGCGGGTGCGTTGCTGGGCGGTATCGGTCCAGCCAAGGCGTTCGGGTGTGGCTTGTTGAGTCTTGGGAGCGCTTGATGCTGCCGCCGCTCAAGCCGTTGCCGATGAAGGATCGTATTTCGATGGTGTTCATCGACTACGGTCAGATTGACGTGCTGGACGGTGCGTTTGTGGTCATTGACCAGAACGGGGTGCGCAAGCATATCCCGGTGGGTTCGGTGGCCTGCATCATGCTCCAGCCCGGTACCCGTGTCTCTCATGCCGCCGTCAGGCTGGCCGCGACTGTTGGAACCCTGCTGGTCTGGGTTGGCGAGGCCGGGGTGCGCCTGTACGCCAGCGGCCAGCCCGGCGGGGCACGGGCAGATCGGTTGCTGTACCAGGCCAAGCTGGCGCTGGATGACGACTTGCGCCTGAAGGTGGTGCGCAAGATGTATGAGCTGCGCTTTCGAGAGAAAGCGCCGGAGCGCCGTAGCGTCGAGCAGTTGCGGGGTATCGAGGGCGCGCGGGTGCGTGAGATCTACAAGCAGCTGGCCCGCGAGTACGGTGTCAACTGGCGCTCGCGCAACTATGACTACACCGATTGGGACAGCGCCGATGTACCCAACCGTTGTCTGTCAGCAGCGACCAGCTGTTTATACGGATTGACGGAAGCGGCTGTCCTGGCCGCCGGCTATGCCCCGGCGGTTGGCTTCATTCATACCGGAAAGCCCTTGTCGTTCGTGTATGACATAGCTGACTTGTTCAAATTCGAAACAGTAGTGCCTGTAGCCTTCCGTATTGCTGCGAAAAATCCGCGCCAGCCAGATCGTGAAGTCCGGCTGGCCTGCCGCGACATGTTTCGATCCAGCAAGCTGTTACGGCGCATCATTCCCGCGATCGAGGACGTGCTGTCCGCCGGGGGCATCCAGCCACCCCCTGCGCCTGTGGAGTCGGTCCCGCCTGCTATCCCCAACCCTGACAGCTTGGGTGATGCTGGCCACAGGAGCCAGTGAATGACCTTCACCGTCGTGGTAACGGAGAGTATTCCACCGCGCTTGCGTGGTCGTCTGGCCATCTGGCTGCTGGAAGTTCGCGCTGGTGTGTATATCGGCGACGTGTCGCGTCGTACGCGGGAAATGATCTGGCACCAGCTTTGTGAAGGGAGCGAAGACGGTAATGTAGTGATGGCTTGGGCAAGTAATCACGAGTCCGGCTTTGAGTTCCAGACTTTGGGACCGAATCGCCGTATTCCTGTCGATTTTGATGGGTTACGGCTTGTCGCATTCCAGCCCGACAGCAAGGCTGATCTTTAACAAAAAAGTTGGTGGATTTTTCGGAGCCATATTTTTCTTTATGAGTCATATGGTTACGCTAAGTGTGTTCCCCGCGCCTGCGGGGATGAACCGCTATCTCGCGGATGATCGTCAGCCAGGGGCGCGTGTTCCCCGCGCCTGCGGGGATGAACCGGCCCGAGACATGTTCGGCATGTGGGCCGGTCTGTGTTCCCCGCGCCTGCGGGGATGAACCGACCAGCGGAGGCTCATTACTCAGAAGGCGGAGGTGTTCCCCGCGCCTGCGGGGATGAACCGTCAGACCGGCGGCTAAACGGAGCGAAGTACCAGTGTTCCCCGCGCCTGCGGGGATGAACCGCCCCAGGACGGCACCGCCCCGCGCCTGTGGAAGTGTTCCCCGCGCCTGCGGGGATGAACCGGCGTTCCTTATGTCGATGAAAGCGGACGGGAGGTGTTCCCCGCGCCTGCGGGGATGAACCGGCCTCGAGGGCGGTGGCGGCGGCGCCGGTGTCGTGTTCCCCGCGCCTGCGGGGATGAACCGCTCCTTGATGTGCTGCGGCACCTCGATCACCCGTGTTCCCCGCGCCTGCGGGGATGAACCGCCGTAGAAGTCGCTGTTCTTGTCTACTTTCAAGTGTTCCCCGCGCCTGCGGGGATGAACCGTCAATCCCAGGGTATGCGGCTAAGCGGGCCTGGTGTTCCCCGCGCCTGCGGGGATGAACCGCTGCTCCCACAGATCGTCAACCTTTGCCAGAGGTGTTCCCCGCGCCTGCGGGGATGAACCGCGCGGCCGGTACTAAGCAACTGCTCCAGGCGGGTGTTCCCCGCGCCTGCGGGGATGAACCGGGGGTAGTCATGGGCGCACTTCGCCAAACTGGGTGTTCCCCGCGCCTGCGGGGATGAACCGGACGTTGTGATCAAGCTGCGCATCGACGAGTTGTGTTCCCCGCGCCTGCGGGGATGAACCGGCCCCCAGCAAGAGCAACCGAAATAACGATGCGTGTTCCCCGCGCCTGCGGGGATGAACCGACTAACACTTCCTGTGTAACCGTTGGGGTCGAGTGTTCCCCGCGCCTGCGGGGATGAACCGGCACCGGTCAGGAACGAGTTCTGCGTGATGGCGTGTTCCCCGCGCCTGCGGGGATGAACCGTAGCCTCATCTGCTCTGTCAGCTGGTTCTTTCGTGTTCCCCGCGTCTGCGGGGATGAACCGGGTACAGTGCTGGGCGATGCCGACGCTCAGTCGTGTTCCCCGCGCCTGCGGGGATGAACCGTCGAGGATCTCGGCGAGTTCGGCGACCAGTCCGTGTTCCCCGCGCCTGCGGGGATGAACCGTAGCCTCATCTGCTCTGTCAGCTGGTTCTTTCGTGTTCCCCGCGCCTGCGGGGATGAACCGCGTTACGACGTGCGAGGCGATATGTCTGGACGGTGTTCCCCGCGCCTGCGGGGATGAACCGGCAGTCAAGGCTCATGGGACTGGCGCGCTGGCGTGTTCCCCGCGCCTGCGGGGATGAACCGCTCCGCGAGCGTCGGCAGTTCGTAGCCGTCCGGTGTTCCCCGCGCCTGCGGGGATGAACCGAGATTGTGTGAGGGTTAGCGTAACCGTCCGCCGAACCCATCTCCTCACGCCATCCAGATCGCGGCATGGTGTCCACCTGTTTTTTGGTGGA
>NZ_JAMJEZ010000014.1 GCF_023544715.1 Pseudomonas eutrophicaquae | reverse complement strand
CAGGCCAATGACGGGCTGCCGCCCGCCGTTGCCGAGAAAAAACTTAACCCATTGTCCGGGATGGCTTGACCACTACACACCACCAACGGAGACGGACTGCGGGAAGGTGCCCAGGTGGGCGCACTCCATCAGCTCGCGCTCGAACGGCCCGGCTGCGTCGGCGATATCAGTTTTGGCGGGCGGCAGCAGGCCCAGGAAGGTGCTGGCGGTGCGCTCCACGGTCGGCAGCGGCAGGCACGAGTCGGCGGGCTGGTCTCGCTGGCGCGGCGTGGTAACTCGAACTTACCGGGGCATTCCGTTGCACCTCCTAGGCGGGCCTAGGAGCGGTGGCACTGCCCAGGCGGGCCAGCGGGCTGGGCGTTGTGCTGGTGGGCGCTCTCGGCGCTGCGAGGGCGGCCCAGGAGGCGGGAGCGCACAGGCCGGGTGGCCCCCGTGCGCGTGCGCGATGTGTCAGTTGAAATGGGTAACGCAGAAGACGCAGCCGGGGCGGCCCTATGGCCCAAGCGGAACGTGGGAACGAACGCGGAACGCAAGCGGCAGGGGCAGCGTTCCGGCCCAAGCCCGCGTAGATACAGGCTCCTAGCTCCCCGGAACGAACGGAACGAAGGAATTAAGTAAGAGGTAGAGAGAAGCGGAGGACTACACCACAGCAGTGTGGTGTGGGCACGAGGGCAGTAGAGCTAGCCCCTATATACGCACGTTCTTCGGCCCGTTCGTTCCGGGCCTAGAACCCGCGTCTCTACAGGCTCCCAGCCCGGAACGCCAGCCGGAACGCGGGCCGGAACGCACAAAAACGGGGGCCGAAGCCCCCGATTGGTTAGAACGGTTGTGCCGACACGGGCGGCGGCGGCGGTTCGTCCTTCGCCCAGAGGTACAGGCGCTGTTTCTTGCCCTGCCAGCGTACGGAGCCCGGTGTCGGTTTCCACCCGGCTTCCTCCATCGCCCGGCGCACATCCGTGGCGAGCTGGCCGCGTCGGCGCTCGGGTGGGATGCCCATGGACTGATACACCGTATCCGTGCGGATGGCTGCCGTGCCCTCGTAGAAGCCTTCGGGGTGCAGCCCTTCGGCCATTTCCAAGAAGCCGTCTTCCACGGTTCGGCGGGCCTCTTGGGCCTGCTGGGCACCTTCCAGCGCCTCGCCTGTCAGGAACAACTGGAAGTCGCCGCTGCGGTAGCGGGCCAGCGCCTCGGCCAGAATCTGGTCGCGGTCGGCTTGCAGCCCAGGCAGGTCGATCTCGCCAACCTCCACCGGCCAGAATCTACGGTTGCCCGTCTCGTCGTGCAGGAAGCGCCCGCTGTTGGTTGTGCCCGCCAGAACGAAGCGACGCTTCACCGACACGACCGTCCGCGCATAGGCGGGGCGGCCCCGATCTTCTCGCCGCGTGATTTCGTGCTTCAGCGTCTCCACGTCCTTCCGACGCATCCCGGCCAGCTCCGCACATTCAACGATCCATGCCCCTTCCGTTGCCTCCAGAACTTCGCGGGTGTCCTGGGCATCGAGGAAATTCGCATCGCTGAAGAACTCCCCGGCGAGGATGTTGAGCGCCGACGACTTCCCACGCCCTTGGGCACCCACGAGCACCAGCATGTGGTCGAACTTGGTGCCCGGCTCGAAGGCTCGGGCCATCGCTGCCACGAGCCAGGTAGCGCCAGCGGCCCGGATGTAGGGCGAATCCTTCGCGCCCAGATAGCGAACGAGCCAGGAGTCCAGCCGGGGCATCCCGTCCCAGGTGGGCAGCCTGTGCAGATGATCCAGAAGCGGGTCGAAGCTGCCCAGGGCGCACAGCTCCAGAACCGCGTCGCGGACGTACTCCTTGCCAGGATCGAAGCCGAACCGGCAGCGAATTTCGCGCCGAATCAGCACCTCGGCCATGTCGGAGAACTCGCCGGAAAGCTCCTGCATCTGGTGATGGCCGACCATGTTCCGGCGGCGGAACAAGTCATAGCTGCACTCCAGACCGATCAGCCGGAGGGCCGTGATGGTATTGTGCAGGCTCTTCAGCGGCTCGCCTGCCTTGTTGGTCGGGTTCCAGCCCAAGTCCTGGCCGACCACCTCGTGGGCTTTGTCGATCTGGCGCAGGGCGTATTTCTCCGGGCGCTTGTGTTCGACCACGGACTCGGCGATCCCGAAGGACTCGTCGGTGAGGATGGAGAAGATTACGTCGTCGGGAACGCCCCGGCGCACCAGCTCACACGTGCAGGCGAACAGCGCCTCGGAGCGGCTGGGGAACTTGGTCGGGTTGTCGGGGTCGTTGCCCTGGACGATGAGAACCTTCAGCCAGTCGGGAACGTCCCACTGGTTCAGGTCATCCACCGACTCCAAGCGCTGCACGTTGCCCGAGACGACCACAGAGCGCCCAGAGAAGCCCAGGGTCTCCTCGGACTGTACCTTCGGGGCGGCGGTGAAGGCCGACAGCGGATAGACGTTGTCGTTGAATTCCACGAGCTGGGCGAGCGCGGCGACCCGGCGCTTCTTCAGCTTCTTCGCGTCCGGGAGGTTGATCGTCCCAGGCAGCCGCATGATCCGATCGACGTTGTGGCAGTTGTCCGCCCCGTAGAGGCGCTCCAGATGGATGTTGTAGCGTTCGAAGCTCTCCGCCAGGGCAAGGTCGCCGTCGATTCGCACCGGCTCCTCCAGCTTCCAGAACGCCTGGTAGCCGCCCCCAGAGAAGACGATCACCGACGGCGCAGGCTGGGCCGCCCGCAGGATGCCCAGCGCCCGCTTCTGCTCCTCCTGAATGTCCTCACCGGCTCGCGGGTCGATGTCCACGTGGAGGCAGACAGCCTCGCCGATGTCGGTCTTCTCGGCCTTCTTCCGCAGCTCGCTCGTCGGACGGTTCACATGGAAGTAGAGGTTCAGCTTGCCGTTGTGCTCGTCGAGCCACTGAAGGTAGGCGGCTTCCTGCCCAGGAGAGAAGGAGCGGGTCTTGATGACCTTCTTGTCCGGGGAGATGCCGGTGAGCGCCCACGGGCCTTGCGGGTGGAACCGCTGCAAGAAACTGACAGCGGCAGCGGAGTCCGGGGTTGGCGTGGTGGGCTGGGTCGCAGAGAATTCACCTTGGACGTCAGCTTCCTTCTTGCTTTGTTGCCGCCCAAGCCCCGGCCCCGCCCTCAGGTCGGGGCTTTTTTCGTTCTGAGGTTCCAAGAAGTCGGTCATTGGACACCCCCTTTGGTTTCAAAGCGGGGCTGCGCCAGAACGAAGGCGTCCAGCTCGCGGACGTCGTACAGGACGGCAGCGCCAAACTTGCGGTAGGGCGGCCCCTTGCGAACTTCGCGAAGCCGGGCGAGGTGGGGAACAGATACGCCCAGGTACTCGGCGGCTTCGCGGGCGCGGAGCCAACGCTTGGGGGCGGTGAAGGATACTTCGTCTTGGTGGTGGACGTCGGTCATGACGGTCTCCGAATCTGATAACGCCAAGATCCGGTGCCGCCTGAGACAATGCCGGCGAAGCATGAGAACCCAGCTCGGCGGGAACAGGGTTCGGGCTGTTGGTCGCGGGCTTCCACCGCCACTGGGCGAGCCTCCGCAGGCCCACCCTGGCGAGTCCTGTCGATTCAGGCACGATCTCACCAACGGAAGCCATTATCCGGCATCCGCGCTCCGAGGCGCAACAGGACAACTGCCTCTCCTGAGACTGAGAACTGCCGTTCCTGAGATGTCACGAACCCAGGGACGGTGCGCTCGGGGAGCTGGCGCACTGCCCAGAGCGGCGGCGGCCTGTCTCCCTGGGCCGTACCAAGAACCTGCTGTTACTGTTCCCCGCCCGGCAGTGCGAAGGTTCCGCGCCCGACACAGGCGATGGTGTGGCCGACCCGGCGGGCGGTGTCGATGGTGGAGCGCACCTTCTTCTGTTCCATGCCCAGCGCCTCGGCCAGCTCGGCGACGGTACGCGGGCCGCTGGCGAGCGCCGCCAGGAGGTCATCCACGCGGGCCTTGAGTCCGGCGGGCTTGGCCTTGGCCTCGGCGGTGGCTGCGCCCTCTGCGGGCTCCTCGGCGGTGCTAGGCGCGGTGGCGGGGGATGCCTCCACGGTGGCCGGGGTGGCGGGCTCCTGCACGCTCTCGGGCTGCTCCGGTGCAACCTCGGCGGGCTCCACCTGGGCGACCCCTTCGTCCTGGGCGAGCTGCGGCTCGATCAAGGCCCAGACCTGCTGCATGCCCTTGGCGCGTTTCAGGAATTGCTTGGTGTTCTTGCCGGTGACGCTGTTGTAGTAGGCCAGCAGGTCGGCGGTGGAAACTTCGTTCAGGTCAGCGAAGCGAGTGATGGCGGTGTCGGCGATGCGGATCATGGCGATTCTCCTTTTCTGGAAGACCGGGCGTCCGGTCGGTAAGGAGAATCCTGTCCAGCTGGCTGAAGTCCGACAACAGCTAGGCGCAAAAGCGGATGCGGGGTGGCCCAGGGCTGGTGCCGGGTGCGTCAGTACTCGCCTGGGCGAAGGAGGCGGAACCGCCCCTCGTTGTTGATGATTGGCTGTCGTCCCTTCTCACGTAATCCGTTCAGCGCGGCACGGACTTGGAGTTCTGTCAGGCCCAGTGTCTCCTTCAATTGGACAGCCGTGAGTCCTTCAGAGTGCCTCTGGAGCGCCCTCAGAACTTCCAAACTCATGCCCCGCATAGGCTCCACGGACTTCTCCACCTCTCGGGGGTTTACCCCTTCGCCAAAATGGGTGAGCGTGAGATTGTCCAGCGGGAACGGCTGCTCCCCGGCGTCCCGCCGCTTGCGAGCGGACTTCAGGCGGTGACGCAGCGCGCCTTCGCGCATACACGCCGAGATCTCTGGGTCTGCCCAGAGGCGCTGTAGTCGTTCGGACGGGCTTTCGTCTTTGCTCATCGGCGCTGGCTCCTAGCCTGGGCGGTTCGCTGGACGGTGCGCAAGGTTTTGGTGCCCCGAGCCGGACTCGAACCGGCACGCCATTCGGCAAAGCATTTTAAGTGCTCAGTGTCTACCGATTTCACCATCGGGGCCTGCAAAAACAACAGGTTACAGCCTTTTGTCACTTGTCATCAACGTGTCCCGGAACGGGCTCCGGGGTGCCCGTCTGGTGCGGAATCGGCAAGGACACTGGTAATTTTAAGTCCCCTGCGTCTACCGATTTCGCCATTCGGGCAGTAGCGCAACGTGCAGACCTTTGGCGTTTTTACTCTCTGCGAAACGATGCAGAGACAAGCCAAATAAAAAAGCCCTGCAGGTCATTGAACTGCAGGGCTTTTGTAGTGGAGGCCGAGGTCGGAATCGAACCGGCGTACACGGATTTGCAATCCGCTGCATGACCACTCTGCCACCCGGCCTATGCATGCAGCTTATCGGGCTGCACACGTTTGAAACTGGAGCGGGAAACGAGACTCGAACTCGCGACCCCGACCTTGGCAAGGTCGTGCTCTACCAACTGAGCTATTCCCGCTTGGTGACGGGAGCCATTGTATAGCACCCGGGAAGACTGTCAACTCATTGATTCAAAAAAGTTATTTCTCTGCGCCGAGGTGCGGCCAGGCCGCGCGAAGGTACTGAATCATCGACCAGAGTGTCAGGGCGGCCGCGATGACCAGCAGGGCAATGCCGAGCCCAACCCATGGATCAAGGCGTGGGGGATTGGCCAGCAATACGATCAGCGCGGCCATCTGCGCCGCCGTCTTCCACTTGCCGAGGCGTGATACCGCCACCTGGGCGCGTGCTCCCAGTTCAGCCATCCACTCACGCAGCGCCGATACCACGATTTCCCGACCGATGATGATCATGGCGGGCAGGGTCAGCCAGAGATTGGCGTGTTCAGCGACCAGCAGCACCAGCGCGACAGCCACCATCAGCTTGTCAGCAACCGGATCGAGGAAGGCGCCAAACGGTGTGCTCTGGCCCAGGCGGCGAGCCAGATAGCCGTCCAGCCAGTCAGTGGCGCTGGCCAGGGCAAAGGTGGCGCTGGCGGCCCAGTAGCTCCAGCTGAAGGGCAGGTAGAACAGGGCAATGAAGACTGGGATCAGCAGAACGCGCAGGACGGTGAGAAGGTTGGGGATATTCATCGGTACCCGGGCTCTGCAACGAAAAAAGGCATTCTACTCACTGTGCAGGGTTGCATAAATCGCATCGGCGAGCTTTTTGCTGATCCCTGGCGCGCGGGCAATTTCCTCGGCGCTGGCGCGGCTGAGCTCCTGTAGTCCGCCAAAATGCTTGAGCAGTTCGCGGCGTCGTTTCGGGCCGACACCTGGAACATCCTCAAGGCTTGAGGTAGTGCGTGCCTTGCCGCGTCGGGCGCGGTGGCCGGTGATGGCAAACCGATGTGCCTCATCACGAATCTGCTGGATCAGATGCAGGGCCGGCGAGTGACCGGGCAGGGTGAACTCCTGGTCGGCGCTCTCCAGGTACAGGGTTTCAAGGCCCGGTTTGCGGGTGCTGCCTTTGGCCACTCCCAGCAACACCACATCAACCACCCCCAGCTCGCGCAGCACTTCGCGGGCCATGTTGAGCTGCCCCTTGCCGCCGTCAACCAGCAGGATATCCGGCATCTTACCTTCGCCCGCCTTCAAGCGGCGGAAGCGGCGAGTCAGGGCCTGATGCATGGCCGCATAGTCATCGCCGGCGGCGATATTTTCGATATTGAAGCGCCGGTAATCGGATTTGAGCGCACCCTCGGGGCCAAAGACCACGCAGGAGGCGACGGTCGCCTCGCCACTGGAGTGGCTGATATCAAAGCACTCGAGGCGCTTGGGCGGCTCGCGCAGCCCCAGCGCGTCCCCCAGGGCCTGAAGGCGCTGGGTAATCTGCTCACGATTCGCCAGGCGGGCATTGAGAGCTTGCTCGGCGTTGGTGACGGCCAGTTGCTGCCAGCGGGCCCGGGTACCGCGCACCCGGTGGCTGATGCTCAGCTGGCGCTGACGGACCTCGCTGACGGCGGCCAGCAGGGCAGGGAAGTCATCGTGGGGCGTATTGACGATCAGCTCGCTTGGCAGATCGCGCTCGGCACTCCCCAGGTAGTACTGGGCGAGGAAGGCCATCAGCACATCTGCCGGCCCCGCCTCGATTCCTACCTGCGGGTAAAAGCTCTTGCTGCCTAGCACTCGCCCGCCACGCACGGTGATCAGGTTGACGCAGGCGCCACCGGGTGTGACCAGCGCGGCGATCACATCCACATCACCGCTGCCACCCTCCATGCTTTGCTGTTCCTGGACGCGGCGCAGCGGGGCGATCTGGTCACGCAGTTGCGCGGCCCGTTCAAAGTCCAGGCGCTGAGCGGCCTGCTCCATGGCACTGGCCAGCTCACGAGTCAGCTGACTGCTGCGCCCTTCAAGGAACATTACCGAATGGCGTACATCCTCGGCGTATTCCTCAGCGCTGACCAATCCCACACAGGGTGCCTTGCAGCGTTTGATCTGATATTGAAGGCACGGGCGGCTGCGGTTCTGGTAGTAGCTTTCCTCGCACTGGCGAACCTGAAAGGTTTTCTGCAGCAGGTTGAGGCTCTCGCGGATGGCCAGTCCACTGGGGTAGGGGCCAAAGTAGCGCCCCGGGGCGCGCTTGCTGCCGCGATGGATGTCGAGGCGCGGGAAGTCATCGGCGGACAGGAATACGTAGGGGTAGGATTTGTCGTCACGCAGCAGGATGTTGTACGGCGGGCGCCACTGCTTGATCAGCGTCTGCTCCAGCAGCAGGGCCTCGGTCTCGCTGGCGGTGACGGTCAGCTCGATGTGGGCGATCCGCGCCACCAGCGCTGCGGTTTTCGGCGCAAGGCCGCTCTGGCGAAAATAGCTGGCCAGGCGCTTTTTCAGGTTGACGGCCTTGCCGACGTACAGCAACCGCTCGGCCGCATCGTACATGCGGTAGACGCCAGGGTGCGTGGCGCAACTGGCCAGAAAGGCGCTGCTGTCAAAGGCCGCTGCGGGCAGGGCTTCAGTCACCGGCATCGACAATCCCATGGCGCAGGGCCATCCGGGTCAGCTGCACATCGCTGTTGATGCCGAGCTTCTCAAACAGGCGGTAGCGGTAGGTGTTGACAGTCTTGGGCGACAGGTTCAGGCAGTCGGAGATTTCCTGGATAGCCAGCCCGTTGGCGACCATTTGCGCGATCTGCAACTCTCGCTCCGACAGCTGGCTGAAGGGCGCCGTAGGCTGCGGCATGATCTTCAATATGGCCAGCTTCTGGGCAATGCAGGCGCTCAGGAAATGCTGGCCAGCGTGGACCTTGCGAATGGCGGTAATCATCTCCTCCAGGTCGGCCCCCTTGGTCAGATAGCCGGACGCACCGATCTCCAATAGGCGCGAAGGGAAGGGCTCCTCTTCGCAGACCGTCACTACGATTACCTTGGTTTTCGGATGGCTGAGTAGGATGCGCTTGGTGGCCTCCATGCCGCCGATGCCTGGCATGCGCAGATCCATCATCACCAGATCCGGCTGCAAGGTCCGCACCTGTTGTAGCGCCGCTTCACCCGAGGCAGCTTCGCCCACCACGCTGACCCCCTCCACATCCGCCAGCATGTGGCGCATGCCGGTGCGTACCAGGTCGTGGTCATCAACCAGAAGCAGTTTGATCAACTGAAAAACCTCTGCAGTGCCCGATAAAGACGCGAAGGCGCTAAGTCCTTGCCCTACCTGAAAAATAACAAATGCCTGCCGGCCTGCACAGCCGCGCAGGATGGACTGCTTCAGGATACGGGCGTTTTTCGGACGGGCTGCGGGAATGCTGGCAGGCGGCTTCAGATTCCGTGAACGGCGTCCTGTTCGGGCGGCGTGTAGCGCTCATCGAAGCAGTGCCAGTGCTGCTCAAGGTACAGCTCGAAGGGGCGGTATTCGCACTTGTAGCTCATCTTGCGGCAGCCCTCGATCCAGTAGCCGAGGTACACCGCAGGCAGTCCCAGCTGCTGTGCCTCCTGGATCTGCCAGAGCACGGCAAAGCGTCCGAGGCTGCGAGCATTTTCATCCGGATCGAAAAAGGTATAGACCGCCGAGAGGCCATTCTCGAGCTGGTCACAGAGCGCCACGGCCAGTAGGCGGCCGGTGAGGCGAAACTCGATCAGCTGGCTGAAGCCGCTGTCCTCCAGCAGAAAGCCGCGAAACTGCTCGGGACTGGGGGGGTACATATCGCCATCGCGATGGCGCTGCTCGATGTAGCGGGCGTACAGCGCATAGTGCTCATCCTGCCAGCGCAGCGGCACCCAGCGGACGTTAAGATCCTGATTGCGCTGCAGGATGCGTCGCTGCTGGCGGCTGGGCCGAAAGCGCTCAACCGGAACGCGCAGCGGGATGCAGGCCTGACAGCTTTTGCAGTGGGGGCGGTAGATGTGCCGGCCGCTGCGCCGAAACCCCAGCTCGGAAAGATAGGCGTACTGCTCGGCATCCACCGCATGCTGCGGATCAACGAACAGCGTGCTGGCCTGCTGCCCTGGCAGGTAGCTGCAGGGGTGCGCGGTCGAGACATAAAAGCGCAGCGCCTGGATCGCGTGCATTCAGTCGGCGTCCGTTGGAGGTGTTGCAGGGAGCGATACCGGCCAGGGACTGGGCCCCGGTACATCGCGGTAGCGCTGCAGGTAGTCGGCAAACACCGGGCGCGGGATCGGACGGGCGCCCAGGCGCTGCAGGTGTTCGGTGTGCATCTGGCAGTCGATCAGTACAAAACCGGCATCGCGCAGGCGCTCGACGAGGCTGACGAACGCCACCTTGGAGGCATTGCTGCGACGACTGAACATCGATTCCCCAAAGAACAGCCGGCCCAGCGCCAGGCCATAGAGGCCGCCGACCAGTTCACCGTCCTGCCAGGCTTCCACCGAGTGCGCGATGCCCTGGCGGTGCAATTCCAGATACGCCGCCTGCATCGCCGGGGTGATCCAGGTGCCCTCGGCATACGCGCGAGGCTCGGCGCAGGCCTTGATGACCGCCGCAAAATCATGATCAAGACGGATCTCAAAACGCTGCTGGCGCAGGAGCTTGCGCAGGCTGTGCGAGACATGCAGCTCCTCCGGGAACAGCACCATGCGTGGATCGGGTGACCACCAGAGGATCGGTTGCCCGGCGCTGAACCAGGGGAAGCAGCCATGCCGGTAGGCGGCGAGCAGCCGCTCGGGCGAGAGATCGCCACCGGCAGCCAGCAGGCCATCTGGCTCGCGCAAGGCACGGGCCAGAGGCGGAAACTCCAGAGAAGTGCGATCAAGCCAGCTGAGCATGGGGGAGAGCAGGCCGTGAGGCCCGCCATACCTTACTGGTCGAGGTAGCGTTCGGCATCGAGGGCGGCCATGCAGCCGGCGCCGGCCGAGGTGATCGCCTGACGGTAGATCTGGTCCGCCACATCGCCGGCGGCAAATACGCCCTCGATGCTGGTGGCCGTGGCATTGCCCTCGCTGCCGCTCTGGACCTTGAGGTAGCCGTCACGCATCTCCAGCTGGCCGGCGAACAGGTCGGTATTGGGCTTGTGGCCGATGGCAACAAACACGCCGCTCAGCGCCAGCTCGCGGGTTTCGCCACTGTTCACATCCTTGATGCGCACGCCGATGACGCCGCTGGCATCACCCAGCACCTCATCGAGGCTGTGGTTCCAGTGCAGGCGGATATTGCCGTTGGCGGCCTTGTCCAGCAGCTTGTCCTGCAGGATTTTCTCGGCGCGCAGCTTGTCGCGGCGGTGGATCAGGTGCACTTCGCGGGCGATGTTCGACAGGTACAACGCTTCCTCGACCGCGGTGTTGCCACCGCCGATCACGCAGACCACCTGATTGCGGTAGAAGAACCCGTCGCAGGTGGCGCAGGCGGACACACCACGCCCCATGAAGGCTTCCTCGGACGGCAGGCCAAGGTACTGCGCCGAGGCGCCGGTGGCGATGATCAGCGCATCGCAGCTGTAAGTGCCGCTGTCACCCTTGAGCACGAAGGGGCGCTGGGTCAGCTCGGCGGTGTGGATGTGGTCGTAGACGATCTCGGTGGCAAAGCGCTCGGCGTGTTTTTGCATGCGCTCCATCAGGGCCGGCCCGGTCAGGCCTTCGACATCACCGGGCCAGTTGTCGACCTCGGTGGTGGTGGTCAGCTGGCCGCCAGCCTGAAGGCCTGTGATCAGCAGCGGCTTGAGGTTGGCGCGCGCCGCGTAGACCGCAGCGGTGTAGCCGGCCGGGCCTGAGCCCAGGATGATCAGTCGCGAATGTTTGTTTGCAGTCATTAGCTGGAACTCCACAAGCCTGAGCCATCGATCGGGACATGCCGTCCGGGCGGCATGTCGTAGTGCGCGGCATGCTACACCGCTGTCTGGCAGGCGGCAAAACCCGCGAATGCCAGCCGCGCATGGCATCCTTCGACCAAAGGCTTACAATAGAGCCCGTTCATGAGTCGATGGCGCCGGATGTGCGCAGGAAAGAAGCCGTTTTGAAAACCTCCGCCAACACTGCAAAGAACCGTACTCGCAGCGCCGCGACGCGCACCCCGGCCGGTCGTCCGGCGGCTTCCGCCGCGCCGCGCCTGACCTATCGCGTGCGGGAAGTGCTGATGATCGGGCTGGCCATGCTGCTGGTCTACCTGTGCATGGCCCTGTTCAGCTATACCCCTCAGGATCCGGGCTATGACATGGCCACCAGTGCCGTGCAGGTGCAGAACGCGGCCGGTCGCATGGGTGCCTGGACCGCCAGTCTGTGCTTTGTGGTGCTGGGTTATGGCGCCTACGCGCTGCCGGTTCTGCTGCTGATCAAGCAGCTGGAGCTGTTCTTTACCCGTCATGAGCCGCTGCAGTGGAATCTCGCGCTGATCGCCTGGCGTGCGCTGGGCGGCGGCTTCTTGCTGCTGGCGACGACCGTGCTGTCGGCGATCCAGTTCGAGTCCCTGGAGGACAATCCGCAGGCCTCTGCGGGGGGCATCCTGGGCAAGATGTTCGGTGAGTGGACGGTGCAGGCCCTCAACGTGCAGGGCGGCACGCTGCTGTTCATTGCAGTGTTTGCGCTGGGCTGGACGATGTACAGCCGGCTGCCCTGGCTGCGGCTGATGGATCTGACTGGCAAGGTGACCCTGGATTTCGTGGAGATTCTGCAAGGGCTGCTCAGCCGCTGGTGGGCGGCGCGCCGTGAGCAGCGCCTGTTGCGCCTCAAACTGCGCGAGGCGGATGAGCAGGCCGCACAAGCGGCCAGCCGCCGCCCGGCACCCAGCGTCAAACCGGTGCAGGGCAGGGCGGCTTCGGCGCCCGAGCCTGAAGCGCCGGCCCAGCGTGAGCCTTCTGCCGGATGGGCGGCGCGTGTGGCGCAGGCGGCGAGTCCGTTGTCCGGTGCGCTGCGGCAGGTATCCAGTGCCGGGCGCAGCGCGGTTGGTGCTGTTGCGGGTGCCGGGGCGAGCCTGGCGGCGGTGGTCTCGAAAGCGCCGCAGCGGGCTATGGCTACAACAGAGCCTGCCCTGCGCCGCGAGCCGGTATTCGAGGATGATTTGGCCGACTGGCTGGAGGATGAGTCCTTCGGTCCGGCCGAGCCGCCGCGCACCGCACCCGCTCAGACCTTGACGCCCCAACCCCGGCCAGCCGAGCCTGTTGCACCTGTTGCACCTGTTGCACCTGTTGCACCTGTTGCACCTGTTGCACCTGTTGCACCTGTTGCACCTGTTGCACCCGCGCCCACGGTTGCGCCCTCTGTCACGCCGCCGCCTGCGGCTGTGGCTGCGCCCAGTGTGCCGCCGCTCACCATCAGCCCGGCCCCTCGCCAGCCGCTGCCGGAGAGTGAGCCGCTGGACGATGAGGACGACGATCTGCCCTTCGATCTGCCCACCTCAGCACCCGCGCCGGCCACCGCACCTGTGCCGGCTGCAGCGCCTGCGCCAGTCAGCCCGGCGCCCAGCTGGACGCCCCCTGCCGCTCCGGTCGCGGCGCCCGTGGCGGCGCCGGCACAGGCTGCGGCTCCGGTCGCTCCGGCGCAGACGGCCCCTCGCCCTGTGCGGCCGACCACTAGCATCTATCCCGGTGTCGCTCCGGTCGTGGTCGATGAAGGGCTGGCCGGCACCTTGCCGCCGCTGTCGCTGCTGGATCCCCCGCAGGCCAAATCCAACAGCTTCTCCCCCGAGGCTCTGGAGTCGATGTCGCGCCTCTTGGAGGTCAAGCTCAAGGAGTTTGGCGTCGAGGTGCAGGTGGTGTCCGCGCATCCGGGGCCGGTGATCACCCGCTTCGAGATCCAGCTCGCGCCCGGCATCAAGGTCAGTCGCATCACCAACCTGGCCAAGGACCTGGCCCGCTCGATGGCGGTGATCAGCGTGCGGGTGGTCGAGGTGATTCCCGGTAAGACCACGGTGGGCATCGAGGTGCCCAACGAGAACCGCCAGATCGTGCGCTTCTCCGAGGTGCTGACCACCCCCGAGTTCGAGGAGGCCAAGTCGGTGGTCACCATCGCCCTCGGGCATGACATCGGTGGGCATCCAGTCACGGCGGATCTCGCGCGCATGCCGCACCTGCTGGTCGCCGGCACCACCGGTTCGGGCAAGTCGGTGGGTGTCAACGCCATGCTGTTGTCGATCCTCTACAAATCGACGCCCGAGCAGGTGCGCCTGATCATGATCGACCCGAAGATGCTCGAGCTGTCGATCTACGAAGGTATCCCGCACCTGCTCTGCCCGGTGGTCACCGACATGAAGGAGGCCGCCAACGCGCTGCGCTGGAGCGTCGCCGAGATGGATCGCCGCTACAAGCTGATGGCGGCGATGGGCGTGCGTAACCTCGCCGGCTTCAACCGCAAGGTGCGTGATGCCGAAGAAGCCGGCATGCCGCTCGGTGATCCGCTGTTCCGGCGTGAGAGCCCGGACGACATGCCGCCGCCGCTCAAGGCCCTGCCGACCATCGTGGTGGTGGTCGATGAATTTGCCGACATGATGATGATCGTCGGCAAGAAGGTCGAAGAGCTGATCGCGCGGATCGCCCAGAAGGCACGGGCCGCCGGTATTCACCTGATCCTCGCTACCCAGCGCCCCTCGGTGGATGTGATCACTGGTCTGATCAAGGCCAATATTCCGACCCGGATCGCGTTCCAGGTCTCCAGCAAGATCGACTCGCGCACCATCCTCGATCAGGGCGGTGCCGAGCAGCTGCTCGGGCACGGTGACATGCTCTATCTGCCGCCCGGCACCGGGCTGCCGATTCGCGTGCATGGCGCCTTCGTCTCCGACGACGAGGTACACCGCACCGTCGAAGCCTGGAAAATGCGCGGTGCGCCCGATTACATCGAGGACATCCTGGCGGGAACCGATGAGGGCAGCGGCGGATCCTATGATTCGACCGGCGGCGAGGGGGGCGAGGGCAGCGAGGAAGACCCGCTGTATGACGAGGCGGTACGCTTTGTCACCGAAAGCCGCCGGGCATCGATTTCCGCCGTACAGCGCAAGCTGAAGATCGGCTACAACCGCGCCGCACGGATGATCGAGGCCATGGAAATGGCCGGTGTGGTGACGTCCATGAATAGCAACGGCTCGCGCGAGGTGATCGCACCCGCCCCGTTGCGCGACTGAGCGAGGCTCTATGCGTCTAATTCGAATGGTATTGCTGGGAGCCCTGACCCTGGGCGCTGGTCTGGTTCAGGCGGAGGATGACAGCCGCGCGGTACAGCGGCTGACCACCCTGCTGGGCCAGGCCCAGACCCTGAGTGGGCGCTTCTCCCAGCTGACCTTGGATGGTTCGGGCACCCAGCTGCAGGAAGCCAATGGCGAGATGGAGCTCAAGCGCCCAGGGCTGCTGCGCTGGCATACCGATGCGCCGATGGAGCAGCTGCTGGTCTCCAATGGCGAGAAGGTCTGGCTGTACGACCCAGATCTGGAGCAGGTGACCATCCAGGCGCTGGATCAGCGCCTGACCCACACGCCGGCGCTGCTGCTCTCCGGCGATGTATCGAAGATCCGTGAAAACTTCACCATCAGCTATCAGGAAGGCGGCAGTGTGGTGGACTTCATCCTGAAGCCCCGTGCCCGCGACACGCTGTTCGACACCCTGCGCCTGTCGTTTCGCAATGGCGTGATCAATGACATGCAGCTGATCGACAGCATTGGTCAGCGCACCAATATCCTGTTCCTCGGCGTGAAGCAGAACGTGGCGCTGGATAACGCGCGCTTCACCTTTGTGCCGCCGCCTGGCACCGATGTGATCGAGGAGCGCTGAGCCTACATGGATCTCTTCGAGCGCCCTGCGCCCACCCAGCCGCTGGCGGCACGGATGCGCCCGGGTACGCTGGAGGAATATGTCGGGCAGGAGCACCTGCTGGCGCCCGGCAAGCCCTTGCGCGAGGCGCTGGAGCAGGGGGCGCTGCACTCGATGATCTTCTGGGGGCCGCCGGGGGTGGGCAAGACCACCCTGGCGCGCCTGCTGGCGCAACTGGGCGATGCGCACTTTGAGACGCTCTCGGCGGTGCTGGCGGGGGTCAAGGAGATCCGCCAGGCCGTGGAGGTGGCGCGCCAGCAGGCGGCCTGCGGGCGTCGTACCTTGTTGTTCGTCGATGAGGTGCATCGCTTCAACAAGGCGCAGCAGGATGCCTTCCTGCCCTATGTCGAGGATGGCACCCTGCTGTTTGTCGGTGCCACGACCGAGAATCCATCCTTTGAGCTGAACAACGCGCTGCTGTCGCGGGCGCGGGTGTATGTGCTGCAGCCGCTTGATGAGCGGGCGCTGCGCCGCCTGCTCACCCAGGCGCTTGAAGCGCCGCGCGGGCTGGGAGAGCGGCGCCTGCAACTGGACGAGGCGGCGGCCACCTTGCTGGTGCAGGCGGCCGATGGCGACGGCCGACGGCTGCTCAACCTGCTGGAGAACGCTGCTGACCTGTTGGCCGATGGCGAGTGCATCGGCGTCGCGCTGTTGGAGCGGTTGCTGGGTGAGGGGCGGCGGCGCTTCGACAAGGGCGGTGAGGCGTTCTACGACCAGGTCAGCGCGCTGCACAAGTCGGTGCGCGGCTCCAGCCCGGATGCGGCGCTCTACTGGTTTGCCCGGATGCTCGATGGCGGCTGTGATCCGTTGTATCTGGCGCGCCGGGTGGTGCGTATGGCCAGTGAGGAGATCGGCAATGCCGACCCGCGCGCTCTGAGCCTGTGTCTGGATGCCTGGCAGGTACAGGAGCGTCTGGGCAGCCCCGAAGGTGAGCTGGCGCTGGCCCAGGCGATCGTCTATCTGGCCTGTGCGCCCAAGAGCAACGCGGTGTATCAGGCCTTCAAGGCCGCGCAGCGTGATGCTGCTGCCTATGGATCCCTGGAGGTACCGCTGCACCTGCGCAACGCGCCGACGGCCCTGATGAAAGCGCAGGGCTACGGTGAGGAATATCGCTACGCGCACGATGAACCGCAGGCCTATGCCGCTGGCGAGGACTACTTCCCGCAAGCGTTGGCGCCGCAGACCTATTACCAGCCGGTACCCCGCGGGCTTGAGGTGAAGATCGGCGAGAAGCTCGCCCATCTGGCCGCGCTGGACCGGCAGAGCCCGCGCCGGCGCAGAGCGCCATGATCAGCATCATTCTGGCCGTCGCCGCCGGTGGCGCCACGGGCTGTCTGTCGCGGTTTGCCGCCGCGCACTGGGTGAGCAGCCACTGGCCGCAGCATTTCTACTGGGCGACGCTGGCCGTCAACCTGCTGGGTTGCCTATTGATCGGTGCGCTGTATGGCGCCTTTCTGTTGCGTCCGGAGGTTCCGCTGGCGCTACGTGCCGGGCTGATCACCGGTTTTCTTGGCGGGCTGACCACCTTCTCGTCGTTCTCCCTCGATACCCTGCGCCTGCTGGAAAGCGGCCAGCTGGCGCTGGCACTCGGCTATGCCGGGTTTACGGTCTTGGCCAGCCTGTTGGCGACCTGGGCTGGGTTGCTGCTGGTGCGGGTTCTGTAGCGGCACACGCTGCTGGTGGAGGAGGTGTGCGCCGCAGAGCCCCGACCCTCCGGGACTCCACGGCACGGCTTCACCGTACGGCTCAGAGTGTCTTGCTGACCGAGAAGGTCAGGTTGGCGTCACAGAAGTCCTTCTTGCCGACAAAGCCTGCGCAGTCGGTGCTGCTGAGATCGGTATCGGTATAGGTCAGGCCCAGGTCGAGACCGGCCAGGGTCTTGCTCAAGCCGATTGACCAGTCGTTGTAGGCACTGCCGCCGCTGGCGAAGGTCGTCTGTTTGAAGTCGTAGCGGCCATATTGCAAGGCCAGGCCGATCTCATAGGGCAGGGTGTATTCATAGCCCAGGTAGCTGTACAGCGTGCTGTCGCTACCACCGACGTCGCTGGAATACGCTGCGCCTACGCTGGCGCCGTAGGCACTGAGGCTGGCGTAGGTTTCCGTGAAGTTCAGTGCGCTTTCGCCGGGGTAGGCGTATTTGATCCAGCCAAGATCATAACTGAGCGTCTCGCCCAGGCTGCCGGCAAAGCCCAGGTAATAGTCGAACTCCACCGAGGCCTTGCCGCCAAAGTCGACGTTAGAGGCCCAGGTACCGACATACAGGCCGCTCTCGTGGGCTACGTCCAGACCACCCTGGATGGCGCCACTGCCCTGGGTCTGGGAGATGCCGCGGAACACGTAATCGCTGGCCAGGCCAGCATTCATGCTGATCTCGAAGGCGCCGACCGGGCTGGCCACGGTTTCGGCCTGCGTCAGGCTGGCGCCGATAAGGGCGCTGGTGGCGCCGAGGGCGAGGGTCAGGGATTTGAGCATCGTGTTACTCCTTGCGCTGAGAGAAGGCGCTGCCTGTGGTCAGCAGACAGCGCCCCGGTAAGATTCCCTGAGTACTCAGCACGGAGCGTGCCAGAATCTATTTCTTTATTGAAAACAATGAGTTATGGCGTATCTGCTCGCAAGGCGCAGCCTGCGCCGTGGGCTGCTCTGGGGCAGTCGGCACTACGGCGGGGCATCTCGCCCCGCGCCTGGGGCGGCTGCGGTGCGGGCAGCGGCGATCTTTTGCTGCTGAGGGCGAGCGCTCTGGGTGACAATGCGCGCTGTGATTTCTTCCCAGGATTTTCCCGATGCACGACTCTTTGATCGAGCTGCTCACCCTGATCAGCTCCGGCTGCCTGAGTGAGCAGGACATCCAGCGCATTGCCGCCGAGGCCAGCGCCGCCTATGCCGACGCCGACGGCTTTCTGGCCGCCAATCCGGACATCAACTACGACGACAGCTTCCCGATCCCTTTAGGGGAGTGGGTCATCGTGGGCAGCCTGCCGGATACCGTCTTGTTTCAGGCCGATACCGCCGAGGCGTTGTATCGGCAGATCCAGGCCTCGTTCGGGCCGCAGGTCAGCTTCGTGCTTAAACCGTGCGATCTGGCTCGTGCCGACCTGCTGACCGCGCTGCGGCGCATCCAGGTGCAGCTGGGCAGCCTGTATCCGGAAAAAGGCGGTTACGTACTGATCGATTTCAGCGAGCCGCTGGATGATGAGCTGCAGGCGGTGCTGGTCTATCGTGAGGATGTACCTCGTGTACTGGCCTTGGCGGTCGAGGTGGGCATATATGCGGCGCCGAGTTATGAAAGCCGTTTGAGCGCTGAAGGGGACGGCGAGGACGCCTGATTGCCGCGCAGCGCGGCTGGGCAGGGAGAGAGCCTGTATGCAAGAGGGAGGTGGCATGACCCAGACCCACGGATTTATCGACGCCTGCGAGCGTGAGGCGTTGCAGTATTGCGGTTGCATTCAGGGCCATGGTGCTCTGCTGATTGCCGACCGGCAGGGCTGTGTCACGCAGGTTTCCGCGAATATCGAGGCCTGGTTGAAGGTTCCTGCCCCGCACTTGCTGGGACAACCTCTGCCCGCCCCGCTGGCTGAGGCCGTGAGCGCGCTGGGGGCCACCGCCGGTGCGCGGCAAGCAGCCCGTCTGTTTCGCGGCGCGCACGGTGAATGTCTGCTGAGTGCCGTGCGCGGTGAGTGCGGCGAGCAGTTGATTAAATTGCTGCCGGCGGGGATAGACGATGATGCCAGGCTACCTGCATCGCTCGGTGGCCGGCGCCGCGTGCAGGCATTTGCTGATGAACATGCTCTGGAGCAGGCGCGCACGACTTTGCTGCAGCATTTGTTGTCGGCCAGTGGTTTTGATCGTGTGCTGTATTACCGCTTCTTGCTTGAAGGCGATGGCGAGGTACTGGGTGAGGTGCGTGCTGAGGGGATTACGGGCAGTTATCTGGGGCTGCGTTTTCCGGCCAGTGACATTCCGCAGGTCGCGCGCACGCTATACGTGCGCAACCCCTGGCGCAGCATTCCCGATGCCGAGGCCGCCGATATCGCCCTGCTGGGCGTGGACGGGGTTAGCGCTGACCTGTCACTGACCGATCTGCGTGGCCTGTCACCGGTACATCGGCTGTACATGGGCAACATGGGGGTGAGGGCGGCGGTCTCGTTCCCGTTGCTGGCCGCCCACACGTTGAGCGGGCTGAGTGGCTGGTTGTGTCAGGAGTTTGAGGCGGACGGGCTGATGGTCGATGACGGCCAGCATCTCTATAGCGCCGGTGTCTGTCTGGAGCCGGATGCCCTGCGTGCGGTCTGTCACTGGTGTGATGAGCCCGGTCAGGGCAGCACCCGTGTGACGGAAAGCCTGCGGCGCGATTGTCCGGGGATACCGCTTTCGGTGGTGGCCGGTGTGCTGGCCAGTCGTGAGGCGCTGGGCCCCGGTCGGTTCTTGCGGGTGCTGCTCTGCCGCAGTGAGGAAGTGCAGCAGGTGGCCTGGGGCGGTAACCCGGATAAGCCGGTCGAGATCATCGGCGGAGCGTCGGCCATTGCGCCGCGCCGCTCCTTCGAGCGTTGGGTCGAGCGGCGTCTGGGGTATTCACGGCCCTGGCCCAGCCATGCCGAGCTCAGGCTGCTCAAACTGCGCGGGTTGATGAGGCGCCTGCTGGGGGAGGTAGCGGCATGACGCCCCCCTGGCTTGAGGCCTTGCGTACGGCGACGCGCGGGCATCATCAGGCCCTTGATCAACAGCCCGTACTGCAGGCGCTGCTACGCCCCGCGATCACGATCGAACAGTACGCCGATGCCCTGCAGGCACTTTACCGGCCTCAGATGCTGCTGGAGACGGCACTGACGCAGGGTGCGGTGAGAGTGGGCATGGCTAATCAGCCATATGCACCGCGCCTACCCGCCTTGACGGCGGACCTGCAGGCTCTGGCACCTCTCTGCCCGCCATGCACTGAGCCGGGTGAGGGTGAAGCGTGGCAGGCTGTGCTGGATCCGGCCACATGCAGCGTGCCGGTACTGACTGGCTGGCGCTATGTACTGGAAGGCGCACGGCTCGGCAGCGAGGTGCTGGCGGTGCAGGTGCGGCGGCGTCTGGGTGAGCAGGTGCCCTGTCTCTTCCTGGGCACGGCCGAGGCGGGACGCCACTGGCCGTCTTATCTGCAGCAGGCGGCGCAGGTCTGCGCTGATGCCAAGGCTGTACCCGAGGTGATCGAGGCCGCCTGCCAGGCCTTCAGGCTGTATCAGCACGCCCTGACTACACGTGGCTGAGCCGAAAATGCCCAGCCCGCCGGCCTCTGCTGCAGCCTGCAGGGCTCAGCCATTGGGCGTGGCTGCTGGCGCGGGGCTGCGCGTATCGCCGAGCTGTGGTTGTGGCTGATCGGTGGCCGGCAGCTGGCGCAGCCAGCGGCTGAGCAGGCGCGGCTCTTCGTAACGCAGCCCCTGTTCGGTCTCCACGACCCGCTGGATCAGGTTATCGCCAAACAGCAGCTTGCCCTGCACAAAGTGCTCGCCGGCGCGCTGGTTGGGATTGTCGATGTGCCAGCCCAGGCGTTGCGCTGTCCAGCGGGCGGCCTGGTAATGACTGATCCAGCGTTTGTCTTCCAGCGCATGCAGCGCCTCGGCCGGTGCCTCGCGGGCCAGCACCATGACTGGGACTTCGGCCACTTCCGCGCGCAGATCGTTATGTCCCCAGCGCCCATCCTCGCCGAGCAGCTGGCCATGATCACCGGTGATCAGCAGGTAACGCTCGCCCTCAAGCTGCTCGAACTGCTGGATGATGCCCTCCAGCACATCATCGAGATAGCGCAGGGCATTGTCGTAGGCATTGGCCTGACGCACCTCGCGCGGCAGTGCGGCATCGGTCGGCCAGAGCGCCACGGGCTCATCGTGCTGATCGTAGTTTTCCTCATAAGGCAGGTGCGCGGTGCGCAGGTTGATGACCGCGAAACTGGGCGACTGCCAGCCCTGCTCGGCCAGCAAGTCGATCAGTGTATGGTCGTGACGCTCCAGAAAGCGCAGCGGGTAATCCTCGCGGGTGATCGACACATCCAGATGCCGCTGGCCAAGGTGGCTGAGCAGTTTGGACTCCTGGGCAGAGACCCAGTGGGTCTTGAAGCCGGTGCGGCGGGCCAGGGCAAACAGGTTGTGGGGTTGCTGGCGCAGCAGGTGCGGTTGTCCGGGTTCGCGGATGGCATTGAGCAGGTTGGGCAGGCTGACCGCGGTGGCCACACCGGCGGCAATTCCTGGGCGTGCCAGCAATTGACCGCTGGCATGCAGGCGATTCAGGGTCGGGGTGGTATTGCGTGAGTAACCGTACATCGGCAGACGGTCGGTGCGCAGCGAGTCAGCCACCACCACCCAGATGTGCCGGGTCTGGCTGGGCTGGGCGATGATCCGGTACGGGCTGAAGGGCGCAGGTGGCAGGCTTTCCTGCTCACGGAAGGCCAGCCGCACGCCGAAATAGGTAAAGGCATTGAAGCTGTTGTGCAGCGCGCTGCGGGTTGGCCCCGGGGTGAAGGCGCTGAAGTCGCGGTAGGTCGCCCGGTACGGTTTGGCCCCCAGCACCAGCACGATGATCAGCAGGGCCCAGCGGCTGCGCGGCAGGGCGATCCGCGCAGGCAGGGTGCGGTGCAGCCAGAGCAGCAGGCCATAGGGCAGCAGCACGCTGGGCAGCACGTTCCAGTGATCGCCGAGGCTATGCCAGGCGGTTTCCTGCACCTCGGCCCAGTCGCTGAACAGGCTGGCGATGTCCATGGCATTCAAGGGCTCGCCAAAGAACGACACATGCCCCAGCTGGATCAGCTGCATGCCGGCCAGCATCACCAGCAAGGCGCTGACCAGGCGCGGCATCGCGCATAGCCAGAGCGCCAGGCTGAACAGAAAGACCACCAGCACGAAGCGCAGCTCCAGTTCGGCGTGGTTGGCCGGTGTGAACAGCTGCTGCAGGAAGTCATCGGCCATCAGCAGTACGCTGCTCAGGCTGCTGAGCAGCAGCAGGTTCAGCAGCAGGCGCCCACGCGAGGCCGGTGGCGTGGCAGATGATGCGGTGCGTGGGCTCAGGGCGGCGATCGACAGCGGCATGGGTGAGGGCCTGCGTGCGGAAATTGGCGTCGATTCTACGTGCGCGCTCAGGGGGCGGAAATTGGCGGTTACCCGGGGAGGTATCCGTATTCTGTAACCAGAGTTGAGGGCGTGCAGGGTGCCCACAGGCTGGACAAGCGCGCCGCGGCGCGGGCATAAAGCCCCGGACGATCAACGGTGCCGGTGCACCGCTTTCTGGCTCATGGAGTTTCTGCGATGTCCTTTCTGCTCTCATATGCTCGTCCGGCCCTGCTGGCCTTGGCGCTCGGCGCTACCGCTCCGCTGCTGGCGGCGCAGCCACCGGCCCAACAGGAGACTCAGGTGCCGGGCGTCTACCGGTTGATGGTCGGTCAGATGCAGGTCACCGCCCTGCATGACGGAATGACCCGACTGGGTGCTGCGCTGCTCGCCGGCGCACCGGCCGAGCGCATTCAGGCGCGGCTGGCGGCCCAGTTCCTGGCGGCGCCGGAAGGGGTCTCGACGGCGGTCAATGCGTATCTGGTACACACCGGCACCCAGCTGGTGCTGGTCGATAGTGGTGCCGCGGCCTGTTTCGGCCCGTCGCTCGGCCAGTTGCTCGCCAACCTGCGCGCAGCCGGTTACGCCCCCGAGCAGGTGGATGCCGTGCTGCTGACCCATCTGCACCCGGATCACGTCTGTGGTCTGCGCGATGCTGAAGGGCGCGCGGCATTCCCGCAGGCGCGCGTCTATGTGCCCAAGGCCGAGGCGGATCACTGGCTGGATAAGGCGCGGATGGCGGCGTCGCCCGCCGAGGCGCAGGGCTTCTTCCGCATGCCGCAGGAGGCGCTGGCGCCCTATGCCAAGGCGGGGCGTCTGCAGGTGTTCGAGCCGCAGGCGCTGGATCTGCCGGGCATTCGCGCCCAGTCCTCCCCCGGGCACACGCCGGGGCACAGCAGCTATCTGCTGGAGTCGGCCGGGGAGCGGCTGCTGCTCTGGGGAGATATCGTGCACAGCCATGCCGTGCAGTTTGCCCTGCCGGAGGTCAGCATCGAGTTTGATAGCGACAAGGCGCAGGCCATCGCGACCCGTCGCCGGGTGCTGGCCGAGGCGGCCGATCAGTCGCTGCTGGTCGCGGGCAGCCATCTGCCGTTCCCCGGTGTGGGGCGGGTGAAGCGTGAGGGCGAGGGCTATGCCTGGGTGCCGCTGGAGTTTTCGCCGCTGCCGAGCCGCTGAAATGGCCGTATCTGCCCCTCAGCCCGGATGGGCTACGTGCCCATCGGGGCTGCTCGTTACCCTATTGCTGTTTATGGAGCCGTCATGCCCCAGATCGTGACCCTGACCCTCAACCCGGCCATGGATCTGACCACTGCGGTGACGCAGGTCGAGCCGACCCGCAAGCTGCGCTGCAGCCTGCCCCGCTATGATCCGGGCGGTGGCGGTATCAATGTGGCGCGGGTGGTGCGCAATCTTGGTGGGCAGGCGTTGGCGGTCTATCCGGCGGGCGGCCCCTTTGGTGACATGCTGGAGCGCATCCTCAGCGAGCTGCAGGTGCCGCAACGGACCGTCCCGATCAGTGCCGATACGCGGGAGAGCTTCACCGTCGATGAAACCTCCACCGGGCAGCAGTTTCGCTTTGTCCTGCCTGGCCCTGCGCTGACGGCCGCCGAACAGCAGGCCTGTCTGGAGGCGATGGCCCGTGCGGTGCCTCAGCCGGACTGGCTGGTACTGAGTGGCAGCTTTCCGCTAGGTATGCAGGCGGACTTCTTTGCCCGCTTTGCGGCGCTGGCCCGCCAGCTGGGCGCCCGTCTGGCACTCGACTGCTCGGGGGAGGCCTTGCGCCAGGCGGTGGCGCTGGGCGGGATTGATCTGCTCAAGCCCAGCCTGAGTGAGCTGGCGGCGCTGGTTGGACGGCCGCTGGAGGCGCGTGCCGAGCAGGAGCAGGCACTGCGTGCGTTGATCGAGCAGGGTGCGGCCCGGATGATCGTGCTATCGCTGGGGGAAGAGGGCGCCGTGCTGGCGCATGCTGAGGGAATCGAGCGCTTTGCGGCCTTGGCGGTGCCGGTGCGCAGTGCGGTCGGCGCCGGCGACAGCATGGTCGGGGCACTGGTGCTGGCGCTGGCTCGTGGCTGGACACCCCGCGAGGCGGTGCGCTTTGCCATGGCCGCAGGCGCGGCGACGGTGATGTGCCCGGGGACAGGGCTGTGCGAGCGCGAGGTGGTCGAGCAGCTGTATGGTGCGATGCCGGCCTGAGCCGTTCACGGCAGCGGTTGCGGTACGCCACGCCACGCACAAAAAAGCCCCGCCAGAAGGCGGGGCTTTTTCATTGCCGGATCAGCGAGGCATCAAGCCTGGATGACCGGAATGTTGGCCTTGGCCGCGGCATCGCGGTACTCGGCCATCTGGTCGAAGCTCAGGTAGCGATAGATATCGGCAGCCATGCTGTCGATGTTCTTCGCGTACTCCATGTACTCCTCGACGGTCGGCAGCTTGCCGATGATCGATGCAACCGCAGCCAGCTCAGCCGACGCCAGGTAGACGTTGGTGGCATCGCCCAGACGGTTCGGGAAGTTACGGGTCGAGGTGGAGACCACGGTCGAACCGGTCTGTACGCGCGCCTGGTTACCCATGCACAGCGAGCAGCCCGGCATTTCCATGCGCGCGCCAGCCTTGCCGTAGATGCCGTAGTAGCCTTCCTCGGTCAGCTGGTGAGCATCCATCTTGGTCGGCGGAGCCAGCCACAGACGGGTCGGAATGCCACCCTTGACCTTGTCCAGCAGCTTGCCGGCAGCGCGGAAGTGACCGATGTTGGTCATGCACGAACCGATGAACACTTCGTCGATCTTGTCACCGGCGACGGTGGACAGCAGACGGGCATCATCCGGATCGTTCGGCGCGCAGAGGATCGGCTCCTTGACTTCGCTCAGGTCGATTTCGATGACAGCGGCGTACTCGGCGTCGGCATCGGCGGACAGCAGCTGCGGGTTGGCCAGCCAGGCTTCCATGGCTTGGGCACGACGCTCCAGAGTACGAGCATCACCGTAGCCTTCGCCGATCATCCAGCGCAGCATGGTGATGTTCGACTTCAGGTACTCGGCGATCGCATCTTCCGGCAGCTTGATGGTGCAACCGGCCGCCGAACGCTCGGCCGAGGCGTCGGACAGCTCGAACGCCTGCTCGACGGTCAGACCGTCCAGGCCTTCGATCTCGAGGATGCGGCCGGAGAAGATGTTCTTCTTGCCCTTCTTCTCGACAGTCAGCAGACCAGCCTGGATGGCGTAGTAGGGGATGGCATGCACCAGGTCACGCAGGGTGATCCCCGGCTGCATCTTGCCCTTGAAGCGCACCAGTACGGATTCCGGCATGTCCAGCGGCATCACGCCGGTGGCGGCGGCGAAGGCCACCAGGCCGGAGCCGGCCGGGAAGGAAATACCGATCGGGAAGCGGGTGTGCGAGTCACCACCGGTACCGACGGTATCCGGCAGCAGCATGCGGTTCAGCCAGCTGTGGATGATGCCGTCGCCCGGACGCAGGGACACGCCGCTGCGGTTCATGATGAAGTCCGGCAGGGTGTGGTGGGTCTTGACGTCGATCGGCTTCGGATAGGCGGCGGTGTGGCAGAAGGACTGCATCACCAGATCGGCGGAGAAGCCCAGGCACGCCAGGTCCTTCAGCTCGTCGCGGGTCATCGGGCCAGTGGTGTCCTGGGAGCCGACGGTGGTCATCTTCGGCTCGCAGTAGGTGCCCGGACGCACGCCCTGGCCTTCGGCCAGACCGCAAGCACGGCCAACCATCTTCTGGGCGAGGGTGAAGCCCTTGCCGCTGTCAGCCGGAGCTTGCGGCTTCTTGAACAGGGTGGACGGGGTCATACCCAGCTCGGCACGCGCCTTCTCGGTCAGACCGCGACCGATGATCAGCGGAATACGACCGCCAGCACGGACTTCGTCCAGCAGGACTTCGGTCTTCAGCTCGAAGGTGGTGATGACTTCATCAGTACCGGCCTTGCAGACCTTGCCAGCGTACGGGTACACGTCGATGACGTCGCCCATGGCCAGGTTGGTGCAATCGAACTCGATCGGCAGGGCGCCGGCGTCTTCCATGGTGTTGTAGAAGATCGGGGCGATCTTGGTGCCGAAGCAGAAGCCGCCAGCGCGCTTGTTCGGCACGTAGGGGATGTCGTCACCGAAGAACCACAGCACCGAGTTGGTGGCGGACTTACGGGAGGAGCCGGTACCGACCACGTCACCGACGTAGGCAACCGGATGGCCCTTGGCCTTCAGGGCTTCCATCTGCTGGATCGGGCCGACCGAACCCGGGACGTCCGGGTTGATGCCGTCACGGGCCATCTTCAGCATGGCCAGGGCGTGCAGCGGGATGTCCGGGCGCGACCAGGCATCCGGAGCCGGGGACAGGTCGTCGGTGTTGGTTTCGCCGGTGACCTTGAACACGGTCAGGGTGATCTTCTCGGCCAGTGCCGGGCGGCTGGTGAACCACTCGCCCTCAGCCCAGGAAGCCATCACGGCCTTGGCGGCTTCGTTGCCCTTCTTGGCACGCTCGGCAACGTCGTGGAAGGCATCGAACATCAGCAGGGTGTGCTTGAGCTGCTCGGCGGCGACAGTGGCCAGCTCGGCGTTGTCCAGCAGCTCGACCAGGGTGGCGATGTTGTAGCCGCCCTGCATGGTGCCCAGCAGCTCGACGGCGCGGGTCTTGGTGATCAGCGGGGAGCTGGCTTCGCCCTTGGCGATGGCAGTCAGGAAACCCGCCTTGACGTAGGCAGCCTCATCCACACCCGCCGGAACGCGGTTGGTGATCAGGTCAACCAGGAATTCTTCTTCGCCAGCCGGCGGGTTCTTCAGCAGCTCGACCAGTGCAGCGGTCTGCTCGGCGTTCAGCGGCTGGGGCACGACGCCCTGGGCGGCACGCTCTTCTACGTGTTTGCGGTAGGCTTCAAGCACAGTATTACCCTCATCAGTGGTCCCATGCGGGAGTCCGGGACTTTCGTCCAGAAGCTGTTTTCAAAGTTTTACGCCCGCATGATGACGGTGTGTCGGCAGCGGCGGTGGCGATCGTCGCCGATCGCCGGACTGTGCTCGTGAGGCTTTGAAAACAGCTTCCAGCAGACATTGGTGCCTGTAAAAGGCTCGCGGATTCTAATGGAAAAGCCATGACAAGTTAAGCAAGCCCGCCCGTTGCTGGCGGGTGACCCGGCTTAGACAAAGGGCTAACATGCGCCCGGTCCACGGTTGCCCAGCGGTCAAATCCATGTCCACCCAGCTCATCAAGACACCCTGCGTCGGTCTGTGCTCCACGGTCTATGGCGACCTGGTCTGCCGGGGCTGCAAGCGCTTCATGCACGAGGTGGTGGACTGGAATCTGTATGACGAGGAGCGCAAGGGTGCGGTCTGGCGCCGCCTTGAGCTCCTGCTGGTGCAGGTGGTGTCCGCCAAGCTGGAGGTGGTGGATGCAGCCTTGCTGCGCCAGCAGCTGCAGCAGCGCCAGATCCGTTTTGTCGAGGGCCAGTCGCCGTATTGCTGGGCCTATCAGCTGATCGCCCGCGGCGCCCGGCACATCCGGCGCATTGAGGCCTATGGCATCGTGCTGCTGCCAGAGTTTCGCAGCAGCGGCCTGCCGGAGCTGCGGGACGCCATCGATCGTGAGTATTTCCTGTTGTCCGAAGCCCAGTACCAGCGCCAGCTCGCGCACGCCAGCGCCGAGGCACCGGTTGTCCCCGCCGCGGGGCAGGCGGGCTGAGGGCGACCGATCAATCTACCTTCCAGCCCCGCCCGGGGCCTTGTCCATGGAGCTGCAGTTGATGTCCCTGAGTCCTGAGCAGATCACCGAGTACCGCGCGTTTGCCGAGCGCCTGGCCGATGCCGCCGCGGCAGCCATTGCACCGTACTTTCGTATTCCGCTGGCGGTGAGTGACAAGGGCGGGCGCCTGTTCGATCCGGTGACCGAGGCCGACCGGGCGGCTGAGCGAGCGATGCGCCACCTGATCCGTCAGCACTACCCGCAGCACGGCATCCTCGGTGAGGAAGAAGAAGCGCTGGCCAGCCGCAATGGACTGACCTGGGTGCTCGATCCGATTGATGGAACGCGCGCCTTCATCACCGGCTTGCCGCTGTGGGGCACGCTGATTGCCCTGAACGATGGCCAGCGTCCGCTGCTGGGGGTGATGAATCAGCCGTTCACCGGTGAGCGCTACCTTGGCACGCCACAGGGCGCCTGGTGCAACGATCGCCCGTTAAAGACCCGTGCCTGCCCGGAGCTGTCCCAGGCCCGCTTGATGTGTACCACCCCGGACATGTTCGACACCCCGGCCCGCCGTGAAGCCTTTGAGTCGGTCGCCCAGGAGGCGCAGCTGCTGCGCTTTGGCGGCGACTGCTATGCCTACTGCATGCTGGCCTCGGGGTTTGTCGATGCGATTGTCGAGGCCAGTCTGCAGCCCTATGACGTACAGGCGCTGATGCCGATTGTTGAAGGCGCGGGCGGGGTGATGACTACCTGGGATGGCGGCGATGCCCAGCATGGCGGCGCGATCATCGCCTGTGGCGATCCGGCGCTGCATGCGCAGCTGGTGGCGCGGCTGCGTCACGCGGCGTAAACGCCGGTGCCGCCAAGCCATCGTGTATCCGCCTCACGGGGTCGGTGGGCACAGGGCGCTGATCGGTTCTCCATTGAGCAAAAGGCGTCCCTCGCGGTACTGCAGGCGGCTGAACAGTCGCTCACCCTCACGCACTGCCATGTGGCTGCTCAGCGCCTGCTGGATCAGCAGATCGACCTGAGCCTGCACCTGTTCCTCGCTGGGGCGGCTTTGTGGCAGTGTGCTGGCCTGTACGCGCAGCAGGTCGACGAGCAAGGCGCGATCGACCGACAGCTCGCCGCGCAGACTCTGCAGGCGTGACGCAGGGCAGCCGCTCACCGCTTCAACCCCCTTGGGGAGCTGGGCCGGGTTCAGCTCTGCCTCCAGCGAGAGCAGGCCAAGGCCATGGCGGGACGCCAGGCGCCCCTCATCAAGGGCAATACGCAGCGGCACGCTGGAGGCGACGGGCGCAGGATCGGGGCTGGGTTGCTCCGTCTTTGGCGTAGCGAGAAGCCAGTGGCTCGGCAGGCCGCTGTAGCTCAATCGCAGGCGGCTGGAAGCGAACGCTTCACCTTGATGGCGGATCTGTGCGATGTGCTGCTCGAGGCTTCCTTCCAGCATGCCATCACGCTCGCGCATCTGTTCCTGCAGCTGCAGATCCTCGTGAACCCACGTGGATTGCTTGGCCTGGAGCAGCTCTCCCTGACGGATGCTGAGCCGGCTACTTCCTGTATACAGCCCGCTGGGCTGGCGCTGCCGCTGGCTGTCGAGTGACAGGGCGCTCAGGCGCCATTCACTGAGCTGCTGGCTCATCCGGGTGCTGATGCTCAGGCTGTCCAGCTGGGTACGCAGCGCAATCTGCTGCAGCGCTTGTCGCCCCTCCAGAGCGATGTGCAAGCCATTCAGGCGCAGCGTCTCACCTTTTTCGCCGAGAATCAGGCTGGGCGTGGTGACTGTCAGGTCGAGAGCCTGGGTGGCGTTGCTGAAGCGATAGTTGAATAGCAATTCGGCCAGGCGCAGGCGCTTCGGTGAAGCGTTGTGATCGAGCGGGGCGATACGCAAGGTGCCTTGGTACGAGCCGTCATAGGCGAGGGTCAGCTCTGCACTCAGCGGCTCCTGTGCTTTGCCGGTTGCCACAAACCAGGCGCGCGTATCAGGTGTTTCACGCAGCTGACTGCGGCTGAAGGCCAGCACGGGCTGCCACTGCAGGCGCAGCAAGCGCGAGCGGGGCAGCGGGCCGTGCTCGATCGTGCTGGTCAGGTGTAGCCGGTGCGCTGCGCCGCCGTGCGTGGGCGCCATGAGGCTCAGCTGGTAGTGGGCGGTGCTGGAAAACAGGCCGCGCTCCAGGCGCTCAAGGGTCAGCCGGCTACCCGGCAGAGCCTGTTGCAGCGCCAGATCACCCTGCGCGACCCGTTCGGGCAAGGTGCTGGCGATGCGCCCGCCGGTGTAGCCGCTGGCGGCGGTGTACAGGCCAGCGCCGCCCAGTAGCAGGGTGGCGACGAGCGCAATCTTGTTCATGATGAGCTCCTGCTCAGGGGGCGTCGGCTGCTGCCGCGGGCAGGGGCGCGCGGTCGATCAGCGACAAGGCCGTGTTGATCTCGAACAGCTTGCCATTGACCTGCGGCACGCCAAAGGACTGCAGCCTTGCCGTGTGCATGGCCAGATAGGCCTCGGCCTGGGCGCGGTCACTGAACAGGTAGATGCCGCCAGCCTCCTCGCGCTCGGGACTTTCGGTCCAGATCTTCCAGAGCAGGCCCAGCTCTTCGGCGATGGAGGTGGCGAGGCCCTGCAGGGCCTCGCTCATCTGGGCGCCCCATGGCCCCTGGAAGGGGAAATCAATCTGCAGTAGAACCGCCATGCTGTACTCCTGTAAGGCTTTCGTGGGGCTCGAGCATTGCCTCGAGCCGCTGGATGATAGCCTCGGGCTTGAGCACCAGCACATCGCTTTCCAGCGCATCGAGCACCGCCTCGGCGGTATTGCCGATCAGCGCGCCAGAGAGCCCCGAGCGTGCCACGGTGCCGATCACGGTGACCACGGCATTCAGCTGGTCAGCCAGTTGCGGGATCAGCAAGTTGGCACTGCCTTCGGCGACATGCAGCTGCTGGTGGCTGAAACCGTAATCGTCCTGAAACTGCTGGCAGGCCTGACGGTAATGGGCGGCGATGCTCTCGCTGTGCTGGAACACCGGGTCGCTGGCGCTGAGCACCGGAGCTGGGTGCGCGGTGAGGACGTGCAGCTCACCTTCGACAATCCGTGCCAGATCGCTGGCATGGCTGACGATTTCATCATGCACAGCCAGATGTTCCGGATCGCTGTTGCCCACATCCACAGCGGCCAACACCTTGCCGCCTTTCCAGGACCGGTCACTCTTGACCAGCAGGACCGGCGCCGGGCAGTGGCGCATCAGGCGCCAGTCTTCCGGGGTGAGCAGGGCGCGGGTCAGCAGGCTGTCGGGTTGATGCTGCTTGACCACCAGACCGCAGCCTTCGGCCTGCTGGGCCGCGATGATGGTGCGGTGGGTCAGCGGTTCGTGGGTCTGACACACGGTGACGCGATGGCCTTCGTTGCGCAGTTGCTCGGCTTGGGCACTGAGCGCTGTGCGCTGTGCATCGTCGGCCGCGCCCTGTAGCAGGTGCAGCTCCGAACCCGTCGCACCGGCAATCCGGCGGGCACGGCGCAAGGCCAGATCGTTGGCCGGCTCTTCAAGCAGAACGACCAGAATGCTGCGAATGGATTGCATGGTATGACCCTCGGGGCGGTATGAAAAATGACTGACTTCACTGTAGCCGCTAACGGCGCACTGCGTTGTTGTCGCAGGTCAATCGGCGCACGAGGCTGCCCGGGCTGCGCGTATAATCGCGGCATTCTTGTTCCTCATTGCCTGGAAGCGTCCATGCCCCTGTCCGATGCCCTTGCCGAAATCGAGCTATTTCTGCGCTGTCCCACCCCGCAGGCGTGGGTCGAGCAGGCGCTCACGCATCCCGAAGAGCTGCTGATCGATCATGCCAACTGCGAGAAAAAAGCCGCCAGCACCGCGCTGACGCTGCTGTTTCGCTATGTGGAGAAGGATGACCTGCAATACAAGCTGTCGCGGCTGGCGCGTGAGGAGCTGCGGCATTTCGAGCAGGTGAGTGCCTTGATGAAAAAACGCGGCATCACCTATCGCCCGCTCAGTGCCTCGCTGTACGCGCAGCGCCTGCACGCCCATATCCGCAAGGGCGAGCCGCAGAAACTGATCGACACCCTGATCGTGGGGGCCTTCATCGAGGCACGTTCCTGTGAGCGCTTCTACCGGCTGGCGCCGCATCTGGATGCGGAGCTGGGGGACTTCTACACGTCCTTGCTCAAGTCCGAGGTGCGTCATTACCAGGACTACCTGCGCATGGCCGCGCAGTATGCCGATGAGCCGATCGATGAGCGGGTGGCCTTTTTTGCCGAGTTGGAGCGTGAGGCAATTCTTACCCCGGACAAGGATTTTCGCTTCCACAGTGGCGCCGCCGCCTGAGTGCAAGGGGTGGGCGGGGCTTCCCCCGCGCCGCTTGCCCGCGGTAACGCGCCCGGCTCAGGCCAATGCAAAGGATTGCAGGCGGCGGCCCTGGGCATCGACCTCCAGCACCCAGCCTTTACGGTCCCAGTCGCCAAGCACAATCCGCTCGGCGCGCTGGCCCTGAATCTCCAGCGCATGCACCGCCGGGCGATGGGTATGGCCGTGGATCAGGGTGCGCACGCCGTGGGTGGCCATGACCTGCGGCACCACCTCCGGGGTGACATCGACGATCTCGGCGGCCTTCTCGCGCACACGCTCGCGGCTGGCGTTGCGCAGCTTGCGCGCCAGCTTGTGGCGGGTACTCAGTGGCAGATGGCGCAGCAGCCACAGGGAGACGGGGTTGCGCAGGCGCTTGCGCAGGCGCTGGTAGCTCTCGTCACGGGTGCACAGGCTGTCACCGTGCAGTAGCAGTACCGGCTCGCCGTAAAGGTCGATCACGCTGCCTTCCTTGAGCAGAGTGCAGCCGGCTTCGCGGCAGAAGCGCTGGCCGATCAGAAAGTCGCGGTTGCCGTGCATCAGGAAGATGGGAACGCCGGCATCGCTCAGGCGGCGCAGCGCGGCGGCAATCGAGCGCTGAAACTCGTCCATGCCATCGTCGCCGATCCACACCTCGAAGAAGTCGCCGAGGATATACAGCGCTTCGGCATGGATGGCGCGATTTTCCAGAAAATGCACAAACGCCCGGGCAATGTCCGGGCGCTGTGCTTCAAGGTGCAGGTCCGAAATGAACAGGACGCTCATCGCATCACTCGGCGACGACTTCGGCCTTCTCGATGATTACATCCTCGACCGGTACATCGCCGTGGCCCATGCGATTGGCGGTTTTTACGCCCTTGATCTGGTTGACCACATCCATGCCATCGACCACCTCACCGAACACCGCATAGCCCCAGCCCTGGGTGGTCGGCGCGCTGTGGTCGAGGAAGTCGTTGTCGGAAACGTTGATGAAGAACTGCGCGCTGGCCGAATGCGGGTCCATGGTGCGGGCCATGGCGATGGTGCCGGTCTTATTGGACAGGCCGTTGTTGGCCTCGTTCTTGATCGGTGCGCGGGTGCTCTTCTGCTTCATGCCCGGCTCGAAGCCGCCGCCCTGGATCATGAAGTTACCGATCACGCGGTGGAAGATGGTGCCATCGTAGTGGCCTTCCTTGACGTACTGCTCGAAGTTGGCCGCGGTTTCCGGGGCCTTGTCAGCGAACAGCTTGAGGGTGATGACGCCGAAGTTGGTGTGCAGCTTGATCATGAATTCGTTTCGCTCTGTCGGAAAAACCTAAGGCCTGTCAGGGGGTTGACAGCTTCGGCTATGATACGGGCTTTGACTTGAGCGGCCTACCCTGAGCCGCGTGCCGCATACCAAGGATCCCATGAGCAAGCCCACCGTCGAAAAAGCCGCCAACTTCCTGCGCCCGATCGTCCAGGCCGACCTGGAAGCCGGCAAGCACGCCAAGATCATCACCCGCTTCCCGCCCGAGCCCAATGGCTACCTGCATATCGGCCATGCCAAGTCGATCTGTCTGAACTTTGGTCTGGCCGAGGAGTTTGGCGGCGAGTGCAACCTGCGCTTTGACGACACCAACCCGGCCAAGGAAGACCAGGAATACATCGACGCGATCAAGAGTGACGTCGAGTGGCTGGGCTTCAAGTGGTCTGGCGAGGCGCGCTACGCCTCCAACTATTTCGACCAGCTGTACGCCTGGGCGGTGCACCTGATCGAGACCGGCAAGGCCTACGTCTGCGACCTGTCGCCGGATGAGGCGCGCGCCTACCGCGGCAGCCTGACTGAGCCGGGCAAGAACAGCCCGTTCCGCGAGCGCTCGGTTGCGGAGAACCTCGACCTGTTCGCGCGGATGAAGGCCGGCGAGTTCCCTGACGGTGCCAAGGCGCTGCGTGCCAAGATCGACATGGCCTCGCCGAACATGAACCTGCGCGATCCGATCCTCTACCGCATCCGTCACGCCCATCACCACCAGACCGGTGATGCATGGTGCATCTACCCGAGCTACGACTTCACCCACGGCCAGTCGGATGCGCTGGAGGGCATCACCCACTCGATCTGCACCCTGGAGTTCGAGGATCACCGCCCGCTCTACGAGTGGTTCCTCACCAACCTGCCGGTGCCGGCCCAGCCGCGTCAGTACGAGTTCGCCCGCCTCAACCTGAACTACACCATCACCAGCAAGCGCAAGCTCAAGCAGCTGGTCGATGAAGGTCACGTGACTGGCTGGGATGACCCGCGCATGTCGACTCTGTCCGGCTACCGTCGCCGCGGTTACACCCCGGCGTCGATCCGCCATTTCTGCGACATGATCGGCGTCAACCGCGCCGGCGGGGTGGTGGATATCGGCATGCTGGAGTTCGCCATCCGCGAAGATCTGGATGCCAATGCCGCGCGCGCCATGTGCGTGCTCAAGCCGCTCAAGGTGGTGATCACCAACTACCTGGAAGGTCAGGTCGAGCAGCTCGAGCTACCGCGCCATCCCAAGCAGGACATGGGCGTGCGCGTGCTGCCGTTCTCCCGCGAGCTTTACATCGACGCCAGCGACTTCGAGGAAAATCCGCCGGCCGGCTACAAGCGCCTGATCCCCGGTGGCGAAGTGCGCCTGCGCGGCAGCTACGTGATCCGCGCCGACGAGGCGATCAAGGACGACGCCGGCAACATCGTCGAGCTGCGCTGCTCTTATGACGAGAACACCCTCGGCAAGAACCCGGAAGGCCGCAAGGTCAAGGGCGTGATTCACTGGGTGCCGGCCGAAGGCAGCATCGAGTGCGAGGTGCGCCTGTACGATCGCCTGTTCAAGACCGCCAACCCGGAGAAGACCGACGAGGAGGGCGCCAGCTTCCTCGACAACATCAACCCTGACTCTCTGGTGGTGCTCAAGGGCTGCCGCGCCGAGCCGTCGCTGGCCCATGCGCAGCCGGAGGAGCGTTTCCAGTTCGAGCGCGAAGGCTACTTCTGCGCGGATCTGAAGGATTCCAAGCCGGGTGCGCCGGTGTTCAACCGTACCGTCACCCTGCGCGATTCCTGGGGAGCCTGAGCCATGGCGCTGTCGATCTATAACACCCTGAGCAAGAGCAAGGATGTCTTCACGCCGCTGGTGGACAATCAGGTGCGCCTGTATGTCTGCGGCATGACCGTTTACGACTTCTGCCATATCGGCCATGCGCGGGTGATGGTGGCGTTCGACGTGGTGACCCGCTGGCTGCGCCATCGCGGCTACGACGTGACCTATGTGCGCAACATCACCGATATCGATGACAAGATCATCAAGCGGGCCAATGAGAACGGCGAGCCCTTCCTCGCGCTGGTCGATCGCATGATCGCCGCCATGCACGAGGACGAGGCGCGCCTCAATGTGCTGCGCCCGGATATCGAGCCGCGTGCCACCGACCATATCGCCGGCATGCACACCATGATCCAGACCCTGATCGACAAGGGCTATGCCTATGCGCCGGGCAACGGCGATGTCTATTACCGGGTCGGCAAATTCGAAGGTTACGGCAAGCTGTCGCGCCGCAAGATCGAGGACCTGAAGATCGGTGCGCGCATCGAGGTCGACGAGGCCAAGGAAGATCCGCTCGACTTCGTGCTCTGGAAGGGCGCCAAACCCGGCGAGCCGAGCTGGGAGTCGCCCTGGGGACCGGGGCGGCCGGGCTGGCACATCGAGTGCTCGGTGATGTCCACCTGCTGCCTGGGCGAGACCTTCGACATCCACGGCGGCGGCCCGGATCTGGTGTTCCCGCACCATGAGAACGAAATCGCCCAGAGCGAGGCGGCCACCGGCAAGCAATATGCCAACGCCTGGATGCACGCCGGCGCGGTGCGCGTCGATGGCGAGAAGATGTCCAAGAGCCTTGGCAACTTCTTCACCATCCGCGAGGTGCTGGAGAAGTACCACCCCGAGGTGGTGCGCTATCTGTTGGTATCCAGCCACTACCGCAGCCCGATCAACTACTCCGAGGACAGCCTCCGCGAGGCCAAGGGCGCCCTGGAGCGCTTCTACAACGGCCTCAAGGGCCTGCCGGACGCTCCGCCGGCCGGTGGCGAGGAGTTCGCCCTGCGCTTCGGGGCGGCGATGGACGACGACTTCAACTCGCCGGAAGCCTGCGCAGTGCTGTTCGAGATGATCCGCGAGGTCAACCGCCTGCGTGAGACGGATCTCGCCGCTGCCGCCGCGCTGGCTGCGCGCCTGAAGGAGCTGGCTGGCGTGCTCGGTGTACTGCAGCTTGATCCTGAGGCCTTCCTGCAGGCCGGCGCCGCCGGCAAGGTCGACGCCGCTGAGGTCGAGGCGCTGATCGCCGCGCGCCTTGCCGCGCGTGCCGAGAAGAACTGGGCCGAATCCGACCGCATTCGTGATCAGCTCACCGCCATGGGGGTGGTGCTGGAGGACGGCAAGAGCGGCACCACTTGGCGTCTGGCCGACTGATCAGGCGTCTGCCAAGGGTGACGGGCTGGCCGTTAGCGGCCACCGTCACCCAGCGCTCGCCCGGTGCCTGACCTTGGTGCATGCAAGCGCGGTGGCTTTGGCCGGGTAGCGCTGCACAGGCTCCAAGGGCTGCGGTATGATCCTCGCGCCGCTTGCCGCGCTGCGGTAAGACATCTTCCATCCTTCATCCATCTGCCAGCGTTGTTTCCCCGCATGCATGCCAACCAGCCGCTTCGCCTCTCCATGAGTCAGGATCCCGCTCGACCGGAAGGTAACGAGGACGCCGGGCTTGCCGTTCAGGACGCCCGACCGGCACTCAAGCCGCCGCCGATGTACAAGGTCCTGCTGCTCAACGATGACTACACCCCGATGGATTTCGTGGTCGAGGTGCTTGAAACATTTTTTGCCATGAATCGTGAAACTGCCACGCGCATCATGCTGGCGGTCCATACCGAAGGCCGGGCGGTCTGTGGTATCTATACCCGTGATATCGCGCAGACCAAGGCCATGCAGGTCAACCAGTACGCCCGCGAGTGCCAGCACCCGCTGCTCTGCGAGATCGAGCAAGACGACTGATCAGGGCTCCAGGGCTCTAGGGCATGAGGTGAACCCATGTTGAATCGCGAACTCGAAGTGACCCTCAATCTTGCCTTCAAGGATGCTCGGGCGAAGCGGCATGAATTCATGACCGTCGAGCACCTCTTGCTGGCGCTTCTCGACAACGGCGCTGCCGCGACCGTGCTGCGCGCCTGTGGTGCCGACATGGAGCGGCTGCGCCGTGAGCTGCGAGATTTTGTGGACAGCGCCACGCCGCTGATCCCGGACGAGGATGACGTGCGTGAAACCCAGCCGACCCTGGGCTTCCAGCGCGTGCTGCAGCGGGCGGTCTTCCATGTACAAAGCTCCGGCAAGCAGGAGGTCACCGGGGCGAATGTGCTGGTGGCCATCTTCAGTGAGCAGGAGAGCCAAGCAGTCTATCTGCTGCGCAAGCAAGACATTGCTCGCGTTGATCTGGTCAACTTCATCTCCCACGGCATCTCCAAGGTCCCGGGAGAGGAGTCGGCTGCGCAGGAGCCGGAGAGCAGCGACGAGGAATCAGCCGACACGGCCACCCGCCGCAATGCCCTCGAGGCGTATGCCAGCAACCTCAACGAGCTGGCGCGTCAGGGGCGGATCGATCCGCTGGTCGGGCGCGATCAGGAGGTCGAGCGGGTGGCGCAGATTCTCGCCCGCCGGCGCAAGAACAATCCGCTGCTGGTCGGTGAGGCCGGGGTGGGCAAGACCGCAATTGCCGAAGGGCTGGCCAAGCGTATCGTCGATGGGCAGGTGCCGGAGCTGCTGGCCGAGAGCGTGGTCTATTCGCTGGATCTGGGCGCACTCCTGGCCGGCACCAAGTACCGCGGCGACTTCGAGAAGCGCTTCAAGGCGCTGCTCGCTGAGCTGCGTCGTCGTCCGCACGCCATCCTGTTCATCGATGAAATTCATACCATCATCGGTGCCGGGGCGGCCTCTGGCGGGGTGATGGATGCTTCCAACCTGCTTAAGCCGCTGCTGTCGTCCGGTGAAATGCGCTGCATCGGCTCCACCACCTTCCAGGAGTTTCGCGGCATTTTCGAGAAGGATCGCGCGCTGGCGCGGCGTTTCCAGAAGGTGGATGTGGTCGAGCCCTCGGTGGACGATACCTTCGGCATCCTCAAGGGGCTCAAGAGCCGCTTCGAGCAGCACCATGCCATCACCTATACCGATGAGGCGCTGCGTGCTGCTGCCGAACTGGCCGCTCGCTACATCAACGACCGGCACATGCCGGACAAGGCCATTGATGTGATCGATGAAGCCGGGGCCCGTCAGCGGCTGCTGCCGGCCGAACAGCGCGCCGAGTGCATCGATGTGCCGCAGATCGAGGACATCATCGCCAAGATTGCGCGGATTCCGCCCAAGCACGTCACCACCTCCGACAAGGAGCTGCTACGTAATCTGGAGCGAGATCTCAAGCTGACTGTGTTCGGCCAGAATGAGGCGATCGATGCGCTGTCCACCGCTATCAAGCTGTCGCGCGCCGGGCTCAAGGCGCCGGATAAGCCGGTGGGTTCCTTCCTGTTTGCCGGCCCCACCGGGGTGGGCAAGACCGAGGTGGCCCGTCAGCTGGCCAAGGCGCTGGGCGTTGAGCTGGTGCGCTTTGACATGTCCGAGTACATGGAGCGGCATACTGTCTCACGGCTGATCGGCGCGCCGCCGGGCTATGTGGGCTTTGATCAGGGCGGTCTGCTCACCGAGGCGATCAGCAAGACGCCGCACTGCGTGCTGCTGCTGGATGAGATCGAGAAGGCGCATCCGGAGGTCTTCAACCTGCTGCTGCAGGTGATGGATCACGGCACCCTGACCGACAACAACGGCCGCAAGGCGGATTTCCGCAGCGTGATCCTGATCATGACCACCAACGCGGGGGCTGAGACAGCGGCACGGGCCTCGATCGGTTTCACCCGTCAGGATCACTCCAGCGATGCCATGGAGGTAATTCGCAAGAGCTTCACGCCGGAGTTCCGCAACCGTCTGGATGCGATCATCCAGTTTGGCCGGCTCGATCACGCGATCATTAAGAGCGTGGTCGACAAGTTCCTCACCGAGCTGCAGGCCCAGCTGGAAGACAAGCACGTGCAGCTGGAGGTCAGCGAGGCGGCGCGCAGCTGGCTGGCTGAACGTGGCTACGATGAGCAGATGGGCGCCCGCCCGATGGCGAGGCTGATCCAGGAGCGGATCAAGCGCCCGCTGGCCGAGCAGATCCTGTTTGGCGAGCTGGCCGAGCAGGGGGGCACTGTGTACATCGACGCCCGCGCGGGCGAGCTGGTCTTTGACTACGAGTGCGTAGCTGAGCCGGCCTGAGCCGGCTGATCTGCGCCCAACAAAAACGCCCAGCATGTGCCGGGCGTTTTTGTATGAGCAGTTGACCTGTCCGGTCGCTGAGATCAGCGGGCGCGGTAGGTGATGCGACCCTTGCTGAGGTCGTAGGGCGTCAGTTCGACGCGCACCTTGTCACCGGTCAGGATGCGGATGTAGTTCTTGCGCATCTTTCCGGAGATGTGCGCGGTAACGACGTGCCCGTTTTCCAACTCCACGCGGAACATGGTGTTGGGCAGGGTGTCGACGACAGTGCCTTCCATTTCGAAGCTGTCTTCTTTCGACATGCGGTAAAGCCCTCAATTACTTTAGGATGGCCCGTGGATGGAGTCGGGCAAAAACGGGCGTTATTGTGCCCGAAAAGCCCGATCAGCGCCAAGGGTGTGTCGCGCGATGCGGCCAGCCTACGCTCGTGAGGCGGGGTGCCGGCTGCGCTTTCAGGATGATTTAAGTTCAGTGCGCAAGGCTTGTGCCGGTTGAATCCCTATCCGCTTCGGAGTGATCCCATGAAAACGCTGCTGACCCTTCCTGCTTTGCTCGCCCTGGTGCTGGTGCCGACCCTGAGCCAGGCCCGAGACCTTGGCCCTGACGAGGCCATTCGCCTGCGCGATGCCGGTACGATCCTGCCCTTTGAGCAGCTCAACGCGGCCGCACGCGCCCAGCATCCGGGGGCATCAATTGCAGAAACCGAACTGGAAGAGGAATATGGCCGCTACATTTACCAGCTTGAGCTGCGTGACCCGCGCGGGGTGATGTGGGACCTTGAGCTGGATGCCACCACCGGCCAGATCCTCAAGAACCATCAGGACGATTGATGAAACGCCTGCTTTGCCTGTTGCTGCCGCTGCCGCTGCTGCTCTGGGAGAGCAGCGCCCTTGCTCGTGACCTCAGTCAGGACGAGGCGCTGCGCCTGCGTGAGCGGGGCATCATCCTGCCGCTGAGCGACGTGCTGCAGCAGGCGCGCCAGCGGTATGCGCAGGCGCGTATTCTGGAAGTCGAGTTGGAAGAGGATGACGATCACTACCTCTACGAGATCGAACTGCTGACCCGTGACGGGCAGGTGCGTGAGCTGGAGTTCGATGCAGTGACCGGGCGTCTGCTCAAGGACGAGGAGGACGACTGATGCGCCTGTTGCTGGTCGAGGATAACGTCACGCTGGCCGATGAGCTGTTGAGCGACCTGACCCGCCAGGGCTATGCCGTGGACTGGCTGGCCGATGGCCGCGATGCGCTGGTGCAGGGCGCCACGGAGCCCTATGACCTGATCGTGCTTGATCTGGGCTTGCCGGGGCTGCCCGGTCTTGAGGTATTGCAGCGCTGGCGCGCGGACGGGCTGAGTGTGCCGGTCCTGATCCTCACGGCGCGGGCCAGCTGGGCGGAGCGTATCGAGGGGCTCAAGGCCGGGGCTGATGACTATCTCAGCAAGCCGTTCCACCCTGAGGAGCTGGCCCTGCGCATTCAGGCGCTGCTGCGTCGGGCACGCGGGCTGGCCAATCAGAACGAGCTGAGTGCCGCGGGTCTGGTGCTGGATGAAGCGCGCCAGTGTGTGCGCCGCGGCGATGAGGAAATCAGTCTGAGCGGTGCGGAGTTTCGCCTGCTGCGCTACTTCATGCTGCACGCCGGGCAGATCCTCTCCAAGAGCCAGCTCAATGACCATCTCTACGATGGCGAAAGCGAGCGGGAATCGAACGTCATCGAGGTGCATGTCAACCACCTGCGCCGCAAGCTCGGGCGTGAGGTGATCGAGACTCGTCGCGGGCAGGGTTATCGCTACGCCGGTGCGGCGGATACCCCGGCATGAGGTCGATCCAGCAGCGGCTGGGCATTGGGCTGGCCAGCATCCTGCTGCTGGTGGGGTTGCTGCTGCTGCAAGGCAGCCTGTGGCTGCTCGACGATGGCCTGCGCCGCTATCACGCAGGCCTTCTGGAAGAGGAGGCGCAGGGGCTGCTGGCGGCGCTGGTGCGTGGCCCGGCCGGTCTGCAGCTGGATGAGACGCGCCTGGCACCGGCCTTTCAGCGCGCCTATTCCGGGCGGTATTTTCGCATCGACTTCCCTGAGGGCCGTTGGCGCTCGCGCTCGCTGTGGGACAGTGATCTGCCCCAGCCTGCCACGGCGGGTCTGCAGGCTGATCTGCAGGCCGGGGTGATCGATCAGCAGCTGCTGGTGTTTCGTGGCGATTACCAGCGCTTCGCCCAGCGGCTGAGCATCACAGTGGCCAGTGACTACACCCCGGTGCTAGACCAGTTCGCCCGCATCCGCTGGCTCACGGCGCTGCTCGGCGGTGGCGCCTTGCTGCTGACCCTGCTGCTGCAGTGGCTGAGCGTGCGCCGGGCCCTGCGTCCGCTGGAGCAGGTCCGCACGCAGATTGCCGAGCTGCAGGCCGGGCGTCTGACTCAGCTTGATGAGCAGGTACCGGGTGAGCTGTCGCCGCTGGTCGGGCAACTCAATCACCTGCTGCGCCATACCGCGCAGACGCTGCAGCGCTCACGTCACGGTCTTGGCAACCTCGGGCATGCCCTGAAGACCCCGCTGGCCGTGCTGTTCAGTCTGCTCGAGCGTGAGGAGCTGCGCGCTGAACCGGCGCTGCGCCGTGCGCTGCGCGAGCCCCTGCAGCAGATCGAGCAGCGCCTGGCCCGCGAACTGGGGCGCGCGCGCCTGGCCGGCGAGGCGTTGCCCGGCGCGCACTTTGACTGCAGCAGCGAACTGCCCGCCCTGTGCCGTACTCTCGCGCTGGTGCATCCCCATGTGGACATCCACTGGCAGGCGCCGGCCGGCCTGAGCATCCCGCGTGATCGCGAGGATCTGCTGGAGCTTTTGGGCAACCTGCTGGATAACGCCTGCAAGTGGGCCGACAGCCAGGTGCTGTGCAGTGCCGGGCGCGGTGCTGAAGGCTATTGGCTGGCCGTGGAGGATGATGGTCCCGGCATCGCGCCGGAGCGTCGTCGTGAGGTCATCGCCCGTGGCCAGCGGCTCGACGAGCAGGTCGCGGGGCACGGCCTGGGGCTGGCCATCGTGCGCGACATCGCCGAGGCCTGCGGCGGTACCCTGGAACTCGAGGACAGCCCGGCGCTGGGTGGTCTGTGCGCGCGCGTCCTGCTGCCGGCCGCGCCGGCCTCCCGCTGAAGGGCTGCGCCGCTCTGCAGCGGGTCATCATCAGGTCACGGCATACCGGACTCTTTAGCGCAGTGACTTGCGTAGCCGGCTCAGGGCGGCGGTGAAGAACAGAGCGCCGATGGCGGCGAGGGCCAGCAACTGTGGCCAGAGCGTCTCCAGCCCCGCCCCGCGAAACAGGATTGCCTGAGCGAGCTGGACGAAGTGGGTGGTGGGTGCCACCAGCATCACCTGTTGCACCAGCCAGGGCATGCTCTCGCGTGGCGTGATGCCGCCGGAGAGAATCTCCAGAGGCATCAGCACCAGAATCACCAACAGACCCAGCTGCGGCATGGAACGCGCCACCGTGCCTAAAAAGACCCCCATCGAGGTCACCGCGAACAGGTGCAGCGCACAGCCGGCGACAAACAGCGCCAGCGAACCCTGCAAAGGCACCTGCAGCCAGCCACCGACCACCACCTGCAGCGAAAAGGTGGCCGCCACCAGCACCACCAGTCCCATCGCCCAGACCTTGCCGAGCATGATCTCCAGCGGCGTGACCGGCATGACCAGCAGATGCTCGATGGTGCCGTGCTCGCGCTCGCGGATCAGCGCCGCGCCGGTGAGGATGATGGCTAGCAGGGTGATCTGGTTGATCACCTCGTTGACTGCACCAAACCAGGCGCGCATCAGGTTGGGGTTGAAGGCTATGCGGATCACGGCGTCCACCGCTGGCGTCTCCCCCGCCTGCGGCTGAACAAAGGCACTGGCTTCGCGGGTGATGATCTGCTGGATATGTCCGGCCCCGGTAAAGGCCTGACTGACCTGGGTGGCATCGACGTTGAGCTGCACGCTGGGGCTGCGCCCGGCGAGCAGATCGGCCTGGAAGTTGGGTGGAATGTTCAGAGTGAAGGTGTAGCGGCCCTCGTCCATGCCGCGGTCCAGGGTGGCCAGATCGATGTGTGCCGGCGGCATGAAATAGGGCATCTGCAGGCCGTCGAGGATCCGCGCTGAGGCCGGGGAGCGGTCCTCATCGACCACCGCGACGCTGGCGCGGTGCGGGGCTTCGGGCAGGGCGGTGGCGCTGGTGTAGATCGCGAGGGTAAAAGCATAGATGATCAAGGCCAGCAGTGCCGGGTCGCGCTGCAGGCTGCGCAGTTCCTTGAGGCCAAGCTGGAAAATATTACTGAGGGCGCGCATGTCATCGCTCCTGCTTGCGCAGACCCGCCACGCTGGCCAGGGTCAGCAGCGGGACGGCCGCCAGCATCGGCAGCAGGTAGGGCCACAGCTCAGCCAGCCCGAGCGCCTTGGAGAACACCCCGCGGCTGATGATCAAAAAGTGGCTGGTCGGGTAAAGCTGGGCGAGAAAGGCGCTCGGGCCTTCCAGCGCGGAGATCGGGTGAGTCAGCCCGGAGAACTGGATCGCCGGCAGCAGGGTCGCGATGGCGGTACCGAAGATCGCCGCGATCTGGCTGCGCAAAATCGAGGACATCAAAAGCCCCAGCCCGGTGGCGCAGGTGACGTAAAGCAAAGCCCCCAGGCATAGGGCGAGCAGGCTGCCCTTGATCGGGATGGCAAACAACCCTACCGCCAGCAGCACTAGGGTCAGAAAGTTGAGCATGCCCAGCGCGATGTAGGGCAGCTGTTTGCCGAGCAGAAACTCCAGGCGGGTTACCGGGGTGACATAGAAGTTGATGATCGAGCCCAGCTCCTTTTCACGCACCACGCCCAGGGCGGTGAGCATCGCTGGGATCATCATCAGCAGAATCGGGATCATCGCCGGCACCATCGCCGGCAGGCTCGCCACATCCGGGTTGTAACGGTAGCGGATCGCCACATCGACCAGTGGCGCGGCCTCCGTCCCGGTCAATTGCGCCAGCTCCTGCAGATAACGGGCGTGAATCCCCTGCACATAGCCCTGCACGGTATCGGCGCGCATCGGCATGGCCCCGTCGATCCAGAAGGCAACCTGCGGGCGGGCGCCCCGTTTGAGGTCACGGGCAAAGCCTGGCGGGATTTCGATCGCCAGGCTGATCTCGCCGCTGCGCAGGCGGCTATCGAGCTGCGCATGGTCGGTGAGCGGGGCTTTCTCTGTGAAATAGCGTGAACCGGCAATGTTCAGCAGATAGCGCTGGCTGCTGGTGGTCTGGTCCCGATCAAGCACCGCGTAGGTGAGGTTCTCCACGTCGTAGCTGACCCCATAGCCCATGATGAACATCAGCAGCACGGTGCCGAGCATCGCCAGGGTGGCGCGCACCGGGTCGCGGCGCAGCTCCATGGATTCGCGGCGGCTGTAGCTGAACAGGCGGCGCAGGCTGAAGCGCGCCTGCACTGCCGGTGGCGGAGATATGCCATCGGCCGCGGGCGGCAAGGTCACCGTGCGACTGTTCGGCATCGTGGTTTCGGGCGTGACCTCGCGCAGGTAGGCGATGAAGGTGCTTTCCAGATCCGGCAGCCCACGCTTGGCGATCAGCGCCTGCGGGGTGTCGCTGTCCAGCACGCGGCCGGCGTGCATCAGCGAGATGCGGTCGCAGCGCAGCGCCTCGTTCATGAAGTGGGTGGAAATGAAGATGGTCACACCATCCTCGCGGGACAGCTGCACCAGCAGCTCCCAGAAACCATCGCGGGCGATTGGATCGACCCCTGAGGTCGGCTCGTCGAGAATCAGGATTTCCGGGCGATGGATCACCGCCACGGCCAGTGACAGGCGCTGACGCACGCCCAGCGGCAGGCGCTCGGGCAGGTTGTCCGCGGAGTCGGCCAGCTCGAAGCGCTCGAGCATCTCCTGGATGCGCGCCTCGCGCTCGGCGGCGGGGATATGGAACAGCCGGGCGTGCAGCTCAAGGTTCTGCCGCACGCTCAGCTCGCCATACAGCGAGAAGGCCTGCGACATGTACCCCACCCGCTGGCGGGTCGCCAGGTCATGGGGATCGACCGGCTTGCCGAACAGCCGCGCCTCGCCCTCGCTGGCCGGCAGCAGGCCGGTGAGCATCTTCATGGTGGTGGTCTTTCCACAGCCATTGGAGCCAAGAAAGCCGAAGATCTCCCCGCGTTCGATGCGAAAGCTCACCGCATCCACCGCAACGAAGTCTCCAAAGCGCATGCTGAGATCGTGGGCCTCGATGGCGGCCACCTCGCTGCTCTGGCGCGGCGGGATGTGCAGGGCGCGGTGGCGGCGGCGCTTTTCCTCCGGCAGCAGGTGGATGAAGGCAGCCTCAAGGCTGGCGCTGGCGGTGCGCGCCAGCAGCTCGGCGGGGCTGCCGGTGGCGAGGATGCGCCCGGCGTCCATGGCCACCAGTTGGTCGAAACGCTGTGCCTCGTCCATGTAAGCGGTGGCGACCAGCACGCTCATCGCGGGCCGTTCGGCGCGAATCCGCCCGATCAGCGCCCAGAACTGGCTGCGCGACAGCGGATCGACCCCAGTAGTCGGCTCGTCGAGGATCAGCAGGTCAGGATCGTGGATCAGCGCGCAGCACAGGCCGAGCTTCTGCTTCATGCCGCCGGAGAGCTGGCCGGCCGGGCGGGCGAGAAACGGATACAGGCCGGTGCTGCGGGTCAGTGCCTCGATCCGTCGCTGGCGCTCGACAGGGGGCTGGCCGAACAGGCGGGCGAAGAATTCCAGATTCTCGGCCACGCTGAGGGTCGGGTAGAGGTTCTTGCCCAGCCCCTGGGGCATGTAGGCGATGCGCGGGCAGACGGCGCGGCGGTGCGTGGCATCGCGCATGTCCCCGCCGAGTACCTGCAGATAGCCCTGCTGAAGCTGGCGGGCACCGGCGATCAGGGCCAGCAGGCTGGACTTGCCGACCCCGTCCGGGCCGATCAGGCCGACCATCTGCCGGGCGGGAATCTCCAGCTGGATATCCTCCAGGGCGCAGGTCGGGCCATAACGCAGGCCGACGCCCGCCAGCTGCGCCACGGAGTCTGGCCGGTGGCTCATGGCTGGAGGCCGATCTGCAGATGGGCCGGCCACTCGGCGTGCTCATCGAGCTTGAGCCAGGCGACTCCCGGCAGCCCGGTCTTTACCTGCTCACGATGCTGGCGCAGCAGCGCAGGGTCGATGCGTGCCTTGACGCGAAACATCATCTTCTCCCGCTCGCTGGCGGTCTCCACCATCTTGGGCGTGAACTGGGCGACGCTGGCCACGTAGCTTACCTGGGCCGGGATCACATAGTGCGGCGCGGCATCTAGGATCAGGCGGGCTTCGCTGCCGATCGCCACCCGCCCGGCCACCCGCTCGGGCAGGAAAAAGGTCATGTAGACGTCGGAGAGATCGACCAGATTGAGCAGCTTGCCGCCGGCCCCCAGCACCTCGCCCGGCTGGGCGATGCGGTATTGCACGCGGGCCGTGCGGTCACTTTTGAGCTGGCTGTCCTCAAGGTCTGCCTGCAGGCGCTCTAGGGTGGCGCGTACCGCCAGCGCCGCGGATTCAGCCTCCAGCACCTGGGAGCGGGCGACTTCGACCGCGGCCTGCTCGGCCTGCACCTGGGCACGGGCGGCGCTCAGGGCGGCGGCGGCTTGCTGCCGGGCGGCGAGGTCATCGTCCAGTTGCTGGCGCGAGATGGCGCGGCTCTGTACCAGAGCTTCGCTGCGCCGGTAGCGCTTCTCGGCGGCGCTCAACTCCGCCTGGCGCTGCACGACCAGTGCCTCGGCGCTGCGCTGCTGGCTCTCACGCTGGGTCACCTGGGCACGGGCGGTGAGGATGGCGGTTTCACTCTGGCGGCGTTGGGCCTCGGCCTGATGTTGCTGGGCTTCGAGGCTGCGGGTGTCCATGCTAGCGAGCAGCTGGCCGGGCTCGACGATGTCGCCTTCGTTGACCGCGATCTGGGCAATGCGCCCGGGCAGTTTGCTCGCCACATCGATTTCGGTGGCTTCCAGGCGGCCATTGCCGGAGATCAAAAACTCATCCCGAGCACTCTGCTGCTGGTGCTGCCGGAGGGCCCAGGCGCCGGCGAGCAGGACGGGCAGGGACAGGAGCAGCAGGGCGCGGCGCAAGGAGGGCAAGGTCATGGGCAGGGTCTCGTGTGGGCGGCGGGTGCGGCGGTATCGTCCGCTCCCTCGACAGTCAGGCAGGTCAGCAGGCTCTGTGGATCGTGGGCCTTTACTTGCGCGGGATGCAGCTGCAACAGATCGTCGGGGGTCAGCAGCCCGGCGGCACGGCGCAGGCGCAGCTGATCCAGCAGGCTGGCGTAGCGGACCTGCTGGTACTGGCGCAGGGCGGCAAACTGCTGGCGCCGCGCATCCAGGACATCCAGCAGGGTACGGGTGCCGAGCTGGTAACCCAGTTCACTGGCGTGCAGGGCGCTGCTGCGTGAGCGCAGTGCCTGTGCGCGGGCCTCGAGCCGGCTGTTTGCACTGCTCACGGCCCGGTACAGGGTACGCACCTGTTCGATGAGATCGCGCTGCAGCCCTTCGTGCAATGCTTCACTCTGCAACAGACGCTGGCGGGCTTCGCGGCTTTGTGCGCTAGTCAGGCCGCCACTGTAAAGCGGCACGGTGAGTTGCAGGCTCAGACTCTGCTGGCTGATCGAGGCGGCCCCGCTGCCGGTGGAGGCGCTGCTCATCACAAGACGATCTCGGTCACCTTCCTGATGCTGGGCCACGAGCTCGAAGCTGGGGGCATGCGCGGCGTTGCGCTGGCGCAGGGTCTGTCCGGCGACCTCGACGCCGGCGGCGCTGGCTTTAAGGGCCAGGTTGCGCTGGCGGGCGGTGTCTACCCAGTCCGCCGCCTGCTCGCCCTCGGCTACTCCCAGCGGCAGCGGGCTGGCCAGCGCCGCCAGCAGGCCTTGGGCGCGGCCGCTCAGGGTTTCCAGCGCCTCGTGGGCATCGATGAGGGCACGCTCGTTGTCCAGACGGCTGGCGCGGGCGCTGTCGCGAGCGGCCTGGGCCTCCAGCAGGGCCGTGCGCTCGCCGAGTCCGGTGTCCAGACGGGCCTGCGCGCCGAGGAGCTGCTGCTGCGCGGCGCGCTCTTCGGCGCGGCTGGCGGCCAGCTCGTCCTCGGCCTGCAGAACGGCCAGGTAGGCCTCGGCGCTGCGCAGGATCAGCTGCTGCTCGCTGTCGGCGCGCTGCAAGGCCGCTTGTCGGCTGCCGGATTCAGCCGCCTGCAGGGCGAACCAGCGATCGGCGCGTAGCAGGGCCTGGCTTAAAGTCAGCTGATACAGCGTGCCGCTGCGCTGCAGGGTGCGGGTATCGTCCAGCCGGGTATCGCTGAGGCTCAGGCGGGCTTCCAGCTGGGGCAGCAGGGCGGCGCGTGCCTGAGGCACCTGCTCGGCGCGGGCGGCCTGTTCGGCTTCGGCGGCCGCCAGGGTGCGATCATGCACGCGCGCCTGCTGATAGACCTCGATCAGCCGCACCGGCTCGGCACGGGCGGGGAGCGCCAGCCAGCAGCCGGCGATCAGCAGTAGAAGGTGAGCGGTGCGGCGCATCAGCCCTTGACCTCCAGCCGGCTGGCACCATTGCCCAGGCGCCGGACGCGAATCTGCACCGAGATGCGCTCGTGCATCTCCTGAACATGGGAGATCACGCCGACCTTGCGGCCCTGCGCCTGCAGGCCGTCCAGAGCGTCCATCGCCAGTTGCAGGGACTCCGGGTCCAGGCTGCCAAACCCCTCATCGATGAACAGCGATTCGATGCGCAGTGTGCTGGACGCCATCGCCGCCAGCCCCAGCGCCAGCGCCAGTGACACCAGGAAGGTTTCGCCCCCGGAGAGCGAGTGGACCGAGCGCAGTTCATCGCCCATCTCGGTATCGCAGATCAACAGCCCCAGCGGACTGCCGCCGCGCTGCAGGCGGTAGCGCCGCGACAGCTGGGTGAGCTGGACGTTGGCATGGCGCACCAGAAGGTCCAGGTTGCTGGCCTGGGCGATGCGCCGGAAGGCCGCACCATCGGCGGAGCCGATCAGGTCGCTGATCCGCGCCCAGCGCTGGTGCTCCTGCCGGACGCTCTGGATGCGCTCCTGCAAGTGGGCGCAGGCCGCGCGGCGCTGGTCATCATCCAGCAACCGGGCGCGACAGGTGGTGAGCTCCTGATCGTATTGCTCAAGCTGCACGCGGGTGTGCTGCAGCGCAGCCTCCAGCTGCTCCAGTGCCGCCGGCGCGGGCATCTGGTTGCGGTGCGCCGCACGTTGCTGCTGGCGCTCCTGCAGGCGGGTGCGTGCTTCGGCCAGTTGGCGCTCTTCCTGCTGCAGCTGCTGGCGCAGGGGTTCGAGCTGCGCGGGATCGACCGCGAGCAGCGTCAGCAGCTGATCGTCATCCAGCGCTACCTGACGCTGGCGCCAGTCGGCCAGTGCTGCGGCGAGCTGGCGCTGCTCATCCCGCAGCTCGTCCAGACGCTGCTGGAGATTGCGCTGTTCGCTGTCCAGGCGGATCAGCTGTTGCTGCACGCTGTGCAAGCGCTGCTGCTGCGCCTGGGCCTCTTGATGCTGCTGCGCGTCCTGCTGTTCCAGGTATTGCTGCCAAGCGGCCGCGCTAGGAAACTCGCCCAGACACTCGGCCAGCTGCTGGCGGTTGTGCGCCGCCTGCTCGCGTTGCTCGGCCTGTTGCTGCTGCAGGGTGAGGAGGATCTGCTCGGCATGGTCACGCTGCAGTTGCAGCTGGGCGATGCGGGTTTGTAGCTCGCCGAGCAAGCCTTGCAGGCTCTCACGCTGCTGACGGGCCTCGCGCTGTTCCTGCACTTGCGGCTCCAGCGCCAGCAGGGTGGCAGCAGGGTCCTGTCGCCAGCGGGCCAGCCAGTCTTCGGGCATCAGGCGGGTGAAGGCCTGCTCGGCTTCGGCCAGCTGCCGGCGATCCTGGGTCAGCTGTTGCTGCTGGTGCTGCACGAGGGCTTGGCTGTCGCGCCATTGTTGCTCGGTCAGATGACAAGCCTGCTGCAGGTGCTGGCTCTGCTGCTGCAGGGTCAGCAGGGTGCTTTGTTCCTGCTCGGCGCTATCAATGGCCTCGCGCAGCTGCTGCTGGGTGGCCAGCAGCGCCGCACGGTCAGCGTGGGGGGCAATGCCCTGGGCCTGAAGGGCTTGCTGCAGCAGCCGGCGCTCGGTTTCCAGCCGCTCCTGCTGCGCGTCGAGCGCGGCGCGGCGCTCGCGTAGCTCCAGCAGCTCCCGGACCCTCTCGCCCCGCTTCATCTGCTGCTCAGCAATCTGCTCGCGCAGGGGCTTGAGGGCGGTGAGGTCGGCCTCGGCGATTGCGGCCAGCAGGGCATCGTCCTGGTGATAGGGATGCTCAAGGCTGCCGCACACCGCGCAGGGCTCACCCGGCTGCAGCTGGTTACGCAGCGCCTCGACGCTGGCGCTACGCAGCAGGCGTTGGCGTTCGAGCAAGGCCTGTTGCACGGCCAGCTGCCGCTCATCCTCATCCAGCGCCTGACGCAGGGCCAGGCCTTCGGCCTTGCAGTGGGCTTCCTGAGCAATCAGCTGCGCATGCTGCTGGCGATCGCTCGCTTGCTGTGCCTGCAGCTGCTGGTAGTGCTGCAGCTGGCTCAGCACGTGTTCGAGCTGTTCGAGCTGCTGACGCCAGGTGCGTAGCGGAGCTTGCAGGGCGGTCAGTGCCTCGGCCGGGCTGATGCCTTGCAAGGGCGCCAGCAGCGCCTGCCATTCGGCGTGCAGCTGCTGGTGGCGCTGGTGGGCCTCTGCGCAGGCGGCGTCGAGCAGTGGCTGTTCGCGCTCGCCCTGCCGCATGCGGTTGGCCAGCTGCAGGGCCTGACGCAGATGGATGATCTGCCCCTCCCATGCCTCGCACAGCGGCTGCAGGGCGGCATGGCGCTGCAGGTGGGCATCCAGTTGTTTGAGCTGGCCCCGGGCCTGCGTCTGTGCAGCGGCTTGGGCGTGCAGGTGCTCTTCACTGTGTGCCAGTGCTTGCTGGGCGGCCATTGCCTGGCTGTGGCTGCGCGTCAGTGCCGCGTCCAGCACCTCGCGCTGCTGCTCCAGTTGCCAAGCGCGGGCCAAGGGTGCCGCGGCATGCTGGCGAGCCTGCTGGGCAGTTTGCCAGCGCTGCAGGGCTTGTTGGGTTAGCTGGGCCTGCTGCTCGACCTGTTGCTGCAGGCGGTGGGCCTGCTGCTGGTATTGCGCCAGACGCTGTTCCAGTCCGGCTTGCTGCTCGGGGAGCTCTGCCAGACGCAGGAAGGCATGGCGCACCGGGGCCAGCTGTTCCAGCAGTGCCAGCTGCTGGCGCTGCGCGGCTGCGGCGGCATGCGCGGCCATCCGCTGGGCCAGGGTGTCGCTGGCCTGCTGTTCGGCGGCTTCCAGCTGGGCGAGGGTCAGGCGCCACTGGCGCTGCTGCGTCAGAGTCTCTTGCTGCTGGCGCAGGTCGCTGAGCGTCTGGGCGAGCAGACGGTGTTGCTGCTCAAGCTCCTGACGGTCGGCCTCCTCCAGTGGTGCTCGCTCACCGAGTTGCTGCTCCAGCCGTTGCAGCACCTCGCGGGCGTCACGGGCACGCAGGAAGGCAGCCTGTCCCAGCTGGCTGTACAGCTGGCTGTCGGTGAGCTTTTCCAGCAGCTCGCCGCGCTCGTTGTCACTGGCTTTGAGAAAGGCGCTGAACTCGCTCTGCGCCAGCAGCACTGCCCGGGTGAACTGGGCATGGTTGAGGCCCAGCAAGACCTCGATACGCTGTTGAAAGTCCAGCTTGGCGCTGCACAGCAATTGGCCGGTTTCCAGATCCTGCAGGCTCTGCTGGCTGGCTTGCAGGCGGCCGGTGGCCCGCTCCCGGGCGCGGCGCACCTCCCAGCGGGCACGGTAGCGGCGCTGGTCCACGCCGAGAAAATCCACCTCGGCGTAGCCACTGCTGCAGCCACGGCGCAGCAGGTTACGGCCATCATTACTGGTCAGGGTCTCCTGATCGCCGGCGGCATCGGGAATCCTGGCCTGATTGCCGGCCAACTTCAGCCGCGGCGTCTCCCCGAATAGCGCCAGACACAGCGCATCCAGCAAGGTGCTCTTGCCGGCACCGGTGGCCCCGGTGATGGCGAACAGCCCGGCACTGGCCAGGGGCTCTTGGGTGAAGTCGATGACCTGCTCACCGGCCAGCGAGGCGAGATTCTTCAGGCGGATGGCGAGGATCTTCACAGCGTTTCTCCTTGCAGGCTCACGGCCTCGAGCAGGGTGGCGAAATCCGCCATGACTTCGGCATCCGCCGGCTGGCCGTAACGGGCCTGCCAGCTCTGGCTAAAGAGGGTGGCCGGATCGGGCAGGGTCAGCGCATCGCCCTCCGGCGAGGGGCTGCCTTGCGCCCTCGGATAATGGCTGGCGATCCGCACCAGACGATAGCCCTTGCCCTCCAGGGCCTGCTCGATCTGCTGACGCAGATCCGGCTGCGGGGCATCCAGGCTGACGCGCACCTCCAGCCAGGGTTGCTGCTCGCGAGGTAAGGAGCAGGCTTCGAGTGCGCTGAGCGTGGCGAGTGTCTGCTCCAGAGGGAGCGGGCCGACCCGCTGCATGCCGACGCTGCGCGGTACGGGCAGGGCTGCAACGCTCCCCAGCTGCTCGCCGTCCAGCTCGATACAGAGGATCTGGTGGGGATAATCGACTTCGGCAAACGACAGCGGCATGGGCGATCCGCTGTAGCGGATGCGCGCCTGCCCCGCCACCTGCTGCGGGCGGTGCAGGTGACCAAGCGCTACATAAGCCAGGCTCTCGGGGAACAGGCTGGCCGGCAGCGCTTCGGCATTGCCGATGACAAGATTTCGCTCAGAGTCAGCCGAAACGGCGCCGCCGGCCATATGGGCGTGGCTGATGGCTATCAGGGCCTGGCCCGGTTGGCGCCGGATCTGGGCGGCCTCGATCAGTGTCTGGTGTACGCGGGTCATGCCCGGCAGGTAGTGCTCGCCCAGCGCGCCGCCCGTGACCTCAGCCGGACGCAGGAAGGGCAGTGCAATGCACCAGGCCGCCACTTGGCCTTGAGCGTTGTGCAGCGGCAGCAGCAGGTGTTCACAGTCGAGGACGGCATCCTCCAGCCAGCGCACCCGTCCACGGGCGTGGGTATTGAGGCGTGCTAGCAAAGCTGCTGGCAGCTCGATACGACTGCCCGAATCATGGTTGCCGGCGATCATCACGACTTCCAGCGCCGGCAGCCGCTGGTGAGCGGCGACGATGAAGTCGTAGAGGCGCTGCTGGGCCTGCAAGGGCGGGTTGACGGTATCGAAGATGTCGCCGGCGATCAGCAGGGCGTCGGCCTGCTGCTGTTCCAGCTGCTCCAATAGCCAGTTCAGGAAGGCCTGGTGCTCGTGGTCGCGGTCCTGGCCGTGCAGGGTCTGGCCCAGGTGCCAGTCGGAGGTGTGGATCAGGCGCATGGTCGGTCAATCCTTGAGGGGCATTCAGGGGCGGGCCAGCACGCTGGCCAGGGTGGCAATCGCCAGCATGTGCACTGGATAAAAAGCATAGGCCCAGCGACCGACCGGTGCGATGCGCCAGCGGGCGATCGTGCGGCTGTTCAGCAGCCACAGGCCGAGGGGCACGGCAAGCAGGCAGACGCCGGTGATCAGCAGGGCGCGGATCTGGCCATCCAGCAGATGCGCCAGCAGCCGGGGATTCAGATTGGCCAGCAGCGCCCCGGCGCTGGCCGCCAGCCATCCAAGGCGATGCTGCAGGGCCAGCAAACACAGCGCCGGCAGCAGCACCCCTTCAAGGCCATAGGTGATCTGCGCGGCCTGCCGCTGGCTGCCCAGCGCCAATAGCACCGCTAACAGCAGGGCAGTCAATTGGCGGCTGTGTACGGCCCAGGCCAGCAGCCAGCCCAAGGCGAGGGTGAAGAAGATGTTGAAGCGCAGCGTATTGCCCAGCATCAGGTCATGGGCGGGTTCGCTGAGCAGTGCAAACAGCAGCAGGGTGCCCAGATACTGGATCTGGCTGGCAGCGAACCGGCCGGGAGGCTGGCGGGCGATATTGGCGGCCAGCGCCAGGCAGAACCAGGGAAAGGCCAGTCGTCCGGGGATGAAGCTGGCCTGTAGCACAGGGTCTGCCGGCAGCAGAAAGCGCAGGTGATCAATCAGCATGCTGGCCAGCGCCAGCCATTTGAGCAGGTCAAGGCCTGGCTGGCGCTGGCGGGGCGAAGGCGGTAACGGCATGCGGACCGGCGGGGCGCTACAGGGCGAGACCATGCTGCGCGCCGGGCTCAGTCGCCGCGGTATTCGCAGCCGCTGGTGCAGGTTTCATGCACCCGTACCCGAGACAGTTCCGGGAGCAGCGGCTTGAGCTGTTGCCAGATCCAGCGCGAGAGGTTCTCGCTGGTCGGGTTCTCAAGGCCTGGGATGTCGTTGAGGTAGTAGTGATCGAGGCGGTCATAGATCGGTTTGAAGATCGCCTTGATCTCGCTGAAGTCGCGGATCCAGCCGGTATACGGATCGACCTCGCCCTCGATGTAGATGGCCACACGGAAGGAGTGGCCGTGCAGGCGTCCGCATTTGTGGCCAGCGGGTACATGGGGCAGCAGGTGGGCGGCCTCAAAAGTAAATTCTTTGAACAGTTCCAAGATCGTTTCCAGACGTAGTGGCACTCACCGGAGGGGGTGAGCGGCGAGAGATTCAGGAGGTGGCGGCACCGGGCAGTGGCGCAAAGCGTGCCACTTTGGCCAGCAGGGTGGCGCGATCGAAGGGTTTGGCAATGAAGTCGCTGGCGCCGAGCTTGAGGCTTTCCACCACCACCTGCTCCTCGCTCTTGCCGGTGAGCATGACGAAGGGCACCTTGGCCAGGGCCGGCATGCTGCGAAAACGCCGCAGGGCCTCCAGACCATCGACACCGGGCATGACGATATCCAGCAGCACCAGGTCGGGGGTGAGGTTGCGCAGGATACGCAGCGCTTCCGTGGCATCGGCGGCGGTGATCAGTTCGTAGCGGGCGGCATCGAGCTGGCGGGCGACGATCTTGTGGACGAACTCATCGTCATCCACCAGCAGAATCTGCGGACGCACCAGCGTTTCAGGTGCAGCCGGCTCAGCAGCAGGCTGGGGGCTGGCAGGTTCTGTGCGCAGGGCTGGGGACTCACTGCCGAGGACCTGCAGGCGTGCGATGGGCTGGCCGGCCTGCTGGCGGGCCTGCAGTTCACGCACGGCGGTCAGGGTGGACATGCACAGGCGCATCGGATCGTAGGCCATCGGCCAGAACAGCACATAGTCGTCAAACACGCCCTTGCTGCAGCGCTCATACGCATCCTGCACCTCATCCTTGCTGCACAGTACGATGGTGCGGTGCGGGTGCTGGTGGATCTCGCGGCTCTGCCGGTAGAGCTTGAGGTAGAACTGCTCGGCGCTGTCCAGATCCTTGAAGGCGAGGACCAGCACCTGCGGCAGATGCTGGTCGAAATTGGCCACCTGGCGCTCGCTGTCCAGCGCCAGCAGGACCCGGTTGAACTCGGGACGCAACTGGTTCTGCACGATAACGGCATCGGCCTGGTCATCGGTGACGACCAGGATGGTGGCGGGATACTTTTTGTTGAGCGTCATGTCCGTGGCGTACCAGGGGTCCGTAAGAAGGGTGGGCCGGTGCGGCGCGGATGCAGGATAAACCATTGTCGCGCCGCACCACAGCCTCAGCCGAGCCGTCGGTCGATGCCGTCGGCAACGTGTTCCCACTCCTGACGCAGCGCCTCCAGCAGCGCTGCCCGTGGAGCACCGGGCTGGCGCTGGTTGCCGGCTTCTTCCAGGCGCGCGCACAGCTCACCCATGTTCAGGGCGCCGACCGAGCGGGCATTGGACTTGAGGCGATGCGCGAGGCTGGCGATGGCGGCGGCATCGTCCTGCATCTGGCGCTCGTCCAGCTCATCCAGCATGCGCGCTGCCGCCGCCCGAAAGTCCGCGAGAAACTCGTCCAGCACCTCATCCTCGTCACCCACCATCGCGCGCAGCACATCCAGATCCAGGGTGCGCGGATCGCTGGCGCGGAAGGCGCTGGGGGGCGCGTCAGGTGACACTGGCGCTGTGGCAACGGGAGAAGCCGTGGGTGCTGGCGCCGGCACTACTGCCGCGGGCGCGGGGGCGCTGGCGCGCGGCGGCAGCCAGCGCTCGATCATCGCCCGCAGCTCCTCAATCTGGGCCGGCTTGCTCAGGTAGTCGTCCATGCCGGCGGCCAGACAGGCCTGGATGGCGCCCTGCTGGGTATTGGCGGTCAGGGCAATGATCGGCAGATGCTGCACCGGGCCCTCGGCATCCCGGATGGCCTGGGCCAGCTGCAGACCGTCCATATTGGGCATCTGCAGGTCGCTGAGCAGCAGGGCATAGTCACCGCTGTGCCAGCGCTGCAGCGCCTCGACACCATCATTGGCCACATCGGCGGTCAGGCCGATCAGCCCCAGCTGGCGCAGCAAGACCTTCTGGTTGATGGCGTTGTCTTCAGCCAGCAGTATCAGCCGGCCGCTGGCCAGCGCCTCGGCCCGGCTGGGCGCACTCAAGCTCTGCGTGGTGGCCGCACGGCGCACCGGCTCGACGCGCCGGCCGAGGGTCAGCTCGACGGCTTCGATAAAGCTGTTGCGGCGCAGCAGATGGCGATCAATCTGCACCTGCGTGTCGCTCCGGCGCTGTGCCTGGCGCTGTTCGCCATGGCCGATGCAAAGGAAGGGCAGCCCCGGCAGTTGCCAGGCTTGTGCGGCAGTTTCGAGCTGGGCCTGGCTGGGAGCAGCGTGATCCGCGCTGATCAGACAGAACTGCGCGCGCCGGGCCAGGCGGTCGGTCAGCGGACTGCTGAGTGTCGGCAGATGACTCAGCCAGACGCCCTCGTCCTCGAGATAGCAGGCCAGATCCGCCAGCAGCCCCTCGCGTAGGCCGACGATCAGGGCGCATACGCCATCCAGGCGCTGCGTAGTCGGCGCGGCAGCTGATTCGGCGAGCGGCAGGCTCAGCAGCACGCGGAAGGTGGAGCCCTCGCCTGGGCGGCTGTCCACTTCGATGCGCCCGCCCATCAGCGTCACCAGTCGATGACAGATGGCCAGCCCCAGACCGGTGCCGCCAAAACGCCGGGTGGTCGAGCTGTCGGCCTGGGTGAAGGCCTGGAACAGATGACGCTGGGCCTCGGCGCTGATGCCGATGCCGTTGTCGCGCACGCTGATTTCCAGGTGCACCATGGCCTGATCCCGTGACAGCAGACGGCTGCGGACTTCGACGCGCCCATGGCCCTGCTCGTGGCGGGAGAACTTGATGGCGTTGCCCAGCAGGTTGACCAGCACTTGACGCAGGCGCAGAGGATCGCCCAGCAGCGAGGCGGGAATCTGCGGGTCGGTAAACAGTGTCAGCTCGACGCCATTTTGTAGGGCCTGTCGATCTAGCAGGGCACAGACTTGCTCGATCAGGGTGGCGCTGGACAGCGCTACGGACTCGATTTCCAGTCGGCTGGCTTCGATCTTCGAAAAATCCAGAATGTCATTGATGATGCCCAGCAGCAGGGTGGCCGAGTCGCGAATGACGCCAACCATTTCCTCTTGCTGCGCATCCAGCGGGGTGTGGGCCAGCACCTCGAGCATGCCCAGCACGCCATTCATGGGGGTGCGAATTTCGTGACTCATGGTGGCGAGGAAGCTGGATTTGGCCTCGCTGGCCTGCTCAGCCTCGCGGCGCGCCTCGGTCAGGCTGTCGATCAAGACCCGGCGCTCGCTGATGTCACGCAGCGTCGCCACCCACTGCGTATGACCGCGCAAGGTGTGCTGGAACAGGCTCAGCTCCAGGATCAGCGTGCGTCCACTGCGGTGCTGGGCGTGCAGCTCAAGCCGCTGCGCAAGCCACGGCGTGTCTTCGCCGGCCGCGTGGCTGATCAGCGCCTCTTGCAGGTGATCGCGATCAGGACTTGAGAGTAGCTGCGGCAGGGACAGGCGGGTCAGTGCGTCGGATTCGAGGCCGAAAAGACGCTGCGCCGCGGGGTTGCTGTGCAGAATCCGCCCGTGCGTATCGAGCGTCAGTACCCCTTCGATCAGGTGGTCCAGCAGGCGGGTGAGGGCGTGCTCAATCTGGGCGTCATGTGCGGTAGCCGCCTGCGGCGCCGTGGCGCGGTCCATATGCTGCAGTTGTTGATGACGATGCTGTTCGGTGGTGTCCCGGCCGCAGAGCAGCCAGCCGGCGCCGTGGGCGGACAGTTGCCAATCCACCCAGAGCCACTGTTGTGACGGGCTTCGCAGGCGTGTCTCGAGACGCTGCGGAGTCTGTGTCTGCAAGGCTTGGTGCAGCGCCTGCTCAAGATGAGGGCGATCGTCAGGATGCAGCACGTCGCTGAGCGATTGCCCGAGGAACGGGCGTGTCGAGGGCTCGAGGCGTGCCGCAAGGGCGGGGTTTATGCGCAGCAGATGGCCGTCATCATCCAGATAGGCCAGCAGATCCTGGGACAGCCTGAACAGCAGGTCATCCCCGGCATCACCTTGCATCGGCGCCAGTTCCTCTAGCAACAGCAGCGTCGCGGGCCGCCCCCGGTAGTGACAGGGGACGGAGTGAACCCTCAGCCAGAGGTCTTTGGCGTTGGCGCGCTGCAGGTGTATCGGAGTGGCGGGCAAGGGGGGCGCATCGGGCGGGCGCTGCTGCAGGTGACGCTGCAGTGCGGCCTGGCTTTCGGCATAAGCCCATTCAAGCAACGGCTGACCCAGCAATGCACTGTGCGAGGTGCCCAGCAGCTGCAGCGCAGCGCGGCTGGCGTGGCTGCAGTAACCGTCGCTGCTGATCAAGAGTGCCTGAGGCAGGGCTTCGATCAGGCGATCATCAGGCTGCCCACGCGGACTGCGCGACGGCAGCAAGGGTTCAGGCGTAGCGGGGGGCTGATGCTCGCGCAGGCGCTTCTGCGTCAGCCAGCCACTGACTCCCGCGCAGGCTGCGGGTATCAGCGTTTGCGTCAGATCGAGCAACAAATTGTGGGCGTTATCCATCATCCAGAGCAGAAGCAGGGTGGCTGCCAGCCAGGTACCAGCGATGGCACGGGGGCCGGTCAGTACACCGGCCAGGACGCACACGACCATGAAAGGCCAGGCCAATAGTGTGGCGCCGTGATCACTGAGCAGAGCAGTGCTCAGGCCGGTCAGCAGACAGCCGATCAGTACAGCGGTCTGCTGCCATAGTGCGGTCGCAACAGACGCCAGATGTTTTGGGCTGGAAGGGGTGCTCATGCAAAGTCCTAGGCGAAGGCCGCACGCAGCGCGACAAGGTGCCGACATGCCGATGGCTGGGTATCTCAATCTGTGAATTATGCCAACGAAAGACTGAAGGCAGGTCGCTGGGTGAAGCAGTGCGTGACGAGATCAACTAAACACCGTCAGCAAAGAGACCTTGTTTAACATAATCATATTGTGCTTATTGAAATTGAAAGCCCAATCCTTCGTAGTCATCAGGCGATGAGGCTTCCTGCTGACCGCGTTGTCAGACACCGGACCACCTGATTAGACTGCGTATCCTGTATTTTCCCTATCGCAAGGTTGCGCCCTTCATGATCAAAAAGTGTCTGTTCCCGGCTGCTGGCTATGGCACACGTTTTCTCCCGGCTACCAAGGCTATGCCCAAGGAAATGTTGCCCATCGTCAACAAGCCGCTAATCCAGTACGGCGTTGAAGAAGCTCTGGAGGCCGGCCTTGAGCAGATTGCAATCGTGACAGGGCGCGGCAAGCGTGCCTTGGAAGACCATTTCGACATCAGCTATGAGTTGGAAGAGCAGATCCGTGACACCGACAAGGAGAAGTATCTGGTCGGCATTCGCCGCCTGATCGACCAGTGCACGTTCTCCTACACCCGCCAGGTCGAGATGAAAGGACTGGGGCACGCCATCCTCAGCGGGCGCCCATTGATTGGCGATGAACCCTTTGCGGTGGTGCTGGCTGATGACCTGTGCCTGAACCTGGAAGGGGATGGTGTGCTGACGCAGATGGTCAAGCTCTACAAGCAGTTCCGCTGCTCGATTGTGGCTATCGAAGAAGTACCTGCCTCCGAAACCTCGCGCTATGGCGTGATCGCCGGCGAGATGATCCGCGAAGATATTTACCGCGTGCATACCATGGTTGAAAAACCCAAGCCCGAAGACGCACCGTCCAACCTGGCGATCATCGGTCGTTACATCCTGACCCCGGATATCTTCGACTTGATCAAAGAAACGCCGCCAGGCAAAGGCGGGGAAATCCAGATTACTGACGCACTGATGCGCCAGGCCCAGGAAGGTTGCGTGCTGGCCTATAAATTCAAAGGGCGTCGTTTTGATTGCGGCAGTGCCGAAGGCTTCATTGATGCAACCAACTTCTGTTACGAGCATCTCTACAAGACCGGCCAGGCCTACTGAGCCGGTATGCTCGGAACTTGTCTTGTCTGCCCTGAGGTAAAAAATGAACTATGACTTCGATCTCTTCGTGATCGGTGCCGGCTCCGGTGGCGTGCGCGCCTCGCGCTTTGCAGCAGGTTTCGGGGCGAAGGTGGCCGTGGCGGAGAGCCGTTATCTGGGCGGTACTTGCGTCAATGTCGGCTGTGTCCCCAAGAAGCTGATGGTGTACGGCGCGCATGTCAGCGAAGAGCTGGAGCAAGCGCGAGGATTTGGCTGGTCGGTACACGAGGCTCATTTCGACTGGTCGACCCTGATTGCCAACAAGGATCGTGAGATACAGCGTCTCAATGGCGTCTATCGCAATCTGTTGGTCAACAGTGGCGTAACGCTTCTGGAAGGGCACGCGCAGCTGGTCGATGCCCATACCGTTGAGGTCAATGGCCAGCGTTACCGTGCCGCGCACATTCTGATTGCGGTGGGCGGCTGGCCTCAGGTGCCGGACATCCCCGGGCGTGAGTGGATCACAACCTCCAACGAAGTCTTTTACCTGCCCGAACAACCTGCACGGGTATTGGTGGTGGGGGGCGGCTATATTGCCGTTGAGTTTGCCTCGATCTTCCAGGGATTAGGCTCGCAGACCACCTTGCTGTACCGAGGCGAGCGCTTCCTGCGCGGGTTCGATGACGCGGTGCGCGAGCACCTTGAACAAGAGCTGCGTAGAAAGGGCATGGATGTGCAGTTTGAGAGCGACATTGCCCGTATCGATCGACAGGTGGATGGCAGTCTTCGGGCGACGCTGCGTGATGGCCGCACGCTTGAAGCAGACTGCGTATTCTATGCCACCGGCCGTCGGCCCATGCTCGATAACCTGAATCTGGATGCGGCGGGTGTGGCACTAAATGAGCGTGGGTTCATTGCGGTCGATGAGCATTACCGCACCAGCACGCCATCCATACTGGCCATCGGTGATGTCATTGGCCGGGTGCAGCTGACGCCGGTGGCGCTGGCTGAAGGCATGGCGGTGGCCCGCCAATTGTTCCGTCCGCAGGAGTATCGCGCCGTTGATTATCGAATGATTCCCACCGCAGTGTTTAGCTTGCCTAATATCGCAACGGTTGGACTCACCGAGCAGCAGGCGCTGGAGCAGGAGCACCGTATTCAGGTATTCGAGAGCCGCTTCAGACCCATGAAACTAACGCTTGGTGATCTACAAGAGCGGACGTTGATGAAGCTCATTGTCGATGCTGAGGATGACCGGGTGCTGGGTTGTCATATGGTGGGGCCGGAGGCGGGTGAAATCGTGCAAGGCTTGGCGGTTGCAATGAAAGCCGGTGCAACCAAGGCCATATTCGATGAGACCATTGGCATCCATCCGACAGCAGCTGAAGAGTTTGTGACATTACGCACGCCGCGCGCGAATTAACTGAAGGCTTACCCTCACTTGCGCACGGTTCTGGTACAGGCAGTGCGCAAGTGAGGGCAGGGGAGCGTGTTAGTGCCCCTTATGCCCGTGTTCCATGCCGTGACCGTGTCCTGCAGGCATGTCAGCCGCGCGTACTTCTACCTCGACCGTCAGGCTGCCTGCCTTCTCAAATTCCAGCGTGAGAGGGAAGCGCTCGCCGGCCTTCAGCGGCTGCTGCAGATCAAACAGCATCACATGCAAACCTCCAGGGCGGAACATGACGCGCTGATTCGCTGGAGTATTTACAGACGCAACCTCTTCCATACGCAGCAGGCCATCACGTTCGATGTGGGTATGCAGCTCGCTATGCGCAGCGCGCGGAGTGCTGGCAGAGATCAATCGATCACCATCGCCGCCCTCATTGTGTATTTCAAAATACGCAGCGCCTGCCGGAGCATTAGGGGGCAATTCTCGCGACCACGGCTCATGAACCATCAGATCTCCCACACGGTAGTCAGCCGCTAATACGGGAAATGTGCTGGCAAACAGTGCGGCCAAAGCCAAGGGGCGTATGAGCATCTTTAGAACTCCTTTGAGGACTGGCGTATTAATCCGGCAATAAGATAGAGCATAATCAGTATTTTCAAAATGACCAACGATGCACGCAGCCTCAGCCCCCTGG
>NZ_JAMJEZ010000013.1 GCF_023544715.1 Pseudomonas eutrophicaquae | reverse complement strand
GGAGCGGGAAACGAGACTCGAACTCGCGACCCCGACCTTGGCAAGGTCGTGCTCTACCAACTGAGCTATTCCCGCTTAAGTGGCGTCCCCTAGGGGACTCGAACCCCTGTTACCGCCGTGAAAGGGCGGTGTCCTAGGCCACTAGACGAAGGGGACGCGGCCTGGAACTTACAACAGCTTTAGACTGCCACACTCCAAACTTTTAACGACTTGGTTACTTGCGTATGACCGTCTGTCGCTGAAAGTGCGCGCATTCTATGAATCGCCCCGAACTCCGTCAACCCCGCTGACGTTTTTTTCACATCCCAACGGTTTGCATGCGATATGCGCGGCTATAGGGGCTTGGCGAGCCCCACTGACATTGCTATAACCGTCGAGCCCTCAACCCCATATACCTGCATAGGGACTTTCCTTGACTGCTCTCCGCCCTGAAGGACGGAGGTTCCCAATTTATCGAGATCAGGACAACGGTACTGGACCGATGCCACTTACGTTCTCTCCAAGGGCTAACACCGCCAGCCCGGCGGCTTTGATATTGAGCGCAGCATTCACGTCGCGGTCATGCTCGGCTCCGCATTCCGGGCAAGCCCAGGTGCGCAGGTTGAGCGGCAAAATGTCCAGCGTATACCCGCAACAGGAGCAGCGTTTGGAACTGGGATACCAGCGGTCGATGGCGACCACCTGCCTCCCGGACCAAGCGCCCTTGTACGCCAACTGGCGGGTCAGCTCGCCCCAGCCGGCGTCGGCAATCGCCTTGCTCAGCGTCGGGTTGCGGATCAGGTTCTTCACGGCGAGGGATTCGGTGCAGACCACTTGGTTCTCGTTAATCAGTCTGCGGGACAGCTTGTGCAAGCTGTCCATACGGCAATCGGCGATTTTGGCGTGAATGCGCGCCACCTTCTTCCGGGCCTTGGCGCGGTTGGCGGAGCCGAGCTTTTTCTTGCTCAGCCGGCGCTGCGCCAGAGCCAGCTTGGCAGCGTATTTCGCGGTATGGCGGGGATTGCCGATCCGTTCACCCTCGCTGGTGACGAACAGGTCTTTCAGGCCCAGATCAAGGCCCATCATCTTCGGCGTGACGGGCAGGGTTTCGGTGTTGAACTCGCACAGGCAGGATACAAAGTAGCGACCGACGGCATCCCGAGACACGGTAACGGTGGAAGGGTCAGAAGGAAGCGCCCGACTCCAGCGGATCGCCAGTGGCTCGGCACACTTGGCCAGGAACAGCTGCCCGTCGCGGTATTTGAAGGCCGAAGTCGTGAACTCAGCCGACTGCCGATGGCGTTTCTTCTTGAACGCCGGGTACTTGGCCCGACCTTCAAAGAAGTTCTTGAAGGCGGCCTGCTGGTGACGAAGGCACTGCTGGAGCGGCACACACGAGACTTCGTTCAGGAAGGCCAGATCCGGTTCCTTCTTGATCGCGGTCAGGCGTGCGCTGGCCTGGGTGTAGCTGATCTTCTGCTGTTCCTTGAAGAAGGTATCGGTGCGCCAGCGCAGCACAGAGTTGTAGACGAAGCGCACGCAACCGAACGTCCGCACCAGCAGGTCAGCCTGCTCGGGCGTCGGGTAGAAGCGGAATTTATAGGCGCGTTTCGTCATGTTCCGCAAAATAACCAAGCGAATGTAAAGGTAGCAACCACTAAAAGGAGGCAGCGAGAACAGGGGCGCTCCGCGAGCGCCGCGCTATCCCTCCCCGGTCTGAAGACCGAGGTTTCTCGCGCAAAACTGATGATCGTCTACGGCGCCTCACTCTCTCCCTTCGTCCGCAAGGTACGCCTGCTGCTGGCCGAAAAGGGCCTCGACTACACACTGCAGATTATTGCGCCGCGCAACCAGCCGGAATGGTTCTATGACATCAGCCCGCTGGGGCGCATTCCAGGCTTCAAGGATGGCGACTTCGCCCTGGCCGACTCCAGCGTGATCGCCCAGTACATTGAAGAGCAGTACCCGCAGACCACAGCGCTGTATGGCCAGAATGCCGCCGATCGCGCGCGGATCCGCTGGCTGGAGAAGTATGCTGATTACGAACTGGCTCCCGATGCCACCTTCGGCGTCTTCGTCAATCGCGCCCTCAACCCAACCATGGGCAAGCCCTGCGATGAAGACACCGTGCAGCGCGCACTGAGCGAGCGCCTGCCCCGGCACTTTGACTATCTGGAGAAAACACTGGCAGGCCAGCCATTCTTCGTCGGCAACCAGCTGAGCGTGGCTGACCTGGCGATCGGCTGCCAACTGATCAACCTGGCGCATGCAGGTGAAGCAGTAGACGCCGCACGCTGGCCCAATCTCGCGGACCTGTATGCGCGCCTCTGCCAGCGCGACAGCGTCCAGGCGGTTGTGCCGGCCGAGCGCGAGATGCTGGCCAAACTGCTGGAGCGCGCCAAGACCAGCCACTGAGACGCCATCGCCAGAATGTGCCGGGAGAGATCACCTGTTAGGTGAAGCTCTCCCGGCACTTTGCCCTCAACTCACCAGCAAGGCCTGCCCCACCCACTGACGGGCAAATTGGTAAGCACAACGCCCGTTGCGGTTGCCACGCCCTTGCGCCCAGCGGATCGCCTCGCGCTCCAGCTCATCACTCCAGGTCCAGCTCAGCTCACAGCCCGCTGCCAGCACCTCGATCCAATGCCGGACCACCTGCAAGTATTCTCCTTGCGTGAATGGATAGAACGACAGCCACAGACCAAAGCGATCCGACAAGGCCACCTTGTCCTCGACCGCTTCGGAGGGATGCACCTCGCCATCGACCTGCTGCCAGCCCAGATTGTCGCTCAAGCGCTCCGGCATCAGATGACGCCGATTGGAGGTGGCATACAGCAGCACATTGTCCGGCGCCTGCTCGAGCGAACCATCCAGCACGCTCTTGAGTACGCGATAATCGCCTTCGCCCGCCTCGAACGACAGATCATCACAGAACAGCACGAAGCGCTCGGGCCGCCCGGCCAGCGCTTCCACCACCCGCGGCAAATCCGCCAAATCGTCCCGCTCAATCTCGATCAGACGCAAGCCATCCGACGCATGGGCCGCCAGCAGCGCACGCACCAGCGAAGACTTTCCGGTACCGCGAGCCCCCCATAACAGCGCATGATTGGCGGGCAGGCAGGCGACGAACTGGCGCGTATTGCGCTCCAGCAGCGTGCGCTGGCGATCAACGCCCAGCAAATCCTCCAGGCGCAGATCCAGCCGCACCTGCAATGCCCGCAAAACGCCCTGGCTTCCACTACGCTGCCAGCGCGCCGCCGGACAGCGGCTCCAGTCGATCTCCGCCACAGGTTCCGGCAGCCAGGGCTCCAGCCGCTCCAACACCTGCTCGGCACGCTGCAGCAGGCTCTCCAATCCGTTGGCCACCAGCCACTCTGCCCCGCTCACGCGCGCGGCTCCAGACGCAGCGCCGCCGAATTGATGCAGTAACGCAGCCCCGTCGGCTCCGGCCCGTCCGGGAAGACATGGCCGAGGTGGGCATCGCAGCGGGCACACAGCACCTCGATCCGGTGCATGCCATGGCTGAAGTCCTCCTCACAGCGCAGCGCCTCGGCCGATACCGGCTGGAAATAGCTGGGCCAGCCGCTACCGGAATCGTACTTGGCCGACGAATCAAACAGCGCCGCACCGCAGCAGGTACAGTGATACAGGCCCGGCGTCTCGCAGCGGTAGTACTCGCCGGTAAAGGCACGCTCGGTGCCTTTAAGCCGGCAGATCTGGAACTGGCTCTCCGACAATGTCTCGCGCCACTGATCCAGCGATTTCTCCACCTTGTCCATCCAAAAACCTCCACCGGAAAAAAAGCCTGCCCCTTCCCTTTCTCCACAGACAGGGCAGTCGTATGATGCTCGCCTTTCAGTCTGTCACCCGCATCCGGGACTGCCAAGCTACCGGCGCAGACCGCCTGCAGCGCACCTTGCGCGCAACAGGTCATGCCCGGCAACGCCCCTGACACGCCCTGATGCGGGCACTGGTTATACGGGATTCCATCATGCAGGTCAGCAAATCCAACAAGCTCGCCAACGTCTGCTATGACATCCGCGGGCCAGTGCTCAAGCACGCCAAACGCCTTGAAGAAGAAGGCCACCGCATCCTCAAGCTGAACATCGGCAACCCGGCACCGTTCGGTTTTGAGGCCCCCGAGGAAATTCTCCAAGATGTGATCCGCAACCTGCCGACGGCTCAAGGCTACAGCGACTCCAAGGGCCTGTTCAGCGCTCGCAAGGCCGTCATGCAGTACTACCAGCAGAAGCAGGTCGAGGGCATCGGCATCGAGGACATCTACCTCGGTAACGGGGTGTCCGAACTGATCGTGATGGCCCTGCAGGCGCTGCTCAACAACGGCGACGAGGTGCTGATTCCGGCCCCCGACTACCCGCTTTGGACCGCCGCAACCGCTCTGGCCGGCGGCAAGCCGGTGCACTATCTGTGTGATGAGCAGGCCAACTGGTATCCGGACATCGACGATATCAAGGCCAAGGTGACCCGCAATACCCGGGCAATCCTGCTGATCAACCCCAACAACCCGACCGGCGCCGTGTACCCCCGCGAGGTGCTGGAGCAGATCATCGAAGTCGCTCGCCAGCACAACCTGGTGATTTTCTCCGACGAGATCTACGACAAGATCCTCTATGACGATGCCCAGCACATCTGCACCGCCTCGCTGGCGCCGGATGTGCTGTGCCTGACCTTCAACGGACTATCCAAATCGTATCGCGTGGCTGGCTTTCGCTCCGGCTGGGTAGCGATTTCCGGTCCCAAGCACAAAGCCAGCAGCTACATCGAAGGCCTGGACATCCTCGCCAACATGCGCCTGTGCGCCAACGTACCGGCCCAGCATGCCATCCAGACGGCGCTGGGCGGCTATCAGAGCATCAATGACTTGGTACTGCCGGGCGGACGCCTGCTGGAACAGCGCAACCGTACCTGGGAGCTGCTCAACGACATCCCGGGCATCAGCTGCGTCAAGCCAATGGGTGCGCTGTACGCCTTCCCGAAAATCGACCCCAAGGTCTGCCCGATCCACAACGATGAGAAATTCGTCCTGGATCTGCTGCTGTCCGAGAAACTGCTGATTGTTCAGGGCACCGCGTTCAACTGGCCACGCCCGGACCACTTCCGCGTCGTGACCCTGCCGCGCGTCGACGACCTGGAGCAGGCGATTGGTCGCATCGGCAACTTCCTCAAAGGCTACCGCCAGTAAAACCTCGCGCGGCAGCATCGGTGGGTAACGCCGGTGCTGCCGCTGCATCCCGCCTCCCGGTCGCCGGCTGCCAACAGCGACACAGTTTGAAATAGCGCCCCAGTTGAACTGCACCGAGGCGTCACTTATACAGCCGCACATACACTCTGCGAATCCGCCGCAAGGAGACGGTTCCTATCATGATGCGCATCCTGTTGTTCCTGGCCACCAACCTGGCCGTGCTGATCATCGCCAGCATCACCCTCAAGGTGCTGGGTGTGGATCGCTTTACCGGACAGAATTACGGCAGCTTGCTGATTTACTGCGCCGTATTCGGCTTTTCCGGCTCGCTGGTCTCGCTGTTCATCTCCAAGTGGATGGCCAAGATGAGTACCGGTACCGAGATCATCAGCCAGCCACGCACGCGTCATGAACAATGGCTGCTGCAGACGGTCGAGCAGCTGTCGCGTGATGCAGGCATCAAGATGCCAGAGGTCGGCATCTTCCCGGCCTATGAGGCCAACGCCTTTGCCACCGGCTGGAACAAAAACGATGCGCTGGTTGCCGTCAGCCAGGGATTACTCGAGCGTTTCTCCCCCGATGAGGTACGCGCCGTCCTGGCTCACGAGATCGGTCACGTTGCCAATGGCGATATGGTCACGCTCAGCCTGATCCAGGGCGTGGTGAACACTTTCGTGATGTTCTTTGCGCGGATCTTCGGCAATTTCGTGGACAAGGTCGTGCTCAAGAATGAGGAAGGCAATGGTATTGGCTACTTTGTCGCTACCATCTTCGCCGAACTGGTACTGGGCATTCTCGCCAGCATCATTGTCATGTGGTTCTCGCGCCTGCGTGAATACAAGGCCGATGCCGCAGGTGCCGATCTTGCGGGCACCGCCGCCATGATCGCGGCGCTGCAGCGCCTGCGCGCCGAACAGGGTCTGCCGGTACAGATGCCCTCCAGCATGACGGCCTTCGGCATCAATGGCGGCCTGAAGAATGGCTTGGCTGGCTTGCTGATGAGCCATCCACCCCTTGAAGATCGCATCGCTGCCCTTCAGCAGCGCGGCCGCTAAACTCTAAACTACCGATTTCACACTGTATTGGGGCGACGCAAGTCGCCTCTTTTTTTGCCTGCTATTTTTGCCGACTGCACGATCCTCCCAATCTCCCACCACCACGCCGCCCCCAGAAACAACAACGCCCCGCACAAAGCGGGGCGTTGCAGGTTAGCCGGCAGCGAGCGCGCTTACTCTGCAGCAGCGCCTGCATCCTGCGAACGAATTTCCAGAAGCTCCAACTCGAAGATCAATACCGAATTGGCAGGGATCATCGGGCTCGGGCTCTGAAGACCATACGCCAGGTCGCTGGGAATGAAGAACTTGTACTTCTCACCCACCTGCATCAGTTGCAAGCCCTCGACCCAACCCGGAATCACGCCCGATACCGGCAGATCAACCGGCGAGCCACGCTTGATCGAGCTATCAAATACCGCGCCATCGATCAGCGTACCCTCATAGTGCACCGAGACCACGTCATCCGCCTTCGGACGTGCACCGCTGGCTTTCTTCAGCACTTCGTACTGCAGCCCGGACTCTGTGGTGATCACACCGTCACGCTTGCCGTTTTCTTCGAGGAACTTGCGACCGTCTTCCGCGTTCTTGTCATTGATGGCCGCCATGCGCTCTTCGGCACGATCCTGCAGGAAGGTAAAGGCCTCCATCAGCTGCTCATCGGTCAAGCGCTGCTCTTTCTTGGCCAAGGCATCCTCAATCCCCAGCGCAACCGCCGCCGCACTGAGATCTTCCATGCCCTCACCCGCCAGACTGCGCCCCATGTTCAGGCCGATGCCGTATGAGGCCTTTTGGGCTGGTGACTCCAGCGCAACTTCGGTTTTTGCAGTCTGCGAATCGCAGCCGGCCAGGGTCAGACCAACCAGGGCCACCGCAGCAGCCAAACGATGATATTTCATGCCTTTTCCTTAGAGTTCCTGTGCCGCAGCGAGCAGCCCGACTGAGCGCCAGAGCTTATCAGGCCGGCACAGGGTGCGGCTACGCCAAGCGGTAGCAAGCCTCTGAAGCGCAAAAAGCCTGATTGCATTTCTGCATATCAGGCTTTTAGGGTTCTTTATCACTTTGGGTCATAAAATGGCGCGGCGGACGGGACTCGAACCCGCGACCCCCGGCGTGACAGGCCGGTATTCTAACCGACTGAACTACCGCCGCGCTTAACCTCGAGTTGGTGGGTGGTGACGGGATCGAACCGCCGACCCTCTGCTTGTAAGGCAGATGCTCTCCCAGCTGAGCTAACCACCCTCGCTTGCATTCGCTTGTTTGCGTTTGCTCTCGAAGTGGTGCGCATTCTAGGGAGCTGCCTTTCAGCTGGCAAGCGTTTTTTTAAAAAAATTCAAAGCCGGCAAATACTGGTTATGCCGCATGGTGGCTGCACGCCCGCCAAGCAGGAATAATGCGCACCTTTACTCAAGGAGTCCCCGCTGCCATGTGGTTTCGTAACCTGCTCGTCTATCGCCTGACCCAGGATCTGCAACTGGATGCCGAGCGTCTGGAGAGTGCCCTGGCCACCAAGCTGGCACGCCCCTGCGCCAGCCAGGAATTATCCACGTATGGCTTTGTCGCAGCACTGGGCAAGGGCACCGATGCACCGCTGGTGCATGCCAGCCAGGATTTCCACCTGATCGCCGCGCGCAAGGAAGAACGCATCCTCCCCGGCAGCGTCGTACGCGATGCCCTGGCCGAAAAAATCGATGAAATCGAAGCCCAACAGATGCGCAAGGTGTACCGCAAGGAGCGCGACGAACTCAAGGATGAGATCGTGCAGAGCCTGCTGCCCCGCGCGTTCATCCGTCGCCAGATCACTCGCGCCGCCATCGCTCCGCAGCTTGGTCTGGTGCTGGTAGACGCCAGCAGCCCGAAAAAGGCCGAAGAGCTGCTCTCCACCCTGCGCGAATGCCTGGGCAGCCTGCCGGTACGCCCCCTGGCCGTCAAGGTCGCTCCGATGGCCACCTTCACCGACTGGCTGAAGAACCAACAGGCCAGCCATGGTTTGCACCTGCTTGATGAGTGCGAACTGCGTGATACCCACGAAGACGGTGGCACGGTGCGCTGCAAGCGTCAGGATCTGGGCAGCGAAGAAATCCAGCAGCACTTGGCGGCCGGCAAGGTGGTCAGCAAGCTGGCACTCGCCTGGACCGACAAGCTCTCGCTGCTGATCGATGACAAGCTCACGCTCAAGCGCCTGCGCTTCGAGGATCTGCTGCAAGAGCAGGCCAGCCAGGAAGGCGGCGACGACGATCTCGCCTGGCAGGATGCCAGCTTCACGCTGATGATGCTGACCTTCGCCGAGTTCCTGCCGCAGCTGATCGAAGCGCTCGGCGGCGAGGAACTGCCCCAAGGCCTGTGAGTCATTGAGCGCCCCGCTCAACCGCCCAGCTCAGCCTCCAGCGCCGCACGCACGCAATACAGCACACCGCCCGGCACCCGACCTTCGAATAGCTGGGCGACGGCGGCCACCGGCGGCAGCTCACCGTCACCCTCCAGGAAGGCATCATGGATCTCACCGAGCAATGCCTCGGGCAGATCCAGTGCCTCCTCAAGGGTCAACTGCTGACGAGCGATGCTCTCGGCCAGCAAGCTGTAGACGTTTTTCTCGCTGCAATCGAGCTGGCGGGCAATCTGCGTCGGGGTCATCCCGGCCCGCGCCAGACTGACCAACTCATGGCGCAGATCAGCCACCGGCGCAGCAGGCGCCTGCGGGCTATCGGTCAACACATCCAGAAAGGCCTGCCCATAACGCTCCAGCTTGCGCGCTCCGATCCCGCTGACCCGCGCCATATCGCTCAGCGAGCACGGCTGACTGCGCAGCATCTCCAAGAGCGTCGCATCCGGGAAAATTACATAGGGCGGCACGCTGTGCTCCTCGGCCAGCTTGCGCCGGAGGGTGCGCAGCGCCTCCCATAGTGGCCGCTCGTCACTGCGCACCAACTGGCTGGCCTGACTGGGGGCGTGACTGCCACGCGCAGCGCGGGGTGCCTTGAGGTCACGGCGCAGCTCAAGGGCAACCTCTCCACGCAGCAAGGGGCGACAGGCATCGGTGAGGCGCAGCCCGCCATAGCCATCCAGATCGACATCCGCCAGCCCACGCGCGACCAACTGGCGGAACAGGGTGCGCCAGCCCGCCTCATCCAATAACTGCCCCTTACCAAAGACCGACAGGTGCTGATGACCCAGCGTGCGGATCTTGTCCGTCTCGCGCCCCAGCAGCAGGTCAATCAAATGCCCAACGCCATAACGCTGCCCGCTGCGGTAGATTGCCGAAAGCGCCAGCCGTGCCGCCTCAGTGGCATCCCAGGTCTCCACGCCATCCACGCAGTTGTCGCAATGCCCGCAGGGCTGTGCCAGCTCTTCATCGAAATACGCCAGCAAGGCCTGACGGCGGCAGCGCGTTTCCTCGCAGAGCGCCAGCATCGCCTCGAGCTTGTGACGCTCGACCCGCTTGTGACGCTCATCGCCCTCGGAGTTCTGCAGCATCTGCCGCAGAAACAGCACATCCTGCAGGCCATAGGCCATCCAGACCTCGGAGGGCAGACCGTCCCGACCTGCACGGCCGGTTTCCTGGTAATAGGCTTCCAGCGACTTGGGCAGATCCAGGTGAGCCACAAAGCGCACATTCGGCTTGTCGATCCCCATGCCAAAGGCAATGGTTGCCACCATGATCAGCCCTTCCTCATTGAGAAAGCGCCGCTGATTGGCCGCACGCACCTCGCTGGGCAGCCCGGCGTGATACGGCAACGCCGGATAGCCCTGCGCCGCCAGAAACTCGGCAACTTCCTCAACCTTCTTGCGCGACATGCAGTAGACGATCCCCGCATCACCGCGCCGATCAGCCAGAAAGTGCAGCAACTGCTTGCGCGGCTGATCCTTGGGGGTGATGCGGTAAAAGATATTCGGCCGATCAAAGCTGGATAAAAAGCGCTCAGCCTGCTCCAGATGCAGACGCTGAGCAATCTCCTCACGGGTTCGCGTGTCGGCCGTTGCAGTCAGGGCGATGCGCGGCACCTGCGGGAACAGCTCGGCGAGCTGGCCCAGCTGCAGGTATTCGGGCCGAAAATCATGCCCCCACTGCGACACGCAATGCGCTTCATCGATGGCAAACAGCGCGACCGGCAAGCGCTGCAGAAAAGCCAGCATGCGCGGCTGCACCAGCCGCTCGGGCGCCAGATACAGCAGCTTGATTTCGCCACTGCGCAGTCGCTCGGCAATCTCGCGCTGCTCATCACTGCTCTGGGTCGAATTCAGCGCCACAGCCGCGACACCCAGCTCCTCCAGCGTCGCCACCTGGTCGTCCATCAGCGCGATCAGCGGCGAAACCACCACCGCCACGCCCTCGCGCAGCAGCGCCGGTACCTGATAGCACAGCGACTTGCCGCCACCGGTCGGCATCAGTACCAGCGCATCGCCCCCACCCGCCACGCGCTCGATGATGGCGGCCTGGTTGCCGCGAAAGGCGTCATAGCCAAAAACGTCTTTGAGGATGCGCTGGGCGGAATCGAGCATGGGGCCTCCATTGGGGAAACTGATTATACGCCAGCCACGCACGCTGCCCCGCACCTCGGCGCCGAGCTGGCGGCGCACACACCTGACAGTCACGGGAGCCTCGTCTACAATCGGCGACGAATCTGTCCCGAGAGTGGTGCCCTGATGTCCTTCGCCGAGCAACTGTCCCGCCTGCAAGCCTTCCTCGATGCCGATGATCTGCACGAGGAGGCCCTGGACTATGTGGCCGCCCACGGCTATCTGACCGCCCTGTCCATCTGCCCTGATCCGGTGCCGGAGCGTGAGTGGATCGATGCGCTGTTCGCCGAGCCGCCGCACTACCGTAGCGAGGGCGAGCAGACCGAGATCGAGGGTACCCTGCTGCAGCTCAAGGCACACATCGCCCGCCAGCTGGCCAGCGACGAGGACATGGAGCTGCCTTGCGACCTCGACCTGGGCGATGAGCCTGACGAATCCGACCTGCGCGGCTGGTGCATCGGCTTCATGGAAGGGGTGTTCTTGCGCGAGGGCGTCTGGTTTGAGGACGCTGAGGATGAGGTCAGCGAACTGTTGCTGCCGATCATGGTGGGGTCGGGGCTATTCGATGAGCAACCCGAGTTCGATGAAATCGCCCGTGACCGCGACCTCGTGGACAGCATGGTCGATCAGATCCCCGAGCTGCTCACTGCGCTGTTCCTGCTCTGCCAGGCGCCGGAAGAAAAACCGGCCCTGCTCAAGCCGCGCAACCACTGATCGCCCACGCGCCACATGCCACGCCCGAGCGCTGCGTGGCATGTGGCATCACAGCGATGGCCCTCCGTACAGGGCCCTCAGCAGCCGCTCAATCGCAGCTGATCGCCGCCCCCTTGAGATGATTGCGCTGGTAAGTCTCCTCGCCCATCGCGGCGATCTGCGCGTCGATCAACGCCTCGAACGGGCGCAGCAAGGGATCAAAGCGCCCCTCCCCCTCCAGCGCATTCAGACACTGCACGATCGCCTCGATGGTGGAGAGCGCTCCCGGTCCCGGCGCCTTGCGCAGACGATAGCGGCTGGTCAGCCCGGACGGCAGCGCCAGACGCGGCAGGGTCTCCAGCCAGGGATTGCAGTACAGCAGGCGCCGCGCCTTGCGCCAGGTCCCATCCGGGACGATCAGGCAGTCCAGACTCAGCGCGTTATCTGCCCCTGCCGGGCTGACTAGCTGCGCCCCCTCGCCCGGAAACAACAAGCCGACCGACTGCCCGGCCAGCTCCTGCGCCAGCGTCTCAAAGTGTTCAGCACAACGCAGCTCGGCTTTTTCCAGTCCCAGCACGGCCAAACGCGCGGTATTGAGGGCATGTCCAGCCTCATCCGGATGTTGCAGCACCAGCACGCGGGTACGGTTGGATACGCGCGGGATGAGCGGACACAAACAATGGCTCAGCGGGCGCTGGCAGCGCACACAGCGTGGACGCGCCATCAGCCCGCCCTCGACAGCAGCAGACGCCGCCACCAGGCATGGGCGCTGACCAAACTGATCCCCAGCAGCACCAACAGGCCGCCCGCCAGGAACAGGCCGTCCACCTGCTCGCCCAGCAAGCCGATCCCAAACAGCACACCAAACAGCGGCGTCATGAAAGAAAACGCCCCTAGCTGCGAGGCATTGTACTGGCGCAACAACCAGAACCAGGCCAGGTAACTGGCAAAGGCCACCACAACGCCCTGGAACAACAGCGCCCATATGACTGTCGGCGTCAGACTGAATGTGCTGGCCTGTCCGGACAACAGCGCAGCCAGCGGTAGCAGAATCGCCGCGCCCAGCAATTGGAACAGCAGCGCTTTGGCCGGCGGTGCGTCCGCCAGGCGGCTACAGCGTACCCAAACGATCAGCGCAGCCCAGAACAAGCCCGAGAGCAGCCCGAACAGGTCCCCCAGCAACATATCCGCTGAGGCTTCACCGTCCAGCAACGTGCGGGCAAAGGCCAGCAGCGTGCCGGCAAAGGCCAGCAAAATGCCCAGCCACTGCAGCGGGCGCAGCCGCTCGCCCGGCAGCAGCAGGTGCAGCCCCAGCGCGGCAAAGATCGGCGCGGTATACAGCAACACGACGATGTGCGCTGCACTGCTGTAGCGCAGCCCCTCGGCCACGCAGAGAAACTCCACGGCAAACAGCAGCCCCAGCACCAGCCCGTCACGCAATGTGCCGTCGCGCCAGGCAAACGGCTGACGACGCCAGAGCATGAACAGCACCACCAACGGCACCGCCAGCAGCGAGCGCAGCCCCACCTGCAACAGCGGCGCCATATCGGGGGCCGCCAGCTTGATGCTGATCTGCTGCAGCCCCCAGATCACACTGAGCAATAGCATCAACTGGACAGCCAGGGCGTCCATCGCTCGGCGGGTTGTAGACATCACGAAGGCCTCAGAGGGTGGAGCGGCTCAGCGGCCGGCCCGCAGACAAAGTGGCGACTATAGCCTGCGGCCGACTGGCTGGAAACGCTGCCCACACGGCGATCTGTCCGTCTTCAAGCAGACGAATGGCGCACGGTGCTGGACGCTCCCGGCCCCGACACCATAGGCTTTGACAATCTGACTCCCCTCCTACAAGAAGGTTAACGATGAGCCGCATCTACGCAGACAACGCCCAAGCCATCGGCAATACCCCACTGATTCGCATCAACCGCCTCGGCCCCGCCGGCGTGACCCTGCTGGCCAAGAACGAGGGCCGCAACCCGGCTTATTCGGTCAAGTGCCGCATTGGTGCCAGCATGATCTGGGACGCCGAACAAAGTGGCCGCCTCAAGCCGGGCATGACCCTCGTCGAGCCGACCTCGGGCAACACGGGCATCGGGCTGGCCTTTGTCGCCGCCGCCAAGGGCTACAAGCTGGTGCTGACCATGCCAGCCTCGATGAGCCTTGAGCGGCGCAAGGTGCTCAAGGCGCTCGGTGCCGAACTGGTGCTGACCGAGCCGGCCAAGGGCATGAAAGGTGCCATCGACAAGGCGATCGAGCTGGCCAACGCGCATTCCGAGCAATATCTGCTGCTGCAGCAGTTCGAGAACCCGGCCAACCCGGCGATTCATGAGCAGACCACCGGCCCGGAAATCTGGAATGACACCGATGGCGCCATCGACGTACTGGTGGCCGGCGTGGGTACCGGCGGCACCATCAGCGGCGTCTCGCGCTATATCAAGCAGACCTGCGGCAAGGCGATTCTCTCGGTAGCCGTGGAGCCATCCGGTTCACCGGTGATCAGCCAGACGCTGGCCGGGAGTGAGGTCAAGCCGGCGCCCCACAAGATTCAGGGCATTGGGACAGGCTTTGTGCCGAAAAATCTTGATCTGTCGGTCGTCGATCGCGTCGAGCAGGTCAGCGATGAAGAGGCCAAAGCCATGGCGCTGCGCCTGATGCGCGAGGAAGGCATACTCTGCGGCATCTCCTGCGGGGCGGCCATGGCAGCGGCCGTGCGCATCGCCGAGGAACCGGCCATGCAGGGTAAAACCATCGTGGTGATCCTCCCTGACTCCGGCGAGCGCTATCTGTCCACCATGCTGTTCGATGGCCTGTTCGGTGAGCAGGAACTGCAGCAATAAGCGGTGACAAAGGGGGCATGGCGAACCGCGGCGGCGGCTCAAAAAAGTGTTTGCCATGCCCGAGCGGAACGGGCAAAGTGAAGCCGTTGGTCAAGGCGGAATACGTCAGCGTTAAGCGCACTGTATCGTCAGGTCAGTGCCGTCATTCTCGATGTCTTGGTTCCACACTCAAGGGTTTCGGCCCAGCTACACATCAACACCTAGGAATTGCACGAAATGGCAACTGGCACTGTTAAGTGGTTCAACGACACCAAGGGCTTCGGTTTCATCAAGCCGGACGATGGCGGTGACGATCTGTTCGCCCACTTCTCGGAAATTCGCGTTCAGGGCTTCAAGACCCTGGCCGAAAACCAGAAGGTGTCCTTCGAAGTGACCACCGGTCCGAAGGGCAAGCAAGCCTCCAACATCCAGGTCATCGGCTGATTCGCTGACCCGAATGTGAAAAACCCGGCATCTTTGCCGGGTTTTTCGTTTCTAGCTGGTCAAAATTCCCTGCTGGGAAATACGACGATCTTACGTCTACGCCTCAGCAGTCCAGGGCGCGGCCAGCCGCCTGTAGCTCTCCACCGCGCCACAGCTTCCACTCCCCCGAGGTGTAAGTCGTCCACTGCTCATTGGCGGTCAGCGGTTCGGTGGCAATCACCGTGACCACATCGTTAGGAGTTGTCTCGGCCTGAAAGTCCACGCACACCTCCGCATCCTTGAGCTGCGCCGGGCCAAAGGGCGCGCGGCGCGTGATGTGAGCCAGCTTGGTTGAGCAGAAGCTGAACAGCCATTCGCCATTGCTGAGCAGGGCATTGAATACACCCAGACGCCGGTAATCGGTGCACGCGGCGATCAATACCGGCAACAGCTGCCCGATCAAGGGCGGCTCGCGGAAGGTCGAGCGCACCCGATTGAGCAGATCGCAAAAGGCCGCTTCACTATCAGTGTCGCCGACCGGGTGATAAAAGCCTGCAGCGGGTGTAAATCCTGCCAGTTGACCGTTATGCGCAAAGCACCAGTTCTGCCCCCACAGCTCACGCACGAACGGATGGGTATTGGCCAGCTCGACCTGCCCGACATTCGCCTGGCGGATATGCCCGATCACCACCTCGCTCTTGATCGGATAACGCTGCACCAGCTGCGCCACTTCCGACTCACTGCTGGCCCGCGGATCCTGGAAGATGCGCAGACCACGCCCCTCATAGAAGCCGATCCCCCAGCCATCGCGGTGCGGACCGGTACGCCCACCACGCTGCATCAACCCCGTGAAGCTGAAGACAATATCGGTCGGCACATTGGCACTCATGCCCAGCAACTCACACATATCACCCCCTGCTCAGATACGCGGTTCGCGGCGATGCGGCACGAGCGAGCTTTCCGCCTCGATCCGCTCAAGGCGCTGCTGCAGCTGGGCATCATGCTCGGCCTTCTGCGCGGCGCGGCGGCGCTCCAGCGGCCAGCGTATCGCAACAAATACCAGATACAGCGCTGCACCGATCAACGCAAAGGAGGCCAGATCGGTGGCCGCCATCCACAGGTTGTTGCCGGTTCTGAACAGCAGATCCAGCGCGGCGACCGCAATCGACGGCGCATACAGGCCGTGAGCAGGATCAATCAGCGTCGGCGTGAACAGCAGCACCGCCATCACCACCCACAGCGGCTCGCGCAGCCAGCGCCATAGCCAGCTGGTCAGCTGAAAGCCCACCAGCAGGCAGCCGAGAGCTGCCAGCACATAGAGGTTCCAGGCAAGAAGGTAATCGTATTCGCTCATCAGTTCGTGTCGCCGCAGGACGTAGGCGCCTATGATAACGATTTTTGCCCACAGCCGCGCCGACTGCGCGGCCGGAGACACTGATGTCCAGCACTGCCCCACGCGCTCATCGCCAGCCCGGTAGCGACCCTTACGCCTGGCTGGAGCAGCGCGATGCTCCCGAGGTTCTTGCCCATCTGCAGGCAGAAAACGCCTGGCTCGACCACTGCATGGCCGACAGCGCCGCCCTGCGCGAACAGCTGTTCGAGGAAATTCGCAGCCGTATCCGCGAAACCGATCTCTCCCTACCTGTCCCCTGGGGGCCGTGGCTGTATTACCAGCGTACCTGCGCCGGCGAGGAGTATCCGCGTCATTACCGCTGTGCGCGTCCGGCAGATGACTCACTGGCCATTGACAGCGCCAGCGAGACCCTGCTGCTGGATCTGAATGCCCTGGCCGGTGAGGGGTATATCGCGCTGGGCGGCTTCGTGATCAGCCCTGACCACCGCTACCTGGCCTACAGCCTAGACACCTGCGGTGACGAGATCTTCACCCTGCATGTGAAGGATCTGGAAACCGGCGCCCTGCAGACGCTGCCATTCAGTGACTGCGATGGCAGTCTGGTCTGGGCCAATGACAGCCAGACGCTATTCTTTGCCACCCTCGACGACACCCATCGCCCGTACCGCCTGCAGCGCTACCGGCTGGGAGAGGCGCAGGCCTGCTGCGTCTTTGAGGAAAGCGATGGACGCTTCTTCCTCGATTGCCACCGCGCCAGCTCCGAGCGGCAACTGATCCTGTTGCTGAGCAGCAAGACCACCAGCGAAGCCTGGGTGCTCGATGCCGAGCAGCCCCTCGGTACGTTTACCTGCCTGGCGCCCCGCGAGGAGGGTCACGAATACTACCCCGACCACGGCCTGCTCGAGGGCCAGTACAGCTGGCTGATCCGCAGCAACCAGGCCGGGATCAACTTCGCCCTGTACCGCGCCAGCGAGACGCAGCCGGAGCGCGCCCACTGGCAGCCCCTCATTGGCCACCGCGACGACAGCATGCTGGAAAGCGTCAGCCTCAACGCGGGCGCCTTTTGTCTTGAGCGCCGTGAGGCCGGTTTGCCGGTGATCGAGGTGCATCCTCAAGGCGGCGCCAGCTACCGGGTACAGCTGCCCGATGCAGCGTATAGCCTGGAGATCGACGATGGGCTGGAGTTCACCAGCACGGTGATCCGCCTGCGCTACGAGGCACTCAATCGTCCGGCGCAGATCCGCCAGCTGCAGCTGGCCAGCGGCCTGCAGCAGGTCCTCAAGGAAATGCCGGTAGAAGGCCCCTTCGAGGCCGACGCCTACCTGAGCCTGCGGCTCTGGGCCACCGCCGCCGATGGCACGCAGGTGCCGATCAGTCTGGTGGGCCGCCGTGAGATCCTTGAGCAGCGCCAGAGCGCCCCACTTTATCTGTACGGCTACGGTGCCTACGGTGAGAGCCTTGATCCCTGGTTCTCCCATGCCCGCCTGAGCCTGCTGGAGCGGGGATTTCTGTTTGCCATCGCCCATGTACGCGGTGGCGGAGAACTGGGCGAGGCCTGGTACCGCGCGGGCAAACTGGCGCACAAGCAGAACAGCTTTGACGATTTCATCGCCTGCGCCGAATCACTGATTCAACAGGGCTATACCACACCGCACCAACTGGCAATCAGCGGCGGCAGCGCTGGCGGCTTGCTGATCGGTGCGGTCCTCAACCAGCGCCCTGAGCTGTTTGCCGCAGCAATCGCCGAGGTGCCCTTTGTCGATATCCTCAACACCATGCAGCACCCCGAGCTGCCGCTGACCATCACCGAATACGACGAATGGGGCGACCCGACCGACCCTGAAGTTCACGCCCGGATCGCCGCTTACGCACCCTATGAGAATGTCCGCCCCCAAGCCTACCCGGCGATTCTGGCCATCGCCGGCTACCACGACAGCCGGGTGCAATACTGGGAGGCGGCCAAGTGGGTGGCACGGCTGCGCGAGTGCCAGCGCGGTAATCGTTTGCTGCTGCTCAAGACCGATTTCAGCGCCGGGCACGGCGGCATGAGCGGGCGCTATCAGGCTCTGCGCGATGCAGCCCTTGAATATGCCTTTCTATTCAAGGCGCTGCAGTGGTCCGCCACGGACGCACTGCAGCGCTCAGCGGCTACTTGAGCAGACGCCCTTCCAGCACCCGCGATGAGCGGCCCAGCACATTCTCGCTGATCTGCACGAAGTCGCGGGTAGTGACCTGCTCCAGGCGCATCAGGCCGCGGGTCACGTCATCCAGCGAGCGCGCATTGGCGGTCACCCGGCGGATCTCGCTGTCCAGATCCTGCAGCAGGATCACCGCACGCGCGGTGACCGGACCACTGACCCGCTCACCGCGTAGCGAAGTGACCTTGCGCCCCCAGCGGCTGAGCTGCTCACGCACCTTGCGATAGCGCGCCTCGCTCATGCCACCGGCACGGCGCATCAGCTCGATGGCGTAATACTCGGCCAGACCCTCGCTGATCCAGTCGCTGCGTTCGCTGTCACGGATGCGGGAGAAGACATGCACCAGCTCGTGCAGCAGCGAACTGGTGCCGTTCTCGCTGACCAACGGGCGATCGGCATGCATGAACAGCGAATTGGGCGCCGACAGCCCGCCGCGCCACATCGGATTACCTGCGCCGACGATCAGGAGCTTGCCCGGCTCGCGGGGGAACAGGCTCTGGGCATGCGGCCAGACGAAGGTCAGCAGGGTCAGGATATCCATGCGCCGCATGCCCTCCCCGACTGGCGCAGCCACGGTGACCTCGGTCGAGCCCAGGGTCGCGCGGCGCACGCCCAGCTTGCCGGCCAGAATCCAGCCGGTCGGCCGGTCAAAGCGCTGGGCCGGGTTATCGATGCGAAAACGCTGCTTGCCAATGCGCGGCCAGCCGGTTTCCACCGCCGTCCAGCCCTCGGGCAGATCGAACTGCAGGCGGCTGACCAGCTCGACATTCGGCTCGACGTCCACCCGGGCCGGCGGCACCAGATCATCGCCACGCAGCAGGGCCCACTCCGGCGTCATGCGCGCATCAAAGCGGCCATTGCTGCGCTCGCGGCTGACCCTGACCCGATAACGCAACTGGGCACGCCCCTCGGCAGGACGCCACAGGCCACGCCCGGGCTGGTCTTCCAGCCACTGGCCGTCGGCCTGAAAATCGCGGTAATCGTCCGCCAGTCCCAGATTGAAATCGATGTAACGCACCGCCTGGCCGCGCGCCAGGGTCAGGCTGACTTCGGCCAGATCGCTATCCGGTACAAAGCGCACCTCATAGTCCAGCTTGACGCGCTGCGCCGCCGTTGCCAGCAGGGGCAACAGGCAGAGCACAGCGATGCTCCCTCGGATCACTCGCAACAACATGACGCCCCTCCTGATCAGATATTCGACCCGCTGCCCGGCAGCAGGCCCTGGTTCACGCACAAGGTTCAGCCGGCGCGGAAGATCAGATGCTCTTCCCAGTCTTCTTCAGCGACCGCCCCCTCACGCAGCATGCGCCCGGCCTGGGAAATCCGCGCAGCATGCACGGCATCAGGGTCGCCACAGACCAGATGATGCCAATCCGGCAATGGCTGCCCCTGAGCCAATAGACGATAGGCGCAGGTCGCCGGCAGCCAGTTGAACTGATCGGCCTGGGCGGGTGTCAGGCGAATGCAGTCCGGCACCTGACGATGCCGCTCAGCATAGTCACTGCAGCGGCAGCTCTGCAGATCCAGCAGCTTGCAGGCAATCCGCGTGTAATAGACGCTGCCATCCTCCTCGTCCTCCAGCTTGTGCAGGCAGCACAGCCCGCAGCCATCGCACAGCGACTCCCATTCGGCCTCGCTCATCTCGGCCAGCATCTTGCGCTCCCAGAACGGCACCTGCTTTGCAGTCATGTTCGCGCCTCACACCGGATCATTGCGGCGCAGCAGCTCATCGGGCAGATGCTCGATGTATTCCTCCTCGGGCGGCGGCATCTGCAGGTGATAGCCCTGCTGCTCAAGGTTAGCCAGCACCTTGTGGATGTCCTCACGGGCCAGGGTGCGCTCCGGGGTCAGCAACAGATCAAAGACATGCTGGGGCGGGCCGAAGACGCTCAACAGCCCCTCGGGCACCCGACTCAGCGCCTCGCGCTTGTCGACGTAAAGATACATTTCCCGCTTGCGCGGGCTTTTGTAGATGGAGCAGATCCGTTTCATCAGTCAGTCTCGCGCCAGGGTATCGAGCAGCATCTGGCCCATCAGCTCACGACGCCAGCCACGCAGGCTATCGGGGAGCTGGTAGGGGCCTTGGGGATAACCGCTTTTCAGCAGTGCTTCGAGGGTTTTCTTGCGCAGCATCAGTTCCGGGACGATGCCCAAACGCTCGGCCTCACGCTGGCCGACCGCACGCAGGCGCTTGAGCAGCGCCGTCGCCTCCAGCGGCAGTGGCTCCGGCAGCAGTTCAGGCCACTGAGCGTCCGGCAGGGCCGCCGCCTCGGCGATCAGTCGCAGCACGGTTTCACCGTCCTGACGCACAGTGCGCGGGTGCATGTCCTCAATGCGTGCCAGCGCGGCCGTATCCTGCGGCTGGAAACGCGCCAGTGGCCAGAGCGAGCGCTCACGCAGGATGCGGTTACGCGGCTGATCACGCTGGCGGGCTTGCGCCTCTCGCCAGGCGCATAGCGCACGCAGCACCGCCAGTTGCTGGCGATTGAGGCGCCAGGCCAGCTTGACCTCGCGCCAGGCCTCCAGAGGCTCGGTGCTCTCGCCTTGAGCGGCCACCAGCTCAGCGCCGTCTTCCAGCAACCAGGCGCGCCGCCACGGCTCCAGACGGGCATCCAGACGCTGGTAGACCTCGCTAAGGTGCAGCACATCGTCGGCCGCGTAGCGTATCTGCAGGGCGCTGAGTGGACGCTGCAACCAGTCGGAGCGAGTCTCATCCTTGGACAGTTCGATGTCCAGGATCTCCTTGACCAGCCGCGAGTAGCCCATCGAGAACCCGATATTCAGATAGCCGGCGGCAATCTGTGTATCGAACAGGGGCTGCGGGCAGCTGCCGGTCAGACGCTGGAAGACCTCCAGATCCTCGCTGCAGGAGTGCAGCACCTTGATCACCGCCGGGTCCTCAAGCAGCACCGCAAAGGGACGCCAGTCGCTAATGCGCAGCGGATCGATCAGCCAGGCCTGTTGCCCGTCGCCCACCTGCACCAGTGCCGCAATCGGGTAAAAAGTGTCGACCCGCATGAATTCGGTATCCAGCGCCAGGAAAGGACGCTGACGCCACTTCTGGCACTGCGCGGCCAGGCTGGCGTCATCAAGGATCCAATGGATGGCAACATCGGCCACAAGGGTTCTCCCGAACAAGATCAGGGCACAAGGCTCACGACGGCCTTGCGCCGGGAACGACAACGGCGCCATCCCCGGGAAGGGATGGCGCCGTGCTCAATAGCCAATCAGAAACGCTCGATATCCGCCTGGGTGCGCAGCTGACGCTGATAACTCTGGAAGTCCAGCTGACTGCCACGGTTGGCGAGGAAGCGGCGATACAGGCCCAGCTCCTCCTCGCTCGCTGCAGCGCCCTCTGCCACGGCCGACAGGCGCAGCAGCAGGTAATCGCCACTGGCCAGCGTCATCCCGAGCAGACTGGGCGTCTCACCCTGCGGATGCGGCATGCGGAACACGCTATCGATCACCGCAGGCTCCAGCAGTTGCTGGTCACGGGTCGCACCCTCGACCGACGCCCAAGCCGTACTGCCGGCCGGCAGCGCCGGCGTCTCGCCGCGGCGCAGCGCCTGCAGCAATGCATCGCCCTGCTCGCGAGCACGCTCAGCGGCTTGCTGCTGGGTAAGTTGGCTGCGCAGTGCCTCCGCAACCGCCTCCAGAGGACGGACACTCGACTTGCGGTGCTCCTTGACGCGCAGCACCACAACGGTATCCGGATCCAGCTCCAGCGGTGCGCTGTTGGCAGCCTCCAGCAGCACTTCATCACTGAACGCCGCCTGGATCACCTGACGGTTGGCGGTGATGCCCTGCCCGCCGTCACGGCCAAAGGCTTCGCTCTCCTGGACGCTCAGCCCCAGCTCCTGAGCGGGCTGCTGCAGATCGGCCGACTCAAAAGCGGCATCCTCAAGCTGCTTGGTGACCTCGACAAAGCGCTGTTCAACCTTCTGCGCCTTGAGTTCGCGCTCCAGCTGCGGGCGCAGCGCTTCCAGCGTCGGGACTTCTGCCGCTTGCACATCCTGCAGACGGATCAGGTGCCAGCCAAATTCTGTCTTGACCGGGGCAGAAACCTCACCAACCTGCAGAGCGAACAGTGACTCTTCAAAGGCCGGGTCATAGACGCCCTGCCCGGCAAAGCCCAGATCACCGCCCTCACGCGCCGAACCCGTATCCTCGGAGAACTCGCGGGCCAGTGCTGCAAAATCTTCGCCAGCCATGACGCGCTCGCGCAGTGCCTCCAGCTGTGTACGCAGCTCTTCATCACTGCGCGAGCTGAACTCGAGCAGGATATGCGCCGCACGGCGCTGCTCGCCCAGGTTGGCGATTTCCTGCTCGTAGAGCGGCTGCAACTCGTCATCACTGATCTCAACCTGATCGAAGAAGGCGTCTTTCTTCAGCTCGAGGTATTCGATCACCACCTGCTCGGGCGACATGAACTCAGCACTGTTGGCCGCGTAATAATCGGCCAGCTGCTGCTCGCTGATCTGGATATTCGAGGCATCAGCTTTCAGCGTCAGATAGTCGAAGCTGCGGGTCTGGCGCTCGAGTGCGGCAAAGGCCGCGACTTCCTCATCGGTCACAAAGTGGCTGCCGGCAAGGCCTGCCTGCAGCTGACCCATGAGCATTTCCTGCTGCATCAACTGACGAAACTGCAGACGGCTGTAGCCCATCTGGCGAATCATCTGATCGAAGCGCTCGGGCGAGAAACGGCCATCCTGCTGGAACTCAGGCGTTATCAGCAGCAATTGATCGAGCGCGGTATCGGAGAAGCGCATCCCCGCCTGCTCAGCCCCCTGCAGCAGCAGGGTACGTTCGATCAGACCGTCCAGGGCGCTGCTGCGCAGCAGGTTCTCATCCAGCTGCGAGGCATCGAACTGCTCGCCCAGCTGCTGCTGCAACTGACGGCGCTGCAGATCGACCGCACGGGCCAGTTCATCAATCCCGATCACCTGCCCGTTCACTTCCGCCGCCTTGTTGCGATCACTGCTGACGTTAACGATAGCATCCACGCCGGTCAGCGCCATCAGCACCACGATCAAGCCGATGATGGTCTTGGCAATCCAGCCCTGGGAGTTGTCCCTGATATTTTGAAGCATGCAGCCCCCACTCTCGCCACTCCAGCCGCGGACGGGGATGGAGTACTGGCACAGAAAAAAGGCGCATCCATGGATGCGCCTTCTCGATACGCGATACCTTGCAGACCCTTGACTGACGAGACAGCTATCCGAGATAGCTGCCTACGATCTGCGTACCGGCGCGCTCCGGCCACGCGCGGCGGCCGGGATAATCAGCTCAGCATGACGCTCAGTTGACCGCATCCTTCAGGGCCTTGCCCGGCTTGAAGCCAGGAATGCGCGCCGCTTCGATCTCGATCGGCGTACCGGTCTGCGGATTACGGCCAGTGCGAGCGGCACGCTCTTTGACGGCGAAAGTGCCGAAACCGACCAGGACGACAGAGTCTCCCTCTTTCAGGGCGTCGGTGATGGAGTCGATTACTGCATCCAGCGCGCGGCCGGCAACAGCTTTCGGGATATCAGCAGATGCGGCGATGGCATCGATCAGTTCCGACTTGTTCACTCTAAGTCCCCTTGGTTCCTGTTGGATTCGTATCTTGCTCGGTCGTTGGCAACCACTGGCTGCTAGAGCCTGCCGACACTCGAAGGGCCGCTTTATAACAAGGGCCCGAAAAGAGTGTCAAGAAAGCATCCGGCTCAATGCGTGCTGGGGCGATCCGGGCTTTCGGCCTCGCGCTTTTCATCCTGCACCACGCCGGCCCCTTCCAGTTCAACCAAAGGCTGCGGCGCGCGCTGCAGGGCGATTTCCAGGACTTCATCAATCCACTTGACGGGCTTGATCTGCAGCTCGCACTTGATGTTTTCCGGGATATCGCGCAGGTCACGCACGTTTTCCTCTGGAATGATCACGGTGCGAATGCCGCCCCGGTGCGCCGCCAGCAGTTTTTCCTTGAGCCCGCCAATGGCCAGCACCTGACCGCGCAGGGTGATTTCACCAGTCATCGCCACATCAGCTTTCACAGCAATGCCGGTGAACGCCGATACAAGCGCCGTGCACATGCCAATGCCGGCACTCGGGCCGTCCTTGGGGGTGGCGCCTTCGGGCACATGGATGTGTACGTCGAGCTTCTCATGGAAATCATCCTTGAGACCGAGACTCGCCGCACGGCTGCGCACCACCGTCAGCGCCGCACTGATCGACTCGCCCATCACATCGCCCAGCGAGCCGGTCTTGATCAAACGCCCCTTGCCCGGCATGGTCACCGCCTCGATGGTCAGCAGCTCACCGCCTACCTGAGTCCAGGCCAGCCCGGTGACCTGACCGATCTGATCCTGCTCCTCGGCCAGGCCGTAACGGAACTTCTTCACGCCCAGGTAATGCTCCAGGCGCTCGACCGTGACCACCTCATTGAAGCGCTTCTGGCCGCCATGCTCCTTGACCACCTTGCGGCAAACCTTGGCAATCTGCCGCTCCAGACCACGCACACCGGCTTCACGGGTGTAGTAGCGGATGATGTCGCGCAGCGCGGCTTCTTCAAAGCTCAGCTCGCCCTTCTTCACCCCGTTGGCGTCGGCCTGCTTGGGCACCAGGTAACGGATGGCGATATTGACCTTCTCGTCCTCGGTGTAACCCGGCAGACGGATCACCTCCATACGATCCAGCAGGGCCGGCGGGATATTCATCGAGTTGGCGGTGCAGATGAACATCACATTGGAGAGGTCGTAATCGACTTCCAGGTAATGGTCGTTGAAATTGTGATTCTGCTCCGGGTCGAGCACTTCCAGCAGCGCGGAGGCAGGATCACCGCGCATGTCACTGGAAAGTTTGTCGATTTCATCGAGCAGGAACAGCGGGTTGCGCACCCCGACCTTGGTCATGCGCTGGATCAGCCGGCCCGGCATCGAACCGATATAGGTGCGGCGATGACCACGAATTTCTGCCTCGTCACGCACGCCGCCCAGCGCCATGCGTACATACTTGCGGTTGGTCGAGCGGGCGATCGACTCGGCCAGCGAGGTCTTGCCGACCCCCGGCGGGCCAACCAGGCAGAGCACCGGACCCTTGAGCTTCTTGACCCGCTTCTGCACAGCGAGAAACTCCAGGATGCGCTCCTTGACTTCATCAAGGCCGTAATGGTCGGCGTCGAGGATTTCCTCGGCACGCTTGAGATCCAGACGCACCTTGCTCTCGGCCTGCCACGGCACATTGGTCAGCCACTCGATGTAGGAGCGCACCACGGTGGCTTCAGCCGACATCGGCGACATCTGCTTGAGCTTGTTCAGCTCGGCGTTAGCCTTGGCCAGGGCCTCGGCGGTCATGCCCGCCTTGTCGATGCGCTTTTTCAGCTCATCGATTTCATTGTGACCATCCTCACCCTCGCCCAGCTCCTTCTGGATCGCCTTCATCTGCTCGTTCAGATAGTACTCGCGCTGACTGCGCTCCATCTGCTTCTTGACGCGGCCACGAATGCGCTTTTCGACCTGCAGCAGGTCCAGTTCAGCATCCAGAAGCGCCAGCACATGCTCAATACGCGCGGTCAGATCGACCACCTCGAGGATTTCCTGCTTCTGCTCGATACGCAGCGCCATGTGTGCAGCGATGGTATCGGCGAGCTGCGCCGGGTCTTCGACGCCCTTAAGGGAGGTCAGAACTTCGGCTGGCACCTTCTTGCCCAGCTGCACGTACTGCTCGAACTGCTCGTACAGGCTGCGGCAGAACACCTCCACCTCGCGCTCATCGACAGCCTGCTCGTCCAGCAGCCGCACCTCTGCGACCAGGTGATTTTCCTCGCTGCGGATCTGCTCGATCTCGCCCCGCTGCTCACCCTCGACCAGCACCTTCACGGTGCCATCCGGCAGCTTGAGCATCTGCAGCACCGTCGCCAGGGTACCCATGGCATACAGACCGTCGGCTGCCGGATCATCGTCAGCGGGGTTGCGCTGAGCGACCAGCAGAATCTGCTTGTCGGCGTTCATGGCAGCCTCGAGTGCCTCGATGGACTTCTCGCGCCCGACAAACAGCGGAATAACCATGTGCGGGTAGACCACGACATCGCGCAGCGGCAACAGGGGCAACTTGAGGGCTGTCTTCATGATTTCGACTCTTTGATGAGCCCGGCGACGCAGCGAAGCGGGCGTTGAACACAGGCTTGAAGATGGGGGTCGGCTTGGTAAAAAACAAGCGCAATACATATGCAGAATTGACTGCTCTCCGCCCTGAAGGGCTGAGATTCCCAATTCAACGAGATCAGGACAACGGTACTGGACCGATGCCGCTTACGTTCTCTCCAAGGGCTAACACCGCCAGCCCGGCGGCTTTGATATTGAGCGCAGCATTCACGTCGCGGTCATGCTCGGCTCCGCACTCCGGGCAAGCCCAGGCGCGAAGGTTGAGCGGCAAAACGTCCAGCGTGTACCCGCAACAGAAGCAGCGTTTGGAGCTGGGATACCAGCGGTCGATGGCGACCACCTGCCTCCCAGCCCAGGCACCCTTGTACGCCAGCTGGCGCGTCAGTTCGCCCCAGCCGGCGTCGGCAATCGCCTTGCTCAGCGTCGGGTTGCAGATCAGGTTTTTCACGGCGAGGGATTCGGTGCAGACCACTTGGTTCTCGTTAATCAGTCTGCGGGACAGCTTGTGCAAGCTGTCCATGCGGCAATCGGAGATTTTGGCGTGAATACGGGCCACCTTCTGCCGGGCCTTGGCGCGGTTGACGGAGCCGAGCGTTTTCTTGCTCAGCCGGCGCTGCGCCAGAGCCAGCTTGGCGGCGTATTTCGCAGTATGGCGGGGATTGCCGATCCGTTCACCCTCGCTGGTGACGAACAGGTCTTTCAGGCCCAGATCAAGGCCGATCATCTTCGGCGTGACGGGCAGGGTTTCGGGTTTGAACTCGCACAGGCAGGACACAAAGTAGCGACCGGCGGCATCCCGAGATACGGTAACGATGGAAGGGTCAGAAGGAAGCGCCCGACTCCAGCGGATTGCCAGTGGCTCGGCACACTTGGCCAGGAACAACTGACCGTCGCGGTATTTGAAGGCTGAAGTCGTGAACTCAGCCGACTGCCGATGGCGTTTCTTCTTGAACGCCGGGTACTTGGCCCGACCTTCAAAGAAGTGCTTGAAGGCGGCCTGCTGGTGACGAAGGCACTGCTGAAGCGGAACACACGAGACTTCGTGAAGGCCAGATCCGGCCCCTTCTTGATCGCGGTCAGGCGTGCGCTGGCCTGGGTGTAGCTGATCTTCTGCTGTTCCTTGAAGAAGGCATCGGTGCGCCAGCGCAGCACCGTGTTGTAGACGAAGCGCACGCAGCCGAACGTCCGCGCCAGCAGGTCGGCCTGCTCGGGCGTCGGGTAGAAGCGGAATTTATAGGCGCGTTTCGTCATGCGTCACAAAATAACCAACCCAATGTGAAGATGGCAACCACTAAAGGAGGCAGCGAGAACATGGGCGTTCTGCGAACGCCCATGTTCTCGCGTAAATTTGATGACAAGGGGGCCATTGCGGCCCCCTTGAGTCCTTACGCCTGCGGTGCGCTGACCGCTGGCTCCTCATCGGACGCATGCACGAGCAACGGCGCGGATCGCCCTTCAATGACACTCTCATCGATCACTACTTTCTGTACGTGATCGCTGGAGGGGATCTCATACATGGTGTCGAGCAGAATGCCCTCAAGGATCGAGCGCAGGCCGCGCGCCCCAGTCTTGCGCTCCAGCGCCTTGCGCGCCACTGCGCGCAGCGCATCGGCCCGGAACTCCAGCTCCACACCTTCCATCTCGAACAGACGCGCATACTGCTTGGTCAGCGCATTCTTGGGCTCGGTGAGGATCTGCATCAGTGCCGCTTCATCCAGCTCCTCGAGGGTGGCGATCACCGGCAGACGACCGACGAACTCCGGAATCAGGCCGAATTTGACCAGATCATCCGGCTCCACCTCGCGCAAGGAGTCGCCGACCTTCTTGCCCTCTTCCTTGCTGCGCACCTCGGCATTGAAGCCGATACCGCCTTTGGTCGAGCGGTTCTGGATGACTTTCTCAAGACCAGCAAACGCACCACCGCAGATGAACAGGATATTGCGGGTATCCACCTGCAGGAACTCCTGTTGCGGATGCTTGCGCCCGCCCTGCGGCGGCACCGACGCGACGGTCCCCTCAATCAGTTTGAGTAGCGCCTGCTGCACGCCCTCACCGGATACATCGCGGGTGATCGAGGGGTTATCCGACTTGCGGGAAATCTTGTCGATCTCATCGATGTAGACAATACCCATCTGGGCCTTCTCGACATCGTAATCACACTTTTGCAGTAGCTTCTGGATGATGTTCTCGACATCTTCCCCGACGTAACCGGCTTCGGTCAGCGTGGTGGCATCAGCCATGGTAAAGGGCACGTTCAGCAGGCGCGCCAGGGTTTCGGCCAGCAGGGTCTTGCCCGAGCCGGTCGGGCCGATCAGCAGGATATTGCTCTTGCCAAGCTCGACATCACCCTTCTTGTCTTTCTGGGCCAGACGCTTGTAGTGGTTGTACACCGCCACTGCCAGCACCTTTTTCGCACGCTCCTGGCCGATCACGTATTGATCGAGGATCGTGCTGATCTCCTTGGGCGCCGGCAGCTTGCTGGCTTTGCTCTCGGCCTGGGCATCCTGCACCTCCTCACGGATGATGTCATTGCACAGGTCGACGCACTCGTCACAGATATAGACGGAAGGACCGGCGATCAGCTTGCGCACTTCATGCTGGCTTTTGCCACAGAAGGAGCAATACAGCAGCTTGCCGTTATCCTCACCGTTGCGGGTGTCAGTCATTCATTCAATCCAGTCCGGTAAGCACGAACACAAGATGGGGAGCGACGCAGGCTTTTTCAAGCCTGCGCCAACCGGCAATGCCGGCCACTTGCAGGTAGGTGAATCAGGCCGGCAGCTGACGCTTGCTCAGCACCTGATCGATCAGACCGTACTTCATGGCCTCTTCAGCACTCATGAAGTTGTCGCGATCGGTGTCGCGGGCCACCACATCAAGGGGCTGCCCCGTGTGGTGCGCCAGGATGTGATTGAGGCGATCACGGATGGTGAGAATCTCACGGGCGTGGATCTCAATATCCGAGGCCTGCCCCTGGAAACCACCCAGAGGTTGATGAATCATCACGCGAGAATGCGGCAGGCAATAGCGCTTGCCCGCAGCGCCCGCCGTGAGCAGCAGGGCACCCATGCTGCAGGCCTGCCCGACACAGATGGTCGAGACATCCGGCTTGATGAACTGCATGGTGTCGTAGATCGACATGCCCGCAGTCACCGAGCCGCCCGGCGAGTTGATATAGAGGTGGATGTCCTTGTCAGGATTCTCGGCTTCAAGGAACAACAGCTGGGCTACCACCAGGTTGGCCATGTAATCCTCGACCGGCCCAACCAGGAAGATCACCCGCTCCTTGAGCAGTCGCGAGTAGATATCGTAGGCGCGCTCACCGCGAGCCGACTGCTCGATCACCATGGGGACCAGACCACCGGCGGCCTGCACGTCGAACGGCGACTCGAAAGAATTGCGGAACATACCTGCGCTCACTCCTGGATTGTCATCTCGTACAGACACATAAGCCAGCACGTTGGCTGGCTTATGGGGTTTCTTACCAGTGGGCTTTCCGTCAGGCCTGTTGCGGCTTCACGGCATCCTCGTAAGAAACCTGCTTGTCGGTCACATTGGCCTTCTGCAGAACAGTATCTACGACTTGTTCTTCCAGAACAACCGAACGGACTTCGTCGAGCTGCTGCGGATTCTTATAGTACCAAGCGATGACCTGAGCCGGCTCCTGGTAAGCCGAAGCCATTTCCTCGATCAGGGTACGCACGCGCTCTTCATCCGCCTTGAGCTCGAACTGCTTGACCACCTCAGCCACGACCAACCCCAGCTGCACACGGCGACGGGCCTGCTCTTCGAACAGCTCAGCCGGCAGCTGCTGCGGGTCAATGCTGCCACCGAACTGCTGAACGGCCTGCACACGCAGACGATTGACTTCGCTGGCAATCAGCGACTTGGGCACGGCCACTTCGTTGGCGGCCAGCAGGCCATCCATTACCTGGCTCTTGACCTTGGACTTGATGGCCTGGCGCAGTTCACGCTCCATATTCTTGCGAACTTCTGCGCGGAAACCTTCCAGGCCGCCTTCCTTGACGCCAAACAGCGCAAAGAATTCGTCGTTCAGCTCCGGCAGCTGCGGAGCAGCCACGCTGTTGACGGTGACGGTGAACTCCGCTGCTTTACCGGCCAGATCGAGGTTCTGGTAGTCCTCCGGGAAGGTCACGTTCAGGACGCGCTCCTCACCGGCAGTGGCACCCACCAGGCCTTCTTCGAAGCCCGGAATCATGCGGCCAGAACCCAGTACCAGCAGGGTGCCCTGAGCACTGCCGCCGGCGAACGCTTCGCCATCGACCTTGCCCACGAAGTCGATGTTCAGCTGATCGTCATTCTGAGCTGCGCGCTCAACTGCTTCGTAGCGGGTATTCTGCTTGCGCAGGATATCCAGCATGCCATCCACGTCGCTGTCAGCCACGTCAGCCTGCAGGCGCTCGATGTTCAGCGCCTCGATACCGGCAACTTCGAACTCCGGGAACACCTCAAAGGTCGCGACGTACTCAAACGGCTGACCCTTCTCGAAAACCTTGGCATCGACCGAGGGAGAGCCGGCGGGATTGAGTTTTTCCTGTACCACCGCTTCATAGAAGGAAGACTGGATCAGGTCACCCAAGGCCTCCTGACGAGCAGCCTCCTCATAGCGCTGACGGATGATGTTCATCGGCACCTTGCCCGGACGGAAGCCCGGAACCTTGGCGCGACGGGCAGTCTGCTGCAGACGCTTGGTGACTTCGCTCTCGACGCGCTCGGCGGGTACGCCGACGGTCATGCGGCGCTCGATGGAGGAGGTGGTTTCGACGGAAACTTGCATGGATGATCCTCGTTGCACAGACAAAGCCGACACAGCCGGCCCCATAAAAATAAGCGAGGCATTCTAGAGGCAGAGGATAAAGAAGTCACCTGCAGCAAACACGAAGGCAGTGAAGTACGAGGCGACTGAAGCGCGGCAAGTCTTACCGGGAGGATACCGCTCAGGCCAACCGCCTTTGCGGCGGGAGCGGCAACTGAAACAGCAGAAGATGGTGCGGACGGAGAGACTCGAACTCTCACACCTTGCGGCGCCAGAACCTAAATCTGGTGTGTCTACCAATTTCACCACGTCCGCGTGGCTGCCTTGCAAATGAAAACGCCAGGCTGTTGTGCCTGGCATTTTCAGAATATGGGGTGGACGATGGGAATCGAACCCACGACACCAGGAGCCACAATCCTGTGCTCTACCAACTGAGCTACGCCCACCATATTGCTTTCTTGAATCCACAACCGCACGCTGGCGCGCCCGGCAGGACTCGAACCTGCGACCATCCGCTTAGAAGGCGGATGCTCTATCCAGCTGAGCTACGGGCGCACTTGTGGCTGCGACCGACCAGCCTAGTCAGGTTCAGGCCCTGATCTGGCCAAGCCTCGAGGGCTAACGCTGTTAGCAGCTTGGCACCGCTCGAGTGGTGCGAATCTTAAGCATCACTTCGGCAGGCGTCAATGGTTTTTTTTGAAAAAATTCAATCACCTAGCATACAAAGGCCGTTTTCCGTAGCAGGCGCCTTTTGCCTCATTGCCGCTGCGTGCGAGAATAGCGACCATTATTTCCCCAGACAGCCACGGTTCCTCAAGCGTCATGACCGCACAATTGATCGACGGCAAAGCCATTGCCTCCAGCCTGCGCCAGCAGATTGCCCAGCGCGTGAATGAACGACAGCAGCAAGACCTGCGCGCGCCAGGTCTTGCCGTCATTCTGGTCGGCAGCGATCCTGCTTCCCAAGTGTATGTGGCGCACAAGCGCAAAGACTGCGAAGAAGTCGGCTTTGCGTCCCGTGCTTATGATCTGCCCGCCGATACCACTCAGACTCACCTGCTCAGCCTGATCGACGAGCTCAATCAGGATCCAGCCATCGACGGCATCTTGGTACAGCTGCCACTACCGGCACATCTTGATGCCTCGCAGCTGCTGGAGCGCATTGCGCCGGACAAGGATGTGGACGGCTTCCACCCCTTCAACATTGGCCGCCTGGCTCAACGTATGCCGGTGCTGCAACCCTGCACTCCCAAAGGCATCATGACTCTGCTGAAAAGCACGGGGGTCGATCTGCACGGCCTGCACGCGGTAGTGGTGGGTGCCTCCAACATCGTCGGTCGGCCGATGGCCCTTGAACTGCTGCTGGCTGGCTGCACCACCACCGTGACCCACCGCTTCACCAAGGATCTGGCCAGCCATGTACGTCAGGCAGATATCGTCGTGGTAGCGGTCGGCAAGCCGGGGCTGGTCAAGGGCGAGTGGATCAAGGAAGGGGCGATCGTGATCGATGTGGGCATCAATCGTCAGGCAGATGGCAAACTGGTTGGCGACGTTGATTTTGAGGCCGCCGCCCAACGCGCCAGATGGATCACTCCAGTACCCGGTGGTGTTGGCCCGATGACCCGCGCCTGCCTGCTGGAAAATACCCTGTACGCCGCCGAGAAGCTGCACGACTGAGTCACTGCTACCGGCCACAAAAAGAGCCCCCGACATGCTAGGCATGCCGGGGGCTCTTTCATTGGGGGTGATCGCGGCCGGCGGGCGACGTGCGCCCTTCCCTGTCTGTCCCGTCGCAATCACGTTCGCTGCAGTGGCGAGCGGCCAGCGCCGCCACGCCACGGCTGACGGCAGCGGCCGTCAGAAAGCGTCGCCGGGCACGCGCACCCAGCCTTCCATCAGCACGCGCGCGCTGCGGCTCATCACCGCCTTGGTCGCGGTCCACTCGCCATCGACCAGTGCCGCCGCCGCGCCGACGCGCAGGGTGCCGGAGGGATGACCGAAGGTCACCGCCTCGCGCTCGCCGCCACCAGCGGCCAGGTTGACCAGAGTACCCGGCACCGCAGCCGCGGTGGCGATGGCTACCGAGGCGGTACCCATCATTGCATGGTGTAGCTTGCCCATCGACAGCGCACGCACGCAGCAGTCGATCTCGCTGGCCGCCACGGTCTTGCCGCTGGAAGAGACGTATTCGGTGGCCGGCGCGACGAAGGCAATCTTCGGCGTGTGCTGGCGAGCGGCGGCCTCGGCGATATCTGCGATCAGCCCCATCTTCAGCGCGCCGTAGGCACGCATGGTCTCGAAGCGTGCCAGCGCCTCGGCATCGGCGTTGAGATCCTTTTGCAGCTCGATGCCGGTGTAGCCGATGTCGGCGGCATTGACGAAGATGGTCGGGATGCCGGAGTTGATCATGGTCGCCTTGAAGGTGCCGATGCCTGGCACTTCCAGATCATCGACCACGTTGCCGGTGGGGAACATCGAGCCTTCGCCGTCGGCCGGGTCCATGAACTCGATCACCACCTCAGCGGCTGGGAAGGTCACCCCGTCCAGCTCGAAGTCGCCGGTTTCCTGCACCTGACCCTCGGTGATCGGCACATGGGCGATGATGGTCTTGCCGATGTTCTTCTGCCAGATGCGCACGGTGCAGATGCCGTTCTGAGGGATGCGCTCGGCATCGACCAGACCGCCGCTGATGGCGAAGGCACCGACCGCTGCAGTCAGGTTGCCGCAGTTGCCCGACCAGTCGACGAACGCCTTGTTGATCGCTACCTGGCCGAACAGGTAGTCGACGTCGTGCTCCGGCTGCTCGCTCTTGGCGACGATCACGGTCTTCGAGGTGCTGGAAGTCGCGCCGCCCATGCCGTCGATCTGCTGGCCGTACGGATCCGGGCTGCCGATCACGCGCATCAGCAGCTTGTCGCGGGCCTCGCCCGGTACCTGACAGCGCTCGGGCAAATCCTGCAGGCGGAAGAACACGCCCTTGCTGGTGCCGCCACGCATGTAGGTGGCGGGAATCTTGATCTGGGGTTGCTGAGCCATGGGAATCTCGTCCTCATGAGACCGCGCCGCCGGATGGCGGCGCGGGGATGGAAATGCGCGGACTGCCGGCCCGTTCGCCTCACGCGGAGCGGGCCGGCACGCCCGATCAGGCCTGACCGAGGAAGTCCTTGGCGAAGCGCTGCAGCACGCCGCCCGCCTGGTAGACGCTGACTTCGGCAGCGGTGTCGAGGCGGCAGGTGACCGGCACGCGGGTTTCCTCGCCATTACGCTGGCGGATGACCAGGGTCAGGTCGCAGCGCGGCGACAGCTCGCCTTCGATGTCGTAGGTCTCGGTGCCGTCGAGGCCGAGGGTCAGGCGGGTGGTGCCCGGCTTGAACTCGACCGGCAGCACGCCCATGCCTACCAGATTGGTGCGGTGGATGCGCTCGAAGCCTTCGGCGACGATCACTTCCACGCCAGCCAGGCGTACGCCCTTGGCCGCCCAGTCACGCGAGCTGCCCTGACCGTAGTCGGCACCGGCGATGATGATCAGGTTCTGCTTGCGGTTCATGTAGGTTTCGATGGCTTCCCACATGCGCATCACCTGGCCTTCCGGCTCGACGCGCGCCAGCGAACCCTTCTGCACCTTGCCATCGACCACCGCCATCTCGTTGACCAGCTGCGGATTGGCGAAAGTGGCGCGCTGGGCGGTCAGGTGGTCGCCGCGGTGGGTGGCGTAAGAGTTGAAGTCCTCCTCCGGCAGGCCCATCTTCGCCAGGTACTCACCGGCGGCCGAATCCAGCAGGATGGCGTTGGACGGCGACAGATGGTCGGTGGTGATATTGTCCGGCAGGATCGCCAGCGGACGCATGCCCTTGAGGGTGCGCTCACCGGCCAGCGCGCCTTCCCAGTACGGCGGACGGCGGATGTAGGTGGACATCGGCCGCCAGTCGTACAGCGGGCTCTTGGCCGGCTCGATGGTGCCGAGGTCAAACATCGGGATGTAGATCTGCTTGAACTGCTCCGGCTTCACCGAGGCCGCGACGATGGCGTCGATTTCCTCGTCAGACGGCCACAGATCCTTGAGGGTGATGGGGTTGCCATCTTTATCAGTGCCCAGCACGTCCTGCTCGATGTCGAAGCGCACGGTGCCGGCGATGGCGTAGGCGACCACCAGCGGCGGCGAGGCGAGGAAGGCCTGCTTGGCATACGGGTGGATGCGGCCGTCGAAGTTGCGGTTGCCGGACAGCACGGCGGTGGCGTACAGGTCGCGGTCGATGATTTCCTGCTGGATCTGCGGATCCAGCGCACCGGACATGCCGTTGCAGGTGGTGCAGGCGTAGGCGACGATGCCGAAGCCGAGCTTTTCCAGCTCGCTCAGCAGGCCGGCCTCTTCGAGGTACAGCTTGGCGACCTTGGAGCCCGGGGCGAAGGAGCTCTTCACCCACGGCTTGCGCACCAGGCCGAGCTCGTTGGCCTTCTTCGCCAGCAGGCCGGCGGCCACCACGTTGCGCGGGTTGGAGGTGTTGGTGCAGCTGGTGATCGCGGCGATGATCACCGCGCCATCCGGCAGCAGGCCTTCGGCCTCTTCGGCCTTGGCGGCAGCCAGCTTGGCCTCGTCGGCAATGCCGCGCTCGTGCAGGGCGGAGGTCGGCAGGCGCTTGTGCGGGTTGCTCGGGCCGGCCATGTTGCGCACCACGCTGGACAGGTCGAACTCGAGCACGCGCTCGTACTCGGCCGCTTCCAGCGCGGAGGCCCACAGGCCGGTTTCCTTGGCGTACTGCTCGACCAGGGCGACCTGCTCCGGCTCGCGGCCGGTCAGCTTGAGGTAGTCGATGGTCTGCTGGTCGATGTAGAACATCGCCGCCGTAGCGCCGTATTCCGGGCACATGTTGGAGATGGTCGCACGGTCGCCGATCGACAGGCTGTCGGCACCCTCGCCGAAGAACTCGACGTAGGCCCCCACCACGCGCTCCTTGCGCAGGAACTCGGTCAGCGCCAGCACGATGTCGGTGGCGGTGATGCCGCTCTGACGCTTTCCGGTGAGCTTGACGCCGACGATATCGGGCAGGCGCATCATCGACGGCAGGCCGAGCATCACGGTCTCAGCTTCCAGACCACCGACGCCGATGGCGATCACACCGAGGGCGTCGACGTGCGGGGTGTGCGAGTCGGTACCGACGCAGGTGTCCGGGAAGGCCACGCCCTCGCGGGCCTGGATCACCGGTGACATCTTCTCCAGGTTAATCTGGTGCATGATGCCGTTGCCGGCCGGGATCACGTCGACATTCTTGAATGCGGTCTTGGTCCACTCGATGAAGTGGAAGCGGTCCTCGTTGCGGCGCTCTTCAACGGCACGGTTCTTCTCGAAGGCCTCCGGATCGAAACCGGCGTACTCGACGGCCAGCGAGTGGTCGACGATCAGCTGGGTCGGCACCACCGGGTTGACCTTGGCCGGATCCCCGCCCTGCTCGGCAATCGCGTCACGCAGGCCGGCCAGGTCGACCAGCGCGGTCTGGCCGAGGATGTCGTGGCAGACCACGCGGGCCGGGTACCAAGGGAAGTCCAGGTCGCGCTTGCGCTCGATGATCTGCTTGAGCGAGTCGGTCAGCATGGCCGGCTCGCAGCGGCGCACCAGCTGCTCGGCCAGTACGCGCGAGGTGTAGGGCAGCTTGTCGTAGGCGCCGGGCTGGATGGCCTCGACCGCCGCGCGGGTGTCGAAGTAATCCAGGGCGGTGCCGGCCAGGGCTTTGCGATATTCAGTATTCATCAGGCAGAAACTCAATCGGGTGGCGATCGGAGGGTGTCTTCAAGAGACGTGCCGGGGAGGCTCCCGGGTCAGGAGCCTCCTGGCGGCAGATCAGCGTGCGGCGATCGGCGGAACCGGGCGCTGCTCGACGCCGATGTACTCGGCGCTCGGACGGATGATGCGGTTGTTGGAGCGCTGCTCGAACACATGGGACGCCCAGCCAGTCACCCGCGAGCAGACGAAGATCGGGGTAAACAGCTTGGTCGGAATGCCCATGAAGTTGTAGGCGGACGCATGGTAGAAGTCAGCGTTCGGGAACAGCTTCTTCTGCTCCCACATGACCTTGTCGATCGCTTCGGAAACCGGGAACAGCACGGTGTCACCTACCTCCTCGGCCAGCAGCTTGGACCAGCCCTTGATCACCTCATTGCGCGGGTCGGAGACGCTGTAGATCGCATGGCCAAAGCCCATGATCTTGTCCTTGCGCGCCAGCATGGCCAGGGTGCCTTCGGTGGCTTCCTCAGCGGTGGCGAACTTCTCGATCATCTCCATCGCCGCCTCGTTGGCACCGCCGTGCAGCGGGCCGCGCAGCGAGCCGATCGCCCCGGTGATGCAGGAGAACAGATCGGAGAGGGTCGAGGCGCAGACACGCGCGGTGAAGGTCGAGGCGTTGAACTCGTGCTCAGCGTAAAGGATCAGCGAGACGTTCATCACCTTGCGGTGCAGCTCGCTGGGCTTCTTGCCGTGCAGCAGGGCCAGGAAATGACCGCCCAGGTCCGCTTCATCGCTGGTGCAGTCGATACGCACGCCTTCGTGGCTGTAGCGGTACCAGTAGCACATGATCGCCGGGAAGGCGGCCATCAGGCGGTTGGCCTTCTCCAGCTGCTGCTCGAAGCTCTCCTCGGGCTCGAGGTTGCCGAGCATCGAACAGCCGGTGCGCATCACATCCATCGGGTGGGCGCTGGCCGGGATGCGCTCGAGCACTTCCTTCAGGGCCTGGGGCAGGTCGCGCTGGGTCTTGAGCTGGGCCAGGTAGGCGTCCAGCTGCGCCTGGGTGGGCAGCTCGCCGTAGAACAGCAGATAGGCGACTTCCTCGAACAGGCAGTCCTTGGCCAGTTCACGGACGTCATAGCCGCGGTAGGTCAGGCCGGCACCGGCCTTGCCGACGGTGGACAGGGCCGTCTGGCCAGCAATCTGGCCACGCAGACCGGCACCAGTGAGAACTTTACCTTCAGCCATTGCATCGTTCCTCATTTATTGGATTTCTTCACGGATACAGCAGTGGCGGTCGCCCGACAGGCCGGGCGACCGCAAAACATCAGCCCTGCTTCTTCTGGGCGAACAGGGCATCGAGCTTCTGTTCAAAGGCGTGATAGCCGATGCGGTCATACAGCTCGACGCGCGTCTGCATCAGGTCGATGACTTCTTTCTGGTGACCATCACGACGGATCGCGGTGTAGACCGCCTCGGCCGCCTTGTTGGCAGCACGGAAGGCCGACAGCGGATACAGCTGGATCGCCACGCCGACCGAGGCCAGCTCGTCACGGGAGAACAGCGGCGTCGCACCAAATTCGGTGATATTGGCCAGCACCGGCACCTTGAGCGCCTCGACAAAGCGCTGGTAGGTCGGCAGGTCGTAGGCCGCCTCGGCGAAGATGCCATCGGCACCGGCCTCAACGTAACGCAGGCAGCGCTCGATGGCCGCATCCACACCCTCGGCCTGGATGGCATCGGTACGGGCGATCAGGAAGAAGTTCGGATCGGTCTTGGCATCGGCCGCCGCACGCACGCGATCGACCATTTCCTCGGTGGAGACAATTTCCTTGCCCGGACGATGGCCGCAGCGCTTGGCACCGACCTGATCCTCGATATGGGCGGCCGCCGCACCGGCCTTGATCAGGCTCTTGACGGTGCGCTCGATGTTGAAGGCGCTGGGGCCAAAGCCGGTATCGATATCGACCAGCAGCGGCAGGTCACAGACATCGGTGATGCGGCGCACATCGGTCAGCACGTCATCCAGGGTGTTGATGCCAAGATCCGGCAGCCCTAGCGAACCGGCCGCCACGCCGCCACCGGAAAGATAGAGCGCCTTGAAACCGGCACGCTTGGCCAGCAGTGCGTGGTTGGCATTGATGGCACCGATCACCTGCAGCGGCGACTCGCTGGCGATGGCCTCACGGAACTTCTGACCGGGGGTTTTGTTGCTCATGACTTACCTCGTTGCTTGGCGTTCTTCGGGGAAACGTCCTGGTAATGACGTTCGATGTTGCGTTTGGAGGCAGCGATATGCCGGCGCATCAGCAGCTCGGCCAGTTCGCCGTCACGCTCGGCGATGGCATCCAGAATACGGTGGTGCTCGTTGAAGGCCTGCCGCGGCCGGTTGGGCAGGCTCGAGAACTGGATGCGGTACATGCGCACCAGCTGGTACAGCTCGTTGCACAGCAGGTTGCTGAGGGTGCGATTGCCACTGCCCTGGATGATCCGGTAGTGGAAGTCGAAGTCCCCCTCCTGCTGGTAGTAGCCGCGCCCGGCCTTGAAGGCCTCATCACGCTCATGGGTATCCAGCACCCGGCGCAGCTCATCGATTTCAGCCAGACTCATGCGCTCGGCCGCCAGCCGACAGGCCAGCCCCTCGAGCGATTCGCGGATCTCGTAGAGCTCCAGAAGCTCCTGGGTGCTCAGGGATACCACCCGCGCGCCGGCATGCGGCACGCGCACCAGCAGGCGCTGCCCCTCAAGGCGATGGATGGCCTCGCGCAGCGGTCCGCGACTGATGCCATAGGCCCGCGCCAGCTCCGGTTCGGAGATCTTGCTGCCCGGCGCAATCTCGCCGCGCACGATGGCCGACTGAATGCTGCGAAACACATGCTCGGCCAGCGTGGCCGATTCCGGCTCAGCGAGGGATATTTCTTCGAGGGCTTCACGCATGATTGTCGACACATAGCCACCTTGGATAGAGCTTGAAGCTAAGCTATGCGCAAAAGATCGTCAAACCCATTAGACGATTGTCGACAATACCCGAGCTTATCCACGCCTACCGAGCGTATGCCGACGAACGGCCCGCGCTGTCGCAGGGCGCAGAAGCCGCATGCTAGAATCCACGGCCTCTCGCGCCGGTCAGACCGGACGCAAGGCACCTCGTCCCGCCCATCCGCCAGGCCTGGATATCCCCCCGATGAAACGCCCGTTCCTGCTCCTGCTGCTCGCCCTGCTGCTGCCCGGCGGCACGTTGCACGCCGCTGAAAAACTCATTCACGGCCTGACCGAATCCGTTTATCTACACGAGCTTGATGTCACCGTGATGGCCAAACTCGATACCGGCGCCGAAACGGCCTCCTTGAGCGCCCTGAACATCGAGCGCTTTCGGCGCAATGGCACAAGCTGGGTGCGCTTCAATCTGGGCATCGACGGGCACCAGCACCGGGTGTTCGAAAAGCCCCTGGCGCGCATCAGCCGCATCAAGCGCCGAGCCGGTGATATCGACAGCGAGGACGGCAAGACCTACACCCCGCGCCCGGTCATTCACCTTGAGGTCTGCATGGGTGAACAATCCCGCACGATCGAGGTCAATCTGACCGATCGCAGCGCCTTCGCCTATCCGCTGCTGCTAGGCTCAGAGGCGCTGACCGTGTTCGATGCATTGGTCGATCCCAGTATTTCCAAAACGGCTGGCCAGCCCAGCTGCAACCCCGCCGCTCCTGCTGACGAGTAAACACCATGCGTTCCCTCAACCTGCACCTGAAGGTTCTCATCATCATCCTGGTGAGCCTGGGGGCACTGATCACCGCTTATCAGATCTTCGTGCTCGGCATCCCGGTCACCGAGGCCGAAACGGACAACGTCTGGAACATCGACGCCAAGGTCGAGTTCCAGGCCAATTCGCGCAGCCCGGTCAAAGTGCAGATGTACATTCCGCCACTGGGGCAGAATTTCGTCAGCCTCAACGAGAGCTTCATCTCCAACAACTACGGGGTGAACGTCAACACGGTGGACGGTAACCGCCGGGTCACCTGGTCGGCGCGCCGCGCCAGCGGCAAACAGAGCCTCTACTACCGGATGGTGCTGACCCAGCGCTTTGCCGGTGAGCGCAGCGCCGACAAGGGCGCGACCTACCGCGAAAGCCTGCCGATCGAAGGGGCCGAAAAGGTGGCCGCCGAAGCGCTGCTCGCACCGATTCGCCAGCACTCGGCGGATATCGAGACCTTCGTCAGCGAAACCATCAAGCGCGTCAACAATGTGGGCGACGACAACGTCAAGCTGCTGCTGGGGAGTGACTTCTCGGTCCGCCGCCGCGCCGAAGTCGCTGACCTGCTGCTCTCCCAGGCCCGCGTGCCGCTCGAGCAGGTGCACACCATCCGTCTGGTGGCCGATCAGCCGCAGACCCCGGAGCTCTGGCTGCGCAGTTTCGATGGTGAGAAATGGCTGTACTTCAACCCGGAAAATGGCCAGCAAGGCCTGCCGAGTGATCGGTTGATCTGGTGGCTGGGCAATGGCGAGCTGATCGAGCTGGAAGGCGCGCGCCAGGCCAAGGTCAGCTTCACCCTCAACACCAACGAGCTCAACGCCCTGCGTCTGGCCGAGCAGAGCGATGCGGCCTCTAATGCCGGCATGCTCGAATACTCGCTGTACGGGCTGCCACTGCAGACCCAGCAGACCTACCAGATCATGATCATGATCCCGATCGGCGTGCTGGTGATCCTGATCCTGCGTAACCTCGGTGGCCTGCAGACCCTCGGCACCTTCACCCCGGTACTGATCGCCCTGGCCTTCCGCGAGACGCAGCTTGGCTTTGGCATCGTGCTGTTCGCCATCATCACCGCACTGGGCCTGTCGCTGCGCTCCTACCTTGAGCATCTCAAGCTGCAGATGCTGCCGCGCCTGTCGGTGGTACTGACCTTTGTGGTGGTGCTGATTGCGGTGATCAGCCTGTTCAGCCACAAGCTGGGGCTTGAGCGTGGCCTGTCGGTGGCGCTGTTCCCGATGGTGATCCTGACCATGACCATCGAGCGCCTGTCGATCACCTGGGAAGAGCGCGGCGGCAGCCATGCCTTCAAGGTGGCCATCGGCACCCTGATTGCAGCCTCGCTGGCGCATTTCCTGATGAGCATCCCGGAGCTGACCTACTTCGTGTTCACCTTCCCGGCGGTGCTGCTGATTCTGGTCGGCTTCATGCTGGCGATGGGCCGTTACCGCGGCTACCGCCTGACCGAGCTGTTCCGCTTCAAAGCCTTCCTCAAGGACTGATGCCATGTTCGGCCTGATCAAGACGTGGAAAGCGCTGAGTGCCAAAGGCATCATGGGCATCAACCGGCGCAATGCGGACTATGTACTGAAGTACAACAAGCGCAGCCTCTACCCGGTGGTGGACGACAAGATCCTCACCAAGGAACGCGCCATCGCCGCCGGCATCCATGTGCCGGAGCTGTACGGGATCATCTCCACCGAAAAGGAGATCGACAATCTCGACAGGATCATCGAAGGGCACAACGACTTCGTGATCAAGCCGGCGCAGGGCGCGGGCGGCGACGGCATCATCGTCATCGCCGACCGCTTCGAGGGACGCTTCAAGAGTGTTTCCGGTAAGATCATCAGCCACAGCGAGATCGAGCAGCAGCTCTCCAGCATCCTCTCCGGGCTCTACTCGCTGGGTGGTCACCGCGACCGGGCGCTGATCGAATACCGGGTCACCCCGGATCCGATCTTCAAGAGCATCAGCTACGAAGGGGTGCCGGACATCCGCATCATCGTGCTGATGGGCTACCCGGTGATGGCCATGCTGCGCCTGCCGACCCGCCAGTCCAACGGCAAGGCCAACCTGCACCAGGGCGCTATCGGCGTCGGTGTGGATCTGGCCACCGGCCTGACCCTGCGCGGCACCTGGCTGAACAACCGCATCGCCAAGCACCCGGACACCGGCAACCCGGTGGATGGCGTGCAGCTGCCGGACTGGGACGGCTTCATGAAGCTGGCCGCCGGCTGCTATGAGCTGTGCGGCCTCGGCTATATCGGCGTGGACATGGTGCTGGATGTCGACAAGGGTCCGTTGATTCTGGAGCTCAACGCCCGTCCCGGCCTGAACATTCAGATCGCCAACGACTGTGGCCTCGCGCTGCGCACCACCGCCATTGAAGCGCATCTGGCTGAACTCAAGGCCCGCGGCGTGAGCGAAAGTGTCGAGGAGCGCGTGCGCTTCTCCCAGCAGATGTTTGGCCACGTCACCCCGGTCGAGCACTGAAACGCGGGCGGGCGCCGGCAACCGCCGCCCGCCCCTAGGCTCAGGCGAGTCAGCGCACTAGAATCGCCGCTCGCCCTCGCCTGAGCCTGCTTATGTCCTGCTGCCTGATCCACTCCCTGCCCTATCACGCCGACCCGCGCGCGCGCTTTGCCCGTGTACATGCCGCGCCCGGGGCCTGCCTGCTGGATGGCGGGCGGCCGCTCAGTACCCGCAGTCGCTTCGACCTGTTCAGCGCCTGGCCCGACGCGCTCCTGAGCCCGGCCGAAGGCGAAGACGGTCGCGCCTTTCTGGCCCGCTGCCGCGCCGCGCTGGCCGAGCTTGGCCGTGCCGAAGCGCCCGAAGGTGTCGAGCTGCCGTTCACCGGTGGCCTGCTCGGCTATCTCGGCTACGACTTCGGCCGCCGCCTGGAGCGCATGCCTGAACAGGCCACGGACGACCTCGCCCTGCCCGACGCCCGCCTTGGCCTGTACGCCTGGGCACTGATCAGCGACCACCAGTGCCAGACCTCGCAGCTGGTGTTCCACTCGTGCCTGGCGAGCGAGCGGCGCGCCGCGCTGATCGCCCTGTTCGAGGCCGCAGAGCACACACCGGCCGACGCCGAGTTCCGCCTGCTGGCACCCTTCGCTGCCGACCTTGACGCTGCGCAGTACCAAGCTGCCATTGAGCGCATCCAGGCCTACATCCGCGCCGGCGACTGCTACCAGGTCAACTTCGCCCAGCGCTTCCAGGCGCCCTGCCAGGGCGAGCCGTGGAGCGCCTACGGCTTGCTGCGCGCGGCCTGCCCGACGCCCTTCGCCGGCTACCTGGCGCTGGATGACGGCGCGATCCTCAGCCTGTCGCCGGAGCGCTTTCTCAGCGTGCATGAGGGTCGGGTGGAGACGCGGCCAATCAAGGGCACCCGCCCGCGCGGCGCCACCCAGGAGACAGACCGCGCCTTCGCCGCGGAGCTTGCCGCCAGCCACAAGGACCGCGCCGAGAACCTGATGATCGTCGACCTGCTGCGCAACGACATCGGCCGCAGCTGCCGCACCGGCTCGGTGCGGGTGCCCGAGCTGTTCGCCCTGGAGAGCTATCCCAACGTGCATCATCTGGTCAGCGCGGTGACCGGCGAGCTGGCCGATGGGCTGGATGCCTTCGACCTCTTGGCCGGCAGCTTCCCCGGCGGTTCGATCACCGGCGCGCCGAAGATCCGCGCCATGCAGATCATCGACGAGCTGGAGCCGACCCGCCGCGCCATCTACTGCGGCTCGCTGCTCTACCTCGACTGCCGCGGCGAGCTGGACAGCTCGATCTGCATCCGCACCCTGCTGGTGCAGGGCGGCCGCGCCAGCTGCTGGGGCGGCGGCGGCATCGTCATGGACTCCGAGTGGCAGGCCGAATATGCCGAATCGCAGACCAAGGTGCGAGTGCTACTGCAGACCCTGGAAGGCACGCTCGCCTGAGTCCCGCAGGGCACGCATAGCGCGAGCTTCCCCGTCACACCCGGCCGCTACACTACACCCACGCCCCGCTGCCTATAAAGGACCCCCATGCCCAGTCTCAACCGCATCATCCTGATCAACACCCACCTCGCGGGCGTGGTCGAGCTGCTGGTCGATGACCACACCAACATCTGCGGTACCAACGCCTCCGGCAAGACCACCCTGCAGCGCCTGGTGCCGGTGTTCTACGGCGAGTACCCGAGCCGCGTGGTGCCGGCCACCCGCGACAGCTTCGAGCGCTGGTACCTGCCCACCGAGCAGAGCTTCATCATCTACGAGTACCGGCGCATGGACGAGCAGCTGTGCCAGGTGGTGCTCGCCGCGGCCAGCGGCGGCAAGGGCGTGGCCTACCGCCTGGTGCACAAGGGCTTTGCGCTGGACGACTACGTGAAGAGCCGCCAGGGCGAGGCGATCACCTGCCTGACCATGGAGGAGCTCGGCCGCCGCTACAAGCAGGCCGGCGTCGCCGTCACCCGCCTGCTCAACACCCGCCAGTTCCGCGCCATCATCCAGAACGACCGCAGCCTACTGGCCGGCGACAGCGACCGCGTCGAGCTGCGCAGCTGGGCGCGGCAGTTCTCGCTGTGCGACAGCGAGCACTCGCTGCGCCACATCGAGAAGCTGGCCCGTGCGGTGCACTCGCGCGAGGGCAAGATGGAGACCATCAAATCGATGGTCGCAGCGATCCTCGAGGAGGACGGCGTCACCCCGCCGGCCACCCAGCTCAACCTGCAGCGGGTCGAGGACTGGATCCGCGACAGCCGGCTGATCCAGGGCTTCAACGCGACCCGCCCGGAGTTCGAGCAGCTCGAGGGCGAATACCAGCAACTGCTGACCGGCGAGGCGCGGCTCGGCGGCCTGCTGCAAGGCTATCGCAGCGATGAATCGCGTCTGTACCAGCGCCAGGAAGAGAATGCCGCGCTGATCGAGCAGAGCGGCTTTGCCCTCGATCAGCTGGAGGAGCGCTGGAGGAGCCAGCGTGACGAGCTCAACCAGGGCCTTTCGGCGGCGCGCGGCGACATCACGCGGATCGACGCCGAACTGGAGCAGATCGAGCAGCAGTACCAAGGCTACCTGGATGCTGACATCGACCAGGCCCGCGCCGACCTCGAGCAGCTCGGCGCCTGGCAGGACGAACTGGGCAACCTGCAGGCCCGCCAGCGCCTGCTCACCGCACAGCACCAGGACATCGAGCGCGCCCTGCTCGAGCGCCAGCAGGCGATCAAGGACCAGCTCGGCCTGGCACTGGAGCAGCTGCAGGCCCAGCAGGACGCGCTGCGCGAGGAGCGCGACCTGCAGAAGAGCGCCCAGGACGAGGCGCTCAACGGCATCGAGCGGCAGTTCGCCGGGCGCCGCCAGCAGGGCCTCGAAGAGTTCAGCCAGCGCGAGTACGCGCTGAAGCTCGAACGCGGCCGTCTTGAGCAGCAGATCGCCAGCGTCGGCTACCGCGAGGAGGAGAACCTCGCCCTGGCGATCCTCGACCGCCGCCTCGAGGAGGCCGACGAGCGGGTCGATGCCGCCGAGGCGCAGGTGCGCCAGCTGGAGAGTCAGGAACGCCAGCGGCGCAGCCAGCGTGACGAGGCCAACAGCGCGCTGGGCCTGTGCGCCCGCCGCGTGCTGGAGCGCCAGGAACAGCTCGACGAGCTGGAGCGCATACTCCATCCCGGCCATCACACCCTGCTGGAGTTCCTGCGTCGCGAGCAGCCGGGCTGGGAGGCGCGGCTCGGCAAGGTGATCCACCCGGCGCTGCTGCAGCGCAGCGACCTCAAGCCGGCGCTGGACGACGCGGCCGGCGACAGCCTGTTCGGCCTGCAGCTCGACCTCGCCGCCCTCGACACCCCCGACTACGCGGCCAGCGAGCAAGCGCTGTACCAGCGCCAGCAACTGGCCAAAGATGCCCTGCAGGATGCACAGAACCAGCAGCAGGACGCCGAGGCGCGCTTGGTCGAGACCAGCGCCGCCCTCGACGAGCTGCAGCGCCAGCTGGTCATCGCCCGCAGCGAATCGCAGGGCCGCCGCGACGATCGCCAGCGCCTGCGCGAGGAACGGCGCAGCCAGAAGGACCGACTGGATGCCGCGCTGCAGGAGCGGCGCAGCCAGGCGCGCCGACAGCTGGTCGAGCAGGATCATGCGCTCAAGCGGCTGGCCGGCGAACGCGACGCCTGGCAGGACGAGCTCAAGGCTCAGCACAGCGCCGAGCGCATGGAAGTGGCCGCGCACTGGCAGCAGGTGCTTGGCAGCCTCGAGGGGCAGATCCGCCAGCTCAAGGCCGCCGCCGCCGAGCGCCGCGACAAAGCCCAGGGCGAGCTGGCCGAGTGCGAGCGCTGGTACCAGGCCGAGCTGAAGTCGCGCGGCGTCGACGAGAGTGTGATCGTCGGCCTCAAGCGGCAGATCCAAGGTCTGGCCGAGCGCATCCAGCGCACCGAGCAGCGCCGCCCCGAGGTGCTGCGCTACGACGACTGGTACCGGCACAGCTGGCTGCAGCGCAAGCCCCGCCTGCAGACCGAGCTGAGCGAGAGCCGCCGCCGCGCGGACAGCCTCGACCAGCAGCTCAAGGCCGCCAGCGCCGCCTACAAGGGTGAGCGTGCAGAGCTGGAAGCACAGCGCGCCCGCGCCCTGCAGAGTAAGGGCCGGCTCGACGACGCCCTCACCCGCCTCAAAAGCCTGCTGCGCCGCATCAGTGAGCTGAAGTTGTCCATAGGCGGTGCGCCCGCACCCGGCGAGCTGGACGAGCGCCTGCGCCTCGGCGAGGAGCTGCTGCAGGCCCGCGAGCAGGGTCTGACGGCGATCAAGGCCCACGTCGAGCGCTTCGACAGCCTGATCGCCAGCCAGTCCGGCTCGAGCCTGGCGGAAACCTGGGAGCGCAGCCGCGAGGAGTGCACCCAGAGCAGCGAGCGCGGCATCCCCAGCCTCGACTACCGCCGCTTGGTGCCGCACCTGGCGCAGCTGCTCAACGTCATGGTGCCGCAGAGCCTCACTGCGCTGCGCGAGCAGGGCAAGATCTTCGGTATCGACCTCAACGCCTACTACGAGGTGCTCGCCGACATCGACCGGCGCATCGCCACGCAGAGCGCGCGGATCACCCGCGAGGTCAGCGAGGAGCTGTTCCTCGACGGCGTGTCGGAGTCCGCGGTGCGCATCCGCTCGCGGATCAGCGAGCTGGAGTTCTGGCCGGAGCTTAAGGCCTTCATCCAGGCGTTCCGCGAGTGGCGCGAGAGCGGCTTCAGCGAACTGCCCGGCGAGGACTACACGCGCAGCATGCGTCGCGCCCTCGACATCATCGGCCGCTCGGCGCTGGGCGGCGGCATTGCCGCGTTGCTGGAGATCGAGCTGCGCCTGCGCGAGGGCAACAGCGACCTGGTGATCCGCACCGACCGCCAGCTCAACGAATCATCCAGCCACGGCATGGCCTACCTGATCCTCTGCAAGTTCCTGCTTGCCTTCACCCGCCTGCTGCGCGGCAACGCCCCGGCGACCATCCACTGGCCGATCGACGAGCTGGGTACCCTGCACCACACCAACGTGAAGAAGATCTTCGACGCCTGCTCAAGCAACGACATCCGCATCCTCGGCGCCTTCCCCAACCCGGACTCCGAGGTGCTGGCGCTGTTCAAGAACCGCTACATCGTCAACAAGCAGACCCGCCAGCTGCAGGTGGTCCGGCCACAGCCCGATCCGATCGCCGAACGCCTGAAGCAGCGCAACCGCCCGGAGGTGGCCTGAGATGCTGTCGAGCAAGGGACACGTGATCGAACGCCTGCTCAAGGGCGAGTTCATCTGCCGCACCAGTGACGAGGATGGCTGGCGCTTTCTGCGCACCGCGGCCAACCGCGAGCAGGTCGATGACTATCTGGCCACCCTCAACCGCCAGGTCGCCACGGTCGGCGCCATGGGTGAGGGCGAGGTGTTCTTCTGCGCCTGGCGCCAGCTCGGCGACGAGCAGCGCAAGCTGGTCGGCCAGCAGTTCCGCGACGTCTGCAGCGCCCTCGCCCCGCTGGTCGAGTGGCTGGTGCTGGTGCAGGAGGCCGGCGCCCAGGACGCACCGCTCAGCGAGGGCAGCGCGCTGCGCCTCAATGAACTACAGAGCATCGTCGAGGACACCCCGGCGTTCCGCGAGCAGCTGGCGCGGATCAGCCACTACCGGCTGTTCGGCTCGACCAGCAGCAGCGTCGACGGGCAGATCAAGCAGGTGTTCAAGCGCCTCTGCGAGCTGGGCTACCTGATCCGCCCCAACCCGGAGAAGCAGATTTATCTGGGCACCGGCAAGCTGGAATACCTCTACGAGGTGATCCGCTTCATCGACGAAAGCGAGGGCCTGGCGCTGGAGGCGCGCGCCGAGGCGGCCAGTCAGGGGAATCTGCTGTGAGCGGCAACCTGCATGAGGCCGGGGTGCGTTTCCTGCGCCAGCTGGGCCGCCAGGCCGAGGCGATCATGGCGGCTTATCTCGCCGGCTCGCTGTCCGAGCAGGCACTGGAGCCGGCGCTGCAGGAGCGGCTGGTCAGGGACGGTATCCTCTACCGTCCCGAACCGGGCGCGAATCTGCACCTGCGCCGCGCGGTGCGCGCATTGCTCGAGGAAGCGCTGCACGATGAGCGCAACCGGCAGATCGACGCCAACACCGGCAGCGCTCTGGCCACCTTCAAGACCCTCGCCGCGCACTATCGGGAAGCCCGCCACCAGGGTGACTACGCCGCGGCCGACGCCTACCTGACCGACCTGCGTGAGCACGTCTATGCCTTCGGCGAGCGTCTCGGCCACGGTATCCGCGTGCTGTGGAGCCGGATCAACAACGAGTTCGGCTACGTCGGCACCCTCAACGCCAAGATCCGCGAGAACGAGCTGGCGCAGGCGCAGGTCAGCGAGCTGCTCGCAGGCCTTGAGCTGATCAGCTTCGAGGAGCTGGCCGAGGCCGCGGGCGAGCTGCGCGAACTGCGCCGCCTGCTGGTCGCCAACCTGCAGCGCACGGTCAGCGCCTGCACCCAGGAGCTAAGCATCGTCCAGGCCCGCCTGCTCGAGCTGCTCGGTCGCTTCCGCCAGATCCGCGGGCGCACCCGGCTGCTCAAGGGCTGGCTGCTGCATCTTGAGCAGCAGCCGGATTATCAGGTCGGCAAGCATGCCGCGCAGCCCAAGCTGCCGGCGCTCCTCAACCTCGCGGCGCCCTGCCTCGCCCCAGCCACGGTGGACATCCACAACCCGCAGCACGAAAGCGACCTGCTCGGCTTGCTGGCGCAGCTGCGCACACTGGCACCAGCCGACGCACTGACCAGCCCGCCCGGCAGCGCCGGCGAGCTGCTGCTCGGTGCAGTGGAAGACTTCGAGATCGCGGTCAACCCGATCCGTAAGGCGGTGTCGGCCTACTTCTGCGCAGTCATCGACAACAGCCAGCCGCTCTCGGCGCTGCAGTGGCGGGCGCAGCAGAATCTGCCCTGGGATGCGGAAAGCTGGCTGTACCAGGTAATCGGCGGCTATGAGGGCCTGCCCGAGGAGCACAAGCGCTGCTTCGAGCTGGACCCGCTCGGTGCGCCGGACCCGGTGTACTCCGGCAACTTCATCGTCCGCGATGTGCGCCTGGGACTGGCGTGAAGCTCGGCGCACGCCACTGGCAGGCGATCCACAACCTGCTGCGTCAGCGCGATAACAGCGTGGCGCTCGGCCCAGTCTGGCGGCAGATCCATGCAGAGCTGGAGGTGGGCGAGCCCCGCGGCAAGCACCTTTACTTCAGCGACACGATGCTGCGCATCCTGCGCCAGGAGGCCGAGCGCGCCAGCGGCAGCCGTGACTTGCTGGCCGACGGCCCGCGCGGCAGCCGTCTTGAGGCGGCACGGCAGGGCTTCATTGACGAAAAGGTCGCACCTCAGCGCCCGGATGATGGCTTCGTGCTGGTTAAGGGCCAGCTGCCCACGCCGCTGCCGACCCTCAGCTCCGAACTGAGCCTGCGCGTGCCGCTGGCCAGCCTGAATCTCGCGGCTATCGAGCAGGTGCTGGTGATCGAGAACCTCGACAGCTTCGATGACTGGCAGCACTACGCCGCCCCGGTCGAGCTTTCCGGCGGCCTGGTGTTGTACCGCGGTCACAGCGGTCTGGCCCGCGGCACGCGGCGCCTACTCACCGCGCTGCCGGCCAGCACGCTGATTACAGCCTTTGTCGACTACGACCCTGCCGGTCTGGCGATCGCTGCGGCGCTAGGTGCCCGCCAGTGGCTGCTGCCGGAGCTGGACGAGCCGCTGCTGGCCCAGGGCAGCCGCGCGCATTTTCTTCGCCAGTCGAGGCAAGCGGCGCATCTGGACAATCTCGATCTGGGCGGCTGGCAACCAGGCTGGGACGCGATGAAGGCACACCAAGTCAGCATCAAACAGCAGCACATGCTGGCCCTGCACAGCCCGTTACGCCTGCTGACGCGCTGATCCTGCCTCGACGTCTGCTCGCGGACCTGCTATCTCAAAGAGCTGTTCACTTCGCGAGGTATCTCCATGACTTCGAGCATTGTCCATACCGATCACTGGCTCGACAGCGGGCAGGGGCGTCTGTTCGTGCGGCACTGGCAGCCGCACACAACAGCCGAGCGGCTGGCGCCGGCACCGATCGTGCTGTTTCACGATTCGCTGGGCTGCGTGGAGTTATGGCGGGATTTCCCTGAGCGGCTGTGCGCAGCCACCGGGCGGGCGGTGATTGCCTATGACCGCCTGGGGTTTGGTCGCTCCTGCCCGCATCCTGGCGGCTGGTCACGGCACTTCATGCAGGAGGAGATCGAGCGCTACTTCCCGCTGCTGTGCCAGGCGCTGGCGATCGAGCGCTTCGTCGTGATCGGCCACAGCGTCGGCGGGGCGATGGCCGTTACCTGTGCGGCGCAGCATCACGAGCGCTGCGAAGCGCTGGTGACCCTCTCAGCCATTACCTTTGTCGAAGCGCAGACCCTGACCGGGGTACGTGAGGCGCAGCAGTTCTTCCAGCACGCGGCGCAGCAGGAGCGCCTGCAGCGCTACCACGCGGACAAGGCCCCGTGGACGCTCGCCGCCTGGATCGACACCTGGCTGGACAGCACATTTGCCGACTGGAGCATCGAGCAGCAGGCCGCGGCGCTGGCCTGCCCGCTGCTGGCCGTGCATGGCGCCGAGGACGAGTACGGCACCCCCCGGCATGCCGAGCGCCTGAGCGCCCTGCCCGGCCCAGCCAGTCAGACCCTGATCCTGCCAGACTGCGGGCACTTCCCGCATCGTGAGCATCCCGAGCAGGTACTGGAAGCCATCAGGGTGTTTCTGGCTCCGCCGGGCGCGCCGGTGGCCTGAAAGGCGGCTGACCTTACCGGCCGCCTGACACTGCCCGCTAACCTGCCGCCCACCGATACAAAAAAGCCCCGGCCAATCGGCAGGGGCTTTGCAAGGCGTGCGGGCGGCTTACGCCGCGAGCGATCAGGGGCGCAGATCGCGCAGCGATGCCTTGAGGAACTCGTGCTTGAGGTCCTGGAAGGTATGCACCGCCGGGAACTGCGGGAACTCAGCAATCACATTATCCGGCGCGTGGAACAGGATGCCGGCGTGGGCCTCGCTGAGCATGGTGGTGTCGTTATAGGAGTCACCGGCGGCAATCACGCGGTAGTACAGGCTCTTCAGCGCGATCACCGACTGACGCTTGGGATCCTTCTGGCGCAGCTGATAGTCGATCACGCGATCGGTTTCGTCGGTGATCAGCTTGTGGCACAGCAGGGTCGGGAAGCCGAGCTGGCGCATCAGCGGCTGGGAGAACTCATAGAAGGTGTCGGAGAGGATCACCACCTGGAAGCGCTCGCGCAGCCAGTCGATGAACTCCACCGCGCCATCCAGCGGCTTGAGGGTGGCGATCACGTCCTGGATGTCCTTGAGCTTGAGGCCGTGCTCGTCAAGGATGCGCAGGCGCTGCTTCATCAGTACGTCATAGTCGGGAATGTCGCGGGTGGTCGCCTTGAGCGCGTCGATCCCGGTTTTTTCAGCGAAGGCAATCCAGATCTCCGGGACCAGTACACCTTCAAGATCAAGGCAGGCGATTTCCACAGCAAACTCCTCGATGAGCAGACGAAATTCGAGGCGGCACTCTAGCCGCTTGCCTGCCGGGGCGCAACGCAGCGCGTGGCGTGGCGGCTGAAAAAGCACCGGAGCCTTGCCAGTCGCTGGTCAGGCCATATAACCGAATGTGTGCCTTGGGAGCCTACTTCGTTATTTCAACGCATAAATGCCTTGCTGCTACCATCACGGCACCGCCCTGACCCTGTGGAATTGCCGATGACCCAGACCTTCGATGTTGCCGCCCTGGCGGCCGCCTACGCCGACAAGTCCCCGCAGGAGGTGCTCAAGCTCGCCTTCGAGCACTTCGGCGACGACCTGTGGATCTCCTTCAGCGGCGCCGAGGATGTGGTGCTGGTGGACATGGCCTGGAAGCTGAACAAGAACGTCCGGGTGTTCAGCCTCGACACCGGCCGCCTGCACGCGCAGACCTACCGCTTCATCGAGCAGGTCCGCGAGCACTACGGTATCGCCATCGAGGTGCTGTCGCCGGATTCGCGCCTGCTGGAGCCTCTGGTGCGCGAGAAGGGCCTGTTCAGCTTCTACAAGGACGGCCACGGCGAATGCTGCGGCATCCGCAAGATCGAGCCGCTCAAGCGCAAGCTGGCCACCGTGAGCGCCTGGGCCACCGGCCAGCGCCGCGACCAGAGCCCCGGCACGCGCAGCCAGGTGGCGGTGCTGGAGCTGGACGGCGCCTTCTCGACGCCCGACAAGCCGCTGTACAAGTTCAACCCGCTGGCCAACATGAGCAGCGCGGAAGTCTGGGGCTACATCCGCATGCTGGAGATCCCCTACAACCCGCTGCATGAGCAGGGCTATATCAGCATCGGCTGCGAGCCCTGCACGCGCCCGGTGCTGCCCAATCAGCACGAGCGCGAGGGCCGCTGGTGGTGGGAGGAAGCCACCCACAAGGAGTGTGGCCTGCATGCCGGCAACCTGATTGCCCGCAACTGACCACCCCCGTAAAGCACAAAGCCCGGCATGATCGCCGGGCCTTGTGCGCTCAAACGCTCAGCCAGCCCTCAGCAGACGGGCAGCTCGACATCCGCAAACAGCTCATCCAGCTCCGCCTTGTTGCGACACTGCACGGCATCGAGAACCCGCTCGCGGGTCAGGTGCGGGGCGAAGCGCTCGATGAAATCGAGCATGAAGCCACGCAGGAAGGTGCCACGCCGAAAACCAATGCGCGTGACGCTCGACTCGAACAGCTCGCTGGCATCGAGCACCACCAGATCCTTGTCCTGCTCCGCATCGACCGCCATGCGCGCCACTATCCCGACCCCAAGCCCCAGGCGCACATAGGTCTTGATCACGTCGGCATCAGCGGCCGTGAACACCACCCGCGGCTCCAGCCCGTGCTCCCCGAAGGCTTCATCGAGTTTGGAGCGCCCGGTAAAGCCGAACACATAGGTGACGATCGGATACTCGGCCAGCGCCGCCAGCGTGAGCTTGGGCAACTGCGCCAGCGGATGACCTTGCGGCACCACAACGCAGCGATTCCAGCGATAGCAGGGCATCATCACCAGATCACCATGGCGCTCCAGGGCTTCGGTAGCAATCGCAAAGTCCACGGTGCCATCGGCGGCCATCTCGGCAATCTGGGTCGGTGTCCCCTGATGCATGTGCAGCGCCACATCGGGGTATTGCTGAATGAAGTCACCGATCACCTGCGGCAAGGCGTAGCGGGCCTGGGTGTGGGTGGTGGCGATCGACAGGGTGCCCTTTTTCTCGTTGGAGAACTCCTGGGCGATCTGCTTGATGCTCTCGACCTTGCGCAGGATGTCCCCGGCGGTATGGATGATCCGCTCACCGGCCGGCGTGATACGGGTCAGGTGCTTGCCACTGCGGGCAAAGACCTCGACACCCAGCTCATCCTCCAGCAGGCGGATCTGCTTGCTGATCCCAGGCTGCGAGGTATAGAGACTTTGCGCCGTGGCCGAGACGTTGAGGTCGTGGTGGGCCACTTCCCAGATGTAACGCAGTTGCTGAAGTTTCATCGATCACCTCAAGACGGACGCACGGACCCGCCGTGGCAGCGGCGTCACTTATAACCAGAAAAATGCAGCACACCCGCATCTTAGACCATAAATACCGCCAAGCCGAACCCTGGATCTCAGGCAGCGCCGCGCGCCTGCAGGAAGCACAGGGCCTGATACAGCTGACGCACCCGCGGCATGTCGCAGCCCAGCGCGCTGACCGCCGCCAACGGTGCCGCGTAGATGGACTCCAGCTCCGCCGGCCGCCCCTGGGCAAAGTCGTGGTACATGCTGGGCAGGTAGTCGGGCATGCGGTCGGTGTAGGCCAGCAGCTTCTGCGCATAATGCTCGGGCAGGCGGGCACCGGCTTGCCGGGCAGCGACGATCACCTCTTCCATCAGCGCTTCCAGCAGGGCACGGCTCTCGGCCTGCTGCATCAGCGGCCGGGTGCTGGCATTGAGCAGAACCGAGACGCCGTTGTAGGGGATGTTCCACACCAACTTCTGCCAGCGCGCCGCGCTCAGGTCGTTGAGGACACTGGAGTCGATGCCCGCCTCACGCAGCCAGCCAACGCCCTGCTCCAGCAGCGCCTGCCGCTCGGCCGCACTGGCCGGGCCACTGTGATAACCCAGGTTGCAGACACCCTGGGACTGGTGCACCACTACCCCCGGTGCCTCGCGATGGGCGCAGATGAAGCACAGCCCCCCCCAAAAGATGCAGACTCTCCGGCAGCAGCGGGCGCAGCGTATCCTCCACTCCCAGCCCGTTCTGCAGTAGCACCACCTTGGCCCCCGGAGCAGCGGCCTGCACGATCAGCGGAGCCAGCTCGCTGTTGGAGGTGCTCTTGGCACCGACCAGCAGCCAGTCGCAGGGCGGCATCTCGGCCACATCCTGCCAGGCCTGCACGCTGGGCAGGTGCAGCTCACCGAGCTCAGCATGCCGCACCGTCAGGCCCTGCTCACGCACCGCGGCGTACTCGCTGCGCAGCAAAAAATGCACCTCAAAACCGGCACGCGCCAGCATCAGACCGTAGTAGCCACCAATGGCGCCGGTGCCGATGACACCGATGCGCGGACGATAGGAAGAATTCATTCAACCTGCTCCTGTCATGAATCAGCGCGCACTATCGACCGCAGACCGGGCAACGGCAAGCACTGCTCCGCCACGGCGTGCGTTGATCGCACAACAACCCGATACCGGTCGGCTAAGGCCGTGATCGAAAGTCTTTATTGTGAAGGGCAAGGCGGAAAGGGTAAGGTTCCGCCATCCCGTTATCCCCCTGCCGCGCACCGCCACGGGCCCGATTGGCGGCCGGCTTCAAGGAACTGCGAGTAACACGATGGCTGATTTACCGATCAATGATCTCAACATTGCCTCCAACGAGGCGCTGATCACGCCCGAGCAGCTGAAACAGGAAATGCCGCTCACCGAGTCGGCCATGCACACGGTCAGTCATGGTCGCCAGGTGGTACGCGACATCCTCGACGGCAAGGATCACCGCCTGTTCGTGGTGATCGGTCCCTGCTCGATTCACGACATCAAGGCAGCCCACGAGTACGCCGAGCGCCTCAAGGTGCTGGCGGCCGAAGTCGCCGATACGCTGTTCCTGGTGATGCGTGTGTACTTCGAGAAGCCGCGCACCACGGTGGGCTGGAAAGGCCTGATCAACGATCCGTACATGGATGACTCCTTCAAGATCCAGGATGGCCTGCATATCGGCCGCCAGCTGCTCTGCGATCTGGCCGAGATGGGCCTGCCGACCGCCACCGAGGCGCTGGACCCGATTTCCCCGCAGTACCTGCAGGATCTGATCAGCTGGTCGGCGATCGGCGCGCGCACCACCGAATCCCAGACCCACCGCGAAATGGCCTCGGGCCTGTCCTCGGCGGTCGGCTTCAAGAATGGCACCGACGGTAGCCTGACCGTGGCGATCAATGCGCTGCAGTCGGTATCCAGTCCGCACCGCTTCCTTGGCATCAACCAGCTGGGCCAGGTGTCGATCGTCACCACCAAAGGCAACCAGTACGGTCATGTGGTGCTGCGCGGCGGCAACGGCAAGCCCAACTATGATTCGGTCAGCGTGGCACTGTGCGAGCAGGAACTGGCCAAGGCCAAGATCCCCGCCAACATCATGGTCGACTGCAGCCACGCCAACTCCAACAAGGATCCGGCCCTGCAGCCGCTGGTGATGGATAACGTCGCCAACCAGATCCTCGAAGGCAATACCTCGATCATCGGTCTGATGGTGGAAAGCCACCTGAACTGGGGCAATCAGCCGATTCCGGGCAACCTGTGCGATCTGCAGTACGGCGTGTCGGTCACCGATGCCTGCATCGACTGGGCGACGACCGAGAAGTCGATCCGCGGCATGCGCGACAAGCTCAAGGATGTGCTGCCGCGTCGCCAGCGCGGCTGAGTCAACAGCGCGCAGATACAAGAAGGCCGAGCCATTTGCCCGGCCTTTTCGTGTGCAGCGCTTACTGCGCAGGCGCGGCCGGGCGACGCGCTCGACGCTCCATGTAGCGCTCGACGTAAGAGCAGGAGGCCAGCACCGTGTAGCCCTGCGCCTCGGCAAACAGCAGCGCCGCCTCAGCCAGCTCAGCCGCCACGCCCCGCCCGCGCAGCGCTTCAGGTACAAAGGTGCGGTAGATATCGATGGTCTGACGCCCCAGATCCATATACGACAGACACGCCTGGTGGCCATCGACCACCCGCGTGAACTGCTTGGTCGCAGGATCGTGCTGGACTTCACTGACTGCGGTCACTTTCATCACTCCCCTAAAAAACTGGCACCCGCCCCAGCGGGCCTGTCGTCCAGAAAGCTAACAGAGCCGGCCCCGCCCTGTCCAAAATCACGTGGCAGCGGGCAGAACGGCCTCGATCTGCAAAAAAACCCACTTCTGCCACCTTGGGCAGATTTACTTGGCTAGAGTTATAGGTACCATGTGCGCCAGTCAGTTTCCCGACTCGGGAGATTGCCGCAATGGATCAATGACCTTAAAGGGGAATCCGATGAATACTGTCCTGAAAGCCTCCGCCCTGACCCTGGCTGCCCTGCTGGCTGTCGGCTGCTCCAGCGTTTCCAAGGAAACCGAAGCTCGCCTGACCGCGACCGAAGACGCCGCTGCCCGCGCCCAGGCTCGTGCTGACGAAGCCTACCGCAAGGCTGACGAAGCGCTGACTGCTGCCCAGAAGGCTCAGCAGACCGCTGACGAAGCCAACGAGCGCGCCCTGCGCATGCTGGAAAAAGCCAGCCGCAAGTAACAGATCTCGTATCTGGCATTTGCGAAACCGGCTCCCTTGGGAGCCGGTTTTTTTGTGCCTCTACTCTGGCCAGCCAGTGTTTCAGACCGGCTGTTGCTGCGCACGCCAACGGCTCAGGGCTGTATGGCGTCCGCTACCAGCTCTCGCGGCTGGGCAATCTCCACCGGCATGCCGTATTCGGCGGCGGCCGCCTCGCGCACCACATCCCAGTCCAGTTGCAGCGTCTGCTCCTGCAGCGCTTGATGCTTGAGCAGCGTGTTGACCACCTGGGCATGCCGATCGACGATCGACAGCTCGCCGGTATCGCTCAGCGGTGCATGGGCCTCGAAATAGAGGCTGCCCTGACTGATCCCGAACTTGTACGGCTCATTGATGATCCGCACCTTGGTACCCACCGGCGCCAGACGCGCCAGCTCCAGCACATTGTGGTTGAGCATGCGGAAGCAGCCGTGGCTGACGCGCATACCGATGCCAAACTTCTTGTTGGAGCCGTGGATCAGGTAACCCGGCGTGCCCAGCGAAAACTTGAACGGCCCGAGCGGATTATCCGGGCCCGGCGGGAAGACCGCCGGCAGGATATCGCCCTCAGCAGCGTGCTCCTCGCGGATCGACTTAGGCGGCGTCCAGGTCGGATTTGGGAACTTGCCGGTGATGGTGGTGTTGGCAATCGGCGAGTTCCAGCCCTCCCGGCCGATCCCCAGCGGGAAGGTGTGCACCACATTCTCCCCAGGCGGGAAGTAATAGAGCCGGTACTCGGCCAGATTGATGACGATGCCCTCGCGCGGCCCCGGCGGCAGGATGTAGCGGGTCGGCAAGGTGATCTCCACTCCCTCCCCCGGCAGCCACGGATCGATACCGGGATTGGCCGCCACCATTTCCAGATAGCCCATATCGTTGGCGCTGGCGATATCGGCAAAGGTGTCCTCGTACTTGGCCGTGATCACCCGTACCTCACCCACCACATCCTCGCCCGGTGGCGGCAGCGGCAGGGTAAGCGCAGCCGCCGGCGCCGCCAGCGACAGGGCAGCCAGGGTGGCCAGCAAAGGTCGAACGACAAAGGTGCGCGGTAGCATCAGGGCATCCTGTGGGGGTCGAAATTGGTCAGAAAGTGTACACCGCCGGCCGAGCTGCGGTCAGCCGCTGCGACTCAGCGCAATGGCCAGTCACGCGGCAGGCCGTGCCGCTCGGCGCGCAGACGCTGCAGGCACACCGAACACAGGCGATGATCCTTGAGGATTTGCCGGTCGAGATCGCGCCAGTGAGGACGCGCCGGGAGCAGACTGCCGCACAGCGTATGATCGCCCGCATCCTCCAGCTCCAACTGACGGGCCACCAGATGCAGGCGCACCTCCTGACAGGCGAACAGATCCAGCTGCTCACCGGGCATCAGCAGGCGATAGGCATAAAGCGACCAGGCATGGCGAGACATCAGGGAGGGGCTCCGGAGCAGCGGCGCGCAACCTTAGCCGAAAGCCCCGAAGCGGAAAAGCCTCACAGCAGCGGCGCCAGCACCGGCCAGGCATTTTCCAGCAGGTAAGGCTGGGCGGCGGCGTTGGGATGGATGCCATCGGCCTGCATCAGGGCCGGATTCCCCCCCACGCCCTCGAGGAAAAACGGCACCAGCGGCACCTGCTGCGCGCGGGCCACCTCGGCAAACACTGCGGCAAATCCCGCTGTGTAGCGCTGACCGTAATTGGGCGGCAACTGCATGCCGAGCAGCACCACCTGCGCGCCCGCGGTGCGCGCCTGTTCCACCATGCCGGCAAGATTTCGTTGCAATTGCTCAAGCGGCTGTCCACGCAGGCCATCGTTGCCGCCTAGCTCGATCAGCACCAGCTGCGGGGCGTGGCGCGTGAGCAGCCCCGGCAGCCGCGAACGCCCGCCACCACTGGTCTCGCCGCTGCGCGAGGCATTCACCACCTGCCAGTGCGGCGCCTGTTCGCGCAGGCGCTGCTCAAGGAGATGCACCCAGCCCTGGCGCGTTTCCAGGCCGAAAGCCGCGCTGATACTATCGCCGACAACCAGCAAGGTCCCGGCCAGCGCCTGCGGCACCAGCAGCAGCCACAGCAGTCCGGCCATCAGCCACTTCACAGCCATCGGATTCTCCATGCCAGCCAGCATTCTCGTTGCGCGCAACCTTAGCAAAGTGGTCCCGGCCCCGGAAGGCGCCCTGACCATTCTTGACGATCTGTCCCTGGAACTGCAGCAAGGCGAGTCATTGGCCATCGTCGGCCGCTCTGGTTCGGGCAAATCCACCCTGCTGGGCCTCTTGGCCGGGCTCGATAGCCCGAGCAGTGGCTCGGTCGAGCTGGCCGGCCAGGCGCTGGAGAGGCTGGACGAGGATCAACGTGCCAGGCTGCGCGCCGAGCAGGTCGGCTTTGTCTTTCAGTCCTTTCAACTACTCGACAGCCTGACCGCGCTGGAAAACGTCATGCTGCCGCTGGAGCTTGAGGGCCGGCGTGACGCCCGGCAACGCGCCAAGGAGCTGCTGGAGCGGGTCGGCTTGGGCCAGCGCACCGGGCACTACCCGCGCCAGCTCTCCGGTGGCGAGCAGCAGCGGGTGGCCATCGCCCGGGCGTTTGCCGGCGAGCCACAGCTGCTGTTTGCCGACGAGCCGACCGGTAACCTGGACAGCCAGACCGGCGAGCGCATCACCGAACTGCTGTTCAGCCTCAACCGCGAGCAAGGCACCACCCTGGTGCTGGTGACCCATGACGCCCGACTGGCCGCGCGCTGCGCACAACAGCTGCGTCTGGAATCGGGCCGCCGGGTGGTGGAGGCATGAACGGGCGCCGGGGGTTATCCGCCTGGGCGCTGCTGGCGCTGGCCGGGCGGCAGCTGCGCCGCGAGGCGCGCGCCGGTGAGCTGCGGGTCCTGTTCTTCGCGCTGCTGATCGCGGTGGCCGCCAGCAGCGCCATTGCGCATTTCACCGAGCGCCTCAACGGCGCGATGCTGCTGCGCGCCGGCGAGTTTCTGGCTGCTGATCTGGTGCTGCGCGGCAGCACCCCGGCGCGGGCCGAACAGCTGGAGAGTGCCGAACGCCTTGGCCTGCAGCATGCCCGCAGCGTCGAGTTCTCCAGCGTGATCGCCAGCGACAGCGGCCTGCAGCTGGCCAGCGTCAAGGCCGTCGACGACGCCTACCCGCTGCGCGGACAACTGCGCAGCGCCGCCGCGCCCTTTGCCGAGGAACAGCCCGGCGGGCGCCCGGCCCCCGGTGAAGCCTGGGCCGAAGCCCGCCTGCTGATCGCCCTGAATCTTGCGATCGGTGATCAGGTGGAAGTCGGCCGCCACCGTGTCCGCCTGACCCGTGTACTGACCTATGAGCCAGACCGCGCCGGCAACCTGGCCAGCTTCACGCCGCGCCTTTTGATCCATTACGACGATCTGGCCGCCACCGCCGTGGTGCAGCCGGGCAGCCGGGTCACCTGGCGTGACCTGTGGCGCGGCGACAGCAACGCCCTGGCGGCCCATCGCGCGGCCCTGCGTGACCAGCTCGCCCCGCAGCAGCGCCTGCTCGATGCCCGGGAGGACAATCAGCAGGTCGGCGGTGCCCTGCAGCGCGCCGAGCGCTATCTGGGCCTGGCCAGCCTGGCGGCCGTGCTGCTGGCCGGGGTGGCGGTGGCGCTGTCCGCCAACCGCTTCGCCACCCGGCGCTACGATCTGGCCGCGATGCTGCGCTGCTTTGGCCTGAGTCGCCGTGCAGCGCTGCAACTGTTCACCCTGCAGATCCTGCTGCTGGCCCTGCTGGCCAGCCTGAGCGGCGTGCTGCTCGGTGGTCTGGCGCAGTGGGGACTGTTCGCTCTGCTGGGCGAGCTGTTGCCCGCCGAATTGCCCGCCCCGGGCTGGCGGCCGGCGCTGCTGGGCGTCGCGGTCGGTCTGGTGGCGCTGAGCGGCTTTGCCCTGCCGCCGCTCGCCGCGCTGGGGCGGGTCTCCCCGCTGCGGGTGCTGCGTCGGGATCTGGCCCCGCTGCCTCTCTCCAGCCTCTTGGTGCAGGGCGCTGCCCTGCTGGCGCTGGGGGCGATCATGTGGTGGCTGAGTCTGGATCTGACCCTGACCCTGGCGCTGCTCGGCGGCGGCCTGCTGGCGGCGCTGCTGCTGGGCGGGCTGTGGCTTTTAGTGCTGCGCAGCCTGCGGCGGCTGCTGGCCGGTGCCGGGCTGGCCTGGCGACTGGGTCTTGGCCAGTTGCTGCGCCATCCGCTGGCCGCCGCTGGGCAGTCGCTGGCCTTTGGCCTGATCCTGCTGGCCATGGCGGTGGTACTGCTGCTGCGCAGTGAGCTGCTGGACGACTGGCAGGCCCAGCTGGCCAGCGATGCGCCCAATCACTTCGCCCTCAATATCGCCAGCGACGAGCGTGAGGCCTTCACTACACAACTGGTGGCCCTTGGCGTGAGCCGTGCGCCGCTGTACCCGGTGGCACCGGGGCGCCTGATCAGCATCAACGGTGCCGATGTCCAACCTGACGACCCGGTTGAGCCCGGTGATTCTCGTGGCCAGCGCGCGCTGCGCCGTGACCTCAACCTGACCTGGAGCGCAGAGCCGGGCAGCGCCAGCCGGGTGATCGAGGGTCAGTGGTGGGAGGCCCTGCCTGCCGGATACGGCCCGGCGGTCTCGGTCGAGGCTGGGCTGGCGGCGAGTCTCGGGGTTGGGATCGGCGATCGGCTGGGCTTTGATATCGGCGGCCAGCGCCTGGAAGCGCGGGTCAGCAGCCTGCGCAGCGTCGACTGGAACAGCCTGCAGCCCAACTTCTTCATGATCCTCAACCCGGCCAGCCGCGAGGAAATTGCGGTCACCTGGCTGACCAGCTTCCACCTGCCCGAGGGCCAGGATGCCGCACTGGTGGCACTGGCCCGTCAGTTCCCGACCGTCACCCTGCTGCCGATTGGCGCGCTGCTGGAGCAGCTGCGCAGCATTCTGGCGCAAGTGAGCCTGGCGGTGGAGTATGTGCTGCTGTTCGTGCTGGCAGCCGGGCTGGCCGTCCTGTTCGCGGCGCTACAGGCCACCCTGGATGAGCGCCTGCGTCAGGGCGCCCTGCTGCGCGCGCTGGGGGCAGAGCGCCGGCTGCTGCAGCAAGCGCGGCTCGGTGAATTTACCGTGCTCGGCGCCAGCAGCGGCTTGCTGGCAGCGCTGGGCTGCGAGCTGGTCACCGCACTGCTCTATCGCCGGGTGCTGGATCTGCCCTGGCAACCGCACCCCGAACTGCTCCTGCTGCTGCCTTTGGGCGCCCTGCTGGTCGGTGCGGCCGGGCTGTTTGGCACCCGCCGCGTGCTGCGCAGCAGTCCGCTGAGTGTCTTACGTGAATCCTGAGTGCAAGGAATCCTGCGCATGAGTCGCTACCGTCCACCCCGCACCGCCGGCACCGCCCTGATCACCCCCGAAGGCGAGGCCCGCCTGCGCGCCGAGCTGCGCGAGCTGTGGCAGGTGCGCCGCCCGCAGGTGACCCAGGCGGTCAGTGAAGCAGCAGCCCAGGGCGATCGCTCGGAGAATGCGGAGTACACCTACGGCAAGAAGATGCTGCGAGAAATCGACAGCCGGGTGCGCTTTCTGCGCAAGCGCCTTGAACAGCTCAAGGTGGTGCATGAGCGCCCCGCCGATACGCAGCGGGTCTACTTTGGCGCCTGGGTCACGCTGGAGGATGAACAGGGTGAGGAGGCGCGCTACCGGCTGGTCGGCACCGATGAGCTGGATCTCAAGACTGGCCTGATCAGCATCGACTCCCCGCTGGCTCGCGCGCTGCTCGGCAAACCGCTGGATGCCGAGGTCCGGGTGCAGACGCCGGCCGGTGAGCGGCTCTGGTACCTGACCGCCATCGAGTATCCCTGACGCCCACGCGTCGGTACTGGGCGCGCCGGCGTCAGGGCTCCAGACGGTAGCGCTCGCGGCTGTAGATCAGCTGGTACTTGTTGATGCTGCTGACGTAGCTGACCACCCCCATCCCGTGCCGCTCCGCCGCCACCCGCTCGACCTGAAAGAACCACTGATACGGGTTAAGCCCGCGCCGACGCGCCTCGGCGCGCAACTGCTGCACCCGCTGCGGCCCCAGGTTGTAGGCTGCCAGCATAAAAGCCATGCGCTCGCGCTCGTTGAACTGGCTGCCGGAGAAAAAGCGCTCGCGCAGTCTGACCAGATAGCGACTGGCGGCCAGCACATTGCCCTCAAGGCTGGCCGGATGACTCACCCCGACGCTGCGCGCCGTGGCCGGACTGACCTGCATCAGCCCGGTGACACCACCCCGGCCACGGGCCGCCGGATTGAGGGTCGATTCCTTGTAGGCCAGCGCTGCCAGCCACAGCCAGTCCAGCTGCTGCGCCTTGGCGTGGCGTAGCAGCGTGGCGCGCACCCGCTGCAGACGCTGCAGCTCGGTGCGGCCCAGCGGGTTATGCACCTTGTACAGACGCCGATAGGTGCGCAAAAACGTTGCCTCCTGATCGGCACTCGCCCGGTAGCCGCGCAAAAACTGATCGACCGCCGCACGCAGGGCCGGCGCCTTGCGGTGCATGAACCAGTAGAGATCCTGTCCCTCGCTCAGGCGCAGATGCTCGTCGATGCGCAGGCGCGGCCAGACGCGCGCAAAGCGCCGGGCAATCGGCAGCTCTACGGCGGTCATCGACAGCACACCCGCCTGCACCAGCTCCAGCACATCCTCGACCGCTAGGCTTGGGTCCTGCCAGTCGGCAACCAGCGGGCGCTTCAGCGTGGCGTTGAGTGTCTGCAGCGCACCGCGCGCCGCGCTGCCGGCGGGCAGGGCCAGGCTGCGGCCGGCCAGTTGCTCCAGATGCGCCAGACGCGGTGCGCCCCGGCGGGTGACGATCACCAGCGGCACCTCGCGCTCCACGGGCCGACTGGTGGCAACCTGCTGATCGCGGCGCACCGCCAGCAATTCTCCCGGGGCCACCAGATCACCTTCGCCCCGCAGCAGCGCCGCCAGCAACTGCTCCTTGGGTCTTGGCACCAGCACCAGACGGATCTGCCGATCATCGGCGGACTGACGGTTGAGCTGCTGCACCAGCGCCCGCAGGCGGGGGTACTCGCTGCCCAGCATGCCCTCGCGGGTCACGCCGGCGCTGTGGCGGCTCTGGTTGATCAGCACCCGCAGCTGGCCACTGGCGCGAATCGCCGCCAGATCGCGCCCGGCTGCCGCCTGACGCACCTCCAAAGGCCCGGCCAACCGGGCCTCCAGCGGCGCCGCCAGAACGCCCAGCCACAACCCCAGCAGCACAAGGCCGCACCGCCGCATATCAGCAAGATTCAGCAGTGATCGGCGGCGAAAAAGAGCGGAAAAAATCAGCATGCAGTACCGGGGCCAGCGCTCGCAGGGGGATCGACAAGGCGGCTACCTTGCAGCCCACCCCTCGCCCCGTCAATGGAGGCCACGCGATTGTGTGGCCCAGTTGACCACGGCAAACCCCGTGTCTGTGTCACCGGCAAGGCCGTGAATCACCGCGTACAGCCGGTACGCGGCATCGGTTTTGTTGCTGGATATTACCGACCGCTCAGAGCGCCACAGCGCCCGGCTCACGGGCGCTGGAGACCTCTCCACAGTACCCCAGGGGGTACTAAAAGAAGGGGACACCCGCCGCCTGCTGCATGGACGCTGTCATCAACACTGGGTTAAGTTCGCTCCGCGAGTGTTGTGCCCGATGAGCGATCCGGAGGGCATCCACCGACATAAAGCAGGCAACATCCGGCAAAGCCAGGCCATCCTGGTAGCGCCCGGCCACCTGCATCCATTCGGGAGAACCTGCACATTCGGACTACAACAACCAGAACTCCGAGGGTAACAAAGTGAACGTTGGACTCATTGGCTTCGGGCGCACCGGCAAATCGGTCGCCTCCGTCCTGCTCGAAAGCAGCGACACCCGTCTGGAATGGGTGATCCGCGGCTCAGCCAACCCCGAGCAAAAAACCGCCGCCGAATGCCTTGGCATCGTCTCGAACAACCCGGCACGCATCTTCGGTCGTCACGACCTTTCGATGACACAACTGCTGGATCGCCACCCGGTCGATGTGATCATCGACTTCTCCTGCTGCGATGGACTGGAGCTGTATGCCGAGGAAGCCGCCCGGCGCGGCATCGCCATCATCAGCGCCATCTCCCAATACCCCGAGGAGCGGATCGCGCAGCTACAGGCCCTGGGTGCACACACCCGTATTCTCTGGTCCCCGAACATCACCCTGGGGATCAACTTCCTGATCCTGGCGGCCAAGATCCTCAAGCAGATCGCCCCGGATGCGGACATCGAAATTATCGAGGAACACTTTGCCAACAAGCCGGAAACCTCCGGCACCGCCAAGGTCATTGCCGAATCGCTCGACAAGCCATGCGATGAAATCAAGTCGATTCGCGCCGGCGGGATCGTCGGGCGCCACGAAATCCTCTTCGGCTTCCCCAACCAGACGGTACGCCTGAGCCATGAGTCGATCGCCCGTGAGGCCTTCGGCAACGGCGTGCTGTTCGCGGCGCAAAACCTGCTACAAAAGGACCATGGTTTCTACAGCATGCAGGATCTGCTGGAGCCCTACTTCTTCGAGCGCAGCGTCGCAGGGTAGCCACCTCGCTCGGCACACGGAGTCGTGTCCGGATGTCCACCCCTACCCCCTGGCATGCCCATGCGGCGCAGCACTGTCTGACGCAACTGGATAGCGACTACAGTGGCCTCAGCGCCGAGCAGGCCGAGCAGCGCCTGCAACAGCACGGCGCCAATCGTCTGCCCGAGGCGCCCGGCAAGGGCTGGCTGCAACGCTTGCTGCTGCAGTTCCATAACCTGCTGATCTATGTCCTGCTGGGCTGCGCGGTACTGGTTGCCGCCCTCGGCGAATGGCTGGACAGCGCGGTGATCCTTGGCGTGGTGCTGATCAATGCCGGGGTGGGCTTCATCCAAGAGGGCAAGGCCGAGCAGGCCATGCGCTCGATTCGGCGTCTGCTCAGCCTCGAATGCCGGGTGCGTCGTAACGGCCTGCTGCAGAACCTGCCGGCTGAAGCTCTGGTGCCGGGGGACATCATCCTGCTGGAAGCGGGCGATCGGGTGCCAGCGGATCTGCGCCTTTTGGAGTGTCGCGAGCTGCGGATCGATGAGGCGATGCTGACCGGCGAATCCCTGCCCGCCGGCAAATCCTGCGCCGCGGTGCCGGCCGAGGCCAGCCTGGGTGACCGGCTCTGCATGGCCTATTCCGGCACCCTGGTCAGTGCCGGCAGCGGCACGGGCGTGGTGGTAGCCACCGGCAGCGCCACTGAACTCGGGCGAATCAGCCACCTGCTTGGGCAGGTGGAAAGCCTGCTGACACCGCTGCTGGCCGACATGCAGCGCTTCGCCCGCCAGTTGACTCTGATCATTCTGGGCCTCGCCCTCTTGACCTTCGCCGTTGGCGTGCTGTGGCGCGGCTACTCGCCGGACGAGATGCTGATGGCCGCGGTTGGCCTTGCCGTGGCGGCGATTCCCGAGGGGCTGCCCGCGGTGCTGACCATCGTGCTGGCACTGGGCGCGCAGCGCATGGCCCGGCATCGCGCCATCATCCGGCGCCTGCCTGCGGTGGAAAGCCTAGGGGCGGTGACGGTGATCTGCTCGGACAAGACCGGCACCCTGACCCGCAACGAGATGACCGTGCAGCGGGTCTTCACGACCCACGGCGATTACCACGTTGAGGGCGTCGGTTACGCACCGTGCGGCACGCTGCGCCTGAACGGAGCGGCGTGTGATCCGCAGCAGCATCCCGATCTGTTGGAGCTGGCGCGCGCCGGACTGCTGGCCAACCACGCCAGCCTGCTGCCGGGCAGCGAGGGCTGGCAGATCAGTGGCGATCCGACCGAAGCCGCACTGCTGACCCTGGCCGGCAAGCTCGGCTTTGATACCGCCCATGAGCAGGCCCGCCTGCCGCGCCTGGATGCCATCCCCTTCAGCCCCGAGCTGCGCCTCACGGCCAGCCTGCATCACGACCACGCCGGGCACGGGCTGATCTATCTGTTTGGTGCGCCGGAGCGACTGCTCGAGCTGTGTAATCGCCAGTGGGAGGATAGCCATGCCAAACCGCTGGATCTGCGCCACTGGCACCGCCGGCTGGAGGAAGGTGCCCGTGACGGCCTGCGCATGATCGGGGTTGCAATGCGCCCCCTCGCAGCGCCGCAGAACCTGCTCGACTACGCGGACCTTCAGGGGGATTTCATCCTGCTCGGTCTGGTCGGCATGCTCGACCCGCCGCGCGAGGAGGCGATCCGCGCGATTAGCGACTGCCGCCGCGCGGGCATCGCCGTAAAAATGATCACGGGCGACCATGCCGCCACGGCCCAGGTGATCGCCGAGCGCCTGGAGTTAGCCGCTGGTACAGCGCTGACCGGTGCTGACCTTGATCGTCTGAGTGATGCCGAACTGGATAGCCGCCTGGCCAGCACCTCGGTCTTTGCCCGCACCAGTCCGGCGCACAAGCTACGCCTGGTCGAACGCCTGCAGGCTAGCGGCGCACGGGTGGCGATGACCGGCGATGGGGTCAATGATGCCCCGGCCCTCAAGCGCGCCGATATTGGCATCGCCATGGGCATCAAGGGCACGGAAGCCGCCAAGGAAGCTGCGCAGATGGTGCTGGCCGACGACAACTTCGCCACCCTCGCCCATGCCGTGGCCGAGGGGCGTGCGGTCTACGACAACCTGAAGAAATCGATTCTGTTCATCCTGCCCACCAACGGCGGTGAGGCGCTGGTGCTGCTGATGGCCATTGCCCTGGGCCTGACCCTGCCGATCAGCCCGCTGCAGATTCTCTGGGTCAACATGCTCACGGCGGTAACCCTGTCGCTGGCGCTGGCCTTCGAGCCGGCCGAAGGCGATCTGATGCGCCAGCCTCCCCGCGATCCAGCAGCCCCCCTGCTGTCGTCCTGGGTGCTGTGGCGGGTCCTGTTCGTCTCACTGCTGCTGACGGCGGTCAGCCTTGGCCTGTTCCTGTATGCCGAGGCCCAGGGCCTGCCGCTGGAGTTGTGCCGCACCCTGGCAGTCAATGCCCTGGTCGCTGGTGAGATCGGCTATCTGTTCTGTGCAAGGCGTCTGAATGCTCCGGCCGCCTTTGGCCTGCGCGACAACCCGCTGGTCTGGGGTATGGTCGTGCTGGTGCTGTGCCTGCAACTGGCCTTCACCCACTGGGCACCGCTGCAGGCGCTCTTTAACACCCAGGCGCTGGATCTTCTGGGCTGGAGCTGGGTCGCCGGTTGCGGGTTGCTGGTGTTGGTGCTGGGCGAGCTGGAAAAGCGCCTGCTGAGTCGCGCTGCCCAGCGCTGACACACCGAACACCGCCTGATGCCCCGCAGCGCCTATCCTGTACCGGGAGGAGGTGGCGATGGGGGTTAGCCGTCACCTCTTATTAATAATTGGTCTATACATATTCCAAAAATCGCAATAGGCTAGACGCGCGAAAATACCCCCACCCGTATAAAGGCTGCGCATGCCCCGCCTCGATCCAGACCGAGCCCGGCAGCCTTTGATCACCGCAAGGAGCGTTCGCCGTGAAACATCTGCTACTCGCCGCCACCCTGAGCCTCTGCAGCCTTACGGCGCAGGCCGTGGAGATTGCCGTCACCGCCGAGGAAGTCCACACACGCATCACGCAGCAGGACAGCAATGTGCTGTTCGTTGATGTGCGCGATCCGGTCGAAATCATGTTCGTCGGCTTCACCGATGCCGTGCATACCAATGTGCCCTATCTGCTGGTCGATCGCCGGGCCTGGGATGAGCAGCGCGGCACTTACCAGGTCAACCAGAATCCACGCTTTCTTGACGAGATCCGCGCCGAGCTGAACAAGCGCGATCTGGATGAAAACACCGAAATCATCACCCTGTGCCGCTCCGGCAGTGAGCGTGGCGAGCCGAGCGCGGCCTTTCTGCGCGCCAATGGCTTCCCCAATGCCCGCTATGTGATCGCCGGCTTCCAGGGCGCCGCCCTCAAGGAAGGGCCGCAGGCCGGCATGCGTCTGCAAAACGGCTGGCAGAACAGCGACTTGCCGTGGAGCCCGAAAATGAATCCGCAGAAGATGTATCGCCCCTGAAGGGCATGCACTGCACCGTCCACCCGATAGAGGTAGAGCGTCATGCAAAAGAATGTTGGTGGTATCGACAAGATCGCGCGCGTCCTGATTGGCCTTGTGCTGATCATCTGGGCATTGGCTGGCGGCCCGGTCTGGGCCTGGATCGGCGTCATGCCGCTGGCCACCGGCCTACTCGGCTGGTGCCCGGCCTATACCCTGTTCGGCTTCAAGACCTGCAAGCTCAAGCGCTGAGAGGCGATCATGAAAAATGCCCATGATCTGGTTGTAGCAGCCAAGAGCCGTATCACGGAAATCGCGCTGGAAGAGGCTGACGAGGCGATCCGCCAGGCCGATGTGCTGATCGATGTGCGGGAAGCCGACGAGTTTCAGGCGGGCCACCTGGCGGGTGCAATCAATATCCCGCGCGGCTTGCTGGAGTTTCGCCTGAGCAACATGCCGGAGCTCAGCGCCCGCGACCTGTCGATCATCCTCTACTGCAAGACCAGCGGCCGCGCCGCTCTGGCCGCTTGCAGCCTGCTGGAGATGGGCTACCTGCAGGTGCGCTCGATCAGCGGCGGTGTCGATGCCTGGGAAGCTGCCGGCAAGCCGTTGGTCAAACCGCAACTGCCCAGCTTTGAGTGATTGCGGGATGGCCCCGACCCCTTGGGGCCATACCTGCACCTAATCGCCTTAATAGCTAAAAGTTTTATACATATTAATCCGGCAATAAGATAGAGCATAATCAGTATTTTCAAAATGACCAACGATGCACGCAGCCTCAGCCCCCTGGAACAGCGCGAAAAGCGCGCCACTGCCCTT
>NZ_JAMJEZ010000012.1 GCF_023544715.1 Pseudomonas eutrophicaquae | reverse complement strand
TTCGCCCAGGTTCAGCAGACCCTGCGTCACGGCCGTGCCGGCGTGATGCCGGCACAGCAGAACCTGCTCGGCGAAGACAAGGTTCACCTGCTGGCCGCCTACGTGTACAGCCTGTCGCAGAAGCCTGCACAGGAGTGATGGGCAGCCCGGCGCGACCACCGGTCGCACCCGCCGGGCTACCTCATCGGGCGTACCATGGCGCCACCGGTGAAAGGGCCCCGGTCTTCGGACCGGGGCACAACCCCAAGCGATGGTAGAGCACGATGAGCGACAAGATACCTGTCCAGGACATAACCCCTCCTCCCGCCAAGAAAGGCGACGGCGTCGATCTCTACGCCAAGCGTGAGATGATCTACACCAAGGCCTTTACCGGCCTGTTCCGCAATATTCGTCTGATCAGTGGTGCCGGTCTGCTGCTGCTGTTCTTCGGCAGCGCCTGGATCAACTGGGGCGGTCGCCAAGCCATCTGGTGGAACCTGCCCGAGCGCAAGTTTTATATCTTTGGTGCAACCTTCTGGCCGCAGGACTTCATGCTTCTGTCTTGGCTGCTGATCATCTGCGCGTTTGGCCTGTTCTTCGTTACCGTATTTGCCGGGCGTGTCTGGTGCGGTTACACCTGCCCGCAGAGCGTGTGGACCTGGATGTTCATGTGGGCGGAAAAGGTCACCGAGGGTGATCGCAACCAGCGCATGAAGCTCGACAAGCAGCCGATGAGCGCCGCCAAACTCAGCCGCAAAGCGGCCAAGCACGCCATCTGGCTATTGCTGGCTGCCGCAACAGCCCTGACCTTCGTCGGTTACTTCACCCCGATTCGCCAGCTGACCATCGACTTGTTCACCTTCAATATTGATGGCTGGGCACTGTTCTGGTTTGGCTTCCTCACCCTCGCCACCTATGGCAACGCTGGCTGGATGCGCGAACAGGTCTGCATCCACATGTGCCCCTACTCGCGCTTCCAAAGCGTGATGTTCGACAAGGACACCCTGATCGTTTCCTACGATACCGCTCGTGGTGAGCCGCGCGGCCAGCGCAAGAAAGACGCTGACCTCAAGGCAGAAAACCTGGGCGACTGCATCGACTGCAAGATGTGCGTGCATGTCTGCCCGACCGGCATCGACATCCGTGATGGCCTGCAGATCGCCTGTATCGGCTGCGCGGCCTGTATCGATGCCTGCGACAGCATCATGGAGAAGATGAACTACCCCAAAGGACTGGTTCGCTACACCACTGAACACAATCTCAGCGGCCAGCAGACTCATCTGGCTCGCCCGCGCCTGATCGGTTACGCGATTGCCCTGCTGGTCATGGTCAGCGCCTTTACGGTTGCCCTGGTGCAGCGTCCGCTGGCCGAGCTGGACGTGATCAAGGACCGGGTCCTGTTCCGTGAAAACGAAGAAGGCCGCATCGAGAACGTCTACACCCTGAAGATCATGAACAAGGACCAGCGCGACCACGTCTACACCATCGCGGTGGAAGGTCTCGATGGCCTGATCTTTGAAGGGCGCCGTGAAGTCCGTGCCGTCGCGGGCGAAATCCTCTCGGTGCCGGTGGAGCTGTCCATCGATCCACAAGAACTGCCTTCCAGCACCAACGAGATCCTCTTTACAATCCAGGCGGCTGATCTGCCCGGTAAAACCTTCGACGCTGAAAGCCGCTTCATCGGCCCAAGCGTCCGTTGACGAGAGCCCCGCATGCAACCGACCGAGACTTCTACCCGCTGGTACACGCAACCCTGGGCCTGGTTTGTGATCGCCATTCTTGGCAGTTCGGTGGTGCTGGGCACTGCCCTGCTGGTGATCGCGATCAACAACCCGGTGGCGATGGTGGCCGACAACTATTACGACGTCGGCAAAGGCATCAACACCTCCCTGCAGCGTGAGCAGCTGGCGGAACGTCTCGGCATGCAGGCTGAGCTGGTACTTGACGAGGAGCGCGGCACCGCCGAGCTTCAACTGTCTGGTATCAGCCAGCCCGCCCAGCTGGTGCTTAACCTGATCTCGCCGACCCAGCCCGAGCGTGATCGTCGGGTCATTCTGCAACCGGTGGCAGGTCAGGCGGGCCTGTACAGCGGGCAGATGCAGGATGTCGTGCAGGGGCGTCGTTTTGTCGAGCTGATCGGTCAGGAAGGCGGTGAAGACTGGCGGCTGTATGAGGAGCGTATCCTCGAGGATCGCCGCCCGATCGAACTGGCGCCCTGAGCACCGCGTCGATGAGTGCCCTGCAACCCTGTTATCACTGCGGCCTGCCGGTTCCCGAAGGCAGTACTTTTCAGGCCGTCGTGCTGGGTGAATCCCGGGCCATGTGCTGCCCGGGCTGTCAGGTGGTGGCCGAGGCGATCGTCGCTGGTGGCCTGGAAAGCTACTACCGCCACCGCAGCGAAACCGCAGCCAACCCCGAAGCTCTTCCCCAGGTGCTCAGCGACGAGCTGGCCCTCTATGACCGCCCCGATGTGCAGCAGCAACTGGTCGAGCAACATGGCGAGACCCAGGAAACCGCCCTGCTCATCGAGGGCATCAGTTGTGCGGCCTGCGGCTGGCTGATCGAGCATCACCTGCGCAAGCTGCCTGGCGTGGTTCGCGCACAGCTCAACCTCTCCAATCATCGTCTGCAGGTCGAATGGCAAGGCAGTCAGCTGCCGCTCAGCCAGTTGCTGGCCGAATTGCGCCGCATCGGCTATGCCGCCCACCCCTACCAGCCCGATGCCGCCGCCGAGCGCATGCATCAGGAAAACCGCCGCACCATGCGCCAGCTGGGCGTTGCGGGGCTGCTGTGGATGCAGGTGATGATGGCCTCGATGGCCACCTGGCCTGAGTTCAACCTCGATCTCAGCCATAGCTTTGATGTGATCCTGCGCTGGACCAGCCTGATCCTCACCACCCCGATTGTGTTTTATTGCTGTGGCCCGTTCTTCCGCGGGGCATTGCGTGATCTGCGCACCCGGCATCTGACCATGGATGTCTCAGTCTCATTGGCGATCGGCGGTGCCTATCTGGCCGGGATCTGGTCCACGATCACCGGCAGCGGCGAGCTGTATTTCGATGCGGTGGGCATGTTTGCGCTGTTCCTGCTGGCCGGGCGCTATCTGGAGCGGCGCGCCCGCGAGCGCACCGCGCAGGTCACCGCCCAGCTGGTCAACCTGCTGCCAGCCTCCTGTCTGCGTCTGGATGCGCAGGGCAACAGCCAGCGCATTCTGCTCTCCGAGCTGCAGATCGGCGACCATGTGCTGGTCCCGCCGGGCGCGGTGATTCCGGCCGATGCGCGGATTATTGACGGGCATTCGAGCATCGATGAATCCCTGCTAACCGGCGAATACCTGCCGCAACCGCGCAGCCGTGGCCAGACGGTAACCGGCGGCACGCTGAACGTGGAAAGCCCGCTGACCCTGGAAATCGAGGCGCTGGGGGAGCAGACCCGCCTGTCCGCCATCGTGCGCCTGCTGGAACGCGCTCAGGCTGACAAACCGCGCCTGGCGGAACTGGCGGATCGGGTCTCGCAGTGGTTTCTGGTTATCGTGCTGCTGGTGGCCGCCGTCCTCGGGCTGGTCTGGTGGCAAATTGATAGTGAACGAGCCTTCTGGATCGTACTGGCCCTGCTGGTGGCTACCTGCCCCTGCGCGTTGTCGCTGGCCACGCCCACGGCGCTGACCACCGCCACCGGCAGCCTGCACGGCCTGGGCCTTTTGGTCACCCGCGGCCATGTGCTGGAGAGCCTCAATCATGTCGATACGCTGATTGTCGATAAGACCGGCACCCTGACAGAAGGCCGACTGGTATTGCGCGACGTACAGCCGCTGGGCGATCTGGACCAGGATCGCTGCCTGCGCCTGGCGGCGGCGCTGGAAAATCGCTCCGAACACCCGATTGCCCGGGCGTTTGGCCGCTCGCCGCTGGTCGCCGAAGCGGTGCGCAGTGAGCCGGGCAAGGGCCTTGAGGGCTGCATCAACGGCCAGACCTTGCGCATTGGCGAGGCCCACTTTGTCGCGGCACTCAGCGCCAGCCCGACCCCGACCATGCCGGAAGCCCCCGGACAATGGCTACTGCTCGGTGATGAGCAGCGGCCGCTGGCCTGGCTGCGCCTGGATGATCGCCTGCGTGATGATGCACGCACTCTGATCGATGCCGCCCGGCAACGGGGGTGGCAGGTGCTGCTGCTCTCAGGGGATCACTCGCCGATGGTCGAGAGCGTAGCCCGCGAGCTGGGCATCCCCGACGCGCGGGGCGGACTGACACCGGATGACAAGCTCAGTGTGCTGCGCGAGCTGCATCAGCAAGGCCGGCATGTGTTGATGCTGGGTGATGGCGTCAATGATGTCCCGGTACTGGCCGGCGCTGATATCAGCGTGGCGATGGGCAGCGCCACGGATCTGGCCAAGACCAGCGCCGATGCGGTGCTACTGAGCAATCGGCTGGACAGCCTGGTCGATGCCCTTGAAGTCGCCCGGCGTACCCGGCGCATCATCGTCGAGAACATCACCTGGGCCTGCCTGTATAACGGCCTGATCCTGCCCTTTGCGGCCATCGGCTGGGTAACCCCCGGCTGGGCAGCGGTTGGCATGTCGGCCAGCTCGCTGGTGGTGGTGATCAACGCCCTGCGCCTCAGCAGCCTGCCCGGCCAGCCTCAGCGTCCGGCACCTCAGCCGCTGGCTGCATCCTGACCCATATTGTCCTTGGAGGCTCGATGTCTGCACTTTATCTGCTGATTCCGGTTGCTGTGGTGGTGGTCGGCCTGGTGATCCTGCTGTTCTTCTGGGCGGTCAACAACGGGCAGTATGACGACCTGGACAGCCCGGCCCACAGCATCCTGTTTGACGAGGATGATCCCAAGCACACCGAGGGTATTCGCCAGGCGGATGCGGTCAGCGCGGCAGAAGCACCAAAGACGGCCGCAGATCACCCATCGCAACACGCCAAGCGCCATGACTGAACTGCTGCCCCTGCTGTTCTCGGCCACCGTACTCGGCCTGCTGGGTGGTGGGCACTGTATTGGCATGTGTGGCGGCTTGATGGGCGCCTTGACCCTGGCAATCCCCCCCGAACAGCGCCAGCGCCGCCTGCAACTGCTGCTGGCCTATAACGCTGGGCGCATCACCTCCTACACCCTGGCCGGCTTGCTGTTGGGCAGTCTCGGCTGGGCGCTGGCCAGCGGGCCATTGGCGGATGCCCTGCGGGTACTGGCCGCACTGCTGCTGATTGCCATGGGACTTTACCTGGCCGGCTGGTGGAGCGTGCTGACCCGTCTTGAGGGGCTGGGCCGGCATCTCTGGCGCCACCTTGAGCCGATCGCGCGCCAGTTATTGCCCGTGCGCAGCGCCGGTCGCGCACTGCTATTGGGGACACTGTGGGGCTGGCTGCCCTGCGGACTGGTCTACAGCACCCTGCTGTGGGCGGCGAGCCAAGGGGACGCGCTGGACAGCGCCCTGCTGATGCTGGCCTTCGGGATCGGTACGCTACCGGTGTTGCTGACCACCGGGCTGGCCGCAGAACGAATCACCGCCCTGTTGCGGCGCCGGGCGCTGCGCATCGGTAGCGGGTTGCTGGTGATCCTATTCGGGCTGTGGACGCTGCCCGGCCCCCATCAGCACTGGCTAGCCGGACACTGAGCCGCGGCCCGCGGTTGATACAGGTCAACACACGCGCCGGCATGGCTACCTAGACTGCCCCTCACAGTCTGCACACCGGGGCACTACCCATGCTTGACGCCATTCGCTGGGACACCGACCTGATCCGCCGCTATGATCTGGCCGGGCCGCGCTATACTTCCTACCCCACGGCCGTCCAACTGCACGAGGGCATTGGCCCCTTCGATCTGCTGCGGGCGGTGCGCGACAGCGCCCAGGCGCGCAAGCCACTCTCGCTGTATGTGCACCTGCCTTTCTGTGCACACGTCTGCTACTACTGCGCCTGCAACAAGGTCATCACCCGGGATCGCAGTCGCAGCGCGCCCTACCTCCACAGCCTGCGTCAGGAAATCCAGCGGATTGCCCACCACCTCGACCCGTCCCAGGTGGTCGAGCAGCTGCACTTTGGCGGGGGCACACCGACCTTCCTCAACCACGATGAACTGCGCCAGCTGATGCAGGACCTGCGGCAGCACTTCCACCTGCTGGACGATGATCGGGGCGATTACAGCATCGAGATCGACCCGCGCGAGGCTGACTGGGCCACCATGGGGTTGCTACGGGAAATCGGCTTCAATCGGGTCAGCCTCGGCGTGCAGGACATTGATCCTGCCGTGCAGCGCGCAGTCAACCGCTTGCAAAGCCTGGAAGAAACGCGCGCCATCGTCGATGCCGCCCATGCGCTGCAGTTCCGCTCGGTCAATATCGACCTGATCTACGGCTTGCCGCTGCAGACGCCAGAGAGTTTTGCCCGCACGGTCGAGGAAGTGATCGCGCTGCAACCGAATCGGCTCTCAGTATTCAACTACGCCCACCTGCCCGAGCGCTTCATGCCGCAGCGGCGCATCAACGAGGCGGATCTGCCCAGCGCCGGTGACAAGCTGGCCATGCTGCAGCGCACCATCGAGCAACTGACCCAGGCTGGCTATCGCTATATCGGCATGGACCACTTTGCCCTGCCCGATGACGAGCTGGCGATCGCTCAGGAAGACGGCAGCCTGCAACGCAACTTCCAGGGCTACACCACCCATGGTCACTGCGATCTGATCGGGCTGGGAGTGTCGGCCATCAGCCAGATCGGTGATCTGTACTGCCAGAACAGCAGTGACCTCAAGGACTATCAGCAGCGCCTCGACAGCGGCCAGCTGGCTACCCGACGCGGGCTGTACTGCAATGCCGATGACCGGATCCGCCGCGCGGTGATTCAGCAACTGATCTGCCACTGCACGCTCGACTTCGCGACGATCGAGCAGGCGTTCGCCATCGACTTTCGCCACTACTTCGCCGCACAGTGGCCGGGGCTGAAGGCCTTTGCCCGCGACGAATTGATTCATCTGGATGAGCAAGGCATCAAGGTCACTGGCGCCGGACGACTGCTGGTGCGCTCGGTGTGCATGCTGTTCGATCAGTATCTGGGCCAGCAAGGCACGCAGCGTTTTTCGCGGGTGATCTGAACCAGCGGAATTCACTCAATGAGCTTTTCGATAACCGAATCCGCGCCAATTAAGGGCAGGAGGCGAACGATCACCTCATCCATCACCCCGTTTTCAGCCTTCACCACAAAGACAGCTTTCCGCTCTCGCCATGACAGGGTCTGGATCAAACTGGCAGCGACCACTGAGGGCTTTTCAAGATTCCCCACAGGTACTTCAGTTGTGTGACCACGGATGCTGGTGCTGATTGGGCAACAGATCAGCAACCCCGTCTGCTTGTTGTATGTCTTTGAGGAAAGTACGAGAGCAGGTCGATATTTACCGATCTCCTTGCCTTTAACGGGCTCAAAATCCAGAAAGACAATATCGTTTCGATCAGGGATATAAAGAGACATCAGGCATCCAGCTCAGCGGGCAAAGGCAATGCCAACTCGTCCGCATGAGCGGTACCGGCATCTAGATCTTGCAGCAAATCAGCCTCAGAGAATGGCAATCGAACTTTGCGACTGCTGGGTTTCAGGGCACCAATTACAATCTTGCCTTCGAGTACTTCAATACTGACCGGGCTAGAGACATCCAGCTGTGCTTGCGCCAGAATTTTGCCAGGCAGACGGATTGCCGCACTGTTCCCCCAGCGCTTGATTTCGGTTTGCATACATACACCCCAAAGTATCTACGAATGTAGATACAGTATGACCCAACCACTCCTCCGTCAAGGCTGAACAGGTGCCATCTTTTGAACCACGCACGCGAGACAGGCCCCGAACCTACCGGCCAATGCAACTAGCAGACAAATACACCGACCTCGGCTAACCTTGCCGGCATTATTGCCGCACCAAGGAACGCCCCATGACCGCCGGTCCCGACCTCCAGAAGGCCCGCCCCCCGCAGCAGGCCCATTGCAAGGATTGCAGCCTCGCCTCGCTGTGCCTGCCGCTGTCACTGAACATGGAAGACATGAACGCGCTCGACGATATCGTCAAGCGCGGCCGTCCGTTGAAGAAGGGCGAATTTCTGTTCCATCAGGGTGATCGTTTTTCCTCGGTCTTTGCGGTGCGCTCCGGCACGCTGAAAACCTTCAGCGTCACCGACAGCGGCGATGAGCAGATCACCGGCTTCCACCTGCCCAGCGAGCTGGTGGGTATGTCGGGCATGGATACCGACAGCTACCCGGTATGCGCCCAGGCGCTGGAAACCACCTCGGTGTGCGAGATCCCCTTTGAGCGCCTGGACGATCTGTCGCTGCAATTGCCGCAACTGCGTCGTCAGCTGATGCGCCTGATGAGCCGCGAGATTCGTGATGACCAGCAGATGATGCTACTGCTGTCGAAGAAGACCGCCGATGAGCGCATTGCGACCTTCCTGATCAACCTGTCGGCACGCTTCCGTGCCCGCGGCTACTCGGCCAATCAGTTCCGCCTGGCCATGTCGCGCAACGAGCTGGGCAACTTCCTCGGGCTGGCGGTGGAAACCGTGTCGCGGGTCTTCACCCGTTTCCAGCAGAACGGCCTGCTGGAGGCCGATGGCAAGGAAGTGCGGATTCTCGACTCGGTCGAGCTGTGCGCCTTGGCCGGCGGGCGTTTCGATCAGTGACTTAGGCCGGCATCAGCCGGCCATCGGTCGCCGACCGGCCATGGCATGCGCCAGGGTGCCGCCATCGACCAGCTCCAGCTCCCCACCAAGTGGAACACCATGGGCAATCCGGCTCAGGGTCAGCCCGCGAGGCGCCAGCAGCTGGGCGATGTAATGGGCCGTGGCCTCCCCCTCCACCGTCGGGTTGGTTGCGAGGATCACTTCCGTGAACTGCCCGGCGGCGACCCGTGCCTCCAGCTCGGGAATGCCGATGGATTCCGGCCCCAGGCCATCAATCGGCGAGAGGTGGCCCTTCAGGACGAAGTAGCGCCCACGATAGCCGGTCTGCTCGACGGCAAACACATCCAGCGGCCCTTCCACCACGCACAGCAGGCTGTCATCGCGGCGCGGGTCGCTGCAAAGGCCACACAGCGGCGTCTCGCTGAGAGTGCGGCAACGCTGGCAATAACCGATCCCCTCCATCGCCGTCGAGAGCGCTTCGGCCAGACGGCGCCCGCCACTGCGATCCCGCTCAAGCAGATGCAGCGCCATGCGCTGGGCCGTCTTCTGACCAACACCGGGCAGGATACGCAGGGCATCGATCAGCTGGCGAATCAGGGGACTGAAGCTCATCGTCGAAGGCTCACAGAAAGAGACGGGGAATCGTGGAATACGTGCACAGAGAAACCGGCACGCGAAAGCGACCACCCGCAGGCAGGTGGCCGCCTCAGGGTCAGAACGGCATCTTGAAGCCAAGCGGCATCTGCAGACCGGCGGTCACGCCGGCCATCTTCTCTTGGTTGTTCTGCTCGATACGGCGCACCGCATCATTGACCGCCGCCGCGATCAGGTCTTCAAGGATTTCCTTGTCTTCCTGCATCAGGCTGTCATCGAGGCTGACGCGCTTGACGTCATGGCGACCATTCATCACCACACTGACCAGCCCGGCACCGGACTGACCGGTGACCTCCGCATTGGCCAGCTCTTCCTGCATTTTCTGCATCTTTTCCTGCATCTGCTGGGCCTGCTTCATCAGGCCGGCCATGCCACCTTTCATCATGCTGTTTACCTCAACGCTCAATGGGTTCAATGGAATCGTCGCGAACAGTCGCGCCGAACAGGGTCATCATCTGCTGCACCTGCGGATCGGCATGGATTGCCGCCACAGCGGCCTGCTGACGCTCGGCACGGGCGCGTGCTGCGGCCTGGGCCGGCGTTTCCTGGGTGGGGGTGATGATCTGGATATCCAGCTGTACCGTCTGCCCGAGGTGCGCTGAGAGCGCATCACTGAGCCTGCGCTGCTGCGCAGCATTGAACAGCGCGCTCTGGGCCGGATCAAGGTGCAATGTCCAGTGCGCACCCTGTGCCGCGACCAGAGTACAGTTGGCAGCAATGCTGGCCGTCATGCCCGACAGCCCGAGCCGTGGGTAGATTTCCAGCCATTCGGCAGCCAGGCCGGTTGCCGGCGGCAAGACGGGCAACTCTGGGGCGGGTGTGGCCACAGATCCCTCCGACGCTACCGGGGCCGCATTCTCTACCGGCTCATAGCTCTCCAGATATGCATAGGCGGCCAGGTCATCGTCGAACGGCTCCTCGTCGCCTTGCCCCTCATCATCGGACGGTGCGGCAGACGCGGTATCACCGGGCAGTGGGGCATAGGCTGGCTCGGGATCATCATCCCAAGGCAGACTTTCGTCCGCGGCATTGGCTGGGGATAGCGGTGCAGAGGGTGTGGGCGATGCCACAGGCTCATCGGCATGCACAGGCAGATTTGCGGATTGCGGGGCTGAAACAGCCGATGTTTCACGCTGCGCGGAATCGGCTGGCAACATGGCGCTACGCGGCTCAGCCTCTGGCTCAGGTGTAGCCGGTGGAGGTGCAACATCGGCTGCCGGATGAACCTCCACGGCGGGCAACGGCATATCTGTCGCCGCAATGGCCTCGGTACTCGCAGTGACGGGTGGCAGCGCTACAGGCGCGCGCACATCAATCATTGCAGCTGCTGGCGCTACGGGGGGCACATCCGCCATGGCAGATACAGCCATCACGGCAGGTGCCTGAGCTGCGGGCACCTCGCTCACCGACGCGGTCGTGCCGAGCTGCAGGGGTGTCTGCGGTACCTGAGCGACCTCGGCCGGGCGGAAGGCCAGCATGCGCAGCATGACCATCTCAAAGCCGCTGCGCGGATCGGGCGCCAGCGGCAGGTCGCGGCGGCCGATCAGTCCCATCTGGTAGTAGAACTGCACATCCTCAGCCGGCAAGGCGCGGGCCAGGCTCAGCACCCGCTCACGGTCACCCTGGCCGTTGTCTACCGCCTCCGGCACCACCTGGGCAATCGCCACGCGGTGCAGCACATTGAGCAGCTCGGCCAGTACCCCCGACCAGTCCGGCCCCTGTTCGGCCAATTGGCGGATGGCTTCCAGTAGACCCGATGCGTCACCGCTGATCAGGGTCTGCAGTACGCCGTACACCTGGCCATGATCCAGCGTGCCGAGCATGGCGCGCACATCGGCGGCCAGCACCTGCCCTTCGCCAAAGGCAATCGCCTGATCGGTCAGGCTCATGGCATCGCGCATCGAGCCATCAGCGGCGCGGCCGAGCAGCCACAGCGCATCATCCTCGAAGGGAATCTGCTCGGCGCTCAATACATGGGTGAGGTGCTCGACCACCCGCTCTGGCGGCATGTTCTTCAGCGAGAACTGCAGGCAGCGCGAGAGGATGGTGACCGGCAGCTTCTGCGGGTCGGTGGTGGCGAGCAGGAACTTGACGTGGGGTGGTGGCTCTTCGAGGGTCTTGAGCAGCGCGTTGAACGAGTGCGTGGAGAGCATGTGCACTTCGTCGATCAGGTAGACCTTGTAGCGGCCACGGCTCGGCGCGTACTGCACGTTGTCGAGAAGCTCGCGGGTGTCTTCGACCTTGGTGCGGCTGGCCGCATCCACCTCGATCAGGTCGACAAAGCGCCCCTCATCGATCTCCCGGCAGACCGAGCATTGCCCGCAGGGCGTCGAGCTGACACCGGTTTCGCAGTTGAGGCATTTGGCGAGGATCCGCGCGATGGTGGTCTTGCCCACCCCACGGGTACCAGTAAACAGATAGGCATGATGCAGACGCTGATTATCCAGCGCATTGATCAGGGCCCGCAGCACATGGGTCTGGCCGACCATTTCGCGGAACGAGCGCGGGCGCCACTTGCGGGCAAGAACCTGATAACTCATGAAAGCGGATCGCCAGTGCTAAAACCAAGGCCCACCATGCTAGCGAAGCGCGGGGCAAATTGCACTGCAGACGGCGCGGGCAAAGGCCCAAAATGGAGATGGCCCCGCCAGCCACACCCCGGCACACAATATGACCGCTGCGGCTGCTCCCTTCCGGGCCTGACCGGGTTCACGGCTGATCGTTGCGGGGGGACCGACAGGGCCACCATAAAGCGCTTGCCAGAGCAGCAAGCCGCGCCATTGTAACGACTCATCCGCCAGTTACAACCGCTGCATGCAAAAAAGCCTGCAACAGGCCCGCGAGATACGGCGGGGGGACTCACCGCCAGCGCGGCGCAGATGTATGATCACGCATACTTGGAAAGGCTTGGCAGCAGGGATACTTCCAACCCGCCTGCAGCCTTCTGCAACCCCACCTGTCACCGCCGGTCCCCACACTGCCCGCGCGTGATCCGGCTCGATGGAACGCCACCGGCATGTCGAATCCGCACTCCCCAACGCCCCGCAGGTTCCGGCCTGCCTCGCAAGCTGGCACCGGCAAGCCGCTACTGCTGCTGGCACTGAGCTGCCTGCTGCTCAGCCTCGGGCTGGCGTTCTCCGGGCTGCATGGGATTTTGCAGCTGCTGCCACTAAGCGGCCTGTTGCTCTGCGTGGTCCTGCTGCTGCGCCAGCAACCGACAACCCCGCCCCCAAGCGCCATCGACTTCAACGAGGCCATACGCCAGCCTGCGGCACGGCTCAGCCAGCGCCAGGAGCAGAGCCTGGACTCCGCGCTGACCACCCTGCTGGAGCACACCCTGCAAAGTCGCTGGGAGATGGACCTCGAGCAGCAGAGCATCCATATCGAAGGCCCGCTGCTGCGCCGCTTTGGTCTCGGCAGCAACGAGATGACGCTGAAGGTGTTCCAGACTCGCATTCACCCGGAGGATCTGGAGACCTTCATCGCCTGCCACCAGCAGAGCGAGGATCTCAGCGATCAGTACCGGCTGGAATTTCGCCTGCGCGATGCCAACGGCTTCTACCACTGGCTGCTGAGCCGCGCCCATGTACTGGAGGTGCGCGGCGCGACCGATGCCCCGGGGCGCCTGGCCGGCATCCATGTCGATATCGATGCCCTGAAAAGCACTGAAGAAGCCCTGCGCCGCAACCTTGGCAAGGTGCGCGCGGCGAACCTGGCCAAGACCCGCTTCCTGTCTAGCATGAGTCAGCAACTGCGCGGCCCGCTGAACAATGTGCTGGGCTTTGCGCAGATGCTGCAGGTCGAGCTGCAGCAGCGCGAACAGACCGACCCGCTGCGCCAGTACAGTGACGAGCTGGTCAACGCCAGCAGCCGCCTGGCCCTGATGGTCGATGACATCCTCGATTACGCCAGCCTGGAAAATGAACAGGGCAACGTCACCCTCGAAGAGGTGGATCTGCGCCAGATCATGGCCGAGTGCCTGGACTTGATCCGCCCGCAGATCCGCCAGCAGCACCTGCAACTGGCAAGCCGCCTGCCTGACGGGCGCTTGCTGGTGCTGGCCGAGCCGCGCCGGCTGCGGCAGATCCTCCTCAACCTGCTGAGTAATGCCGTCAAGTACAACCGCCCACGCGGGCAGGTGTCGCTGACCTATCGCATTGAGGGCGATCGCCTGCGGGTAATTGTGGACGACACCGGTATCGGCATCGCCGCCGAGCAGCAGGCACAGCTGTTTAGCCCCTTCCAGCGCCTCGGCCAGGAAGAAGGTGAGATTGAGGGGAGCGGCATTGGCTTGGCTCTAAGCCGCATTGCCGCGCAAAGCATGCAGGGGCATCTGGGCTTTAGTAGCAACGCTGGCCAGGGCAGCAGCTTCTGGCTGGAGCTGCCCTACAGCAGCAACCTGCAGGTCAAGCCGGTGGAGGTCGAGCGCCCCTTCAGCACCCGCGAATTGCCGCGCGTGGCTTATGTCGATAACCGCCGCGCCAGCCAGCTGCTGGTCGAGCATGCCCTGGCAGACCTGGCCCGCATCGAGATCATCGATGATGGCATTGATGCCCTACGCCGCCTAAGTAGCCAACCGCCGCAACTGATCCTGCTGGATCTGGACCTGCCGGGGCTGGATGGCACGAGCCTCTTGCGTAGCCTGCACAATCAGGAGAGCACCCGCGAGGTGCCGATCATCACCCTCAGCGCCACCGCGCAGACCGAAGACTGCGCCCAAGGGCGCGAGTTTGGGGTGCGCGCATGCCTGAGTAAGCCGCTGCGGATTGAGCAATTGCGGGAGCAGGTGCGCGTGCAATTGCAGCCTCGTCCGAGCCTACGCGAGCTCAACGCCCCGCCCAGCACTGCGCCAGCCAGGCCAGATCCTCAGGACGGGTAATTTTGAGATTGTCGGCACGCCCCTCAATCAGCCGTGGCGCGTAACCCGCCCACTCCAGGGCTGAGGACTCATCCGTAATCGCAACCCCCGCCACGCGCGCATCGGCCAGGCTGCGCTGCAGCAAGCCCAGCCGGAACATCTGCGGGGTATAAGCCTGCCAGATCACGCTGCGATCCACGGTCGCTTTCACCCGCTCCTGCGCATCGGCGCGCTTCAGGGTGTCGCGTGCTGGGACGGCCAGAAGGCCACCGATCGGGTCTTCAGCGAGTTCCGCAAGCAGCTGATCCAGGTCACTGCGGGCCAGGTTCGGGCGGGCAGCATCATGCACCAGCACCCAGTCATCGACGCTCGCGCCCTGCTCCAGCAGGTGTTGCAAGCCATTGAATACCGAATCGGCACGCTCACAGCCGCCCATGGCACGCTGAATGCGAGGGTCTGCCGCACAGGGCAGCATCGGCCAGTAAGGATCTTCATCCGCCAGACAGACCACCACCCCTTTGAGCTGTGGGTGGCCGAGGAAACAGTCCAGGGTGTGCTCGAGCAGCGTGCGGCCGGCGATCTTCAGGTACTGCTTGGGCCGATCCGCGCGCATACGGGCGCCAATCCCGGCTGCCGGGATAAGGGTCCAGAATTCAGGCAAGGGCATCAGCGACATGGCGGGCTTCTCTCGGGACAGGTGTGCAAGCCGCAGTGCCAGTCACTCGCTCAGCAGCAGCAGGGTTTCGCCTTCCTTGACCATGCCCAGTTGATAGCGGGCACGCTCCTCAATGGTCTCAAGGCCGCGTTTGAGCTCGAGCACTTCGGCTTCAAGAGTCTGGTTACGCTCGTGCAGGAGGGCATTTTCGCGCTGTTGTTCAGCGATTTCCTGCTGCAGGGCGCGGTTATGGGCAATACCACCATCGCCTTCCCACAAGCGATACTGCAGGCCGGCGAGGAGCAGGAGCAGCACGACGAACAGCAGATGGGCCTTTTGCATCCGAAGCAGCCCTCGATGGCATCAGACGGATCAGAAAATGGCTCGGGCCAGCGTGAGCCAGCACCGGGCTTGCCCCACCACGCCAAGGGGCGTGGCGGGTATCACAGGACTTAGCCGCGGAATTCGGCACGGCCCTTGTACGGCGCTTTGGCGCCCAGCTGCTCTTCGATGCGCAGCAGCTGGTTGTACTTGGACACACGGTCCGAGCGGCACAGCGAGCCGGTCTTGATCTGGCCAGCTGCAGTACCAACGGCCAGGTCGGCGATGGTGCTGTCTTCGGTCTCACCGGAGCGGTGCGAGATCACCGCGGTGAAGCCGGCGGCCTTGGCCATCTGGATGGCTTCCAGGGTCTCGGTCAGCGAGCCGATCTGGTTGAACTTGATAAGGATCGAGTTGCCGATCGACTCCTCGATGCCACGCTTGAGGATCTTGGTGTTGGTGACGAACAGATCATCACCAACCAGCTGCACCTTCTCGCCGATCTTGTCGGTCAGCACCTTCCAGCCAGCCCAGTCGGACTCGTCCATGCCATCTTCGATGGAAATAATCGGATAGCGCTGGGTCAGGCCGGCCAAGTAGTCGGCGAAGCCTTCGGCGCTGAACACCTTGCCTTCACCGGCCAGGTCATACTGACCATCCTTGAAGAACTCGCTCGATGCGCAGTCGAGGGCCAGGGTGACGTCATCACCCAGCGTGTAACCCGCATTGGCCACGGCCTCGGCAATCGCGGCCAGGGCGTCTTCGTTGGAGGCCAGGTTCGGCGCGAAACCACCTTCGTCACCCACCGCGGTATTCAGGCCACGGGCCTTCAGCACAGCCTTCAGGTGGTGGAAGATCTCAGCACCCATGCGCAGGGCGTCGGCAAAGGTCTTGGCGCCGACCGGCTGGACCATGAACTCCTGGATGTCGACGTTGTTGTCGGCATGTTCGCCGCCGTTGATGATGTTCATCATCGGCACCGGCATGGAGTAGACGCCCGGAGTGCCGTTCAGGTCAGCAATGTGCGCGTACAGCGGCACGCCCTTGGCCTGGGCAGCAGCCTTGGCAGCAGCCAGGGACACGGCGAGGATCGCGTTGGCGCCCAGAGTGGCCTTGTTCTCGGTACCGTCCAGCTCGATCATCGCCAGGTCGAGGGCTTTCTGCTCGGTCGGGTCCATGCCCAGCAGGCGCTCGCGGATCGGACCGTTGACGTTGGCCACGGCCTTCAGCACGCCCTTGCCCAGGTAACGGCTCTTGTCGCCATCACGCAGCTCCAGCGCTTCGCGCGAACCGGTGGAGGCACCGGACGGCGCGCAGGCGCTGCCGATGATGCCGTTGTCGAGGATCACATCGGCTTCAACGGTCGGGTTACCGCGGGAATCCAGGACCTCACGGCCTTTGATGTCGACGATTTTTGCCATTGCGGGTAGTACTCCAGAGGGTTTGACGAACACGCCCGCCACGGCTGCCTGCGCCGCACGGTGGCCAGCGGGGATAAATGGATCGGGCGCCCATGCCGGGCGCCCGCTACTGTAGCCGAATGCCGCTGCCTCAGGCAGTCTCGATCGGCGGGAAACGCTTGACCAGCTCGTCCAGCGCCTTGAGCTGGGCGAGGAACGGCTCCAGCTTGTCGAGGCGCAGCGCACAGGGGCCGTCGCACTTGGCATTATCCGGATTCGGATGGGCCTCGAGGAACAGCCCGGCCAGCCCCTGGCTCATGCCGGCCTTGGCCAGGTCGGTGACCTGGGCACGGCGACCGCCGGCGGAATCGGCGCGCCCACCCGGCATCTGCAGGGCGTGGGTCACGTCGAAGAACACCGGGTACTCGAACGACTTCATGATGCCGAAGCCGAGCATGTCGACCACCAGGTTGTTGTAGCCGAATGAGCTACCGCGCTCACAGAGGATCAGCTGATCATTACCCGCCTCCTCGCATTTGCGCAGGATGTGCTTCATCTCCTGCGGGGCGAGGAACTGGGCCTTCTTGATGTTGATCACCGCACCGGTCTTGGCCATCGCCACCACCAGATCGGTCTGCCGCGACAGGAAGGCCGGCAGCTGTATGATGTCGCAGACCTCGGCCACTGGTGCGGCCTGATAGGGCTCATGCACATCAGTGATCACCGGCACGCCGAAGGTCTTCTTCACTTCCTCGAAGATCTTCAGGCCTTCATCAAGGCCCGGGCCGCGGAACGAGGTAATCGACGAGCGGTTGGCCTTGTCGAAGCTGGCCTTGAATACGTAGGGGATGCCGAGCTTTTCGGTGACCCGCACGTACTCCTCACAGACCTTGAGGGCCAGATCGCGCGACTCCAGCACGTTCATGCCGCCGAACAGCACGAACGGCAGATCGTTGCCGATCTGCAGGTCGCCGACGCGGATAATCTTCTGCGCCATGATCGGATCAGCCTTTCTGGTTCAGGGCGTGCTGCTGGATGGCCGCCTGGACGAAGCCACTGAACAGTGGGTGACCATCACGCGGGGTGGAGGTGAACTCCGGGTGGAACTGGCAGGCGACGAACCACGGATGCTCCGGCGCCTCGACCACTTCGACCAGCGCGCCGTCACCGGAGCGACCACTGACCCGCAGACCCGCCGCTTGCAGCTGCGGCAGCAGGTTGTTGTTGACCTCGTAACGGTGGCGGTGACGCTCGACGATCACCTCCTTGCCATAGCAGGCATGCACCTTCGAGCCGGCGTCCAGCTGGCACTCCTGAGCGCCCAAGCGCATGGTGCCGCCCAGATCAGACCCTTCAGTGCGCTGCTCGACGGCACCGCTGGCGTCTTGCCACTCGGTGATCAGACCGACCACCGGGTGCGCGCTGGTCTGGTCGAATTCGGTGGAGTTGGCATCTGCCCAGCCCAGCACATTGCGGGCGTATTCGATCACCGCAACTTGCATGCCGAGGCAGATGCCCAGGTAGGGAATCTTGTTCTCACGGGCATACTGCACGGTCTGAATCTTGCCTTCCACGCCGCGCAGACCAAAGCCACCGGGTACCAGGATGGCATCCACGCCTTCCAGCAGGCCGGCGCCTTGGTTTTCGATGTCTTCGGAGTCGATGTAGCGCAGATTGACCTTGGTGCGGCTCTGGATGCCGGCATGGCCCATCGCTTCGATCAGCGACTTGTAGGCATCCAGCAGCTCCATGTACTTGCCGACCATGGCGATGGTGACTTCACGCTCGGGGTTGAGCTTGGCGTCCACCACGCGATCCCATTCGGACAGATCCGCGGCACCGCACTGCAGGCCGAAGCGCTCGACCACGATGTCGTCCAGACCCTGAGCGTGCAGCACCGAGGGGATCTTGTAGATGGTGTCAACGTCTTCCAGGCTGATCACCGCGCGCTCTTCGACGTTGGTGAACAGGGCGATCTTGCGCCGCGAGGACAGATCGACCGGATGGTCAGAACGGCAGATCAGCACGTCCGGCTGCAGGCCGATGGAGCGCAGCTCCTTGACCGAATGCTGGGTCGGCTTGGTCTTGGTCTCGCCGGCGGTAGCGATGTACGGCACCAGGGTCAGGTGCATCAGCATCGCGCGCTTGGCACCGACCTCGACACGCAGCTGGCGGATCGCCTCGAGGAACGGCTGCGATTCGATATCACCGACGGTGCCGCCGATCTCCACCAAGGCCACGTCGGCATCGCCGGCGCCCTTGATGATCCGGCGCTTGATCTCGTCGGTGATGTGCGGAATCACCTGCACGGTGGCGCCCAGGTAATCGCCGCGGCGCTCCTTGCGCAGCACGTCCATGTAGACGCGACCGGTGGTGAAGTTGTTGTTCTGGGTCATGGTGGTGCGGATGAACCGCTCGTAGTGGCCCAGATCAAGGTCGGTTTCCGCACCATCGTGGGTGACGAACACCTCACCGTGCTGGAACGGGCTCATGGTACCTGGATCGACGTTGATGTACGGATCCAGCTTGAGCATGGTGACCTTCAGCCCCCGCGCCTCCAGGATTGCCGCCAGGGAAGCCGAGGCGATGCCTTTCCCCAAAGAAGAAACAACACCACCCGTGACGAAGATGTAGCGCGTCATGAAAAACCCTAGAAGTCTGCGTTTAGGCGGCTGGCCGCCGGGGAATGCGAAGGGAGGCGCAAAGCCTCTTAAAGACGGGAGAATAGTTTACGGCAAAGGTGCAACCTTCTCAAACCTTCGCCCGGCGTGCACTGCCCAATGGCGGTGCATCGGGCGGCTGCCAGCACAGGCGCAGCGTGTCGGCAGAGCCTGCGATCGGTAGCGGCAGATTGGCCACCGCCAGCAGCTGTTCGCTGGCATACAGCAGCGGCAGACGCTCGCGCACGAAGGGGGGCACGCCGGCCTCCTGCAGGAGCCGCTTGAAATCACGCCGCCCGCGCCCAGCCAGCACCAACTGCTCGCCGCCCTGCCGGTAGCGGATCTGCAGGGGCTCGCCAGGCGCTGCCCCCTCCAGCCAGACCGTGCCGTTGCCGGGCAGGCTCAGCGCCTGCTCAGGGATAGGCCAAGCCTGACGATCCATAGCCGGCGCTGATAGCCACTCCCCGCCCAGCCACCACACCCGCCCGGCAAAGCGATGCAGCTCCCCCTGCCCCAGGCGCCAGCACGGCGTGGCATCACGCCCTGCATCACGCAGGGATTCCCAGCCCACCCAGTGCTCGCGGGGCGGCAGCAGGGTCAGCCCTCGCAACCAGTAACGCAGAGCATTGCGCTGCCGTGCCGCCGACAGTACCTGCAAGGGCGCCAGCGCCAGCGAGGGCAACGGCAGCCAGCCGGGCGCGGCAGGCGTCTGCGCACGCGCTAGGTCTTCTACCGCCAGTTCATCCAACAGGCTCGCCGCCTCCTGCTGCTGCGCGGCATCGCGTGCCAGCACCGTGCTGACCGCCGGCCAGTGCTGCGCCAGGCGCGGCAGGATTTCATGGCGCAGAAAGTTACGCGCCAGGCGTGTATCGCGATTGCTTGGGTCCTCAACCCAGTGCAGCCCCTGTGCCTGCGCCCACTGCTCCAGCTCGGCGCGCCCGACCTCCAGCAAGGGGCGCAGCAGCCAACCCTGCCCGAGCGGGCGACTGGCGGGCATGGCCGCCAAGCCCTGTACACCACTGCCACGCAGCAGGCGCAGCAGCAGGGTTTCTGCCTGATCATCACGATGCTGCGCCAACAGCAGCAGCGCACCTGGCGCCAGATGCTCGGCAAAGGCCGCATAACGAGCCTCGCGCGCCGCCCGCTCGACACTGGCGCCCGAGTCCACCGTGACGCGGCATACCGTCAGAGGAATATCCAGCGCCGCACACGCGGCCTGGCAATGTTCCGCCCACTCATCGGCGAAGGCTTGCAGCCCGTGATGTACATGTAGCGCTGAGAGCGGTGGCAATGCCTGATGCCGGGCCAGACGCGCCAGCAGATGCAGCAGCACCAGAGAATCGAGCCCACCAGAGAGCGCCAGGGTCCATAACGGTGCCTGACGCCAGGGCGTCAATACGTGCAACAGGTGAGCTTCAAGGGACATGGCGCAACGGGCCAAGGAGACAGGACAAGAGAGGGAGCGTGGCGCAGAACGGAGCACCTCCATCCTGCGCCAGAGGAATTGCGCCGCCGTCAGGCTACGCCGTAGCTCATCAGACGCTGGTAACGACGCGCCAGCAGGGTCTTGCTGTCGAGCTTGACCAGCTCGCCCAGCTGCTTGCTCAGCGACTGACGCACAGCCTCGGCCATGGCGGCATGGTCACTGTGCGCGCCACCCAGCGGCTCGGGGATCACGGTATCGACGATACCCAGATCCTTGAGGCGCTCGGCGGTCACGCCCATGGCCTCGGCCGCTTCCGGCGCCTTCTCAGCGGTACGCCAGAGGATCGAGGCACAGCCTTCCGGGGAAATCACCGAGTAGGTGGAATACTGCAGCATGTTCAGCTGATCGCACACCCCAATGGCCAGCGCACCGCCAGAACCACCCTCACCGATGACGGTGGCGATGATCGGGGTCTTCAGGCGCGACATGACTCGCAGATTCCAAGCAATCGCCTCGCTCTGCCCGCGCTCCTCAGCATCGATGCCCGGGTAGGCACCGGGGGTGTCGATGAAGGTCAGGATCGGCAGACGGAAACGCTCGGCCATCTCCATCAGGCGGCAGGCCTTGCGGTAGCCCTCCGGACGCGGCATGCCGAAGTTGCGGCGCACCTTCTCACGGACTTCACGGCCTTTCTGATGGCCAATCACCATCACCGGACGGTCATCCAAGCGTGCTACACCACCGACAATGGCCGCATCATCGGCAAAGTGACGATCACCGTGCAGCTCATCGAACTCGGTGAAGATGTGCTCGATATAGTCGAGGGTGTACGGGCGGCGCGGATGGCGGGCCAGGCGGGCGATCTGCCAGCTGGTCAGATTACCGAAGATGCTCTGGGTCAGCGTCTGCACCTTGTCCTGCAGGCGGGTGATCTCTTCGCTGATATTCAGCTCATTGTCGTTGCCCACCATGCGCAGGCCATCGATCTTGGCTTGCAGGTCGGCGATCGGCTGTTCGAAATCCAGATAGTTCGGGTTCATAGCTTTTCCGTGGTGAGCAGGTGGCTGTTCGGCTCAAAATCAGGCGGCCGACTTTACGGTATCGCACGCCTGTGGTCGAGCCTGACGGGGCCAAGGCCCCGCCGATCTAGCGGTATTGCAGAAAGACGTTATCGCGTCCGAACTGGTCACGCAGCGTCTGAAGCAGGCTATCGGCCGGATCGATACGCCACTGATCGGCAAACTGCAGTATCGCCCGGGCATTCTCCCCCTGGTACTCGACACTGACCGGACACCCGCCCCGGCAGGTCGCCAGCTGCTCGCGCAGCCACTGCAGGCGCGATGCCTCAAGCTGGCGGGTATCCAGACGCAGCCGCAGGCTCTCGGCCAGCGAGGTGCGCGCCTCCTCGAGACTCATCACCCGCTTGGCCCGCAGGCGCAGGCCGCCGGAGAAGTCATCCATGCTCACCTCGCCCTCCACCACCACCAGCGCATCGGTCTGCAGCAGCGCCTGTGCCGCGGCGAAGGCCTCGGCAAACAGCGAGGCTTCGATGCGTCCGGAGCGATCATCCAGGGTAACAAAGCCCATCTTGTCGCCGCGCTTGTTCTTCATCACCCGCAGGTTGACGATCAGCCCGGCCACCGTCTGCAGCTCGCGCGCCGGGCGCAGGTCATTGATGCGCTGGCGGGCAAAACGGCGCACCTCGCTCTCATACTCGTCGATCGGATGGCCGGTCAGGTACAGACCGAGGGTCTCTTTTTCACCACGCAGCCGCTCCTTGAGCGACAGCTCGCGCACCTGCCGGTAACTGGCATACACATCGGCTTCGGGCTCGGCAAACACTCCACCAAACAAATCCATGTGCCCGCTGTCCGCGCTGCGTGCCGTCTGCTCGGCGGCCTGCACCGCCTCCTCCATGGCGCCCAGCAGCGCCGCCCGATTGAGGTTGATGCTGGCCTGCCAGGCCTTGGGCTCGTCCTCGTAATACGGCCCGAGGCGATCCAGCGCACCACAGCGGATCAGCGCCTCGAGGGTGCGCTTGTTGATGCGCTTGAGATCGACCCGGGCGCAGAAGTCGAACAGGTCCTTGAACGGCCCCGCCGCACGCGCCTCGACAATCGCCTCCACCGGCCCCTCACCCACACCCTTGATCGCCCCCAGTCCGTAGACGATGCGCCCATCCTCGTTGACGGTGAACTTGAACTCCGAGGTATTGACGTCCGGGGCGTCGATGCGCAGCTTCATGCTGCGGCATTCCTCGATGAGAATCACCACCTTGTCGGTGTTATGCATGTCCGCCGAGAGCACCGCGGCCATGAACGGTGAGGGGAAATGGGTTTTCAGCCAGGCCGTCTGGTAAGACACCAGACCATAAGCCGCCGAGTGCGACTTGTTGAACCCGTAACCGGCAAACTTCTCCACCAGATCAAAGATGTTGCCCGCCAGCTCTGCACTGATGCCATTGGCCGCGCAGCCTTCAATAAAGCCGCCACGCTGCTTGGCCATCTCTTCGGGCTTCTTCTTGCCCATCGCCCGGCGCAGCATATCGGCGCCACCCAGCGTGTAGCCGGCCATCACCTGGGCAATCTGCATCACCTGTTCCTGATAGAGGATGATGCCGTAGGTGGGCTTGAGCACCGGCTCAAGGCCAGCGTACTGGTAATCCGGGTGCGGGTAGGACAGCTCGGCGCGGCCGTGCTTGCGGTTAATGAAGTCGTCCACCATGCCCGACTGCAAGGGGCCGGGACGGAACAGTGCCACCAGCGCGATCAAATCCTCCAGGCAGTCCGGCTTGAGCTTCTTGATCAGCTCCTTCATGCCGCGCGATTCGAGCTGGAACACCGCGGTGGTCTCGGCGCGCTGCAGTAACTGGTAGGTCGGCTTATCATCCAGCGGGATGAAATCGATGTTCACCGGCGGCAGTTGCTGCTTGGCCTGCTCGCGGTTGATGGTCTCCAGCGCCCACTTGATGATGGTCAGGGTACGCAGGCCGAGGAAGTCGAACTTGACCAGCCCAGCGGACTCGACATCGTCCTTGTCGAACTGGGTCACCAGCCCGCCGCCCTCCTCATCACAGGCAATCGGCGCAAAGTCGGTCAGCTTGGTCGGCGCGATCACCACACCACCGGCGTGCTTGCCGGTGCCGCGCACAACCCCCTCGAGCTTGAGGGCCATGTCCCAGATTTCCTTGGCATCCTCGTCGCTGGCGAGAAATTCGCGCAGCGGCTCTTCCATCTCGAAGGCCTTCTCCAAGGTCATGCCGACCTCGAAGGGGATCATCTTCGACAGCCGATCGGCTAGGCCGTAGGACTTGCCCTGCACCCGCGCCACGTCGCGCACCACCGCCTTGGCCGCCATCGAGCCGAAGGTGATGATCTGACTCACCGCGTTGCGCCCGTACTTGTCGGCCACGTAATCGATCACCCGGTCGCGGCCATCCATGCAGAAGTCGACGTCAAAGTCGGGCATCGAGATCCGCTCGGGGTTGAGGAAGCGCTCGAACAGCAGGTCGTAGGCCAACGGATCGAGATCGGTGATCTTCAGCACATAGGCGACCAGCGAGCCGGCACCCGAGCCCCGCCCCGGACCAACCGGCACGCCGTTGTTCTTCGCCCACTGGATAAAGTCGGCGACGATCAGGAAGTAGCCGGGAAAGCCCATCTGGATGATGGTGCCGAGCTCAAACTCCAGTCGATCGACATACACCTGGCGCTTGGCCGCGTAATCGGGCGTGTCCTTGGGCAGCAGGACCGTCAGCCGCTCCTCCAGCCCCTCGTAGGAGGCATGGCGCAGGTAGTCGTCGATGCCCATGCCGTTGGGCGTCGGGAAATCGGGCAGGAAGTAGGTGCCCAGCTGCACCTCAAGGTTGCAGCGCCGGGCGATCTCGACGGTGTTCTCCAGCGCCTCGGGAAGGTCGCTGAACAGCTCGGCCATCTCCTGCGGGGTCTTCAGGTACTGCTGGTCGGAGTAGGTGCGCGGGCGGCGTGGATCATCCAGCGTGCGTCCCTCACCAATGCAGACGCGGGTTTCATGGGCCTCGAAATCCTCGGGACGCAGGAAGCGCACATCGTTGGTGACCACCAGCGGCGCGCCCTGCTCGCCGGCCAGCTGCACGGCGCGGTGCAGGTATTCTTCGTCCCCCACCCGCCCGGTGCGCTGCACTTCCAGATAGAAACACTGCGGGAACGCCGCCTGCCACTCCTCAAGCAGCGCAGCTGCCTCATTCAGCTGACCGGAGAGCAGCGCCAGACCAATCTCGCCCTCGCGCGCACCAGACAACGCAATCAGCCCCTCGGCCGCTTCCATTACCCAGCCACGCTGCAGCACCACCAGCCCGGCGCGCTGCCCCTCGCTCCAGCCGCGGGAAATTAGTTCGGTGAGGTTGCGATAGCCGGTGGCATTCATAGCCAGCAGCGTCAGACGGGTCAGTGGACCTTCTTCATTGCGGCTGTCCAGCCAGACATCCGCCCCGCAGATCGGCTTGATCCCTGCGCCCATCGCACTCTTGTAGAACTTCACCAGCGCGCACAGGTTGCTCATGTCGGTGACCGCCACCGCCGGCATCTCGGCGGCAGCCACAGCCTTGATCAGCGGCTTGATGCGGACCAGACCATCGACCAGAGAGTATTCGGTGTGCAGACGCAGATGAACGAACGAGACAGGCATGGCGGATCCGGGCAGCAGGAACAATGGCCACGGATTGTACAAGTATCAATGCGGCCGCGCTGCAGTCGTCCAGACCTCAGCCTTCGAGCAGGCGCCGCACCGGGGCGAAGGAGCGGCGGTGGATCGGCGTCGGCCCCAGACGCTCCAGCGCAGCCAGATGGGCGGGGGTCGGGTAGCCCTTGTGGGTGGCCAGTCCGTAGCCGGGATAGCAGCGATCCAGCGCCAGCATTTCGCGGTCACGGGTGACCTTGGCCAGGATCGAGGCGGCGGCGATCGCCGGGACGGTCGCATCCCCCTGCACCACCGACGCAGCCGGCACCTCCAGCACCGGGCAACGATTGCCGTCGATCAGCGCCAGGGTCGGGCGGACCGAGAGACCGGCTACGGCGCGCTGCATGGCCAGAAAGGTCGCCTGCAGGATATTCAGCCGATCGATTTCCTCGACCTCAGCGCGGCCCAGACTCCAGGCCAGCGCCTTGCTGCAGATTTCCTCGAACAGCTGCTCACGGCGGGCTTCGCTGAGTTTTTTGGAGTCGTTGAGGCCAATGATGGGGCGCGCCGGATCCAGAATCACCGCTGCCGTGACCACCGGACCGCAGAGCGGCCCACGCCCGACTTCATCGACCCCGGCGACGCAGTCCTCAACCAGCGCAAAATCCAGTCCCAACTGCATCAGCGCTGCTCGATCAGCGTCAGGAGCGCTTCCGCGGCCCGTACCGATGCACCGCGGCGCAGGGTGCGGTGAATGATCTCAAAACCTTCGGTCTGTACCTCGCCGTGCTCCAGCAGCGGCGACAAGGCATCGGCCAGCGCCTCGGCAGTCGCGGCATCCTGGATCAGCTCGGGGACCAGAAAGCGCCCTGCCAGCAGGTTGGGCAGCGCCACGTAAGGGCCTTTGACCAGACGCTTGAGGATCTTGTAGGTCAAAGGGGCCAGGCGATAGGCAACGACCATCGGCCGCTTGAACAGCAGCGCCTCCAGGGTGGCGGTGCCGGAGGCAATCAGCACGGCATTGCAGGCCGCCAGCACCTCGTGGGAGCGCCCATCCACCAGCTTGACCGGCAGATCGCGGCCGACCAGCATGGCTTCAAGCTGGGTGCGCCGCTCGGCACTGGCGCAGGGCACCAGAAAGCGCACGCCAGGATGCAGACTGCGCAGGCGCGTTGCCGCATCGAGGAACAGATCCCCCAGGCGCTGCACCTCGCCACCACGGCTGCCCGGCATCAGCGCCACCAGCGGCCCTTCCTCATCGACCCCCAGTGCGCGGCGTGCTGCGGCACGGTCATTCTCAAGCGCGATGCTGTCGGCCAGCGGGTGACCGACAAAGCACACCGGCACTTGCTGCTCTTCGTAGAAGCGCGCCTCGAAAGGGAACAGGGTAAGCATCAGATCGCAGGCTTCACGGATCTTCAGCACCCGCTTCTGCCGCCAGGCCCACACCGAGGGGCTGACATAATGGGCGGTGCGAATGCCGGCACGCCGCAGGCGCAGCTCAACCCCCAGATTGAAATCCGGGGCGTCGATCCCGATGAACACATCGGGGCGCTCGCTGATCAGGGTTCGCACCAAGCGACGACGGCGCAGCAACAGTTCCGGCAGGCGGCCCAGCACCTCGACCAGCCCCATCACCGCCAGGCGCTCCATCGGGAAATAGCTGTTCAGCCCTTCGGCCTGCATGCGTGGCCCACCGATACCGATGAACTGCGCATCCGGATGCTGCACTTTGAGCGCCTGCATCAGACCCGCACCGAGGATGTCGCCGGACATCTCGCCGGCCACCAGGGCAATTTTCAGAGGACGGGACATAGGATCAGCGGGTAATGCCGCGGGTGGAGCGACGGATCGTGTCGCAGAACAGCTCGACCTCCGGATACTGCGCCGCATCCGCCGCCAGCTCGCCCAAGGCTTCCTCGACGGTCAATCCCTTGCGGTACACCGCCTTGTAGGCGCGGCGCAGGGCCTGCATGGCCTCCTCGCTGAAACCACGCCGGCGCATCCCTTCAAAGTTCATGCTGCGCGCTTCGGCCGGGTTACCGAACACGGTGACAAACGCCGGCACATCCTTGCCGATCGCCGTGCCCATGCCGGAGAAACTGTGGGCGCCGATGTGGCAGAACTGGTGGACCAGGGTGAACCCCGAGAGGATGGCCCAGTCGCCCACATGCACATGCCCGGCCAGCGCGGTGTTGTTGACCAGAATGCAGTGATTGCCGATCACGCTGTCGTGACCGACGTGCACATAGGCCATCAGCAGGTTGTGATCACCGATGGTGGTTTCATTACGATCCTGGACCGTACCGCGGTGAATGGTCACGCCTTCACGGATCACATTGTGATCACCGATCACCAGCCGGGTCGGCTCCCCCTTGTACTTAAGATCGGGCGTATCTTCACCGACCGAAGAGAACTGGTAAATCCGGTTGTGGCGCCCGATGATGGTCGGTCCCTTGACGATCACATGGGGGCCAATGACCGTACCCTCGCCAATTTCCACATCCGGCCCGATGATCGACCAGGGACCGACTTCGACGCTGTCAGCCAGTCGGGCACTCGGATCGATGATGGCACGAGGGTCGATCAGACTCATTTTTTCTGTTCCGCAACGATGATCTGTGCCGAACAGACGGTTTTACCGTCAACACTGGCCTGGCATTCGAACTTCCAGATCCCACGCTTGGCGCTGAGGAAGCGTGCCTCCAGCAGCAGCTGATCACCCGGCGTGACCGGAGCACGGAAGCGCAGATTATCGGAGCCGACAAAGTAGTAGAGGGTATCGGCTGCGGCCTTGGCATCCATCATGCTAAAGCCCAGCAGACCTGCCGCCTGGGCCATGGCTTCGATGATCAGCACGCCCGGCATGATCGGGTGCCCCGGAAAGTGACCGTTGAAGAAGGGCTCGTTGACGGTCACATTCTTGTAGGCGCAGATGCGCTTTTCCTCGAGATCCAGTGCAGTCACGCGATCCACCAGCAGGAACGGGTAGCGGTGCGGCAAAAGCTCACGAATCTCGTTGATATCCATCATGTTCTGGGGGCCTTGAGCAGAAAGAAAAATACGCCGCGTAGCGGCATCAGGCTTCTGATGCCGGATCGGCGTCGGGGGTCACGGCAGCCAGCTGTTTTTCCAGCTGTTGCAGGCGGCGTGCCATGTCATCGAGTTGACGGATACGAGCAGCGCTCTTCTTCCACTCCCCGGCCGGCTGCATAGCCGTACCCGAGGAGTAGGCGCCAGGTTCGGTGATCGAGCGGGTCACCATGGTCATCCCGGTGACAAACACGTGATCGCACACCTCGATATGACCCACCATGCCGACACCGCCCGCGATCATGCAGTGCTTGCCGATCCTGGTGCTGCCAGAAATCCCGCAGCAACCGGCCATGGCGGTGTGATCACCAACCTGCACATTGTGGGCGATCATGATCTGGTTATCGAGCTTGACGCCATCACCGATGACAGTGTCAGACAGCGCCCCGCGATCAATCGTCGTGTTCGCACCGATTTCCACATCATCACCGATGCGCACACCGCCGATCTGGGCAATCTTCACCCAACGGCCCTGTTCATTGGCAAAACCAAAGCCTTCACCACCGATCACCGCGCCAGACTGGATCACCACGCGCTGACCAATCTGCACATCGTGGTAGAGGGTGACACGCGGGGCCAGCCAGCCCCCCGCGCCGATCACGCTGCGCGCACCAATCACACAATGCGCGCCGATCGTTACCCCTGCGCCGATGCGGGCGGCCGACTCGATCACGACACCCGGGCCAATCGAGGCGCTCGGGTCGATGCAGGCATCGTCCGCCACCACCGCGCTGGGGTGAATGCCCGCTACGCCCTGCGGCTTGCGGTCAAACAGATGGGAGATGCGCGCAAAGGCCAGATACGGGTTGGCTACCACCAGAGCATGCCCGGCAAAATGCTCGGCATCTGCAGCGGTCAGCAGTACCGCGGCCGCGCGGCAGCTGCCCAGATGCTTGCGGTACTGGGCATTGGCCAGAAAGCTCAACTGCCCGTCCCCGGCATCCTGCAAGGTGGCCAGGTCATGGATCGGCAGATCAGCCGGACCACGCAACTCAGCCTGCAGGTACGCGGCGAGATCTCCGAGGGTATGCATCGGCATCAGGTGATTCTCAGCGCGACTGGTTCATGCGTTCGATCACCTGCTTGGTGATCTCGAACTGCGGCTTGACGTCAACCACCGCAGCACTCTCCAGCACCAGATCAAAGTTGCCACGCTTGATGACCTCTTCGACGGCCTTGTCCAGCTTGGGCTTGAGCTGCTGCAGCATGTCGCGGTCGGCCAGCGCCTTGGCCTCGTTCAGCTCCTTGGACTGGAACTGGAAGTCACGAGCCTTTTGCTTGAATTCCAGCTCCAGACGCTCACGCTCACTGGTCTGCATCTTCTCGCCATCCTTCATCAGGCGATCCTGGATGCGCTTGGCGTCGCTTTCCAGGGTCTTGAGGCGATTGAGCTGCGGGCCAAACTTCTTTTCCGAGTCCACGGCATACTTCTTCGCCGCATCGGATTCCAGCAGAGCCATCTGATAGTTGAGCACCGCCACCTTCATTTCAGCAAAAGCGGGGAAGCTCACCAGGGCGGTGGCAAACAGAGCAGCTTGGGTCAACTTGCGCACGATGAACTCCTGCGGCGGATCGGTTAGGTAAGTGCGGGGTAAAAATCAGAAAGTCTGTCCCAGCGAGAACTGGAAGACCTGCGTATCGGCGTTATCCGGCTCCTTGACCGGCATCCCGAGACTGAAGCTCAGCGGCCCCAGCGCCGTTAGCCAGGTCAGGCCGACGCCCACGGAGCTGGCCAGATTGCTCAGGTCAATATCGCAGGATGCATCGTTGCGGGCATTCTGCCCGGTGCTGCAGCGGGTACTGAAGACGTTACCGGCATCCCAGAACAGAACGGTACGCAGCGAGCGCTGATCCTGAACAAAGGGCAGCGGGAACAGCAGCTCTGCACCGCCCTGCACCAGCACGTTACCACCAAAGGGTTGCGGATCCTGATCCGGGTCATTGATGGCCGGGGTACTGCGCGGGCCGAGGGAGTTATCCTCAAAGCCACGTACCGAGCCAAAACCACCCGCGTAGTAGTTCTCGTAGAACGGCACTTCACTGGTCGAGCCATAACGCTCGGCGTAACCCAGGCGGGTGTGGAAGCGCAGCGCATAATCCCCCGAGAGCGGCGCAAACACCTGGCCGCTATAGTCGAGGCGGCCGAAGGACAGATCGCTGCCCGGCAGGGTCACCTCGGCACTCAGGCTCTGCGAATAGCCACGGTTGGCGAATACCCCGCGGTTCAGGGTCGATTCAGACCAGCCGATCGAGGCCTTGAAGTTGGTGTAGTTGTCACCCTCGCGGCGAATGAAATCATTGATCTCACCGACGGTGTAAGTGCCCGGCTTGATCTTGTCCTGTTGCAGACTCAGGCCGTAATTCAGGCGCGCTGTCTCGTTGATCGGGTAGCCCAGATTGATGCCAGCCCCGAAGCTGTCAACCGAGTAGCTGGAGACATCGACATCCAGATCGTCATAGTCGGTGGTGCGGTAGAACATATTGTAGCCGAGGCTGACACCGTCTTCGGTCCAGTAGGGGTCCACGAAGCCGAAGCTGTAACGGGTCTGGTACTGGCTGCGGGTCAGACCGATGTTCACTTTGTTACCGGTACCGAGGAAGTTGCTCTGGTTGATCGAGCCACCCAGGATCAGGCCTGCACTCTGGGCAAAGCCAACGCTGGCGGTCACCGAGCCGGAAGGTTGCTCCTCAACGGTGTAATTGACATCGATCTGGTCATCGACACCCGGCACCTGCGGGGTTTCGACGTTGACCTCTTTGAAGTAGCCCAGCCGCTCGAGACGGGTCTTGGACTGATCGATCAGATAGGTAGAAGCCCAGCCGCCTTCGAGCTGGCGCATCTCGCGGCGCAGCACTTCATCTTCGGTCTTGGTGTTACCGCGGAAGTTCACCCGGTTGACGTACACACGCTTGCCCGGATCAACCATGAAGGTCAGGCTGACGCTGTCATCTTCGTCATGGGTTTCCGGAATGCCATTGACGTTGGCAAAGGTGTAACCCTCATTGCCCAGGCGGCGGGTGATCAGCTCACTGGTGCTGGTCAGCACCTTGCGGGAGAAGATCTGCCCAGGCTGCACCAGCAGCAGGCGGCGCACCTCCTCCTCCGGCACCTTCAGATCACCGGCCAGCTTGACCTCGCGAATCCGGTACTGCCGCCCCTCATCCAAATTGATGGTGATGTAGACGTGCTTCTTGTCGGGGGTAATGGACACCTGCGTCGAGGTGATGTCCATGTTGATGAAGCCGCGGTCTAGGTAATAGGAGCGCAGACGCTCCAGGTCACCGGAGAGCTTTTCACGGGAATATTTGTTGTCGCTGCGGAAGAATGACAGCCAGTTGCTCGGGCGCAGTTCCAGGAGCGTGCGCAGCTCTTCATCGGCAAACTTCTGGTTGCCGACGATGTTGATGTGCTCGATAGTCGCGACCGAGCCCTCGGCAATCTCGATCTTCAACGCAACACGGTTGCGCTCCAGCTGCTCGATGCGGGTTTCGATGCTCGCCGAGTAACGACCTTGCGCCACGTACTGGCGCTGCAGCTCGTTACGCACCCCCTCAAGGGTCGCCTGCTGGAAGATTTCGCCTTCCGCAAGGCCCGACTGACGCAGCCCCTTGAGCAGATCATCGGTGGCGATGGCCTTGTTGCCGGTGATCTCGATGGTCGAAATCGACGGCCGCTCGACCACCTCGATGACCAGCACATCGCCCTCGCGGGCCAGGCGGATATCCTGGAAGAAGCCGGTGCGGAACAGCGAGCGCGTGGCATCTGCCAGGCTGTTCTCATCGACCGGGTCACCGACATTAAGCGGTAGGGCACCGAATACGCTACCGGCCGAGACACGCTGCAGACCGTTGATGCGGATGTCGGTGATGGTGAAGGACTCGGCGTGAACCTCGGCGGTGATCAGCGCGGCGATTACCGCAGGTAGCAGCAAGCGTTTCATGGAGTCCTTTTACTTATGCAGACAGTCAAAAAAGGAACTGCCGCCAGGGCGGCAGCTCCACAATACGGGCTTACAGTCGACTGAAGTCGTTGAGCAGCGCCAGCAGCATCAAACCAAAGACCAGTGTCATGCCAATCTGTAGCCCTGCCGCCTGAACACGCTCGGACAGCGGCTTGCCACGCACCCACTCGGCCAGATAATAGACGAGGTGTCCACCGTCAAGCACCGGGATCGGCAGCAGGTTCAAAACGCCCAGACTGATGCTGAGATAAGCCAAAAAACCCAGGAAATCCGCCAGACCCGACTCGGCTGAAGCGCCGGCCACTTTAGCAATGGTTATCGGACCGCTCAAGTTTTTTACCGACAGCTCGCCAAACAGCATCTTGCCGATGGATTCGAGGGTCAGCACGCTCATCGACACGGTACGCTTGACCGCCTCCAAGGCCGATTCCAGTGGCCCGTGCCGGATCTCCCGCAGCATCTCCGCTGGCCATTCGACCTCGCTGACACCCGCGCCCAGATAACCGCTGCGCACATCACCTTGCACCCGCTCGCCCAGCGTCAGCGCAATGCGCAGCAAGCGCTCTTCACGCTCAATCTGGAACTCAACACGCTGCCCCGGCGCACTGCGCACCGCCTCGACCACCGCTTGCCAGTGCTGGAGCGGCTGACCATCCAGGGCCAGCAAACGATCCCCCGCCCGCAGGCCAGCGGCATGCGCAGGCCCATCAGGATCGATGAACGACAGCAGTGGATCGACCGCCGGCATCCACGGACGAATCCCCAGCGAGCCCAGCACATCCGGCGTATCGACACCGCGCTGCCAGTTGTCGAGCACCAGACTGCGCTCAACCTCAAGGGTCGAATCCGGCTCCAACAGCCGCAGGCGCAGGCTACCGCTCTCACCCAGACGGCGGATCAGCTGCAGATTCACCTCCGCCCAGCCGGGCGTTGGCTGACCATCAACAGCCAGCAGTTCAGCTCCAGCCGTCAGCCCCGCCTGAGCCGCGAGACTACCCGGCGTCACCTCACCAATGACCGGACGCGACTGCTGAGTGCCCAGCATCGCCACGCACCAGAAAAACAGCAACGCCAGGAGGAAATTCGCCACCGGCCCGGCCGCCACGATGGCAAAACGCTGGCGCACCGTCTTGCGGTTGAAGGACTGCTCCAGCAGCGCAGCCGGCACATCGCCTTCACGCTCATCCAGCATCTTCACGTAGCCGCCCAAAGGCAGGGCGGCAATCACGAACTCGGTGCCGTGGCGGTCATGCCAGCGCAGCAACGGCCGGCCAAAGCCGACCGAGAAACGCAATACCTTGACGCCACAGCGCCGTGCCACCCAGAAGTGCCCAAACTCGTGAAAGGTCACTAGCACGCCCAGCGCCACCAGGGTACCGAGCAACATGTACATCGCGCTCATCGACTTCTCCTCAGTGTGCGTACTGCTGCAGCCACGCCTGAGCTGCCAGACGGGCCTGACGATCGGCCTCCAGCACCTGCTCAAGGCTACCCGCATCATCTCTCGGCAATTGCTCGAGGACCGCGGCGATCAGCCGTGGAATGTCAGCAAAACCGCTGCGCCCGTCAAGGAAAGCCTCTACAGCCACCTCGTTCGCGGCATTCAGCAGGGCCGGCACCGTCCCACCGGCCTCAGCGGCCTGCCGGGCCAGCGCCAGACAGGGGAAGCGCTGCAGGTCCGGGGCTTCAAATTCCAGGCGCGCAATGGCAAAGAGATCCAGCGGCTCTACCCCGGAATCAATACGCCGCGGCCAGGCCAGCGCGTGGGCAATCGGGGTACGCATGTCCGGATTACCCAGCTGCGCCAACACCGAGCCGTCGATATAGTCGACCAGCGAATGAATCACGCTCTGCGGATGGACCACCACCTCGACCCGTGCGGGCGGCGCATCGAACAGCCAGCAGGCCTCGATCAGCTCCAGCCCTTTGTTCATCATGCTAGCGGAATCGACAGAAATCTTCCGACCCATCGACCAGTTAGGGTGGCGGCAAGCCTGCTCAGGGGTCGCGCGGGCAATCTGCTCCAGCGACCAGTCACGGAATGGCCCGCCGGAGGCCGTCAACAGTACGCGGCGCACCCCCACCCGCTGCAGACCACGCGCATAGTCACCGGGCATGCACTGAAAAATCGCATTGTGCTCACTGTCGATCGGCAGCAACTCAGCCCCCGAGCGCTCGACAGCCTGCATGAACAGCGCACCAGACATCACCAGCGCTTCCTTATTGGCCAGCAGCACGCGCTTGCCTGCCTCCACCGCCGCCAGGGTAGATGTCAGCCCGGCAGCGCCGACAATCGCGGCCATCACAATGGCACAATCCGGATGAGAAGCCACAGCGCAGAGGCCTTGCTCACCACTGAGCACCTCAGTCGCCAGACCTGCAGCCCGTAACGCCTCGCGCAGTGCACTGGCTGCCGCCTCGTCAGGCACCACGGCATAACGCGGCCGGTGCTGCAGGCACTGACGCTGCAGCAGTTCAAGACGCGAGAAGCCCGTCAGGGCGAAGACCTGATAGTCCTGCGGATGGCGGGCCAGCACATCCAGCGTTGATTGACCGATCGAACCGGTCGCGCCCAACACCGTGACCGGGCGAGGCTCCAGGGTATTGACCGCACTCATGTCGCACTCCAGCCATACAGCCACAGCAGGACGGCAAACAGTGGCACCGCAGCCGTCAGGCTATCGATACGATCCAGCACCCCGCCATGCCCGGGCAACAGCGCACTGCTGTCCTTGAGGCCGGCCTGGCGCTTGAACATGCTTTCAGTCAGATCACCCACCACCGACACCAGTACCAGCAGCGCCACCGCCGGCAGCGCCAGCAGCAACTGGCGCACCGTCCAGTCGAAATACACCGATGCCAGCACCGTCAGCAGCAGGCAGGCTGCCAGCCCCCCATACACACCCTCGCGGCTCTTGCCCGGACTGACCGCCGGTGCCAGCTTGCGCTGGCCATAACGACGCCCGACAAAATAGGCACCGATATCGGCCGTCCAGACCAGCAGCATCACCGCAAGGATCAGCAGGTTACCCAGCGGCCAAGCCTTGAGCAGCATGAGCCCCTGCCAAGCGGGCAGCAGCACCAGCAGACCGATCAACAGCCGCAGACCGCGTGCCTGCCAGAAACGGGCACTGGACGGATAACCGTACAGCAGCAAGACCGCCAGCAGCCACCAGAGCAGCGCCAGCCACAGCACCGGCACCGCCAGCGCCGGCAACAGATACAGAACCCCCAGTGCCAGCAGCACCAGTGCGGCGTAACCGATACGCTGACGCTGCGCCGCAAGGCCCGCCAGCTGCGCCCACTCCCAAGCACCCACCGTGATCACCGCCGCAATGAACAGGGCAAACCAGCCGCCCTGCAACCAGAAGAAGCCAGCCAGTGCAACCGGCAACATGAACAGGGCGGTGATGATGCGCTGTTTCAGCATGTGGAATCCCGTGAGTGTTGGTCAGCGATCACCTGCTCGCTGGTGCGGCCAAAGCGCCGCTGCCGGCTGGCAAAATCATCCAGCGCCTCGCGCATCGCCGCCTGCTTGAAGTCGGGCCAGAACAGCGGCGAGAAATACAGCTCGGCGTACGCCATCTGCCAGAGCAGGAAATTGCTGATGCGCTGCTCGCCACCGGTACGGATACACAGATCCACCGACGGCTGCCCGGAGGTCACCAGCGCCGCTTCAAGGTGCTGCGGCTGGATCTCTTCGACCGCCAAGCGCCCCGCCACGGCCTCACTGGCCAGATGGCGAGCAGCCTGGGTGATATCCCACTGCCCGCCGTAATTGGCGGCGACTTGCAGCAGCATGCGCGTGCCACCTGCCGTCTCTGCCTCGGCTTTCTCCATAGCGGCCTGCAGTTCAGGCTGGAAGCGGCTACGGTCGCCAATGATGCGCAGCGCGATGCCATGCGCCGCCAGACGCCGCACTTCACGGCGCAGCGCCAGCAGAAACAGCTCCATCAGCGCGCCGACCTCATCAGCCGGACGCCGCCAGTTTTCGCTGGAGAAGGCGAACAGGGTCAGCACCTCGACCCCGGCATCCGCACAGACCTCAATGACGGCGCGGACCGCATCGACCCCTGCTTTATGACCGGCCACGCCGGGCAGGAAGCGCCGCTTCGCCCAGCGATTATTGCCATCCATAATGATGGCCACATGGCGCGGCACCGTATGGGTGCCGGCCTGCAGGGTCTTGTCCATGCGTAGCCTTCGTCAGACCGCCATCAGATCGGCTTCCTTGGCCTCGAGGGCCTTGTCGATCTCGGCAACGTGTTTGTCGGTCAGCTTCTGCACGTCTTCAGCGGCGCGGCGCTCTTCGTCTTCGCTGATTTCCTTGTCCTTGACCAAGTCCTTGAGCTGACCCAGGGCATCGCGGCGGATGTTGCGCACGGCGACACGCGCGTTTTCAGCCTCGCCACGCGCCTGCTTGGTGTAGCCCTTGCGGGTTTCCTCAGTCAGCGCTGGCATCGGCACACGAATGGTAGTGCCCGCCGTGGCCGGATTGAGACCCAGATCAGAGGTCATGATCGCTTTCTCGACTGCCTGGATCATGCTCTTGTCGAACACGGTCAGGGCCAGGGTACGCGAGTCCTCAGCGGTCACGTTGGCGACCTGGCGCAGCGGGGTGTCGGCGCCGTAGTAGGAGACCATCACGCTGTCCAGAATGCTCGGGTGGGCGCGACCGGTACGGATCTTGGCAAAGGCATGATCCAGCGATTCCAGCGACTTCTTCATGCGCTCCTGCGCGTCCTTCTTGATCTCGTTGATCATTTTTCAACCCTCTTCGACCAGGGTGCCTTCAGCGCCCCCGACAACAATGTTTAGCAAGGCTCCGGGCTTGTTCATGTTGAACACCCGCAGCGGCATCTTGTGATCACGGCACAGGCAGATGGCCGTCAGGTCCATCACGCCCAGCTTGCGATCCAGCACCTCGTCATAGGTCAGACGCTCGAATTTCTCGGCGTTGGGATCCTTGAACGGGTCAGCAGTGTACACACCATCGACCTTGGTGGCCTTGAGCACCAGATCGGCATCGATCTCGATGCCCCGCAGGCAGGCCGCCGAGTCGGTGGTGAAAAAGGGATTGCCGGTACCGGCAGAGAAGATCACAACCTCACCGGTGTTGAGATGGCGCACCGCCTTGCGGCGATCGTAATGATCGGTCACCCCGACCATGGAAATCGACGACATCACCAGCGCCGGGATATTCGAGCGCTCCAGGGCATCACGCATGGCCAGCGAGTTCATCACGGTCGCCAGCATGCCCATGTGATCACCGGTCACGCGATCCATGCCGGCAGCACTCAGCGCTGCACCGCGGAACAGGTTGCCACCACCCAGCACCAGACCGACCTGTACACCGATACCGACCAGCTGGCCGATTTCCAGTGCCATGCGATCCAGCACCTTGGGATCGATGCCAAACTCTTCGCTGCCCATCAGCGCTTCACCGCTGAGCTTGAGCAGAATGCGTTTGTAGCGGGGTTGGCGACCACTGAGCTGGGCCATACGAATCTCCTGCGGCATGGGAAACGGAAAAACCGGGGCTGCACCACCAGCGCAGCGGCTGGTACGGGGAAGTTCGCCAGTCACTGCCTGGCGCCGGCCCGCAGCACTTTCGGGCCTTCATAGAAAAGGCTGCACGCCAGGGCGGGCAGCCTTTTCAGGATGGTATCAGACCATCTTACTGCTTGCTGGCAGCCGCTACCTGGGCAGCCACTTCGGCCGCGAAGTCGCTCTCGGCCTTCTCGATGCCCTCGCCCACTTCGTAACGCACGAAGGACACGATCTCGGCACCGGCTTTCTTGGCCAGCTCACCGACCTTGACATCCGGATCCTTGACGAACGGCTGCTCGACCAGGCTGGCTTCAGCGAGGAACTTGGCAATACGGCCCTTGACCATGTTCTCGACGATGTTTTCCGGCTTGCCGGCGATCTTCTCGGCGTTCAGCTGCAGGAAGATTTCCTTTTCCTTAGCGATGGCTTCTTCAGAAACCTGGTCACCGCTCAGGAACTGCGGGTTGGACGCAGCCACGTGCATGGCGATGTCCTTGGCCAGCTCTTCGTTGCCGCCCTTCAGGCAGACCAGCACGCCGATGCGGTGGCCGTGCAGGTAGGCGCCAACCACGTCGCTTTCCACGCGCACCAGACGGCGGATATTGACGTTCTCGCCGCACTTGGCGACCAGGGCTTCACGTGCGGACTCGCGGGAAGCGATCAGCGGCGCGACGTCGGTCAGACCGTTGGCAACGGCTTCTTCCAGGCTCGCAGCGACAAAGCCCTTGAAGTCATCCTGCAGAGCCAGGAAGTCGGTCTGCGAGTTGACTTCGATCATCACCGCGGACTTACCGTCAGCGGCAACCTTGGCAGCGATCGAACCTTCAGCGGCAATGTTGCCCGCCTTCTTGGCCGCCTTGATGGCGCCGGACGCGCGCATGTCGTCAATGGCCTTCTCGATGTCGCCACCAGCGGCCACCAGCGCCTTCTTGCACTCCATCATGCCCTGACCGGTACGCTCACGCAGTTCTTTTACCAGGGCTGCAGTCACTTCTGCCATGTACAAAATCCTCTTGGATGGGTAATCAACCATGCCGCCCGCAGGCGGGCTTTCGATTCTCGAGGTGGCAAAAAGGGGGCCTAGCCCCCTTTTTGCGCACTGGATGACGCGACGCGAGTCGTGACTCAGCCAGCAGCGGCTTCGCCAGCAACGGCCTCGGCGAACTCTTCGCCAGTGCCGGACTTGGCCTTGCCACTCAGCACGGCATCAGCCATCGCGCCCAGATACAGTTGCACGGCGCGGATGGCATCGTCGTTACCGGGGATGATGTAGTCCACACCTTCCGGGCTGCTGTTGGTATCGACTACGCCGATGACCGGGATGCCCAGCTTGTTGGCTTCACTGATGGCGATGCGCTCGTGGTCAACGTCGATCACGAACATGGCGTCCGGCAGACCGCCCATGTCCTTGATGCCACCCAGGCTGCGCTCGAGCTTCTCGAGTTCACGGGTGCGCATCAGTGCTTCTTTCTTGGTCAGCTTGTCGAAAGTGCCGTCCTGAGACTGGGTTTCGAGCTCACGCAGACGCTTGATGGAAGCGCGGATGGTCTTGAAGTTGGTGAGCATGCCGCCCAGCCAGCGGTGGTCAACGAACGGCATGCCAGCGCGGGCTGCTTCTTCGCGAACGATCTTGCCTGCAGAGCGCTTGGTGCCGACGAACAGAATCTTGTTCTTGCCAGCAGCCAGCTTCTCAACAAAGCTCAGGGCTTCGTTGAACATCGGCAGGGTCTTTTCGAGGTTGATGATGTGAATCTTGTTGCGCGCGCCGAAGATGAACTTGCCCATCTTCGGGTTCCAGTAACGGGTCTGGTGACCGAAGTGGCAGCCGGCTTTCAGCATGTCGCGCATGGAAACTTGGGACATTGGTATTCCTCGATGTATCGGGTTGTGCCTCCACGCATCCCAAAGTCCAACCATTGAAGGCACCCAGGACAGTGTGTCGATGCGTGTGTGGTTTCTTGTGCCTTTTCGGGACCACCCCGAAAAGCGCGGCGCTTTATAGCACGTTTACCGGCGACGATAAACCACTGCCGGCGCAGGCAGGGCTGGCCCTGCGGGGCCTGTCTGCTAGAATCGCGGCCTTCCTGTACGCTGCGCCTCCCGGCCGAGAGATCCCATGACCGTTTCCATCAAGACCCCCCAGGATATCGAGAAAATGCGCATCGCCGGCCGTCTGGCCGCCGAAGTGCTGGAGATGATCGAGCCACATGTACGCGCCGGCGTCACCACTGATGAGCTCAACCGGATCTGCCATGACTACATCATCGAGGTGCAGCAGGCGATCCCGGCGCCGCTCAACTACAAGGGCTTCCCCAAGTCGATCTGCACCTCGGTCAACCATGTGGTCTGTCATGGCATTCCCAATGACAAGCCGCTCAAGGATGGCGACATCATCAATATCGACATCACCGTGATCAAGGATGGTTATTTCGGCGATACCAGCAAGATGTTCCTGGTCGGCAAGGTGCCGGAGTGGGCAGAGCGTCTGTGCAAGATCACCCAGGAGTGCCTGTACAAGGGCATCTCCGTGGTGCGCCCCGGCGCGCGTCTTGGCGACATCGGCGAAATCATCCAAAAGCATGCCGAGAAAAACGGCTTCTCGGTGGTCCGCGAATACTGCGGCCACGGCATCGGCACTGTTTTCCATGAAGAGCCGCAGGTGGTGCATTACGGCCGCGCCGGCACCGGCATGGAACTCAAAGCCGGGATGACCTTCACCATCGAGCCGATGATCAATCAGGGGCGTTATGAAACCCGCCTGCTCGGCGATGGCTGGACGGCGATCACCCGTGATCGCAAGCTCTCCGCCCAGTATGAGCACACCATCCTGGTCACCGAGACCGGCTACGAGATCCTGACCCTGCGCGCGGACGACACCATCGCCCATTGCGCCCCCTGACCCGCCAAGGAATCGCCGATGCCCACGCTCCATGCTGATCCTGAACTGTTCGACCGTGGCCAGTTCCAGGCCGAACTGGCGCTGAAAAGCAGCCCGGTGGCGGCCTTTCGCAAGGCAATCCAGCGGGCATCGGACATCCTCGACAGCCGCTTCAGCGCGGACGGCGACATCCGCCCACTGATCCACGGCCGCGCCTGGTTCATCGATCAGCTCCTCACCGCCGCCTGGTCGCGCTTTGACTGGGGATCGGCGGGAGTCGCCCTGATCGCGGTGGGCGGCTATGGGCGTGGTGAGCTGCACCCGCACTCGGATATCGACCTTCTGATCCTGCTGGATGGCAACCATCACGAGTCGCTGCGCACGCCCCTGGAAGGCTTCCTCACCCTGCTTTGGGACTGCGGCCTCAAGGTTGGCCAGAGCGTGCGCTCGATCGAGGAGTGCGTCAGCGAAGCACGCGCCGATCTGACGGTGATCACCAACCTGATGGAAAGCCGCACCCTGGCCGGCAGCGATGCCCTGCGCCAGCGCATGCTCGAGGCCACCTCAACGCAGCACATGTGGCCGGCACGCGAGTTCTTCCTCGCCAAGCGCGCCGAGCAGCGCGCCCGCCACGCCAAGTACAACGACACCGAATACAACCTTGAGCCCAATATCAAAGGCTCGCCCGGCGGCCTGCGTGACCTGCAGAAGATCCTCTGGATCGCCTGCCGGCTGTACGGCACCCTGGAGCTGGACAAGCTGGTCGGCAGCGGCGTACTCAGCGAGCGGGAACTGGCCATCCTCAAGAGCTCGCGTGATTTTCTCTGGAAGGTCCGCTACGCCCTGCACATGATCACCGGACGGGCCGAGGATCGCCTGCTCTTTGACCACCAGCGCCGCCTGGCCGGCCTGCTTGGCTTTGAAGCCAGCACCAGCAAGCTGGCGGTCGAGCGCTTCATGCAGAAGTATTACCGGGTGGTCATGGCGGTTTCCGAGCTGGGCGATCTGGTCAATCAGAGCTTTGAGGAACTGCTGGCCGAACCCAGCGAACCCGGCCCGCCGCGCGCCCTCAACAACCGCTTCCAGGTGCGCGATGGCTTCATCGAGGTCACCTCGCCCAGCGTGTTCAAACGCACCCCCAGCGCCCTGCTGGAAATCTTCGTGCTGATGGCCGCTCATCCGGAAATCCGTGGCGTGCGTGCAGCGACCATCCGCCTGCTGCGCGACCATCGCTATCTGATCGATGAGGCGTACCGGTCTGACCTGCGCAACACCAGCCTGTTTGTCGAGCTGTTCCGCTCACCGCGCGGCATCCATCGTAACCTGCGACGGATGAACCGCTACGGCATCCTCGGCAGCTATTTGCCGGAGTTCGGCCACATCATCGGGCAGATGCAGCATGATCTGTTCCATATCTATACCGTTGATGCCCACACCCTCAACCTGATCCGCCATCTGCGCAAGCTGAGTCACCCGGAATTTGCCGAGAAGTACCCGCTGGCCAGCGAGCTGATGGGCAAGCTGCCCAAGCCCGAGCTGATCTACTTCGCCGGCCTGTTCCACGACATCGCCAAGGGCCGTGGCGGCGATCACTCCGAGCTGGGCGCTGCCGATGCGCTGGCCTTCTGTGCCCGCCACCAGCTACCGTCCTGGGATGCCCGCCTAGTGGCCTGGCTGGTGCGCCATCACCTGGTGATGTCCACCACCGCCCAGCGCAAGGACCTCTCCGACCCGCAGGTGATCCATGAATTTGCCGTGCGCATGGGCGATCAGGTGCACCTGGATTACCTCTATGTGCTGACCGTGGCCGACATCAACGCCACCAATCCCAGCCTGTGGAACTCCTGGCGCGCCGCGCTGCTGCGCCAGCTGTACGCCGAAACCCGCCTGGCGCTGCGGCGCGGCCTGGAAAATCCGCCGGATCGCGAAGACCTGATCCGCGAGCACCAGCATGCGGCACTGGCCCTGCTGCGCCAGCGCGGCATCATCGACAGCGATGCCGCCGAGCAGCTGTGGAGTCAGCTGGGCGACGATTACTTCCTGCGCCACAGCGTCGCTGACATCGCCTGGCACAGCGAGGCCATCCTGCAGCATCGCCATGACGGATCGCCGCTGATCCTCATTCAGGAAACCACCCAGCGCGAGTTCGAGGGCGGCACGCAGATCTTCATCTATGCCCCCGACCAGCACGATTTCTTCGCGGTGACCGTCGCCGCGATGGATCAGCTCAACCTGAGCATTCAGGACGCCTGCATCCTCACTTCGACCAGCCAGTTCACCCTCGATACCTATGTGGTGCTGGATGCTGATGGCGGCTCGATCGGCGAAAACCCTGCGCGTATCGAGGAGATCCGTGCCGGGCTGGCCGAAGCGCTCCAACACCCCGAGCACTACAGCAGCATCATCCAGCGCCGGGTACCGCGCCAGCTCAAGAGCTTTGCCTTCGCGCCCAGGGTCACCATCCAGACCGATGCCCAGCGCTCGCTGAGCATCATCGAGGTGATTGCCCCGGACCGCCCGGGCCTTTTGGCGCGGATCGGGCAGATCTTCCTCGACTTCGACCTCTCGCTGCAGAACGCCAAGATCGTCACCTTGGGCGAGCGGGTCGAGGACGTATTCTTCGTGACCAATGCCGCCGGTCAGCCGCTGGCCGACCCCGAGCTCTGCGCGCACTTGCAGGATGCCATCATCCAGCAGCTCTCCGATGCGGCCGCCACGCTGGCGACGCCCTCCAGCATCCGCTTCTGATACAGGATTTTTTCGATGAATCGAGCCCTTGACCTGCTGCAGCCCTACCCGTTCGAGAAGCTGCGTGCCCTGCTGGCCAGTGCCCAGCCACCGGCAGAGAAGAACCCCATCGCCCTCTCGATCGGCGAGCCCAAGCACCGCTCCCCGGAGTTTGTCGCCCAGGCGCTGGCTGATAATCTGGCTCAGCTGGCCGTCTACCCGACTACCCTGGGTCTACCGGCATTGCGCGAATCGATCAGCGCCTGGTGCGAGCGGCGCTTTGGCGTGCCGGCCGGCTGGCTGGATCCGGCCCGCCATGTGCTGCCGGTCAACGGCACCCGCGAGGCGCTGTTTGCTTTCACACAAGCCGTGGTGAATCGCTCGGCGGACGCGCTGGTGGTCAGCCCCAATCCGTTCTACCAGATCTACGAAGGCGCCACCCTGCTGGCCGGCGCCCAGCCGCACTACCTGCCCTGTCTGGAAGACAACGGCTTCAACCCGGACTTCGACGCCGTGCCGGCCGAGGTCTGGCAGCGCTGCCAGATCCTGTTCATCTGCTCACCGGGCAATCCCACCGGTGCACTGGTACCGCTAGAGACCCTGAGGAAGCTGATCGCCCTGGCGGATCAGTATGATTTCGTGCTCGCCGCCGACGAGTGCTACAGCGAGCTGTATTTCGACGAGGACAACCCGCCGCCCGGCCTGCTCAGCGCCTGCGTGGCCCTTGGCCGCCAAGACTTCAAGCGCTGCGTGGTGTTCCACAGCCTGTCCAAGCGCTCCAACCTGCCGGGCCTGCGCTCGGGCTTTGTCGCCGGGGATGCCGAGATCCTCAAGCCGTTCCTGCTCTATCGCACCTACCACGGCTGCGCCATGCCGGTGCAGACCCAGCTGGCCAGCATCGCCGCCTGGAACGACGAAGGCCACGTGCGTGCCAATCGTGACCTGTATCGCGAGAAGTTTGCCGCGGTGCTGGAGATTCTCCAGGGCGTACTGGAGGTCGAATACCCGGACGGTGGCTTCTACCTGTGGGCGAAGACCCCGCTGGATGATGCCACCTTCACCCGCGAGCTGTTCGAGCAGGAACACGTCACCGTGGTCCCCGGCTCCTACCTGTCCCGTGAAGCCGACGGCATCAACCCGGGCGCCGGGCGGGTGCGCATGGCGCTGGTCGCGCCGCTGGCCGAATGCGTCGAAGCCGCGCAGCGTATCCGCGCCTATCTGGAGCGCCGCGCCGGATGATGGACAATCCGCTCAACGTAATGACCGCGCTGATCCTGCTCGGCATGCTGCTGCTCGGCACCGGCTACGCCCGGCGCGCCAGCGATGCCGGCGTGGTGGTGATGGCCATCGGTGTGCTGGTGATGCTCTCCTCGCTGGCCTATCGCCTGTTTCTGGCCCTGAACTGACGAGAACTTCGTGATGACTACCGTGTACCTGTACGGCATCAAGGCCTGCGACACCATGAAAAAGGCCCGCGCCTGGCTCGACGAGCACGGTGTGGCCTACCAGTTTCACGACTACAAGGTCGCCGGCATCGACCTTGAACGTCTGGAGGCCTGGTGCAACGAACACGGCTGGGACAAGGTGCTCAACCGCGCCGGCACCACCTTCCGCAAACTCCCCGAGGCCGAGAAAGCCAATCTCGATCAGGCGCGCGCCATCGAGCTGATGCTCGCACAGCCGTCGATGATCAAGCGCCCGGTCCTCGACCTCGGCTCCCGAACCCTGCTCGGCTTCAAGCCGGACCTCTACGCTGCCGCGTTCGCCTGAGCCGGTGGCCCGTAACTCTCAGAAGGAAAGACTCCGCATGTCGCAGAACCTCTACAGCATCGCCTTTGGCGTTGGCACCCAGAACCGCCAAGGCGCCTGGCTGGAAGTCTTCTACGCCCAGCCGCTGCTGGCCCCGGCCGCCGCACTGGTTGATGCCATTGCCGCGCCGCTGGGCTATACCGAGGGCAACCAGACCATCGCCCTCAGCAACAACCAGGCCCATGAACTGGCCGGCCTGCTCAAGGGTATCGATGCCGCGCAGGCGGCGCTGCTGACCCGTCTGGCAGAAAGCCGCAAGCCGCTGGTCGCCGTGCTGCTGGCCAGCGATGCCGCCCCGGAAACCACGCCGGAGGCCTACCTCAAGCTGCACCTGCTGTCCCATCGTCTGGTCAAGCCGCACGGCACCAGCCTGGCCGGGATCTTCCCGCTGCTGCCCAACGTCGCCTGGACCAACCAGGGCGCGATCGATCTGAACGAGCTGGCCGAGCGCCAGCTCGAAGCACGCCTGCGCGGCGAGCTGCTGGAAGTCTTCTCGGTCGACAAGTTCCCGAAAATGACCGACTACGTGGTGCCGAGCGGCGTGCGCATCGCCGACAGCGCCCGCGTGCGTCTGGGCGCTTACATCGGCGAAGGCACCACCATCATGCACGAGGGCTTCGTCAACTTTAACGCCGGCACCGCGGGTCCCGGCATGATCGAAGGCCGCGTGTCGGCCGGCGTGTTCATCGGCAAGGGCTCGGATCTCGGCGGCGGCTGCTCGACCATGGGCACCCTGTCCGGTGGCGGCAACATCGTCATTTCGGTCGGTGAAGGCTGCCTGATCGGCGCCAATGCCGGCATCGGCATCCCGCTGGGCGATCGCTGCACCGTAGAATCCGGCCTGTACATCACCGCCGGCACCAAGGTCGCCGTGCTGGACGATCAGGGCACGCTAGTGGAAGTGGTCAAGGCCCGCGATATCGCCGGGCAGAGCGATCTGCTGCTGCGCCGCAACTCGCAGACCGGCGCGGTCGAGTGCCAGACCAACAAAACCGCCATCGAGCTCAACGAAGTGCTGCACGCACACAATTGAGCCCGCGACTCAGACGGGAAGAGGCCTCGGCGTCTTCCCGCCTGGCTCAATGCCGCTGGAGGTAAGCGCTCGCGCCCCCCCAGCGGCCACCCCTCTGCCGCAAATGCCTGCATGCACGCCGCAAGGCAGCATCGCCCCAGACAGGAATCGCCATGTCCCTGCCCTCGCCCTGGCGCGCCGACTTTCCGGCCTTTGCCCGTTTTCACGCCGATGCCCTGACCTATCTGGACAGCGCCGCCACCGCGCAAAAACCCCAGGCGGTGCTGGATACCCTCTATGAGGTGTACGCCCAGGGCGCTGCCAATGTGCATCGCGCCCAGCACCTGCCGGGCGAGCGTGCCACGCGGGCCTTTGAGGGGGCGCGGCAGAAAATCGCCGACTGGCTGAATGCCGGGCAGGCTGAGCAGATCATCTTTACCCGCGGCACCACCGAGGGCATCAACCTGCTGGCTTACGGGTTGGAGCATCATTTCCAGCCGGGTGATGCGCTGGTGGTCAGCGCCCTGGAGCATCATGCCAACCTGCTGCCCTGGCAGCAGCTCGCCCAGCGCCGTGGGCTGGAGCTGGTAATCCTGCCGCTGGATGCCGCCGGCGACATCGACCTAGAGCAGGCGGCCACACTGATCGGCCCGCGCACCCGTCTGCTGGCAGTCAGCCAGCTGTCCAATGTGCTGGGACGCTGGCAACCGCTGCAGCCCCTTCTGACCCTGGCCCGCGCGCAAGGGGCGCTGAGCGTGGTGGATGGCGCGCAGGGCGTGGTGCATCAGCGCCCGGATCTGAGTGCACTGGATTGCGATTTCTACCTGTTCTCCGGCCACAAGCTGTATGGCCCGGATGGCATCGGCGTGCTGTATGGCCGCCCGGAGGCGCTGGCCCAGCTGCGGCCCTGGCAGTTTGGCGGCGAAATGGTGCAGCAGGCCGACTACCACAGCGCGCGCTTTCGCCCGGCACCGCTCGGCTTTGAAGCCGGCACCCCGGCGATTGCCGCCGCCATTGGCCTGGGCGCCGCCCTGGATTACCTGATGAGCCTCGACAGTCAGGCAATGGCCGCCCATGAGGCGGCGCTGCACCAGCGCCTACTCGCCGGACTTAGCCGCTTCGAGGGGCTGCAGCTGCTGGGCCAGCCCGATACGGCGCTGGCCTGCTTCACCGTCGCCGGGGTACACAACAGCGACCTGGCGCACCTGCTGACCGAGCAAGGCATCGCGGTGCGCAGCGGCCAGCATTGCGCCATGCCGCTGCTGGCACACCTCGGCCTGCCGGGCGCCCTGCGGGTTTCTCTGGCGCTCTACAACGACGGCGATGATCTGGAGCGCTTCTTCGCCGCCCTCCACCATGCCCTGGACCTGTTACGATGAGCCAACACACCGCCTCCCCCCCCGAGCACTTGCCCGCCGCCGCCCATGAGGCACTGGCTGCATTCAGCACCTGTGCCAGCTGGGAGGCGCGGGCCCGTCTCTTGATGCAATGGGGCGAGCGCTTGGCACCGCTGACGGACAGCGAGCGCTGCGCCGAAAACCAGGTGCATGGCTGCGAGAGCCAGGTCTGGCTGGTTGCCGATCATCACGGCACACGCTTGCAGTACCGCGCCAGCAGCGATGCGCGTCTGCTACGCGGCCTGCTGGCATTGCTGCTGCTGCGCGTCAATGGCCTGAGCGCTACGGAGCTGGCGAGCGTCGATCTTGCCAACTGGTTCACCCAGCTTGGCCTCGCCCGTCAGCTCTCACCCTCGCGCAGCAACGGACTGAATGCGGTGCTCACGCGCATCCGTGCACTGGCGGCCTGAGGGGCCGGCCCACAGCCGTATTTCATCCCTCGGCGGCAGCGCTCTGTGTACTGGCCGCCTTGCGCTCGGCCGGGCGCCGCGCTCCAGCAACCAGCTTGTCGATCAGCCGGGCGGCCGCCACCATGCCAAAGGTCGCAGTCACCATCATCACCGCGCCAAAACCGCCGGCACAGTCCAGCCGCACGCCCTCACCGGCAAACCCCTTGGTCTGACAGACGCTGCCATCCGGCTTTGGATAACGCAGCTGCTCGCTGGAAAACACGCACGGCACGCTGTACGTGCGCCCCGGGGCGCGGGAGAAACCATAGTCGCGGCGCAGCAGCGAGCGCACCTTGGCGGCCAGCGGGTCATTGAAGGTCTTGTTCAGATCCGCCACCTGCACCTGGATCGGGTCGATCTGCCCGCCCGCACCGCCGGTGGTGATGATCGGAATCTTGCGCCGCTTGCACCAGGCAATCAGCGCCGCCTTGGCCGCCACGCTGTCGATGCAGTCGATCACTCCGTCCAGCTGCTCGGTGATGTGCTCGGCCATGCTCTCGCGGGTGACGAAATCGGCCACCGCGTGCACCACGCAATTCGGGTTGATCGCGCGGATCCGCTCAGCCATCGCCTCGACCTTGGCGCGCCCGATGTTGCCGGTGTGCGCATGGATCTGCCGGTTGGTGTTGGTCACGCAGACATCGTCCAGATCAAACAGCGAAAGCTCACCCACCCCGCTGCGCGCCAGTGCCTCGGCCACCCATGAACCCACCCCACCGATCCCCACCACCGCCACATGGGCACTCGCCAGCCGCTCAAGGCCGAGGCGACCATAAAGACGGGCAATGCCGCCAAAACGCTGCTCATCGATCTGCATGAAACCCCCGAAAAAATGCGTCGCGCATTATAGATTTGTGGTGACGGTGCGCACAGCGGGCCACCCCCTGTACAGCCCAGAGGGCCGGGAGTAGGATGCGCGCGCCCCGACGCTCGTCGGATCTCTCTGTTCCACTTCTCGGAACCCCGCATACATGTCTGCTCGCAAACTGGGTCTCAACCTGGTCATGGTCGTGGCCGTGGCCTCCCTGTTCACTGGCCTGTGGGCCTGGTACAACCAGCCGATCAAGGCGCCCGACTGGCCGGACAATATCTCCGGCTATTCCTACTCGCCGTTTCGCCTGGGTCAGAATCCGCAGGAAGCGATCTACCCCAGCGAGGCCGAGGTGCGGCAAGACCTTGAACTGCTCAGCCGCCAGACCGACAACGTGCGCACCTACTCGGTGGACGGCATCCTCGGCGACATCCCCCGTCTGGCGGAAGACTCAGGCCTTCGGGTCACGCTGGGCATCTGGCTCAGCAATGATCTGGAAGCCAACGAGTGGCAGATCCAGCGCGGTATCGAGATCGCCCGCCAGCAGCGCAACGTGGTGCGCGTGGTGGTCGGCAACGAAGCGCTGTTCCGCGAGGAGGTGACCGTCGAGCAGATGATCGGCTACCTCGACCGGGTCCGCGGCGCCCTCAAGGTGCCGGTCACCACCGCCGAGCAGTGGCATATCTGGCAGAAGTATCCGGAACTGGCCAAGCATGTCGATCTGGTTGCCGCCCACGTCCTGCCCTACTGGGAGTTCGTGCCCCGCGAGGATTCCGTGCAGTTCGTGCTGGAGCGCGCCCGCGAGCTCAAGCAGCTGTTCCCGAAAAAGCCACTGCTGCTGGGCGAGGTCGGCTGGCCGAGCAACGGGCGCACCCGCGGCGGCGCAGTGGCGGACCAGGCCGAACAGGCGCTGTACCTGCGCAGCCTGGTCAATACCCTGAATGCCCGGGGTTACAACTACTTCGTCATCGAGGCCTTCGATCAGCCGTGGAAGGCCGGCGATGAAGGCGCGGTGGGCGCTTACTGGGGTGTCTACAACGCCGAGCGCCAGCCCAAATTCCCCTTCACTGGCCACGTGGTGGAAATCCCCGAATGGCGCCTGCTGGCCAGCGCCTCCGTGGTGCTCGGCATGCTGGCGCTGGCCCTGCTGCTGATCGACGGCAGCGCCCTGCGCCAGCGCGGGCGCACCTTCCTGACCGTGGTGGCCTTCCTCGCCGCTACCCTGCTGGTCTGGATCGCCTACGACTACAGCCAGCAATACAGCACCTGGTTCGGTAGCCTGGTCGGCATCCTACTGGGCTTTGGCGCCCTGGGGGTGATGATCGTGCTGCTCACCGAGGCGCACGAGCTGGCGGAAACGGTCTGGAAGCGCCAGCGGGTGCGTCCGTTCCTCGCCGTGACGGGCGATGATGCCTGGCGGCCCAAGGTGTCGATCCATGTGCCCTGCTACAACGAGCCGCCGGAGATGGTCAAACAGACCCTCGATGCCCTGTCGCGCCTTGACTACCCGGACTTTGAAGTGCTGGTGATCGACAACAACACCAAGGATCCGGCGGTCTGGGAACCGGTGCAGACGCATTGCGAAACCCTCGGGGCGCGTTTTCGCTTCTTCCATGTCGCCCCGCTGGCCGGCTTCAAGGGCGGCGCGCTGAACTATGTGCTCGAGCGCACCGCCGCCGATGCCGAGATCATCGCGGTGATCGACTCCGACTACTGTGTCGAGCCCGACTGGCTCAAGCACATGGTGCCGCACTTCAGCGATCCGCAGATTGCCGTGGTGCAGTCGCCACAAGATTACCGTGATGGCCATGAGTCGCTGTTCAAGAAGCTGTGCTTTGCCGAGTACAAGGGCTTCTTCCACATCGGCATGGTGACCCGCAACGACCGTGACGCGATCATCCAGCATGGCACCATGACCATGATCCGCCGCGCAGTGATGAGCGAGCTGGGCTGGGCCGACTGGTGCATCACCGAGGACGCCGAGCTGGGTCTGCGGGTCTTCGAGAAAGGCCTCTCCGCCGCGTATTCCGAGCAGAGTTACGGCCGCGGCCTGATGCCCGACACCTTCATCGATTTCAAGAAGCAGCGCTTTCGCTGGGCCTATGGCGCCATGCAGATCATGAAGCACCATGCGGCCAGCCTGTTCCTCGGGCGCGGCAGCGAGCTGTCGCGCGGGCAGCGCTATCACTTCATCGCCGGCTGGCTGCCGTGGGTCGCTGACGGCCTCAACGTGTTCTTTACCCTCGGCGCCCTGCTCTGGTCGGCGGCGATGATCATCGTCCCCAACCGGGTCGATCCGCCGCTGATGATCTTTGCCATCCCGCCGCTGGCCCTGTTTGTCTTCAAGCTCGGCAAGATCCTCTACCTGTACCGCCGGGCCATGGGTGTGCGCATGTGGGATGCAATGGCTGCCGCCGTGGCGGGACTCGCGCTCTCCCACACCATCGCCAAAGCGGTGATCTACGGCCTGTTCACCCGCAGCATTCCGTTCTTCCGCACCCCGAAGATGCGCAGCAGTCACGGCTTGCTGGTGGCCCTGGCGGAAGCCCGCGAGGAAGTCTTCGTCATGCTGCTGCTGTGGGGCGCCGCGCTGGGCATTGCCCTGACCCAGCCAGTCCCCAGCCTGGATGTGTACTTCTGGGTCGCCGTCCTGCTGGTGCAGTCCCTGCCCTATCTGGCCGCCTTGCTGATGGCCCTGCTGTCGGCCAAAGCGCCTCAGGACAACGCGGACGAGGTGCCGACGCCGGGCTGACGGCAGGTGAGGCACCGGGTGGGTTGATACCGGCCGCACCTTCACGAGAACGGCGCCCGAACGGGCGCCGTTTTCCTTTAAGATAGCCCCCCTCGATCTGCCCCCGCTTCGGAGTCTGCATGACCACCCTCTCTCCCACCCTCGAACTGGCCTGCGAGCTGATTCGCCGCGCCTCCGTCACTCCGCTGGATGAAGGTTGCCAGGCCCTGATGATGGCGCGCCTGGCCGCTTGTGGCTTCACCCTCGAGCCCATGAACATCGAAAACGTGGAGAACTTCTGGGCCCGGCGCGGTGGCGAAGGCCCGGTCTTGTGCTTTGCCGGCCATACCGACGTGGTACCCACCGGCCCGCTGGAGGCCTGGCAATACCCGCCGTTCGCACCGTTCATCGACGAGGACGGCATGCTGCGCGGGCGTGGCGCCGCAGACATGAAAGGCAGCCTGGCGGCCATGATCGTCGCTGTTGAGCGTTTCGTCGCCGATCATCCGCAGCATCAGGGCGCTATCGCTTTCCTGATCACCAGCGACGAGGAAGGTCCGGCGCTCTACGGCACCCAGGCGGTGGTCGAGCGGCTGGCCGCGCGCCGTGAGCGCCTCGACTGGTGCATCGTCGGTGAGCCGTCGAGCACGGCGCTGGTCGGTGACATCGTCAAGAACGGCCGGCGCGGCTCGCTGAACGGCAAGCTGCGCGTCAAGGGCGTGCAGGGGCATGTGGCCTATCCGCACCTGGCCAGCAACCCGATCCACCTGGCGGCCCCGGCACTGGCCGAACTGGCCGCCGAGCACTGGGATGCCGGCAATGCCTTCTTCCCGCCGACCAGCTTCCAGATTTCCAACGTGCATGCCGGCAGCGGCACCACCAACGTGATTCCGGGTGAGCTGACCTGCATGTTCAACTTCCGCTTCTCCACCGAGTCCACCGTGGAAGGCCTAAAGCAGCGTGTCGCGCAGATCCTGGAGAAGCACGGGCTCGACTGGGACATCGACTGGACCCTCTCTGGCCTGCCGTTCCTCACCGAGCCGGGCGCGCTGCTGGATGCCGTCTCGGCCAGCATCCAGGCGGTGACCGGCCGTGAGACCAAGCCCTCCACCACCGGCGGCACCTCGGACGGGCGCTTCATCGCCACCCTCGGCACCCAGGTGGTTGAGCTCGGCCCGGTCAATGCCACCATCCATCAGGTGGATGAGCGGGTGCTGGCCAGCGATCTGGACCTGCTCACCGAAATCTACTACCAGACGCTGGTGCGTCTGCTGGCGGCCTGAGCATGCTGATCTGTCCGATCTGCAGCAGCGCCCTGCACACTGAGGCAACCGGCGTGCAATGCGCGCATGGCCATCGCTTCGATCGCGCCCGGCAGGGCTATCTGAACCTGCTGCCCGTCCAGCACAAAAAGAGCCTGGACCCGGGCGATAACGCGGCAATGGTCGAGGCCCGGCGGCGCTTTCTCGGTGCCGGCCACTATGCACCGCTGGCGACGCGACTGGCTGAATTGGCCGCCGCCAAGACGCCCACACGCTGGATCGACATCGGCTGCGGCGAGGGTTACTACACCGCCGAGCTGGCCGCTGCCCTGCCCGCGGCCGATGGCTACGCGCTGGACATCTCCCGCGAGGCAGTGAAGCGCGCCTGCAAACGCGCCCCACAACTGACCTGGATGGTCGCCAGCATGGCCCGCATCCCGCTGACTACCGGCTCCTGCACCTTGCTGGCCAGCGTGTTCAGCCCGATCGACTGGAATGAGGCTGCGCGTCTGCTGCGTCCCGGTGGCGGCATCCTGCGTCTGGGCCCGGCACGCCTGCACCTCTACGAGCTGCGCCAGAAGCTCTACGATGAAGTGCGCGACTATCAGGACGACAAGCACCTGAACGCCCTGCCCGACAGTCTGCAGCTGGCCGACACCCAGACCCTCGAGTTCCGCCTGATCCTGGACAGCCTTGAGGCGCGCAGCGACCTGCTGGCGATGACCCCGCATGGTTGGCGCGTCAATGCCGAGCGGCGCGAGCGGATCCTCGCCGAGCCTTTCGAGGTCACCGTCTCCGCCCGCTACGACTGGATCGAGCGCCGCTGAACCCACTGCCCCGCCCAAGGAATTGCCCCATGCGCCAACCGGACATCGAGATCTACCTCAAGGACGTCGAACTGCCAGCGGTCAGCGCCTGGCTAGAACAGGCCATCGGCCCCTGCACACCGTGGCAGACCCGCGGTCAGGTGCAGCGCTGCACGGCCGGCGGCATTCCGGTGACCTGGTTGCCCAAGGCCATCGGGCGCTGGAGCAGCCTGCTGCTGGAAAGCGATCAGACCCCCTGGGCGGACGATCTGGCCTGTGCCCAAGCGGCCTTCGCGGCCCTAGGTGTGCAGGTGCGCTGCGCCCCCGGCAGCTGGAGCGAGGAGCAAGGCGAAGCCGATGCCGATCGCTGGCTGAAGGTCAGCGCCGAGGGCGTCAGCGAAATCCAGTGGCGCACGGACTAAACCGGTGCCAACGCCCTCACCCCCCGCGCCATGTAGCAACCCGCTGCGCGTGCTGTACCGCGACAACTGGCTGCTGGCAGTGCATAAACCGGCCGGATTGCTGGTACACCGCAGCCCGATTGACCGGCACGAAACCGAGTTCGCCCTGCAATATGCCCGCGAACTGAATGACGGCGAGCATGTCTACCCGGTACACCGCCTCGACCGGCCGACCTCCGGCCTGCTGCTGTTCGCCCGCGATCCGCAGACGGCCAGCCAACTGGGTCAGGCCTGGATGGCCGGCGAGATCCACAAGACCTATCTGGCCGTGGTGCGTGGCTGGACGCCGGAACAGGGCTGCATCGATCATCCGCTGCGCGAGCACGCCACCGATCGGCGCGAGAAAGACGTCGAGCAGCCGCTACGCGAAGCGCTGACCCACTACCGGCGCCTGGCCACCACCGAGATCCCGGTAGCCATCGAGGGCTATCCGCAGAGCCGCTACAGCCTGGTGGAGCTGCAGCCGGTCACCGGACGCAAGCACCAGCTACGCCGCCACCTGCAGCACATCAGCCACCCGATCATCGGCGACACCAACTACGGCCGCACCCGCCACAACCACTACTTTGCCGAGCGCTTTGGCACCAGCCGCCTGATGCTGGCCGCGACGGCCTTGCGCTTGCGTCATCCGGCCCACGGGGACTGGCTCACGCTGGAGGCCGCTCCGCAGGACAGCTTTCTTGCGGTGCTGTCGATTTTTGAAGATCTACCGGACCGGACACCATCGCCGCTGGGCATCGGCATTTAGTTGCTGCGTATCAGCACGTTCCAAACAAACCAGCACCGTAATTGGGGCGCGTTACGAAGCGGAAACAGCAGAAACTCGGCTATACACCACCACGCCAACCCGCTGGATGTGCTCCAGAAAGGCGGGATTGTCGATGTGATGCTTCAGCACCAGGTCCAGGCCGTAGGGCAACACCTGCTCATCCAGTATCGCGGCCAGTTGCAGAAACTCAGCAAACGGCATGTCTGGTGCATCCAGGCATAGATCGATATCCGAGTTACGCCGATGTGTGCCCATGGCGCGGGAGCCAAACAGGATCGCCTGGCGGACCTGCGAGTGACGGCTCAGCTCAGTCTGTATCTGCCGTGCAATGTCGGATGGCAAGCCGCCCAATCGCTCAGTCCCTGTCACGCTGTTGCTCCAGGCTCGCCAGAAGGGCTTTTAACAAGGCGTGGTAGCAATTCAGCACCTGATCAGCGATCAAACGCGCAGTTTCACGGTTGTAGGTATGAGAAGTGAGCGTGCGGCTCTTGATCATCGCCAGCCACTGCTCGCCATCCTCGATGAGACCGCGCTCGAATGCCAGACGGATAGCATCCCGACTGCCCTGAATACCGGTTTCACCTTGGTTCTGATAAAAATCCTTGATGCTGTTCCAGGCCAGTTCGTAGGTGTACTCGAAGGCCTGAATCAGCCCCTGCTCTTCCAGCTTGGACAGCCCGCGGGCATGGCTCAGGGCAACTGCTTCATCCAGCTCAGCAAAGGCGCGCTGGAAATTTTGCAGACGCTGATGCCAGCGAATGTCATGTGTGGGGTTCATTTTTCAGGCCTCAATAGTCGACGGGTATTGAACAGCAGGCACTCACGGCGCGGTCCTGCTGGGACATTGTACGACCCAATATGCCTCTCCCAGCTTGCACAGCCAGCTATCCGCCTTCACAAGCTACGACGCAGCGCCTCGTCATGAGGCATCACAGTGACCCGCACCTGCGGGTCATGATTGCCGCCGCCCAGAATCACTCCGCGCAGCGGCGTGACGTCACTGAAATCGCGCCCCCAGGCCAGGGTGATGTGCTCCGTGCCGGCAATCAGGTTGTTGGTCGGGTCAAAGTCCACCCAGCCCTGTGCGGGGCACCAGACCGCCAGCCAGGCGTGGGAGGCATCGGCGCCGATCAGTCGCGCCTGTCCGGGCGGCGGCTCGGTGAGCAGGTAGCCGCTGACATAACGCGCCGCCAGCCCGCGAGCGCGCAGGCTGGCCAGCATCAGGTGCGCGAAGTCCTGACAGACGCCGCGGCGCTGCTCAAGCACCTCGACCAGCGGGGTGTAGACCGAGGTGGCGGCGGCGTCATAGGTAAACTCGGTGAACAGCTGGGTCATCAGCGCCTGCACGGCCTCCAGCAGCGGGCGTCCGGGAGTGAAGCACGCGGCAGCCCAGTCCGCGAACACCTGCTTGATGTGCACATAGGGCGACTCGAAACGATAGCGCGCCGCCTCCAGCGCCTGAGGGTCCAGATGGCGCCCGCTGTAGGCCAGCTGGTCACAGACCCGCTCCCAGGGGGGCGAGGCGGCCAGATCCACTGCCGGACGCGCCAGCACCTCGAGATCCAGCCGGGCGCGCACGATCAGCTCATCGTGCGGACGCTCGAAGGCCAGACGGGTCAGGGGATTGCCGAATACATCCAGCTCGTCACGGCGCCGGGTCGGCTCGGGACTGACCTGCAGGCTGCGCGCATGACAGCGCTGCCAGGCGCATTCACGCGGCCACAGGTGGGCGAGCTGCTGGGCCAGCGACACCGGTGCGGTGTAGTGATAGTGAGTGTCGTGCAGCACCAGATAACGGGCGCTCTGGGTCATGTGCGGGGGCCTCTCAGGTCGACTGTGTCTGCTGGCTGGCATCGACATGCACAAAGAAGTGCAGGCCCAGCTGATCGGAGAGCTGTCCGGCGCAGGCGGTGATCTCTTCCAGCAGCGTCGCCAGCGCCAGCGCTGTCTCCGTGCCTTGCGGCGCTTCCAGCTGCCCTAGATCGAAGGCCGCCAGTTGCTGCTCCAGCGCCTGTAGGGCCGCCGGTGCGGTAATGCCGTCCAGATCCTCCAGCGCATCCAATGAGCGCTGCAGCATGCGCAGCTGGAAGCGCACGGCATGCGGGTTGTATTCATCGATCAGCAAGAGATCAAGCACCGGGATCGCCTGCGCCGCGGCCAGGTAGCGGGTGCGGTAGGTGATGCTGCTGTTGCCCAGCTCCAGCAGCCAGTTCAGGGCGCTGGCGTCATACAGGGCCAGGTCATCGAGGAAGGCGACGATGCTGTCGCTGAGCATCTGCAGGCGCTCGATGCGCCGGCCGATCATCAGAAAACGCCAGCCGTCATCGCGAGTCATGTCGTCGAGAGCAAAGCCGGACTGCGCTGCCAGAGCCATCAGCAAGGCATCGAGAAACGCCAGCAGCTCGCCCGGATCGGCGCCGCTGTCCAGGGCCTGTACGTCGCGATTGAGCTGCAGCAGCGCCTGCCAGTTCTCGCCGGACAGCTTGCCGCGCACGCTGGTCGCGGACCAGTGCAGGTTGTCGAGGTTGCTGCGCAGGCTAAAGCCCCACTGCGGGTCAGTCACTGCCCGCTGCAGACGCTCGCCCAGCGTATCGCGCTCGCCCGCCTCGGGGAGCAGCTGCAGGCGCTGGGCCACCGCCAACGCGCTGTAGAGGGCGCGCGGGTCATCGTCATCGACATAGCGGTCGATCAGGATGCGCAACAGCCGTGCGCTGTATTCGCAGCGCTCACAGTAGCGGCCGAACCAGAACAGGTTCTCGACCATCCGCGAGGGCAGATACGGGTCACGGCGCACGATATCGGCGGCGCCCAGGGTGCGGGTCAGTGGCGTCCACGGCTCGCCGTGCTGGCGAGGCCCCAGCACCCAGGTGTCCTTGCTCACCCCGCCGTGGGTCATCGACAGCGGCGCGTTGGCCGTTTCGGGCGCTGTGCGGGTCAGGGCACCCGGCATCACTCGGTAACCGTCCGGGCCGGCTACGGCAAAGACACGCATGGTGATGGGCCGCGCCGCCAGGCGGCCCTCACCTTCACGCCAGACCGGCGCCAGTGACAATTGTGGTCGCTCATGGGCGACATAGGCATAGGGCCGCTGGCAGATCCGCTCGCGCAGGGACTCCAGCTCTGCCTTGTCCAACTGCGGACCGAACTGCGGGGTAAAGCGCTGCGAGGGGAAGGTGCCGCGGATCACCAGCTCCGGCAGGCGCTGCAACGCCTGCTCGAAGACCGGCGGCTCGCCACACCACCAGCTGGCAATCGAGGGCAATTGCAGCGGCTCGCCCAGCAACTGCTGGCAGATCACCGGCAAGAATCCCGGCAAGCCCGGTGACTCCAGCACCCCGCTGCCCAGCGCATTGGCCACCAGCACCCGCCCCTGGCGCACCGCTTCCAGCAGGCCGGGCACGCCCAGCACCGAGTCGCTGCGCAGCTCCAGGGAATCACAGAACTCATCATCCAGACGCCGCAACACCGCATGCACGCGCTTGAGCCCGCCGAGGGTCTTGAGGTACACGCTGGCATCTCGCACCGTCAGGTCGCTGCCCTCCACCAGCGGATAGCCCAGCTGGCGGGCGAGGAACAGGTGCTCGAAGTAACTGGGGTGGAAACGCCCGGGTGTCAGCAGCACCACCAGCGGGGTTTCTCCCGGAGCTGCCGGCGCCTGGGCGGCCAGGGTCTGCTGCAGGGTACGGAAATAGCCGGCCAGATGCTGTACGCGCAGGTCGCGGTACAGCTCGGGGTAGGCGCGGGCAATCAGGTGGCGGTTTTCCAGTGCATACCCGGCACCGGTCGGCGCCTGGGTACGATCGGCGGTGGCCCACCAGCGCCCATCGCTGCCCCGCACCAGATCCACCGCATAGACATGCAGCCAGGTGCCACCGGGCGGGGTGATGCCCTGACAGGGCCACAGGTAATGGTTATGCCCATAGACCAGATCTGCCGGCAACAGGCCCTCGGCAATCAGCCGCTGCTCGCCGTAGATATCGGCCAGCAAGGCATTGAGCAGGCGCGCACGCTGCGCCACCGCAGACGCCAGCGGCTCCCACTCCTCGGCCGGAATCAGCTGCGGCAACAGATCAAGCTGCCAGGGCCGGTCCGCGCCGTCCGGGTCAGCATACACGTTGTAGGTGATGCCGTTTTCGCGGATCTGCCGGTTCAGCAGCGCCTGACGCTGCTGCAGCTGCTCGCGCGTGCAGCGCTGCAGCGGCGCCAGCAGTGCCTGCCAGTGCGTGCGTATCCGGCCCTCGGCATCGAACAGCTCGTGGTGGCCCGCAGCCTCGCGGGGATAGTCGCTCAACAGATGGGACATGGGGGACTCGACAACGGATGACCAGACATAGGCTGCGCCCGAAGGCGCAGCCCACCGTCTTAGTGGCGACGCAGATCCAGCGTCATCGGCAGTTCGCGGTTGACCGACGCGGCCTCGGCCTGCACCCGGCCCGGCGTATGGCCGATGCGGAAGAAGCGCGCCAGCCGGCGACTTTCGGCCTCGTAGGCATTGACCGGCAGGGCCGCGTAATTGCGCCCGCCAGGATGCGCGACATGATACTGGCAACCGCCCAGCGAGCGCGCCATCCAGGTATCGACCAGATCGAACACCAGCGGCGCATGCACGCCGATGGTCGGCTGCAGGCAGGAAGCCGGCTGCCAGGCGCGGTAGCGGACCCCAGCGACGAACTCACCGACCGTCCCGGTCGGGGTCAGCGGCACCGGCACGCCGTTACAGGTCAGCACATACCGATCCGCCGCAAGCCCGGTGACGCTCACCTGCAGACGCTCCAGCGACGAGTCGACATAACGCACCGTACCGCCCGCCGAGCCCTCCTCGCCCAGCACATGCCAGGGCTCCAGCGCCTGACGCAGCTCCAGATGGATGCCGGCCGTGGCGAAATCGCCGACCTTGGGGAAGCGGAACTCGAAGTGCGGCGCGAACCACTCGGCACGCAGCGCGTAGCCCGCGGCATTCAGCTCATGCAGCACATCTTCAAAGTCCTGACGCACAAAATGCGGCAGCAGGAAGCGGTCATGCAGCTCAGTGCCCCAACGCACCAGCCGCTGCGGCTGATAGGGCTCCTTCCAGAAGCGGGCAATCAGCGCGCGCAGCAGCACCTGCTGGGCGAGGCTCATCCGCGCATGGGGCGGCATCTCGAAGGCACGCAGCTCCAGCAGGCCGAGGCGCCCGCTGGCCGAGTCCGGCGAGTACAGCTTGTCGATGCAAAACTCGGCACGGTGGGTATTGCCGGTGACATCGACCAGCAAATTGCGCAGCAACCGGTCCACCAGCCAGGGCGGGCAGTCGCTGCCGGGCGCGGGCATCTGCGCGAAGGCGATTTCCAGCTCATAGAGGGCATCGTTGCGCGCCTCATCGACCCTTGGTGCCTGGGAGGTCGGGCCGATGAACAGGCCGCTGAACAGGTAGGACAGCGAGGGGTGGTTGTGCCAGTAGCTGATCAGGCTGCGCAGCAGATCCGGACGGCGCAGGAACGGTGAATCTGCAGGCGTCGCCCCGCCCAGCACAAAGTGGTTGCCGCCGCCGGTGCCGGTGTGGCGGCCATCGATCATGAACTTCTCCGAGGACAGCCGGGTCAGGCGAGCCGCCTCGTAGAGGAACTCGGTGCGCTCGACCAGCTCGCTCCAGCTGGCCGCCGGGTGAATGTTGACCTCAATGACCCCAGGATCAGGGGTGACGCGAAAATGCGCCAGCCGCGGATCGGCCGGCGGCTCGTAGCCTTCCAGCAGCACCGGGCAGTCCAGCTCGACAGCGGTGGCCTCGATGGCGGCAACCAGCGCCAGATAGTCCTCCAGCGCTGCGAGCGGCGGCATGAACAGGTACAGCTTGCCGTCCCGCGGCTCGGCGCACAGCGCCGTGCGCACGATCTGCGCCGCCGATTCGAACAAGGCGGGTGCTGGCTGCGAGGCGCTGACACCCCGTGGCGTCTCTTGGGTAGGGCCCGCCGCGGGGCGCGGCTGCTGGCGGATCTGCCGATAGCCCGGCAGCGGCGGGAAGCTCTGGTTAGGGTCCGCCGCCTGCACATAGGGGTAATCGCTGGCACTGACCCAGGGCTGCGAGTCCAGCGGCAGGCGATAGCCGAGCGGCGAGTCACCGGGAATCAACCGGCACTGCTCATCGCGCAGGAACCAGGAACCGCTCTGCCAGCGCTGGCCATCGGCACTGCGCGCCAGCGGCAGGATATGACCGACCACCTGATCAAGGCCACGCTCGAATACCCGGCGCAGCCGCTTGCGCTCCAGCGGATCAGCCAGGCACGCATCCTCCACCGTGACGTTGCCGGGCAGACGGCGCTCGCGCCACAGGTAATACAGCCAGTCCTCGAAGGCGGGGAATACAGAGGCCTCACTCAGGCCCAGCCGGCAGGCTAGCGTCTCCAGAAAACGCTCGGCCAGCGCCGCATCCGCACCGTAATGCTGCTGCTCATCGGCAATCAGGCGACGATCCTGCCAGACGGGCTCGCCGTCGCGGCGCCAGAAGCAGTTGAGGGACCAGCGCGGCAGCTGCTCGCCCGGATACCACTTGCCCTGACCAAAATGCACCAGCGCCTGCGGGGCGTAATGATCGCGCAAGCGGTGGTACAGCTCCGCCGCCAGTCGGCGCTTGTTCGGGCCGAGGGCTGCGGTATTCCACTCCTCGTCATCGGGGTAATCGATGGCGATGAAGGTCGGCTCACCGCCCATGGTCAGGCGCACATCGGCCTCGCGCAGGTCGGCATCGACCTGCTCACCCAGCGCATTGATCGCCTGCCACTGCGCGTCGCTGTACGGCAGGGTGACCCGCGGCGCTTCCCAGATGCGCTCGACCTGCATGTGGTGGCTGAAGTCGCATTCACACGGGTCCACCCCGCCGCTGATCGGCGCCGCCGAGGACGGCTCGGGGCTGCAGGCGACCGGGATATGCCCCTCGCCGGCAAACAGCCCCGAGGTCGGGTCCAGACCGATCCAGCCGGCACCCGGCAGGTAGACTTCGCACCAGGCGTGCAGGTCGGTGAAGTCGGTCTCGGTGCCGGAAGGGCCGTCGAGGGCTTTGACATCGGCGGTCAGCTGGATCAGGTAACCGGAAACAAAGCGCGCCGCCAGCCCCAGATGGCGCAGCAGCTGCACCAGCAACCAGGCCGAATCCCGGCAGGAGCCGGAGCGCTTGGTCAGGGTTTCCTCCGGGGTCTGCACGCCGGGTTCGAGGCGGATCAGGTAGTCGATATCGCGGGACAGGCGCTGGTTGAGATCGACCAGAAAGTTGACGCTCGGGGTCGGAGTGCGGTCGATCCCGGCCAGGTACTCGGCAAGATGCGACGTCGCCGGCAGGGTCACCCGGTAAGGCGCCAGCTCGCGCTGCTCGCCGTCGGTGTAGATGAAGGGAATCTGCTCGGCGTAGGGCTCGAGGAAGAAGTCGAAGGGGTTGAATACCGCCATTTCGGCGACCAGATCGACCTCGACCCGGAACTCGCGGGTCTTCTCCGGGAACACCAGACGGGCCAGGTAGTTGCCCTGCGGGTCCTGCTGCCAGTTGATGAAGTGCCCCTCAGGCTGCACCTTGAGGGCGTAGGAGAGGATCCGGGTTCGACTGTGGGGCGCCGGGCGCAGGCGGATGATCTGCGGCCCGAGGTGTACGGGGCGGTCGTAGCGGTAATGGGTGAGATGATGCAGTGCGACATGGATCGACACGGCGGGCCTCCTGCGAGCCAGAACGATAAGGTGACCAAGCAAAACCCATGCCGCTGCTGCCGCTGTTGCTCCATGCGACCCGCCCGGCGGGCACGCTGCCCGGTACGACGCAAACACTGGGATCGCAGCGTGGCACAACGCCCCACGCGCGGCAATCACCTATCCGGCCAGCGCCAGCACCACCAGCACGCTGCATTCGACCAGCTCCAGCAGTGCCCCGGCGGTATCGCCGGTCGTGCCGCCCAGACGGCGCAGCAGCGCGCGGCGGCACAGCACGAACACCACCAATGTGCTCGCCAGCGCCAGCGCGCCACTGCGCCCAGCGAGTAGCACCGTCAGCGCCACCAGAGCCAGCACCCAGAGCGCCGGGCGGCGCGGCAGCTGCTCGGCCATGACACTGCCCAGCCCACCGGCCCGCACATACGGGGTGCCCCAGAACAGCAGCAGCACCGCACCGCGCGCCAGCAGCGCCGCCAGCAGCAGCGCCAGCACCTCGCCACGCAATAGCAGCGCCCAGAGCGCGGTGAATTTAAGCAGTAGCAAGAGAATCAGCGCCGCCACCGCCATCGGCCCGCTGGCTGGATCCTTCATGAGCGCCAGGGTGCGCGCCCGATCGCCATAGCCGCCCACCCAGGCATCCACCGTGTCGGCCAGCCCGTCCAGGTGCAGGGCGCCGCTGGCCAGCACCCACACCGCCAGCAGCAAGGCGGCCGCCAGCGGGGCGAAAGTCTCGGCCAGCAGCACGGCGAGCAGCGCCAGCCCGCCGCCCAGCAGCGCCCCGACCAGCGGGTAGCAGAGCAGCGAGCGGCCAAGCTCGGCCGGCGCGGGCATACCCGGCAAGCGGATCGGGATACGGGTGAGAAATTGCAGGGCGATCAGCAGCGGCAGCAGGGTCTTCATCGGCAAGCTCGGGGCGTTAGAGAAGTAGATCAGCCGCTCAGGCAAGCGACAGCGCTCGAAGGTCCAGCGCGCCGTCTGCGGCGGCCACCTGCAGGCGGCGCAGCGCGCCATGCCCGACCTCGACCTGCAGCAGATCCTGACGCGGCAGACAGGCCGCACGGGCCAGCAGCAGACGCATCACGCCACCGTGGGTCACCAGCAGCAGGTGGCGGCCGGCGAAGGCCTGTTGCAGGCGCGCCACGGCATCCAGCACCCGGGCTTCGAAATCGATCAGCGGCTCGCCGCCGGGCGGCGTGAAGGCATAGGGATCGGCCCAGAAGCGCCCCAGCCCCTCGGCGTCCCGCGTCATCAGCTCGGCGGCGCTGCACCCGTCCCAGTCGCCAAAGTCCAGCTCGCGCAGATCGGCTTCAAGGGTCAGCGGCAGTGCAAGGCGCTCGGCCAGCGCCTGCGCGAACGCGGCGCAGCGCTGCAGCGGCGAGCTGATGATCGCCTGCCAGGGCATGGGCTCGGCCACCGCGGCGTGCATCTGCGCCCAGCCTTGCTCGGTCAGGGCATCGTCGATGCGCCCGCGCAGGCCGCCGCCGTGCTCGGTTTCGCCGTGACGCAGCAGGTCGAGGATCATGCGCCGCCCTCGCTGATCCGCGCCTCGGCAAAGGTCGCCATCCCGCCGTGCAGCAGGCAAGCCATCTGCAGCAGGGGTACCGCCAGCGCCGCACCACTGCCCTCGCCCAGGCGAAGGTTCAGATCCAGCAAAGGCTCGGCCTGCAGCGCCTGCAGCAGCACGTCGTGACCGGGTTCGGCCGAGCGGTGGCCAAACAGCAGCCAGGCGCGGCAGTGGGGGTTGAGGCGCACAGCGCACAGTGCCGCCACCGTGGTGATGAAGCCATCCACCAGCACCGGCAGCCCTTGCTGGGCGCAGGCGATAAAGGCACCGCACAGCGCCGCCAGCTCGAAGCCGCCGAGGCGGCGCAGCGCCTCCAGCGGCGAGGTGCATTCAGCCAGATGCTGCTGCAGCGCGGTCTCGATGACCTGCTGCTTGTGGCGCACCTGCTCAGGTGCAAGCCCGGTACCCGGGCCGGTCAGGGCCAGTGCCGGCAGATCCAGCAGCGCGCAGCCCAGCGCCGCGGCGGCGGTGGTATTGCCGATCCCCATCTCGCCACCGATATACAGCGCCGCATGGTCCTCCAGCGCACGCAGGGCACTGGCACGCCCGGCTTCCAGCGCCGCCAGGCACTGCTCAAGGCTCATCGCTGGCGCATGGGTGAAGTTGGCGGTACCGGCGGCGATGCGCTGATCGAGCACCCCGGCCGGTGGCGGGGTGTCGCCGAGCGTGCCGACGTCCACCACCTCCAGCTGCGCAGACAGCTGGCGGGCCAGCACGCTGATCGCCGCCCCGCCATTGACGAAGTTGGCCAGCATCTGCCGGGTGACCGCCTGGGGGTAAGCCGACACGCCCTCAGCCGCCACGCCATGATCCCCGGCAAAGACCCCGATCCAGACCCGCTCAAGCCTTGGGCAGGTGCGCCCCTGCAGCGCCGCCAGCTGGATGGCCAGCACCTCCAGACGCCCCAGTGCGCCACGCGGTTTGGTCAGCTGCTGCTGATGCTGTTCGGCCTTGTAGCGGGCCACGTGATCCAGCGGCTGCACCGCCGTTTGCCACCAGTATTCGCTCACACCTTCTCCCCTTTAAGCAGCAGCGGCAGCCCCGCCACACACAGCTGAACCCGATCAGCGCGCTCGGCCAGCGCCTGATGCAGCCAGCCGGCTTCATCGACATAACGGCGGGTCAGCTCACCCAGCGGCACAACACCCAGCCCGCTTTCATTGCTGACCAGCAGGATGCGCCCGGGCAGCGCCTGGATTCCGGCCAGCAGCGCATCACGCTCGCGCTCCAGATGTGCGCCCTCTTCCATCCACAGCAGATTGCTCAGCCACAGGGTCAGGCAATCGACCAGCAGGCAGCGATCGGCCGCCGCTTCTGCACGCAGGACCGACATCAAAGCCAGCGGCTCCTCGATCAGCGCCCAGTCGGCGGGGCGGCGCGCGCGGTGATGGGCAATCCGCGCGCTCATTTCCGCATCGCCCGCCGTGGCGGTGGCGATGTAGGTCACGGCCAGCCCCGATTCGCAGGCCAGTCGTTCTGCCAGGCGGCTCTTGCCCGAACGGGCGCCCCCTAGAATCAGCTCAAGCATGGGCAACGGCCCCTTCTGGTCACAAAGGCGCGCATTGTGCCGCAACGGCGCCGAACCTGCAGGCGCTTGAGCCATCGGGCGTACCCACAAATCCGCACGGGGCTGGCAACGGCAGGCCGCGCACGGATGCCCTGCTCAGGCGCGCCCGCTCTCATTTTTAAGCCCGCAGAGTGAGCGCAGCGCCGCGGTATCCAGATGCTGCTCGACCAGATCCGCCAGCCGCTCGATGTCGCGCTCACGCAGGGCGTGGTAATCCGGGCTGCTCACCCGCGCAAGCCCCGCCCAGCGCAGCAGCGCATCACAGGCGGCGGGTGTTTCGAACAGGCCGTGCAGGTAGGTGGCGATGACCTGCCCATCGGCGCTCACAGCGCCGTCGAGGCGGCCATCTTCCAGTTGCACCAGCGCCTGCTGCAGCGCCGGCCCTTGGCTGATGCCGGCGTGGATCTCATAACCGCTGATCGCCGCAGCGCTGGCCAGCAGCCGACCGCGGACCTGATGCAGCTGCTTGTCGGCCTTGAGCTCACTCGCCAGCGCCAGCAGCCCCAGCCCAGCGCTGCGCCCGGGCGGCCCCTCCAGCCCCAGCGGATCGTCGATCCACTCACCGAGCATCTGCAGGCCGCCGCAAATGCCCAGCACCCGCCCGCCGTAGCGCAAATGACGCATCAGCGCCGCCGCCCAGCCCTGCTCGCGGAAGAAGGCCAGATCCGCCCGCACACTCTTGGAGCCGGGCAGGATGATCAGATCCGCCGCCGGCAAGGGCTGGCCGGCCTTGACGAAGGTCAGCTCGACCTGCGGATGCAGGCGCAGCGGATCAAAGTCGGTGTGGTTGCTGATCCGTGGCAGCACCGGCACCACCACCTTCAGGCGCTCGGCATCCTTGCTCACCTGGCGGATGTCGATGGCATCCTCGGCCTCCAGGTGCAGGTCGTGCAGGTACGGCAGCACGCCCAGCACCGGCTTGCCGGTATACTGCTCCAGCCAGTCCAGCCCGGGTTGCAGCAGGGCCAGATCACCACGGAAGCGGTTGATCACAAAGCCCTTGACCCGTGCCTGCTCGGAGGGCGACAGCAGGGCCAGGGTGCCGACCAGATGGGCAAAGACCCCGCCCTTGTCGATATCGGCAATCAGGATCACCGGGCAATCGACCGCCTCGGCAAAGCCCATGTTGGCAATATCCCGATCGCGCAAGTTGATCTCCGCGGGCGAGCCGGCGCCCTCGACCATCACCACCGCATACTGCGCCTCCAGCCGCTGGTGCGACTCGAGCACCGCCTTAAGGGCGATGCGCTTGTAGTCGTGGTAACGCACCGCGCTCATGCAGTCGATGGCGCGGCCATGGATGATCACCTGCGCGCCGGTGTCACTGTTGGGCTTGAGCAGTACCGGGTTCATGTCGGTGTGCGGAGCCAGGCCAGCGGCCTGAGCCTGAACCGCCTGGGCACGGCCGATCTCGCCACCGTCGGCGGTGACGGCGCTGTTCAGGGCCATGTTCTGCGGCTTGAAGGGGACCACCGCCACACCCTGACGGCGCAGCCAGCGGCACAAGGCGGTGACCAGCGTGCTCTTGCCGGCATCGGAAGTGGTGCCCTGCACCATCAGAGTGCTCATCGCCGAACTCCTGTCTGTAAAATGTCGGTCAGTGCCTGCTCCAGCCGCGCCCAGCCGGCGGCGTCGCCCGGCAGACCAATACGCAGACTGGGCGGATCGCTAAATAGACGCACCAGAATGCCGCGCTGGGCCAGTGCCTCATGCAGGGCGCTCGCCTCGGGATGGCGCAGCCATTGAAACAGCGCGGTGCCCCCGCACGGCGGCAAGCCCAGCCGGCGCAGCAGAGCGGCCAGACGCGCGCCATCCGCCTCCAGCTGCGCGGCACGGCTGGCACGCGCCGCCGCCGCGTCAGGCGCCAGCGCCGCACAGCCGATCAGCCGCGCCGGCCCGCTGACCGTCCAGGGGCCGAGGTGCTGCTGCAGACGCGCCAGCAGCGCCGGCTCAGCCAGCACAAAACCCAGCCGCACTCCGGCCAACCCAAAGAACTTGCCGAATGATCGCAGCACCACCAGCCCCGGCTGATGGGCATGGGCGGCGATGCTTTGCGCCGCGCTGCAATCCATGAACGCCTCATCCACCAGCAGCAGCCCGCCACGCGCCGCAAGGCGGGCGTGCCAGGCGAGCAGCTGATCCGCGCTAAAACGCATCCCCGTGGGGTTATTCGGGTTGGCCAGCACCAGCACATCCTGCTGCTCCAGCTGCGCCTCGATCGCCTCGGCAGACACGGGCTGCAGCGCATGTCCGGCCCGCTGCCAGGCGGCGGCGTGTTCGGCATAACAGGGCGTCAGCACCGCTACCCGCGCCCGCGGCCAGAGCAGCGGCAGCGCCTGAATGGCCGCCTGACTGCCCGCCACCGGCAGGGCGTGCTGCGCGCCGTAACAGCGGGCTGCCAGTGCGGCGAGCGCATCGCCCTCTTCTGGCAGGCGCGCCCAGGCACTCTCCGGCAAGGGCGGCAGCGGCCAGGGGATCGGCGCAATGCCGGTGGAAAGGTCCAGCCAATCCGCCTCGGCAATCCCATAGTGACGGGCTGCGGCCTTGAGGCGGCCGCCGTGTTCGAGCAAACCCTCAGCCATACAGCCAGCCCCCCAGCAGGATCAGCAGCAACCACAGCAGCACACCGCGGCGCAGCAGTGCCAGCGCCGCCTCGATGCTCTGCGCGCTGGCCGGCTGCCCGCAGCCCAGCACTGGCCGTGCCTGCCATTGCCCGTGATAACAGGCCGCCCCGCCCAGCTGCACGCCAAGCGCCCCGGCACCGGCAGCCATCACCGGCCCACCGTTCGGGCTGGCGCACTGCCCTGCCTGACGGCGCCAGCAGTTCAGCGCCTGGTGGGTCTGGCCGAGCAGCGCCCAGCTCAGTGCCGTCAGGCGGGCTGGCAGGTAATTGAGCAGATCATCCAGCCGCGCGGCGGCCCAGCCAAAGCGTTCAAAACGCGCGGTGCGATAGCCCCACATGGCATCCAGCGTATTGGCCAGCCGATAGAGCACCACTCCGGGCGCCCCGGCCAATGCAAACCAGAACAGCGCGGCAAACACCGCATCACTGCTGTTTTCCAGCACCGATTCGGTCGCTCCACGGGCCACGCCCTCGGCATCCAGCACCTGGGTGTCGCGGCTGACGATCATCGACAGCGCCTGCTGCGCCGCCGGCAGATCCCCGGCGCGCAGCGCGGCCGCGATCGGCCTGGCGTGCTCATGCAGGCTGCGCAGCCCCAGCGCGGCGTACAGGGCAAGGATCTCCAGCAGCCCGCCGATCAGCGGCAGGCTGGCCAAGAGCGCCGCCAGCAGCGTCAGCGGCAATACCGCCAGTGCCCAGGCCATCAGCCCCTGCCAGCGACGGCCAGAGCCCTCACGATTCCCCCAGGCCTCCAGCGCATTGGCCAGCCGTCCGAACCCGACCAGCGGGTGATAGCGGCGCGGCTCGCCACACAGGGCATCCAGCAGCACCGCCGCCAGCATCGACAACCCCAGACTCATGCCGGCTGCCCCCAGTAGTCATCGAACAGCAACTCGGCCAGTGGGCGCTCCTCGCACCAGTTTTCCTCGACCAGCATCGGCCGGGAATAAAAGTGCGCCACCGGCCCGAGGCAGAGGATCGCCACCGGCTCCGCGCCCTCCGGCAGGCGCAGCAGTTCGGCCAGCGCCTGCGGCTCGAACAGCGACACCCAGCCCATGCCCAGCCCCTCGGCGCGGGCGGCCAGCCAGAGGTTCTGGATCGCGCAGGACAGCGAGGCCAGATCCATCTGCGGCAAGGTGCGGCGCCCGAACACATGCTGCTCACGCCCGGACGGCAGTACGGCAACCAGCAGCTCCGCGCAGTCGAGAATGCCATCGACCTTCAAGGCCATGAACGCCTCACCGCGCGCGCCCAAGGCCTGAGCGGTGGCCTGGCGCTCGGCCTCGACCAGTTGCGCAATCTGCTGACGCAGCGCCGCCTCGCGGATGCGGATAAAGCGCCAGGGTTGCATCAGGCCGACGCTCGGGGCCTGGTGGGCGGCCGTCAACAGGCGCGTCAGCAGCTGCGGGTCCACCGTGCCGCCGCTGAAATGGCGCATGTCACGGCGCTCGGCAATCGCCCGGTAGACCGCAGCGCGCTCGGCGGGGCTGAAGGCGTGCGCGTGCTGATCCGGAGGGCACGGTACCGCGCCCTCCGAGGCTGCGCGCGATGCACAGCCGTCAGCCGGCAGGAGATTACAGGTAGACCGGGACATCAGGCGCTCCATCCAGGGGTCAAGGGGCCAGCAGCGCCGCCGCCGCGCGCGGCGCCGAGGGCAGGTAGAAATGCACGTAACTGGCCGTCAGACGGCCGACCTGATAGAGCGGCTCGCGGGTGCGCCGGTAGTTGGGGCATTCGCCAAAGCTCACCGGCGTCAGCGGGCAACTCATCTGCGAATGGTGGTAGCTGTGCCCACGCAGCACACCCTCCGGCAGGCTGACCGCCTGCATGGCCAGGGTGACCAGCTTGGGCTGCATCTGCGCCTCACCGGGCAGCAGGCCGAGCATCTGCCCACGCTGGCCCGCTACATCGCTCAAGCTCTCCAGCAGGTAGAGCATGCCGCCACACTCGGCAAGGATCGGCTTGCCCTGTACATGATGCGCGCGGATCGCCTCGCGCATCCCGTGGTTGCGCTCCAGCGCGGCCAGGTGCAATTCAGGATAGCCGCCCGGCAGGTACAGGCTGTCAACCTCCGGCAGCTGGTGATCCACCAGCGGCGAGAAGAAATGAAGCTGCGCCCCCAGCTCACGCAACAGATCCAGATTGGCCGGATAGACAAAGGCAAAGGCCGCATCCCGCGCCACGCCGATGCGCACCCCCTCCAGCAGGCGCGGGCAGTCCAGCGGCGCAGCGGGCTCAAAGTCTACCGCCGGCGGCAGCGCCGCCTCGATGCTCTGCGCCAGCAGCGCGGCCGCCGCCTCCAGCCGCGCCTCCAGATCCGCCAGCTCCCCGGCCTGCACCAGCCCCAGATGCCGGCTCGGCAGGCTGATCGCCGCCTCGCGCGGCAGCGCGCCGAACCAGTGCTGTGCGCCGGCCAGACTGGTCTTGAGAATTTCGCCGTGGCGGGTGCTGCCAACCCGGTTGGCCAGCACCCCGGCAAACGGCAGATCCGCCTGATAGCTGGCCAGCCCGTGGGCGATGGCGGCAAAGGTCTGCGCCATCGCTGAACCGTCGATGACTGCCAGCACCGGCACGCCAAAGCGCCGCGCCAGATCCGCCGCCGACGGGCTGCCGTCAAACAGCCCCATCACCCCCTCGATCAGGAGCAGATCCGCCTCACCCGCCGCCTGCCAGAGGCGCCGCCGACACTCCTCCTCACCGACCATCCACAGATCCAGCGGATAGACCGGCGCGCCACAGGCCCGCTCCAGAATCATCGGGTCGAGAAAGTCCGGGCCACACTTGAAGACCCGGACCCGCAAGCCCTGGTTGCGGTAATGGCGGGCCAGCGCCGCGGTCACCGTGGTCTTGCCCTGCCCCGAGGCGGGTGCGGCGATCAGCAGCGCCGGGCAGCGGCGCGTCTGGGAGGGCTCAGCCGCCGGCGTGGGCGAGCGCAGGGTCTCGGTCATCAGAACTCCACCCCTTTCTGCGCCTTCACCCCGGCTTTGAAGGCGTGCTTGATCAGGCCCATCTCGGTCACTGTGTCCGCGGCGGCAATCAGCGCCTCCGGCGCACCCCGCCCGGTCACCACCACATGCTGCAGCAGCGGGCGCGATTCGATGTCTGCCAGTACCGTGTCCACTTCGAGGTAGCCGTACTTGAGGGCAATGTTCAGCTCATCGAGTACTACCAGAGCGATCTGCGGATCAGCCAGCAGGCTGCGCGCCACTGCCCAGGCTTCCTGGGCCTTGGCGATATCACGCTGGCGATCCTGGGTTTCCCAGGTGAAGCCCTCGCCCATCACGTGATAGCTGACCTCCTCGGGGAAGCGGCGGAAAAAGGCCTCTTCACCGGTGCTGGCGGCGCCCTTGATGAACTGCACCACCCCTACCCGCAGGCCATGACCCAGCGCACGGGCCACCATGCCGAACGCCGAACTGCTTTTGCCCTTGCCATTGCCGGTGTGCACCAGCAGCAGGCCGTACTCGTCCTGTGCTTCGGCAATCTTCTGATCGATCAGCGCTTTCTTGCGCTGCATGCGTGCGCGATGGCGCTCATCGCGGGCCAGATCCTCGCTCATGCGCGCACCTCCAGTGCCGGGCGTTGCAGGCTACGGGCCAGGCCGAGCAGGAGGCCAGCGGCGGCGACGTAACCGACCAGCACCTGCAGCGAGCCGGGGTAGTAGGTGGCGATGCGCGTCAGCAGGCCGGCCAGATCCGGCTCGGCAAAGCGCCCGGAGAGGAAGTAGAAGCCGCCACTGGCGCACAGGTGCGCCAGCAGGCTGGAGCCCAGCAGGCAGCCGCCCAGCACCGGCAGAGTACGCCACGACCATTGATGCCAGCGGGCGTACAACCGCCCGCCCAGCCACAGGCTGGCGTAGGCCGGCAGCAGCATCCAGTAGGCCAGAGTCAGGCAATGGTTGCTGGCCCCGCCCCAGGTCACTGCGGCCAGATCCAGCCCCACGGCGCCTAGAAACAGCGCCGGGAAGCTCCAGCGCGCCGGCAGCAGCACACCGGCGAGGAAGAACACCGCCCAGGAGGCACTGGGCAGATTGAGCAGCGCGCTGTGCTGGCCGCGGGTGGCCGCCAACAGCACGGCCAGGCCCAGGCCTGCGGCCAGGCGCTGACGGGGGGTAAGGTCGAGCATGGTCAAACTCCTTGCAAAGCGCGGGTACGGCGGTACCCGCAGAGGGGATTCAAAGCGCCTGGTAGCGCAGGGTCAGCGCCAGGCTCTGGGCCGGCTGCTCAAAACCGGCCGCGGTCTGGTAGTCGGCATTGAGCAGGTTGGCGGCCTTGAGCTGCAGGCGCCATTGCGGGTTGAACTGCCATTCACCGCGCAGATCCAGGGTGGCGAAGCCGGACAGGCGCGTCTGGTTTTCCAGATCGTCATAGCTGTGGCTCTGGGCATGCAGCCCGGCACCTAGCGTCAGGGCGCCAAAGCGCCGGTCCAGATCCAGATTCAGGCTGTGGGCGGGACGGCGATTGAGGTCCTTGCCGTGATAGGCGATGCCACTGCGACTGCGGCGGGACGAGCGGTTCTCGGCCTCGACAAAGCCGTAGGCGGCCTGCCAATCCCAGCCTAACCAGTGGCTAGAGAGGCTCAGCTCCAGACCGCGCAGGCGCGCTTCATCGACGCCCTGCGCCTGGCTCTGTCCGGCCACCGTGACGGTGGCGATCAGCTCCTCGACCTGCGTGCGGTAGACGCTGGCCGACCACTGCCCCCAGTCATGCTGGCCCACCAGGCCGATTTCGACGCTGCGCGAGGTCTCCGCATCCAGCAGCGGGTTGCCAAACCCCGGGAAATACAACTGATTGAAGGTCGGCGCCTTGAAGGCGGTGCCGGCACTGGCATAGACGCGCAGATCCTCGTTCAGCGTGTAGCCCCAGGCGAGACTGCCGGTTTCGTGATCGCCGAACTGCTCATCGACATCACGGCGCAACGCCCACTGCCAGTCGTGGCGCTGGTAGCTGCCCAGGTATTGAGCGAAGTAGCCGTGGTTGTCGCGCCGATCCTCACGGTAGGCGGTGCTGCTGTCGATCTGATCACGCAGGTAGTCGCTGCCCAGCACCAGCAGGTGCCCTTCGGCCAGCTGGATATCGTTCTGCCAGCTCAGGGTGTCGCGCTGGCTGGCAAAGCGCGAGAAGAAGCGCGCATCCTGGAAAGCGTCCGAGCGATCCTCATTGCGCCCGGCGCGCAGGGTGATCTGCCAGGGCTCAAAGGGCTGCAGGCGAGCCGTCAGACCGGCCACCCGCTGCAGGCCGTCCGCATAGGCATCCCGGCCGCTGATGCCGGTGCGGCCCAGGGCGTCGTAGTGATTGCGTGAATCGGCCTGCAGGAAGCTGCCTTCCAGCTCAAACCCCTCGGCCAGCCGCTGCCCGGCGCGCAGTGACACCGAGCGGTTGCGATACCCATCAAGGTCATCCTCATAGCCGCTGGTGCCGCGGCTCTTGGCATTGATCCCATTGGTGTCGCTGGTCGTTACGCCCAGGTTGAACCAGCGGTCACCCTGGCTGGCCGAAAGCCCGGCACTGGCGCTCTGGGTGTCGCGACTGGCGGCGCCCAGCGCCAGGAAGGGACGCACGCCCGACTCCGTCTGACGCCGGGTGAAGATATGGATCACCCCGCCGATCGCCTCCGAGCCATAGAGACTCGAACGGGGGCCGCGCACCACCTCGATGCGCTCGATCAGCTCGACCGGCAAATCTTGCAGCGCCACGGCGCCGCTGGTGGCCGAACCGACCCGGATGCCATCGATCAGCACCAGTACGTGAGTGGAGTTGCTGCCGCGCATGAACAGCGAGGTCGTCTTGCCGGGGCCGCCGTTGTTGGCCAGGGTCACGCCCGGCACGCGCTGCAGCAGTTCCGGCAGGGAACTGGCCTGCAGGCGCTCGATATCGGCGCGCTCGATCAAAGTCACCGCCGCCAGCGAGCGGTCAAGGCTCTGGGCGGTCCGGCTGGCCGTGATCAGCTGGGAGGGCATGGGCAAGGGATCGGCCGCCAGGGCCAGGGACGGCAGCGCGCACAACAGCGCCGCCGGTAATACAGAATGATGCATCGCAGTCTCTCCGTGTCGCGCTCCCCGCGCGAGCCACTTGAAGGCAGACGACGGATGCGACGACGGCCAGGCCACCCGAAGGGGCCTGCGACCGGCGGACAGCGCCCGCCGCGCTACCGTGAATGCGACAGGCCGGTCTCCGGGCTTGCGAGTGGAATCCTCCGAAAACCGCGCCTTCCCATGCCAGAGCACAGTGGCCACTTGCGATTTCTTGACTCGCCTACCGTTGCGGGGGCAGCGCCGGAATAGTCTGCAAAGCAAGACGCACCGGCTTCCCTGTTTCACCCCTCCGAGTCGTGAGCTGGGGGGCACCTGAAGCAGGGCGCGAAGGTTAGAGGGTTAGCCGCGCCAGGTCAAACGTGCCGGCGCGCGCGGCAAAGCCTGCGCTGCAGAAACGACAATGCCCGCACGGGGCGGGCATTGTCGGCGTGCCTTGGGCAGATCAGCGAACGATCTGCGCCTCGACCTCGGCCTCTACGCGGCGGTTGACCGCACGACCGGCTTCGGTCGCGTTGTCGGCCACCGGGCGGGACTCGCCATAACCGACCGCGTTGACGCGCTCACCAGCCACGCCGTACTGGTTGACCAGCACTTGACGCACGGCAGTTGCACGACGCTCGGACAGACGCTGGTTGTAAGCGTCAGTGCCGACGGCATCAGTGTGACCTTCAACCACGGTGGTGGTCTGCGGGAACTGGTTCATGAACTCGGCGAGGTTCTGAATATCACCGAAGCTCTCCGGCTTGACCTGGGCCTTGTCGAAGTCGAACTTCACATCCAGCTCGACGCGCACCAGCTCAGGGGCCGGCTCAGCGGCCGGTGCTTCGTACACCGGAGCCGGGGCGGGAGCGGCGACCGGCATCGGAGCCGGAGCGGCGCTGCCACCACCGAAGTTCACGCCCACGCCGACGCCCGCCATCCACTCGGTCTGCTCGTGATCGAGGCCGTACATGGCGTCGACACCGCTGCGCAGCACGACGTTTTCGGTGACGTAGTACTTCACGCCGGCACCGGCTGTGGCCATGGTGGTCTTGTTCTGACCGCGCTGGAAGGTGTTGTCGAGTTCCTGGTGGGCGAAGCCGACCGAGGCATACGGACGCAGGCTGCGAGCGCCCGGCAGACCGAAGTGATAGGTGGCATCCAGGCTGGTCAGACTGCCATCGATGTCTTTCTGGCTCGGGAAGCCAACGTCAGCTTCCAGGCCACGGTAGACACCGTGGGAGAGGTTCAGCGAGACATCGTCGGTCAGAAAGTAACCGATGCCGGCGCCAACCAGAGCGCCGTCAGTGCTGTTGTGGATGCTGTCCGGGTTGTAGTACTTGGCGAAAACTTCAGTTTCGACTGCACCTTGACCCTGCGCCAGCGCATTCACGGAAGTTGCGGCCAGCACGGAGGCGATCACAACGCCCAAGGTGTTTTTCAGTTTCATCCATTATTCCCCTATCTAGGTTTTTGGCGGTTGCCCGGATCTGACAGGCACCCAGTTTTTAAGTTTAACACAGAGCAAAAGACCGCTATAGGGTACCTCTAAAAACACACATCCGAGCTGAGCCAGGCAGTGACGAGCACAACTCCTGGCATCCGAGTGCCGGGGG
>NZ_JAMJEZ010000011.1 GCF_023544715.1 Pseudomonas eutrophicaquae | reverse complement strand
ATTATCGACAACTCGACGAGTCAGCCCTGGCGGCATGACTCAAACCAGAGAGCCTCCGGAGTTCCCGGGGCGGTTCACGGCGCTCAGTTACACCACTTCCTGGGACACAATCTGCGGTCTTGCCTCGACTGAGGAAGCCCGGTGCCCAAGCCCCGGCGAAATGCTAAAGTCTGCGCAATCAGGAAACGTACGGCACTTGGTCGAAAAACACTCAAAAATAGGGCAGCAGCGGTGATTCTGTATCCCTTGGTGTATCCCCAAGGCCCATAGAACCCGCAAAGGTTTGATTGGCGAGACCTGTAGGTGTTTGTTCAAACGACCCCGGCCCATTTTAACAGAGCTAAACCCCTGATTTTCCTAGAGAATTTCAGGGGTTTTTCTTTTTCGCCCGGCAAGCAGCGCTGACGCAGGCCAACAGCACTGGCCCGAACCGCGTGGCATCCTGCAATACTAAGGCGCACTTTTTCGGCGCCACCGCTGCGCGCTCCGTTCGAGGATCTTGCCATGCAACTGACCGATAGCACCCTGCTGCGTACCCAGGCCTTCATCGCCGGCCAGTGGGTCGATGCGGACCATGCCGGAACCTTCCCGGTGATCGATCCGGCCCGTCAGCGGTTGCTGGCTCAGGTGGCGGATCTGGGCGCCGCCGAGACCACCCGCGCCATCGCTGCGGCCGAGGCGGCACTGGCCGACTGGCGCAGCCGTACCGCTCGCGAGCGCTCGGCTATCCTGCGCAGCTGGTTTGCGCTGATCATGGCCCATCAGGAGGATCTGGCGCAGCTGCTCAGCGCCGAGCAGGGCAAGCCGCTGGCCGAAAGCCGTGGCGAGATTGCCTATGGCGCAAGCTTCATCGAGTGGTTCGCCGAAGAGGCCAAGCGCACCTACGGGGATGTGATCCCCCACGACAAGCCGGGGCGGCGCCTGTTGGTGCTGCGTCAGCCGATTGGCGTTGTGGCGGCCATTACCCCGTGGAATTTCCCCAATGCCATGATCACCCGCAAGGTTGCCCCGGCGCTGGCGGCTGGCTGCACCGTGGTGGTCAAGCCGGCGGCAGAAACGCCGCTATCCGCCTTGGCGCTGGCCGAACTGGCGCAGCGCGCCGGGGTGCCGGCCGGGGTGCTGAACATCGTCACCGGCCGTGACGCCCCGGCCATCGGTGCGGTGCTGACCGCCAGTTCACAGGTGCGCAAGCTGTCATTCACCGGCTCGACTGCGGTCGGCAAGCAGCTGATGGCGCAGTGTGCGCCGACCATGAAGAAGGTCAGCATGGAGCTGGGCGGCAATGCGCCGTTCATTGTCTTCGAGGATGCTGACCTGGACGCGGCAATCGCCGGGGCGCTGGCCTCCAAGTACCGCAACAGCGGGCAGACCTGCGTCTGCACCAACCGCTTCCTGGTGCAGGACGGGATCTACGAGGCGTTCATTCAGCGTCTGGCCCAGGCGGTGGCGGCGCTCAAGGTGGCGCCATTTGATGTCGAGGGCGCCCAGCAGGGGCCACTGATCAGCCCGCGGGCACTGAGCAAAGTGCAGGCGCATATCGACGATGCGTTGGCCAAGGGCGCGCGCCTCTTGACCGGCGGCAAACCCCACGCGCTGGGCGGGCAGTTCTTCGAGCCGACCGTGCTGGCGGAGGTCACCGCCGACATGCAGGTGGCCCGCGAGGAAACCTTCGGGCCGCTGGCGCCGATCTTCCGCTTTAGTGACGAGGCCGAGGCGATTCATCTCGCCAACGATACCGAGTACGGGCTGGCTGCCTACCTTTATACCCGCGACCTGGGACGAGCCTGGCGGGTCAGTGAGGCGCTGGAGTACGGCATGGTCGGCGTCAATGAGGGGATCATCTCCACCGAAGTCGCCCCCTTTGGCGGCGTCAAGGAGTCGGGTGTCGGGCGCGAGGGTTCCCGCTACGGCATCGACGACTACCTCGAACTCAAGTACCTGTGTCTGGGCATCGGCAGCTAACGGGCGCTGGCGGCGCTGTTTTCCTCATGCAGGCGCAGCACTGCCTGTAGCTCCTCCTGCAGCAGCGGATCGCGGCAGGTTGGCAGCGCCTCCTGCAGGCGGCGGATCACCCAGCGCTGGCCGCGATCGATGAAGGCCAGCCGCTGCGCCAGATCCTCGATGGCCATCGCCTGGGCATGAAAGGCGCCGACCTCACGGTTGGCCTCAAGCCCCAGATGCCGCAGGCAGGTCATCAGGCGCCGGCAGCTCTCGCTTTCCCCAGCGAGGATCTGCTGCAAGAGCGGCACAAGGCTTGGGTCATCGCACTGGCGCAGGCTGTCGCGGGCTACCAGTGCGCCCGCTCGCTCGGCGCTGAGCAGGGTTTGCAGCAGTTCGGTCATGGGCATGGACATGGTGATTCTCCTGCTGGCCAGAGAGTGCAGCGGACAGCGCCCGGCGTTGGGGCGCCATGTCGCTGCCCTTGCAGCGTAGCGCGTATGCCGTGCACTGGCCTTATAGATGTTCGGCCGGTCGATGCTGGCGGATGAAGCGCCGGTCCAGCCAGTCCTTGAGGCGCCCGGCCAGCCGCGCCTCGCCGCACAGGTTGCCCCAGGCATATAGCGCGCCGCCCCGGCCATCGGCGAGCAGGGCCAGGGTGCGGCGCTGCGGCGTGTAGGGGCGCAGCGGTTCGCCCTGCAGGGCGCGGGCCAGATTCTCGGCCAGCACCGGGCCCTGACGCACTGCATGCACGCCGTTGCGCCGCGCCCCCGGCAGGCTGGCGCAGTCGCCGCTGGCAAAAATCTGCGGGTGAGAGCGGCTTTGCAGGGTGGCGGTGAGGGCGACAAAGCCTGCGGCATCGCAGGCCAGGTTTGACTCGCGCAGCCAGGGCAGCGCTGCCGGGCCGCTGGCCAGCAGCAAGCGCGTCCCGCGCCAGAGCGGCTGCCGATCGGCGTACAGCGCATCATCGGTGATCGCCTCGATGCGGCACGCTTCGCGCACCGTCACACCGGCCCGCTGCAAGTGCGCCAGCGCCCGCCGGCGCAGCGCCGCTGGATGGCTGCCCAGCAGCCGCTGGCCGGCAAACAGCGTCAGGGACGGCACCTGTGCGGCCAGCGCCAGAGCCAGCTCCACACCCGCGGCCCCGCCGCCGAGAATCGCCAGCGGCTGGGGATCGCGCTGCCAGTCCGCCCAGCCGTGCAGAAAAGTCGCGAAGGGCTTGACCGGCAGCACCTGCAGGGCCGTCCCCTGCTGGGGGAGGCTGGCCGGCTGGGCGCCGACATTCAGCGACAGCCAGCGCCCGGTCAGCGTGCTGCCGTCGGCGAGGGTCAGCGCGGAGCGTTCGGCATCGAGGGCGCGGACCGGCTGGGCGATCCACTCCACCTGCGCCGCGCGGCACAGCGCCGCCAGCTCGATCCGGCAATCCTCGGGTCGATAGCGCCCGGCCAGCAGGCCCGGCAACATCCCCGAGTACCAGACCTGCGGCTCGCCACAGACCAGCGCAATGCGCCCGGCCGGTCGGGCGCCCCGGGCCCAGCGGCGCAGCACGCCCAGATGGCTGTGCCCGGCGCCGGCCAGCAGCAGGTCGAAGTCGGCGCTCACGGTGCAGACTCATCGCGCGGCGCTGCCGGCTCCGCACCGCCTTGGCGCCGCCAGCGCTGGAAGGCTGCCAGCAGGCGTAGCGCCCGCGGTGAAATCCGTGCCCGGCGCCACTGCCCAGCGGCGTATTTGGCCGACTCGGCAAATGTCGGGTAGCTGTGGACGGTGGCGAGCAGCTGGCCCAGGCCCAGGTTGTGGCGCATGGCCAGGGCGTAGACGGCGATCAGCTCGTCGGCGCGCGCCCCGACCAGCGTCACCCCGAGCAGGCGGTCGCGCCCGGCGGCGGTGAGGATCTTGACGAAGCCCTCGGTGCGGCCCTCGATCAGCGCGCGGTCAAGATCGGCCAGCGCATAACGGGTCACCTCGAAGGAGAGCCCCTGCGCGCGGGCCTCGGCCTCGCTGAGGCCGACTCGGGCAATCGGCGGATCGGTGAAGGTCACCCGCGGGATCACCCGCTCATCGACCTTGAAGCGGCGCAGGTCGCCAAACAGTGCGTTGATGCTGGCGTACCAGGCCTGATGGGCTGCGCCGTGGGTGAGCTGCAGGGCGCTGGTCACATCGCCGACGGCAAAGATATTCGGGTAGCGGGTGGCAAGGCAGGCGTCGGTCTCCAGGGTCTGGTCGGCCCGCACCGCCAGCTGCAGGGTCTCGACGCCATAGCCTTCCAGGCGGGCCTCGCGGCCCAGCGCGACCAGCACCCGGTCGAAGGGGATTTCCACCAGAGCGTCGCGGCGCAGATCGCGGGCGATCAGCACACGCTGCGCTCCGCGTTGCTCGAAGCGCTCGGCCTGATGCGCCAGGCGCAGGTCAAGGCCCTCGCGTTGCCACTGCGCTTCAAGCACCGCGCTGGCCTCGGCATCCTCGCGGCTAAGCAGACGCTCGCCGCGCTCGATGAGCGTCACCGGAACCCCTAGGCGCTGCATGGCCTGCCCCAGCTCGCAGCCGATCGGCCCGCCGCCCAGCACCAGCAGGCGCTCGGGCGGTGTATCCAGCTGCCAGAAGGTGTCCGAGGTCAGCGGCTGCATCGCCGCCAGCCCCGGAATCTCTGGCAGGCGCGGGCGCGCCCCGCAGGCGATGATGATCGCGCGGGTGGTTAGGGTCTGGCCGTTGACCTCCACGCTCCACGGCGAGGTGATGCGCGCCTCACCCTGAATCACCTCCACCCCCAGGCGGGTGTAGCGCTCGATCGAGTCATGGGGCTCGATGGCCTGGATCACCGCCCGTACCCGCTGCATCACCGCGGCAAAATCGACGCGCCCCTGCACCTCGCTCAGCCCGAACGCCTGCGCCTCACGCAGGGCATGGGCCTGTGCGGCGGCCTGAATCAGTGCCTTGGAGGGCACGCAGCCGCTGTTCAGGCAGTCGCCGCCCATCTTGGCCCGCTCGATCAGCGTGACCCGCGCCTGGGCGGCAGCGGCGACATAGGCGCTGACCAGCCCACCGGCCCCGGCACCGATCACCACCAGGTTGCGCGAGAAGCGCCGCGGGCGCGTCCAGCCAGCGTACACGCGGCGCGCCTTGAGCCAGGCCAGCAGACGCCGTGCCAGCAGCGGGAACAGCCCGAGCAGGGCAAAGGCGCCGAGCAGCCCCGGCGAGAGGATGCCCTCCAGCGAGTCCAGGCGCCCCAGCTCCCGCCCGGCGTTCACATAGACCAGCGTGCCCGGCAGCATGCCCAGCTGACTGACCCACCAGAAGGTGCGCGCCGGCAGGCGGGTCAGGCCCATCGCCAGGTTGATCAGCACGAACGGAAACAGCGGCACCAGCCGCAGGGCGAACAGGTAGAACGGCCCCTCGCGCTCAATGCCACGGTCGATGGCGGCCAGGCGCTGGGCAAAGCGCCGCTGCACGGCGCCGCGCAGCAGGTAGCGGCTGCCGAGCATCGCCAGGGTCGCGCCGAGGGTCGAGGCCAGCGACACCAGCAGCGTGCCGCCGAGCAGGCCGAACAGCGCACCGCCCAGCAGGGTCAGCAGCGCGGCGCCGGGGATCGACAGCGCCGTGACGGCCACATAGCCCAGCAGGTACAGCAGCGCCGCCTGCCAGGGGTGGGCGCTCACCTGGGCCTCAAGGTACTGGTGCTGCTGCTGGAGGGTGTCCAGGTGCAGATAAGCGTGCAGATCGAGCAGCACGAAGGCGGCCAGCAGGCTGGTGAGCACCAGCAGCAGGGCAAGACGGGGCAGGGACATCGGCACTCCAGAGTCAGGCATCAGGCAAGGGCGCCGCCGCAGCTCGAACCTTGTCCGGCGGTGCAGGCGTAACAGTGCTCGCGGGTGGCGATCGGGTGCTGCGCCAGCGACTGGTGCAGCAGGTCGCGCAGGTGCGGGCGCTGGCGGGCGATCAGCGGCGGCAGGCCGAGGCCGAGCATTTGGTTGAAGTCGCAGTCATACAGATAGCCCTGCCAATCGACGCTGACCAGCGAGCGGCACATCACGCTGTCCAGGTTGCTGGCCTGGAAGTTGTCCCGCAGCAGTTGCAGGTAGCTGGCCAGCTCGCCACGGCTGACCAGCGTGCTGCCAAAGCGGGCGATCGGCTGGTTGGTAATGGTCAGCAGCCGGGTGAAGACGATGCCGAAATCTGCCTGTAGCCGCGCCCGGTAATCCGCCTCGAGCGGGCCCTGGGGCGGTGGCAGCTGTGGGCCTTGCGGGTTGTAGACCAGGCTCAGTGACAGGTCGCGGCCGGGCTGGCCATAGCCCAGCGCGTTGAGCTGGCGCAGGCCTGCGATGCTGCGGGCGAACACTCCATCACCGCGCTGGCGATCAACATTGTCCGCGCTATAGCAGGGCAGCGAGGCGACCACCTCGACGCCCTCGGCAGCGAGAAAGGCGCCCAGATCCTGCTGGCCGGGCTCGCTGAGGATGGTCAGGTTGCAGCGATCGATCACCCGCAGGCCCTGGCGGCGGGCATGGCGCACCAGCTCGCGAAAGCGCGGGTGCAGCTCCGGCGCACCGCCGGTCAGGTCCAGACAGCGCAGCGGCAGCCGCTCGATGACCTCGAACAGGCAGGCCAGGTTCTCATCGTCGAGCCGCTCCTGACGGGTCGGGCCAGCGTTGACATGGCAGTGCAGGCAGCGCTGGTTGCACTGGTAGGTCAGATTGACCTGCAGGGTGTCGAGCGGCGTGCGCTGCAGCGCGGGGAAAGCGTGGGCATCGAGCAGCGGCAGGGTGTCATACATGGTCAGCGGTGCTCCAGAGCGAGGGCGGGGCCTGGGCATTCTGCCGGCATTGGTCGCATCCGCCCAGCCATCCCGGTGCTTGCCGGGCCGCGGCTTGGCTCTCTATGCTGCCGGCCGGCCGAGGGGCGGTGCCTGAATGGAGCACCGGCAAGCCCCTTGAGGATCCATCATCACGAGTGTCTGCCATGCCCACGCCCCCTGATGCACTGCCCGCTGCTCCGACCCTGGTGCTGGTCTGCAAGCGCCCAGCCCTCGGGCATGGCAAGCAGCGTCTGGCCCGCCGGCTCGGGCCAGAGGCCACCCTGCCGATTGCCGAGGCGCTGCTGGCCTGTGCGTTGGAGGATCTGGCCGCCTGGCCCGGCCCGCAGGTGATCGCCCCGGACCGCGCCGAAGATGCCGACTGGGCGCGCCAGCAGGCCCCCGCCGCGCACTGTCAGGCGCAGGGCGGCGGCAATCTTGGCGAGCGGCTGAACACCCTGGACCGGCAGTTGCGCGCCCAAGGGCACGGGGTGCTGGTGATCATCGGCAGCGACATTCCAGCACTGACCCCGGCGCTGTATGCCGAGGTGCGCGCGGCGCTGACCGAGGTCGATACCGTGCTGGTGCCGGCTTGTGACGGCGGCGTGGTGCTGATGGCCTCGCGCCAGCCCTGGCCGGCGCTGGCCGGGCTGCCCTGGAGCACCCCGGCGCTGGGGGATGCCTTGCAGGCGCTGTGTGAGGCGGCGGGGCAGCAGGTGCGCCGGGTCGGCTTGTGCCGTGATGTCGATGAGCCGGCTGATCTGCTCGCCGCCTATCAGGCGCTGGCCGAAGACCTGCGCCCCGCGCGCCGTGCGCTACGGGCGCAGCTGCTGCCGCTGCTGGAGCACTGCCGGTGAGTACGACGCCTGCGTGCAGCGTGATCATCCCCTGCTACCGCGATGAGGCGCCGCTGGCTCGCCTGCTGGCGCAGCTGCACACGCTGGCCGAGCGCTGCGCGCAGCCGCTGCAGATCATCGTCGTCGATGCCGCGCGCAGCGCGCAGTGCCAGGCGCTGTGCCACGCGCAGGGGGCTGAGTGGCTGCCGGCCGAACCCTGTCGCGGCCAGCAGCTGCGCGCCGGTGCGGCGGCGGCGCAGCATGAGCGGCTGTGGTTTCTGCACGCCGATGCCGAGCTGTACGGCGCGCCCTTTGCCGCCCTGCAGGCCGCGCTGGCGCAGGGGGCACCGGGCGGCTATTTCGCCTTTCGCCTGAGCGGGCCATTGCCCTGGCAGGCCCGCTGGCTGGTGCGGCTGACCAACTGGCGGGTGCGGCTGCCGCTGGGGGTGCCCTACGGGGATCAGGGTCTGTTTGCCACCCGCGAGGCGTACTGGGCTGCCGGCGGCCATGCGCCCTGGCCGTTGTTCGAGGAGGTGCCGTTGGTGCGTGGTCTGCGCCGGCAGGGGGCTCTGGCCTGTGTCAGCGAGGGGCTGCGGGTTGATCCGCGCCGCTGGCAGCGTGACGGCTGGTGGCGGCGCGCCCTGCTGCATCGCCTGCTGGCGCTGGGGTTTCTCTGCGGCGTCCCGGTGAGGCATCTGGCGCGCTGGCAGCAACGCTCGCGGGCCAGGGACCGGTGATGAAGCGCACCCGCGTGATGGGGCCGCGGATCTGGCGGGTGTATCTGGTGCGGGCGGCCAATGGCGCGCTGTACTGCGGGATCAGCGATGATCCGTGGCGGCGTTTTGAGCAGCATGTGCGCGGGCGTGGTGCGCGCTTCTTTTGCAGCAGCCCGGCCTGTGCGCTGGTGTATATCGAGGCCTGCGGCAGTCAGCGCGCCGCCCTGCAGCGCGAGTGGGCGATCAAGCGCCTGCGTAAATCCGCCAAGGAGCAGCTGGTCGCCGGCTGGATGGCGGGCGAGGGCTGAACGTCCGGCTCAGCCGCGCTCCAGCGCCTCCAGGGTGAAGGGCGGCGTGGGGGTGGGCCAAGTCTGCTGCAGCGTCTCGAACGCGCGGGCCAGCAGGCTGGCCAGCAGCAGATCGCGCAGCCACTTGTGATTGGCCGGCAGGATGTACCAGGGTGCCTCTGGGCGATGGCTGGCGCGCAGCAGCGCGGCCCAGTGCGCCTCGCGTGCGGCGAACTGGCGATGGGCGGTCAGATCATCCGCGCAGAGCTTCCAGTGCTTGCGCGGGTCGAGCAGACGCTTGCGCAGGCGCGCGTGCTGCTCGGCCTGGGAAATCTGCAGGTAGACCTTGAGCAGCCGGATGCCGTGAGCGGCCAGCTGATCCTCGAAGTCGGCCAGCTGGATCAGGCGTGCTGGCAGCGCCTCGGCGTCAATAAAGCCATCGAACAGGTCGCTGGCTACCCCTTCATACGGGGTGCGGTTGAACAGGCCCAGCTGGCCGGGCTCGGGCAGGCGCTGGCGGTAGCGCGCGAGAAAGGGCGCCGTACACTGCGCCACGGTGGGGCGGCCAAAGCTGTGCACCGCCAGCCCCAGCGGGCTGAAACCGGCGCACAGTCGCTCGATGGCGCCATCCTTGCCGGCGCAGTCCGGTCCCTGCAGCCAGATCAGCAGCGCCTCGCGGCGGCGCATGCGCAAAAGATGCTGCTGCTCGATCAGCCAGGGCCGCAGCGCCTGCAGCTGCGCCGCGGCGCTGTCGTGGCTCAGGCCCAGATCGCGGTTGGGATTCTGGGCGAAGGGCGCCGCTGGGTGGCATAGGCAGGCCTCCAGCGACTCATCGCGCAGACGCAGCAGGGCGGCATTCGCGGCCGGCGCGCTGGCATCCGGCAGAGGGCTCAATGGCGGTCCTTGGTCAGTTGTTCGCGCAGCTTGCCCGGCAGTTTGCGGATGATCAGCGCATCCTGCTCGGCGTCGTATTCGATCTGCGAACCCAGCAGGTGCGCCTCGAAGCTGATCGACAGCCCCTCCGCGCGCCCGGTGAAACGGCGGAACTGGTTGAGGGTGCGCTTGTCCGCCGGGATCTCCGGCGCCAGACCGTAATCCTTGTGGCGGATATGCTCGAAGAAGGCCCGCGGCTGCTGCTCATCGAGCAGCTCGGAGAGTTCTTCCAGCGCGATCGGCTCGCCGCGCCGGGCCTGATCGCTGGCGTAGTCCACCAGGGTCTGGGTCTTCTCGCGGGCCTGCTCCTCGGCCAGATCCTCGCTTTCGACGTAGTCGCTGAAGGCCTTGAGCAGGGTGCGGGTCTCGCTCGGCGCATCGACGCCCTCGCTGCAGCCCAGGCACTCGCGGAAGTAGTCGGCGACCTTCTTGCCGTGGCGGGCGCGGATCAGCGAGAGGTACTGCCGCGAGGCCGGGTTGTTGCGCCACTCGCTGAGGTTGATCCGCGCGGCGAGGTGTAATTGGCCCAGATCAAGATGCCGGGCGCTGCTCAGTTCGAGCTGCTCGGTGACGGTCACGCCCTCGCTGTGGTGGAGCAGGGCGATGCACAGAAAATCGCTCATGCCCTGCTGGTAACGGGCGATCAGCACATGGCCGCCGGTCGACAGGTTGGAGGCATCCATCAGGGTGGTCAGGCGCTCGGCGCAGGCCTGGCTGAAGGCGACAAAATCGCCATCCTCCAGATAGCGCTGCAGCCAGCTGCTCAGCGGGTAGCTTTGTGTGTCGGCTTGAAAATAGCCCCAGACCTTGTTGGGCTTGGCGTTGTAGCTGTCATTGAGGTCGGCCAAGAGGTGCTCGATGGTCTCGCTGGCCGGCAGTGCCTGGGTGCTCAGGTGCAGTCTGGCGGGGTTGCCGTCGGGCTTTTTGTCGATCAGGTGGACGATGGCATGTTGGATCGGCATGGCGGTCTCGTGACAGACGATGGAGCCTTGGAGTTTAACCGATGCCCGGGCAGCTCAGGGCTGGGCTGAGCAGGGGCGGGCGAGGGTGCTATCCTCGCGCTTTGCATTGGGGAGCGTGCCGATGAATTCGCTATGGCGCCACTGCGGCTGGATGCTGCTGGGCAGTTCACTGATCCTCGCCCTGTCGCTGGGGGTGCGGCATGGCTTCGGCCTGTTCCTGCCGCCGATGAGCAGCGAGTTTGGCTGGGGGCGCGAGGTGTTTGCCTTTGCGATTGCCCTGCAGAACCTGATCTGGGGGCTGGTACAGCCCTTCACCGGTGCGTTTGCCGACCGCTTTGGCGTGGCGCGCACAGTGGTGATCGGGGCGCTCTTGTATGTGGCGGGGCTGCTGCTGATGGCTTTTTCAGGCACGCCGGGCTTGTTGTCGCTGAGTGCCGGGCTGCTGATCGGCATCGGGTTGTCCGGCACCTCGTTCTCGGTGCTGCTGGGTGCGGTCGGGCAGGCCGCGCCGGTGGAGCGGCGCAGCATGGCGATGGGCCTGGCGGCTGCCGCGGGCTCCTTCGGCCAGTTCATCATGCTGCCAGCCAGCCTTGGGCTGATCTCGACGCTCGGCTGGTCGGCGGCGCTGCTGGTGCTGGCCGCGCTGATCGCCCTGCTGGTGCCGCTGGCGCTGCTGCTGCGCGGTGCGCAGCGCCCGGCGCCCGCAGCGGATGAGGTGGTACAGGGCGCCGGAGCGGCGCTGCACGAGGCGCTGGCGCAGCGTGATTTCTGGCTGCTGGGGCTGGGATTCTTCGTCTGCGGCTTTCAGGTGGTGTTCATCGGTGTGCACCTGCCGGCCTATCTGGTCGATCGCCAGCTGGCTGCCGGGGTCGGTACCACGGTGCTGGCGCTGGTCGGGCTGTTCAATGTGTTCGGCACCTATCTCTCCGGCTGGCTGGGCGGCTGCTATCCCAAGCCGCGGCTGCTGGTCGGGCTGTACCTGATCCGCGCGGTGGTGATCGCCGCCTTCTTCTACGCCCCGCTCAGCGAGTGGTCGGCGTATGCCTTCGGCATGGCGATGGGCTTTTTGTGGCTGTCGACCGTGCCGCTGACCAACGGCACGGTGGCCACACTGTTTGGCGTGCGTAACCTGTCGATGCTCGGCGGTGTGGTGTTCCTGTTCCACCAGCTGGGCTCGTTTGTCGGCGGCTGGCTGGGGGGCTGGATGTTCGATCGTACCGGCAGTTATGACCTGGTCTGGCAGATCGCCATCCTGCTCAGCCTGCTGGCGGCGCTGCTCAACGCGCCGGTGCGCGAGCAGCCGGTCGTGCGCCTGCAGGCGGCCGTGCGCGGATGAGCCGTGGTCTGTGCTGGCTGCTCGGCGCGCTGCTGCTGGCCGCGCTGCTGGCGCTCGGCTGGTGGGGCTGGCAGCAGGGCGGGTTGGCGGTGCAGCAGCTGGGCGTCGGGGTGTGCTGAGGCGCGTGCCGCGCGTCAGTCCGTGAGGCGCTGTAGGTGGATCTGGCCGCGGCCAAGATCCGTGAAGCGCCGGGCCAGCGCCTCGAACTGGGCGGCCGGCACACTCAATTGCCACCGCGCGCCCTGGGCGTTGAACTGCTCCTGCTCGATCTGCGCCTGAAACTCCGCCAGACGCGCCCGCAGCAGCGCCTGCTCGGCAAATGGCACCTGACAGGTGGCCTGCACCCGTGGAATCTGCTCGATGCGCTCGCCCTGCTGCAGGCAGCGGGCGGCGCAGCCACCATAGGCACGCGCTAGCCCACCGGTACCAAGCTGTATGCCGCCGAACCAGCGGATCACCAGCACCACCACCTGATCGCAGTCCTGACCCTCGATGGCGGTGAGCATCGGCCGTCCGGCGGTGCCGCCAGGCTCGCCGTCGTCGCTGAAACGGTACTGGGCGCCGCACTTCCATGCCCAGCAGTTGTGGGAGGCGCTGGGATCGCTGTGGGCGGCGATGAACGCGCGCGCCTCGGCTTCACTGGCAATCGGCGCGGCCAGGGCGATGAAGCGGCTTTTGCGGATCTCCTCGCGGTGCTCGCAGGGGCCGCTCAGGGTAAAGGGCATCGGCTTATCCGTGATCCTGAGGCTGGCCGCACAGGGCGTTTAGCCAGGTGCGGCGCGCGGCCGCGTCATGGAAAGTCCAGGCAATAAAGCGGCTCTGTTTCTGGCCCTGGCCCATCGCCACGGTGCGCACCGTCTGCGCCTTGGCGGCGGCCAGCGCCTGCTCGACCAGCGGCAGGTTGCCGCCTTTGGAGACCAGGCAGCTGAACCACAGCACCTGCGCGGCCACCGCGCGGCTCTCGCGCACCATGCGGCGGATGAAGGCAATCTCGCCACCCTCGCACCACAGCTCGTTGGACTGCCCGCCAAAGTTCAGCGCTGGCAGGCGGCGGCTGGGATCGAGCTTGCCGAGGTTCTTCCACTTGCGCCGACTGCCGGCCTGGGCTTCGGCCGCCGAGGCATGGAAGGGCGGGTTGCAGAGCGTCAGGGTGAAGCGCTCGCTCGCCTGCAGCAGGCCCTGGAAGATCTGCTGCGGGTGAGGCTGCTGGCGCAGCTCGATGGCCTGACCGAGACCGTTGGCACGCACGATGGTCTGGGCGCTGGCCAGCGCGGTGGCGTCGATGTCCGAGCCGACAAACCGCCAGCCATATTCCCGCTGCCCGATCAGCGGATAGATGCCGTTGGCGCCGGTGCCGATGTCCAGCACCCGGACCCGCGGCCCGCGCAGCAGCGCGCCGTGGTTTTCCTCGGCCAGCAAATCGGCCAGCCCATGCAGATAATCAGCGCGCCCTGGCACCGGCGGGCACAGGTAGCCCGGTGGAATATCCCAGTGACGGATGCCGTAGAACTGCTGCAGCAGGGCGCGGTTGAACACCCGCACCGCCGCCGGATCGGCAAAGTCGATGCTCTCCTTGCCGTAGGGGTTGCGGATCACGAAAGCTGCCAGCTCCGGGCAGCCGCGGATTAGTGCCGGGAAGTCATAGTGGCCCTGATGGCGGTTGCGTGGGTGCAGCGCGGCGCGTACGGGCGTGCGCGTAGCGGGGCGGGCGGGTTTGGGCGTCGAGGGTTTCAAGGGCGCGCTCCGGTTTTGCCCAGTACGCCGCGCAGGCTGTCCTGCAGGTCCGCCGGCAGCACCACCAGCTTGGCGTTATCGCTCTGGCCGAGGGTTTCCAGGGCGGCGATGTACTTCTCGCCCAGCAGGTACATCATCGGCCCGGCTTCCTGACCAATCGCGCTGCTGACCCGGCGGATCGACTCGGCACTGGCCTCGGCCAGCATCACCTGGGCATCGGCATCGCGCCGGGCGGCCTCAAGGCGCGCCTCGGCTTCCAGAATCGCCGCCTGCTTGGCGCCCTCGGCTTTGGTCACTGCGGCCTTGCGTTCGCGCTCGGCAGCGGCTTGCAGCTCCATGGCGCCCTGCATCGACAGCGAGGGCTTGATGTCCTGAATCTCCACCGACTTGACGGTCAGCCCCCAGTCCACCGCCTCGTCAGCGATGCTCTCGCGCAGGCGCGCCTTGATCTTGTCCCGCGAGGACAGCGCCTCATCCAGCTCCATCTCGCCGACGATCGAGCGCAGGGTGGTCATGATCAAATTGCGGATCGCTTCGGAGAAATCGGTGACACCATACACCGCCTTGACCGGATCAGTGACTTTCACGAAGGCGATGGCATTGGTGAGGATCACCGCGTTATCGCGGGTGATCACCTCCTGCTCCTGCACATCGAGGATGATGTCCTTGGTCACCAGCTTGTAGGCGACGGTGTCCAGGAACGGAATGATGATGTTCAACCCCGGGCGCAGGGTGACGTGGTACTTGCCGAGGCGTTCGACCACCCATTCCTCGCCCTGGGACACCAGACGCACGCCCTTGGCGACGGTGATCAGCACCAGCAGCACCAGCGCCAGGGTAACGGCCAGACCTGCACTCATACGATGACTCCTTGGCCAGTGGCCGTTACTGGGGCGCGACCTTCAGGTAGCTGCCCTCGATGGAAACAATCCGCACCCGCGCGCCGGCGGCAATCGCACTGTCGGCCACGCAGGCCCATTCCTCGGCGCCGAGGATCGGTTTCTGGAAGCGTACCCGCCCGCGCTGAAAGGGCGCCACCGCACCGACCAGCAGACCGATCTCGCCCATGACCTCGCCGGCGGCGGTGCCGATCAGTGTCTTCTGCCGGCTGCTGCGAAACACCCGCAGCCAGAGGACGACCATCGCCAGCGAGGCGCCCAGCCAGATCAGCAGCTGGCCGGTCAGCCCCAGCTCGCCATTCAGCAGGAGCAGGCCGCCGACCAGCAGTGCCCCGAGGCCAAACCACAGCACGAAGAACGAGGGAATCACCAGCTCCAGCAGAATCAGCAGGATGCCGGCGATGATCCAGTACCACCATTCGATGTTCATGGCGCCTCCGTGGCGGCGGGTGGTGGGCAGGGATAGCCGAGCACGGCCCGAATCCGCGCAAGGTTGGCGACGACCCAGCGGCGATCGATGGCACCCCAGTCGCGGATCACGTAGTGACCGGTATTGTTGCGCTCGCCGGCCGCCTGCTCGAACACGCAGTCGATGTCCAGCTCGGCCAGCGCGGTCAGGGTGTCCTGGGCGGTGCGCCGCGGCATACCGGTGGCGGCGATCAGCGCCGGCACGCGGGTGGCGGTGCCGCTGTCGATCAGCCAGGCCACGTACAGGCGGCGGTAGAAGCTGCTGCGGGTCTTGCTTGCATCCATGACGGGTCGGGACTCCTCGTAGGGGTCAAGTCAGGGCCATCTGGCCCAGATAAGTGGCGGCACCGGCAGTGTAGCCGAGCAGCGCCAGCAGGCTCACCCGCTTGAGGTACCAGAAGAAGCCGATGCGCTCCATGCCCATGGCCGCGACACCGGCGGCCGAGCCGATGATCAGGCTGCTGCCGCCGGTGCCGGCGCAGTAGGCAAGCAGCTCCCAGAACGTACCGTCGGCGACGAACTGGGCCTGCCAGGCCTGCTCGGCAGCCGGCGCCCCGACCAGGCTGGCCGGCTCGATCAGCGGGTACATCTTGATTGCACCCGCCACCAGCGGCACGTTATCGACCACCGCCGAGAGCAGGCCGATGGCGTAGTTGATCGCATAGATATTGCCCAGCGACTCGCGCAGCAGGTCGGCGACTTGGGTGAGGTGGCCGGCGCTGGCCAGGCTGGACACCGCGAGCAGGATGCCGAGGAAGAACAGCACGCTGGGGGTGTCGACCTTGCGCAGCACGCCGACCACGGAGAGCGGGTGCTTGTCCTCGTCGTTCTTGCCGCGGTGCAGCAGCTCGGTGGTCACCCACAGCACGCCGAGGCCGAACAGGATGCCCATATAGGGTGGCAGGTGGGTCACAGTCTTGAACACCGGAACAAACAGCAGCGCGCCGATGCCCAGAGCCAGCACCAGATTGCGCTCGAAGGCCGTGGTGGTGCTGCGGGCAGCCTCGCCGAGGTGATCGCGCTGGCGCTGGCGCGGCGCCTCGCCCTTGAGGCGCAGGCTGAGGATCAGCAGCGGCACCAGCAGGCAGACCAGGCTGGGCAGGAACAGCCCAGCGATCACCCCGGGTGCGGTGATCTGATTGCCGATCCACAGCATGGTAGTTGTCACGTCACCGATCGGCGACCAGGCCCCGCCAGCGTTGGCGGCAATCACCACAATGCCGACGTACAGCCAGCGCTCGGTACGCCCGCGCACCAGCTTGCGCAGCAGCGAGACCATGACGATGGTGGTGGTCAGGTTGTCGAGCACCGCGGAGAGGAAGAAGGTCAGCAGGCCGACGATCCATAGCAGGTGTACGCGCTTGCGGGTCTGGATGCGGTCAGTGATGGCGCGAAAGCCCTCATGGGAGTCGATCAGCTCGACGATGGTCATCGCGCCGAGCAGGAAGAACAGGATCTCGGAGATCTCACCGAGGTGATGGCGCAGCTCGCCGACCACCCCGTGGCCGCTGCTAGCCGCCGGCAGCAGGCTGCCTTCGCCGAGTACCAGTACCGTCCAGCACAGCACGGCGGTGAGGATGGCCGAGGCGGCCTTGTCGATCTTCAGCGGGTGTTCGAGGGCGATGCACAGGTATCCGAGGACGAACAGCAGTGCCATCAGCGTGTAGGCAAGCATGGGAGAAATTCCTGCGGGAAGGGGAAGGCTTGGAAATATCTTGAGGTAAATTGCCGCAAGAATGCGCCTGTCGCGCTGGCTTGAAAAGCGCCGCTGTGTGCTGGATGCACGGAGCATCGGCCCGGCAGTGCTGGCAGTGAAGGCGTGGCCGGCTGGCGCAGAAAAGACCAAGGGCCCGGCTCCTGACGGAGGCGGGCCCTTGGCTGTGTGTCGCGAGATTACAGGCTGGCGATGCGCGCGCGCTGCTCGGCCAGCTTGGCCAGCGCCTGCTCGGCCTCGGCCAGCTTGGCGCGCTCCTTCTCCAGCACCGCTTCCGGGGCCTTGGCGACGAAGCCCTCGTTGGCCAGCTTGCCGCCGACCCGCGCCACTTCGCCTTGCAGACGCTGGATTTCCTTGTCCAGACGCGCCAGTTCGGCATCCTTGTCGATCAGCCCGGCCATCGGCACCAGCACCTGCATGTCGCCGACCAGGGCGATGGCGGCCAGCGGCGCTTCCTCGCCAGATGCCAGTACGCGCACCGATTCGAGCTTGGCCAGCTTGGCGATCAGCGGCTCGAAGGCGGCCAGGCGGGCGACGTCCTGCTCGCTGGCGTTGCCGAGCACCACGTCGATGCGCTTGGCCATGGAGATCTTCATCTCGCCGCGGATCTGCCGCACGCCGAGCATGAAGTCCTTGACCCAGGTGATGTCGCCCTCGGCACCGGCATCCAGCAGGTTGGCCTCGACACTCGGCCAGGGCTGCAGCATCAGGGTCGGGCCGCTCTTGCCGGCCAGCGCCTTGATGCGCTGCCAGATCTCCTCGGTGATGAACGGCATCATCGGGTGGGTCAGGCGCAGGATGGCCTCCAGTACCTGCACCAGAGTGCGGCGGGTGCCGCGCTGGCGCTCGACGCTGGCGGTCTCGTCCCACAGCACCGGCTTGACCAGCTCCAGGTACCAGGCGCAGTACTCGTCCCAGATGAACTCGTAGAGCGACTGCGCGGCCAGGTCGAAGCGGAACTGGTCGAGGTGGCGGGTGACGTCCTGCTCGCAGCGCTGCAGGGCGGAGAGGATCCAGCGGTCCACCGCCGACAGCTCCACGGTCTCGTCGCCCGCGCCGCAGTCCTTGCCGTCGGTGTTCTCCAGCACGAAGTTGGTGGCGTTCCACAGCTTGTTGCAGAAGTTGCGGTAGCCCTCGACGCGGCCCATGTCGAACTTGATGTCGCGGCCGGTGGAGGCCAGCGAGCAGAAGGTGAAGCGCAGGGCGTCGGTGCCGTAGCTGGCGATGCCGTCGGGGAACTCGGCGCGGGTCTGCTTGGCGATCTTCTCGGCCAGCTTGGGCTGCATCATGCCGCTGGTGCGCTTGGCCACCAGGGTTTCCAGGTCGATGCCGTCGACGATGTCCAGCGGGTCGAGCACGTTGCCCTTGGACTTGGACATCTTGTGGCCCTGGCCGTCGCGCACCAGGCCGTGGACGTAGACGGTCTTGAACGGGATCTGCCCGGTCAGGTGCAGGCTCATCATGATCATCCGGGCGACCCAGAAGAAGATGATGTCGAAACCGGTGACCAGCACGTCGGTGGGGTGGAAGGTCTTGAGGAACTCGGTCTGTTCCGGCCAGCCGAGGGTGGAGAAGGTCCACAGGCCCGAGCTGAACCAGGTGTCCAGCACGTCGTCGTCTTGGCGCAGCGGCGCATCGCCGAGGTTGTGCTTGGCGCGTACCTCGGCCTCGTCGCGGCCCACAAACACGTTGCCGGCCTCGTCGTACCAAGCCGGGATGCGGTGGCCCCACCACAGCTGGCGGCTGATGCACCAGTCCTGGATGTCGCGCATCCAGGAGAAATACATGTTCTCGTACTGCTTGGGCACGAACTGGATCGAGCCGTCCTCCACCGCGGCGATGGCCTTCTCGGCCAGCGGCTTGGTGGACACGTACCACTGGTCGGTCAGCCACGGCTCGATGATGGTGCCGGAACGGTCGCCCTTCGGCACCTTCAGCGCGTGCTCGTCGATCTTCTCCAGCAGGCCGGCGGCGTCGAAGGCGGCGACGATCTGCTTGCGCGCCTCGAAGCGGTCCAATCCGGCGAACTGCGCTGGCAGGCTGGCGTCCAGCTCACTGTTGACGCTGCCGTCGAGGTTGAACACCTGCGCGGTGGCCAGCACGGCGGCGTTCTTGTCGAGGATGTTGATCAGCGGCAGGTTGTGGCGCTTGCCGACTTCATAGTCGTTGAAGTCATGCGCCGGGGTGATCTTCACGCAGCCGGTGCCGAACTCCGGGTCGCAGTAGTCGTCGCCGATGATCGGGATGCGCCGGCCGACCAGCGGCAGCTCGACGAACTTGCCGATCAGCGCCTGGTAGCGTTCGTCATTCGGGTTCACCGCCACGGCGGAATCGCCAAGCATGGTTTCCGGGCGGGTGGTGGCGACGATCAGGTAGTCCTGGCCCTCGGCGGTCTTGGCGCCGTCGGCCAGCGGGTAGCGCAGGTTCCACAGGCTGCCCTTCTCGTCGTGGTTCTCCACCTCGAGGTCGGAGATCGCCGTGTGCAGCTTGGTGTCCCAGTTGACCAGGCGCTTGCCGCGGTAGATCAGGCCGTCATCAAACAGGCGCACGAAGGCTTCCTTGACCGCCTCGGAGAGGCCCTCGTCCATGGTGAAGCGCTCGCGCGACCAGTCCACCGAGGAGCCGAGGCGACGGATCTGCCGGGTGATGGTGCCGCCGGACTGTTCCTTCCACTCCCAGACCTTCTCGAGGAACTTGTCGCGGCCCAGATCGTGGCGCGACAGGTTCTGCGCGGCCAGCTGGCGCTCCACCACCATCTGGGTGGCGATGCCGGCGTGGTCGGTGCCCGGCTGCCACAGGGTGTTGCGGCCCTGCATGCGGCGGAAGCGGATCAGCGCGTCCATGATCGCGTTGTTGAAGCCGTGGCCCATGTGCAGGCTGCCGGTGACGTTGGGCGGCGGCAGGGCGATGGTGTAGGACTCGCCGGAGCCTTGCGGAGCGAAGTAGTGCTTCGACTCCCACTCGGCATACCAGCGGGATTCGATGTCGTGGGGCTGATAGGTCTTGTCCATGCGCGGCGGAACCTTGGGGCGGCTGATCAAAACCGCGGAGTATAACGAGGATGCCCGCCCCGGCGTAGGCCGGCATGGCGCGCTGCCCGGCGCTTGGGTAACATCGCCGTCCCTTTTTGGCGCAGGTTGGGAGAGTGGGCGTGCTCGACAAGATTCGCGTGGTACTGGTCAACACCAGCCATCCGGGCAACATCGGCGGAACGGCGCGGGCCATGAAGAACATGGGCCTGTCGAAACTGGTGCTGGTGCAGCCGGAGGAATTTCCCAGCGGTGACGCCAATGCGCGGGCCTCCGGAGCGACCGATATCCTGGAGAACGCCGTGGTGGTCGAGACGCTTGAAGAGGCGCTGACCGGCTGCAGCCTGGTGCTGGGCACCAGCGCCCGTGACCGGCGCATCCCCTGGCCGCTGCTCGACCCGCGCGAGTGTGCGCAAAAAAGCCTTGAACACGCCGAGCTGGGCGGCGAGGTGGCGCTGGTCTTTGGCCGCGAGTACGCCGGGCTGACCAACGAGGAACTGCAGCGCTGCCAGTATCATGTGCATATTCCGGCCAACCCCGAGTTCAGCTCGCTGAACCTGGCCACCGCCGTGCAGGTGCTGGCCTATGAGGTGCGTATGGACTGGCTGGCCCGCGCCGGGCAGCCGACCAAGCAGGAAAAGCTCGAAACCACGGCCATGCTGGATGCGGTGCCGGTGACGGCCGATGAGCTGGAACGCTTCTATGCTCATCTGGAAGAAACCCTGGTGCAGATTGCCTTCCTCGATCCGGCCAAGCCGCGTCACCTGATGGCTCGTCTGCGCCGTCTGTACGGGCGTGCGGGGATCAGCAAGCTGGAGATGAACATCCTGCGCGGTATCCTCACCGAAACCCAGAAAGCCGCCCGTGGCGAGCTTTCCCAGCGGAGCACAGACTGATGTTCGAGCGCATGCGAGAAGATATCCGAAGCGTCTTTCATCGCGACCCGGCGGCGCGCAGCACCCTCGAGGTGCTGATCTGCTATCCCGGCCTGCACGCGGTGTGGCTGCACCGCATCGCTCACGCGCTGTGGAGTGCCGAGTGGAAGCTGTTGGCGCGCACGGTGTCGCATCTCGGCCGCTGGCTGACCGGCATTGAGATCCATCCGGGCGCACGGATCGGACGGCGCTTTTTCATCGATCACGGCATGGGCGTGGTGATCGGCGAGACCGCTGAGATTGGTGACGACGTGACGCTTTATCACGGCGTGACCCTTGGCGGCACCAGCTGGAACAAGGGCAAGCGCCACCCGACCCTGGCCGATGGGGTGATCGTCGGTGCCGGGGCGAAGATCCTTGGCCCGTTCACCGTCGGTGCTGGCGCCAAGGTCGGCTCGAATGCGGTGGTCACTAAAGAGGTGCCGCCGGGTGCCACGGTGGTCGGTATTCCCGGGCGGATCATCCCGCGTGCCGGCGAATCGGATGATGCGCTGGAGGCGCGGCGCAAGGCACTGGCCGAGAAGATCGGCTTTGATGCCTACGGTGTGGGCGAGGACATGCCGGATCCGGTGGCGCGCGCCATCGGTCAGCTGCTTGATCACCTGCAGGCGGTCGATGACCGGCTGGAGGGCATGTGCAAGGCATTGACCGCGCTGGGCAGCGACTACTGCGCCAAGGATCTGCCGCAGCTGCGTGCGGAAGATTTTGCGGTGGTTCGCAACGCGGCGCGCTCGGCTCGTGCCCCGGTATCGGATACCGACACGCCGACGCCGTGACCTGCCAGGGGGGTAGGTGATCTGCTACCATCGCCGCCCACCCCGGTCATGCATGATCTCCGAGTCTTTTGCTGGGACTTATAGTTGACTGATTTTGTCGGGAATTGCATAATCGCGCCACTTTCAAGTGACAGGGGTGCAAGCCCATGCGACTGACCACCAAGGGCCGCTATGCCGTGACGGCCATGCTGGATCTGGCCCTGCATGCCCAGGAGGGGCCGGTGTCCCTCGCGGATATTTCCGAACGGCAGGGGATCTCCCTGTCCTACCTCGAGCAACTGTTTGCCAAGCTGCGTCGCAGCAGCCTGGTCAGCAGCGTGCGCGGGCCCGGCGGCGGTTACCAGCTGTCGCGGGACATGGCCAGCATTGATGTGGCCCAGGTGATCGACGCGGTCAACGAGTCGGTCGATGCCACCCGCTGCCAGGGCATGGCGGCCTGCCATGAAGGCGATACCTGCCTGACGCACCATCTGTGGTGTGGTCTGAGCGATCGGATTCACGAGTTTCTCAGTGGCATCAGCCTGGCCGATCTGGTCAGGCGTCAGGAAGTCCAGGATGTGGCCCAGCGCCAGAACCTGCGCCGCCTGAATGGCCGGGAGCGGCCCGTCACTGTGCTCGAAAAGATAGAAGCGTCCGCCATCGACTGAATGCCGCGGACTGCCAGCCTGACAGGAGAGACCTGATGAAACTGCCGATCTACCTCGATTATTCCTCGACCACGCCGGCCGATCAGCGCGTGGCCCAGAAGCTCTGCGAGTGCCTGACTCTGGACGGCAACTTCGGCAACCCGGCTTCCCGCTCCCATGTGTTTGGCTGGAAAGCGGAGGAGGCGGTCGAAGAAGCCCGCCGCCAGGTGGCCGAACTGGTGAACGCTGACCCGCGCGAGATCGTCTGGACTTCCGGCGCGACCGAGTCCAACAACCTGGCCATCAAGGGTGTTGCACACTTCTACAGTGGCAAGGGCAAGCACATCATCACCTCGAAAATCGAGCACAAGGCGGTGCTGGACACCACCCGCCAGCTGGAGCGCGAAGGTTTTGAGGTCACTTACCTTGAGCCGGGCGAAGACGGCATCATCACGCCGGCCATGGTCGAAGCGGCCCTGCGCGAGGACACCATTCTGGTGTCGCTGATGCACGTCAACAACGAAATCGGCACCATCAACGATCTGGCGGCGATCGGTGAAATCACCCGCGCCCGCGGCATCCTGCTGCACTCGGATGCAGCCCAGTCCACTGGCAAGGTGGAGATTGATCTGGAGACGCTCAAGGTTGATCTGATGTCCTTCTGCGCCCACAAGACCTACGGTCCCAAGGGCGTAGGTGCCCTGTACGTGCGCCGCAAGCCGCGCGTGCGTCTCGAGGCGCAGATCCACGGCGGTGGCCATGAGCGCGGCATGCGTTCGGGCACCCTGGCGACCCACCAGATCGTCGGCATGGGCGAGGCCTTCCGCATCGCCAAGGAAGAGATGGCTGCCGAGCACGTGCGCATCAAGGCCCTGGCCGAGCGTTTCTGGAACCAGCTCAAGGACATGGAAGAGGTGTACCTGAACGGCAGCGCCACCCAGCGCGTGCCCCACAACCTCAACCTCAGCTTCAACTACGTCGAGGGCGAGTCGCTGATCATGGCGCTCAAGGATCTGGCCGTATCTTCCGGCTCGGCCTGCACCTCGGCTTCCCTGGAGCCCTCCTATGTACTGCGCGCCCTGGGGCGCAACGACGAACTGGCCCACAGCTCGATCCGCTTCACCTTCGGCCGCTTCACCACCGAGGAAGAAGTCGATTACGCCGCCGCCAAGGTGCGCGACGCCGTGACTAAGCTGCGCGAACTGTCGCCGCTGTGGGACATGTACAAAGAAGGTGTCGACCTGTCCAAGGTCGAATGGCAGGCGCACTGACGCCCAAGATTCAGCGAGGAATACCGCCATGGCATACAGCGACAAGGTCATCGACCACTACGAAAACCCGCGCAACGTCGGCAAGCTCGATGCTGAGGATCCGGATGTCGGTACCGGCATGGTCGGCGCCCCGGCCTGCGGCGACGTGATGCGCCTGCAGATCAAGGTCAACGAGGCGGGCGTCATCGAGGATGCCAAGTTCAAGACCTACGGCTGTGGCTCGGCGATCGCTTCCAGCTCCCTGGCCACCGAGTGGATGAAGGGCAAGACCCTGGATGAAGCCGAGAGCATCAAGAACACCCAGCTGGCTGAAGAGCTGGCCCTGCCGCCGGTGAAGATTCACTGCTCGGTACTCGCCGAGGACGCCATCAAGGCGGCCGTACGCGATTACAAGCAGAAGAAAGGTCTGGTCTGAGGAGATGCCCATGGCCATCAGCATGACCGAAGCTGCCGCGCAGCACGTTCGCCGCTCCCTGGACAGCCGGGGCAAGGGTGAGGGCATCCGTCTTGGGGTGCGCACCACCGGCTGCTCCGGTCTGGCCTATGTGCTGGAGTTTGTCGACGAGCAGGCGCCGGAAGACCAGGTATTCGAGAACTTTGGCGTCAAGGTGTTCATCGACCCGAAGAGTCTCGCCTACCTGGACGGTACCGAGCTGGACTTCACCCGCGAGGGGCTGAACGAGGGTTTCAAGTTCAATAACCCCAACGTGCGTGGCGAGTGCGGCTGCGGTGAGAGCTTCAATGTCTGAGGCGCGCCGATGAGCACCTGTCACTTCGCGCTGTTCGACCTGCAGCCAGCGTTCGATATCGACCTGGAGGCACTGGCTGCGCGCTATCGGCAACTGGCCCGGGAAACCCATCCGGACCGCTTTGCCGATGCGCCAGCCGCCGAGCAGCGCCAGGCCCTGAGCCGCGCCGCCCAGCTCAACGACGCCTACCAGACGCTGAAAAGCCCGAGCCGCCGCGCACTCTACCTCTTGGGGCTGCGCGGTGAGCTGCTGCCACTGGAAGCGACCGTGCAGGACCCTGAGTTTCTCATGCAGCAGATGATGCTGCGCGAGGAGCTGGAAGAGCTGCAGGACAGCGCCGATCTGGCCGGTGTGGCCAGCTTCAAGCGCCGGCTGAAGAAGGCTCAGGCAGAGCTTGAGCAGAGTTTTTCTGCCTGCTGGGATCAGCCGGGGCAGCGTGAGCAGGCCGAGCGCCTGATGCGCCGCCTGCAGTTCCTCGACAAGCTCGCCTTTGAGGTGCGTGAACTGGAAGAGCGCCTCGACGATTAACCCGCGCCGTTCCGCCTGGCGGCGGGCGGTGCCCGACACTGCGAAGACCATGGCCCTACTGCAGATTGCCGAACCGGGACAGAGCCCCCAGCCGCACCAGCGTCGTCTGGCGGTGGGCATTGATCTTGGTACCACCAATTCCCTGGTTGCTGCTGTGCGCAGTGCCCGTACCGAACCGCTGCCGGATGCTCAGGGGCGGGTTATCCTGCCCTCGGCTGTGCGTTATCTCGCGCACGGTATCGACGTTGGCTATGGCGTGCTGAACGCGGCCAGCAGCGATCCGCTCAACAGCATTCTCTCCGTCAAGCGCCTGATGGGCCGCGGGCTGGCTGATGTCAAACAGCTCGGCGAGCAGCTGCCTTACCGCTTTGTCGCCGGCGATTCGCAGATGCCGTTCATCGAGACCGTGCAGGGCGTCAAGAGCCCGGTGCAGGTTTCGGCGGAGATCCTCCGGGTGCTGCGCGAGCGTGCCGAGTCCACGCTGGGTGGCGAGCTGGTCGGGGCGGTGATTACCGTGCCGGCCTACTTCGATGATGCCCAGCGTCAGGCCACCAAGGATGCCGCGCGCCTGGCCGGGCTCAATGTCCTGCGTCTGCTCAACGAGCCGACCGCCGCTGCCGTTGCCTATGGTCTGGACAAGGGCGCCGAGGGCGTGATCGCAGTCTATGATCTGGGCGGTGGCACCTTTGATATTTCCATCCTGCGCCTGACCCGCGGCGTGTTCGAGGTGCTGGCCACCGGTGGCGACAGCGCGCTGGGTGGTGATGACTTCGACCATGCCATCGCCGGCTGGATCATTGAGCAGGCGGGGATTTCCGCCGATCTGGATCCCGGTACCCAGCGCCAGCTGCTGCAGAGCGCCTGCGCCGCCAAGGAAGCGCTCACCGCGGCTGACTCGGTGAGCGTGCAGCACGGTGACTGGCAGGGCACACTGAGCCGCACCCAGTTCGAGGCGCTGATCGAACCGATGATTGCCCGCAGCCTAAAGGCCTGCCGCCGCGCGGTGCGCGACGCTGGCATCGAGCTGGACGAGGTCGAGGCGGTGGTGATGGTCGGTGGCTCGACCCGCGTGCCGCGGGTGCGCGAGGCCGTCGGCGAGCTGTTCGGCCGCACGCCGCTGACCGATATCAACCCGGATGAGGTGGTGGCCATCGGTGCCGCCGTGCAGGCCGATACCCTGGCCGGTAACAAGCAGGGCGAGGAGCTGCTGCTGCTCGATGTGATCCCGCTGTCGCTGGGGCTTGAGACCATGGGCGGGCTGATGGAGAAAATCATCCCGCGCAACACCACCATTCCGGTGGCGCGTGCCCAGGACTTCACGACCTACAAGGATGGCCAGAGCGCCATGGCCATCCATGTGCTGCAGGGCGAGCGCGAGCTGGTCAGCGACTGCCGCTCGCTGGCGCGCTTTGAGCTGCGCGGCATTCCGCCGATGGTCGCCGGTGCGGCCAAGATCCGCGTGACCTTCCAGGTCGATGCCGATGGCCTGCTGAATGTGGCCGCCCGCGAGCTGGGATCGGGCGTTGAGGCCAGCATCCAGGTCAAGCCGTCCTACGGCCTGAGTGATGGCGAGATCGCCCGCATGCTGCAGGACTCCTTCGCTCACGCCGGCGACGACAAGCAGGCCCGTGCGCTGCGCGAGCAGCAGGTCGAAGCTGAGCGGCTGCTGGAAGCAGTACAGGCGGCGTTGGTCGTCGATGGCGAGCGGCTGCTGGATGCCGACGAGCGGCAGGCCATCGAGGCGGCCATGCAGGCGCTGCGTGTCGAGGCCGAGGGTCGTGATGTCGCCCTGATCGAGCAGCAGATCCGCCGTCTGTCGCAGCTCACCGATGAATTTGCCGCGCGGCGCATGAACGCCAGCGTCAAGGCCGCCCTGTCCGGGCGCCAGCTCAACGAACTCGAGGAATAAGCCATGCCGCAGATCGTTTTCCTGCCCAACGCCGACTACTGCCCAGAAGGGGCGGTGGTCGAGGCGCAGACCGGCGAAACCATCATCGAGGCCGCGCTGCGCAACGATATCGACATCGTGCATGCCTGCGAGATGTCCTGTGCCTGCACTACCTGCCATGTGATCGTCCGTGAGGGCTTTGACAGCCTGGAGCCTTCCGATGAGCTGGAAGACGACATGCTCGACAAGGCCTGGGGACTGGAGCCGGAATCCCGGCTGTCCTGCCAGGCGCGGGTTGGCAGCGAGGATCTGGTGGTGGAGATTCCCAAGTACACCATCAACCAGGTCAACGAGAGCCACTGACAGGAGCCGTCCCATGAGCCTGAAATGGACCGATGTGCTGGAGATTGCCATCCAGCTGGTCGATAGCAAGCCGGATGTCGATCCGCGCTACGTCAACTTCGTCGATCTGCATCGCTGGGTGGTGGAGTTGCCGGAGTTCTCCGACGATCCGCAGCGTGGCGGTGAGAAGGTGCTGGAAGCCATCCAGGCCGCCTGGATCGACGAGGCCGAGTGAGACGGCCGGCGCCTGCCGGTACGCATTTTCACGCTAACCTGCGTATAATCCGCGCGCTTCATCGACCGGATTTCCCGTGCGCTGCCATCGACTGTCGATGGCGGCGCGCTCTGGTTTAACCCCACCTTGCCTATCGGAGTGATTCCATGGCCCTGCAACGCACCTTCTCCATCATCAAGCCCGATGCCGTCGCCAAGAACGTGATCGGTGAAATCACCACCCGTTTCGAGAAGGCTGGCCTTCGCGTCGTTGCCTCCAAGATGCTGCAGCTGTCCGAGCGCGAAGCCGCTGGCTTCTACGCCGAGCACAGCGAGCGTGGCTTCTTCAAGGATCTGGTTGCCTTCATGACCTCCGGTCCGGTCATCGTCCAGGTGCTGGAAGGTGAAGACGCCGTGCTGAAGAACCGCGAGCTGATGGGCGCCACCAACCCGAAAGAAGCCGCTGCCGGCACCATCCGCGCCGACTTCGCCGTGTCCATCGACGAGAACGCCGTGCACGGTTCCGACTCCGAGGCCTCCGCTGCCCGCGAAATCGCCTACTTCTTCTCCGCTACCGAGCTGTGCAACCGCATCCGCTAAGCGGCCTGTGGTGAGGGTGAATCCATGACTGAAACAACCGGCAAAGTGAACCTGCTGGGACTGACTCAGCCACAGCTGGAGCAGTTCTTCGAGTCGATCGGCGAGAAGCGCTTCCGTGCCGGCCAGGTGATGAAATGGATTCACCACTTTGGCGCCGAAGACTTCGACGCCATGACCAATCTCGGCAAGGCCCTGCGTGAAAAGCTCACGGCCTGCGCCGAGATTCGCGGTCCCGAGATCGTCAGCCAGGACATCTCCAGCGACGGCACCCGCAAGTGGGTGGTGCGCGTGGCATCCGGCAGCTGCGTCGAGACCGTGTACATCCCGGTCGATGGGCGCGGCACCCTGTGCGTGTCCTCGCAGGCTGGCTGCGCGCTGGATTGCAGCTTCTGCTCCACCGGCAAGCAGGGCTTTAACAGCGACTTGACCTCCGCCGAGATCATCGGTCAGGTGTGGATCGCCAACAAATCCTTCGGCACCGTGCCGGCGAAGATCGATCGCGCCATCACCAACGTGGTGATGATGGGCATGGGCGAGCCGCTGCTGAATTTCGATAACGTGGTGTCCGCCATGAACATCATGATGGACGATCTTGGCTACGGCATTTCCAAGCGTAAGGTGACCCTCTCGACCTCGGGTGTGGCACCGATGATCGATGAGCTGGGCAAGGTGATCGACGTGTCGCTGGCACTCTCCCTGCACGCGCCGAACGACGAGCTGCGCAATCAGCTGATTCCGTTGAACAAGAAGTACCCGCTGGAAGTGGTGCTGGCCGCTTGCAACCGCTACATCTCCGGGCTCGGCAAGGAGCGTGTGCTGACCGTCGAGTACACCCTGCTCAAGGATGTCAACGACCAGCCCGAGCACGCCTTGCAGATGGCCGAGCTGCTGCGCGACACGCCGTGCAAGATCAACCTGATTCCCTTCAACCCCTTCCCGCATTCCGGCTACGAGCGGCCGAGCAACAACGTGATCCGCCGCTTCCAGGATCTGTTGTGGAAGGCCGGTTACAACGTCACCGTGCGCACCACCCGTGGTGACGACATCGATGCCGCCTGTGGCCAGCTGGTCGGCCAGGTGCAGGACCGCACCCGGCGCAGCGAGCGCTACATTGCACTGCGCCAGATCGATAGCGATACCGAGGTGGTGCAGGCCGCCGCCGCCGGTCGCTGATCCGGGACTGGCCGATGCGGCGTAGCGCGATCGTCCTGAGCCTCGTCGCCCTGCTGAGCGGCTGCATGGTGTCGAGCACGCGTGATCCGCTGCGCCACGCCGAGGGCCGGGAGGCCGCCGCTGCCGCGTATGTGCAACTGGGGCTGGGCTACCTGCAGCAGGGGCGTAGCGAGCAGGCTCGTGAGCCGCTGCGCCAGGCACTGGCGCTGGATCCGGCGAGTGCCGAGGCCCATGCCGCCCTGGCGCTGGTCTTCCAGCAGGAAGGGGAGGTGGCGCTGGCCGAGCGACATTATCGCCAGGCGCTGAATCTGCAACGCAGCACCCGGCTGCTCAACAACTACGCGGGCTTTCTGTACCAGCGCCAGCGCTATGCAGAGGCGGCGGCACTGTTCAGCGAAGCGGCCGCCGATCCACTGTACGCCGAGCGCTCGCGGGTCTTCGAGAGCCTGGGTCTGACCGCCCTGCGCCGCGAGCGTCCGGGCGAGGCGCGTGAGCACTTCGAGCGCTCGCTGCGCCTGAATCCCCGCCAGCCCAGGGTGCTGCTGGAAATCGCGGAACTCGCCTACGCGACCCGCGACTATGCCGGTGCGCGCGGGTACTATGAGCGCCTTGTCGGTCTTGAAGCGCACCCGAGTGCGCGCCGCCTGCTGCTGGCGACCCGTCTGGCCCGTCTGTTCGATGACGAGTCAGAGGTCATGCGCCAGGTCCGCCAGCTGCAGCGGCTATATCCCGACTCCCCAGAACATCAGCGTTATCTTTCGGAGCAACCATGAGCACGTCGCCCCATGATGCCGTCGCCGCCGCGCCTGCAGGCAACCCGGGCGAGACCTTGCGCCGTGCCCGCGAGGCCGCCGGCTGGTCGCTGGAAAATGTCGCCACCGAACTCAATCTGACCGTCTACGCCCTGCAGCAACTGGAGGCCGGTGCCTTCGAGCGGCTGCCAGGGCATACCTTTGCGCGCGGCTACGTGCGCGCCTACGCCCGCCTGCTGGGTCTGGATCCGGCGCGCCTGGCTGAAGCCTTTGATCGTTATACCGGCACTGATGCGCGTGGCAGTACGGTGCAGAGTCTTGGCCGGATCCGTGAGCCGCTGCGCCTGTCGCGCAACGTACTGCGTCTGGCTACGGCAGGCCTGCTTCTGCTGCTGCTGATCCTGCTGGGCTTCTTCTGGTGGCAGGAGCGTCCGCAGCCCTTTGGCGAGCTGGGGGCGCTGAGCCTGCAGCATATCGAGGTGGACAGCGCCGAGGGCGTGACCCAGATCCATCCGGTCGAGGAGCCGGCCAGTGCGCTGCCGAGCCCGTCCGAGACCCGTACCGCGCTGCCGGATACCACCACCGAAGTGCTACCCGAGGCTGCGTCCGCTCCCGTGACCCGCCCTGAGGCCGCAGTGCCTCTGGCACTGCCCGCTGCACCGACCTCCGTTGCACCGGCAGTACAGCCCCCCGCGGTACCTGAACAGCCGCGCCTCAGTGCCGCTGAAACCGCCACGGCGCCGCCGCCGGCCGCCAGTGAGCCGCCCCTGGCCGCCGGTGAGGGGCAGATTGCCCTGGCCTTCACCGCCGACTGCTGGACGCAGGTGACCGATGGGCATGGCCGGGTGCTGCTCAGCACTGTCAAACGCGCTGGCGAGACCCTGCAGATCAGTGGCCGGACGCCTCTGGAACTGCGTCTGGGCAATGCCCGTGGTGCGCGGGATGTGCGCTACAACGGCGAGCTGGTCGAGCACCTGAAGAATATGACTGCCAGCGGCACCGTCCGCCTCAAACTGGGACAGTAACATGCACTGCCATTCCCCGATTGTTCGCCGCAAATCGCGGCAGATCCGTGTCGGCTCTGTGCTGGTGGGCGGCGATGCGCCGATCTCGGTGCAGAGCATGACCAACACCGACACCTGTGACGTGGCCGCCACCGTGGCGCAAATCCGCCGCCTCGAGCAGGCCGGCGCCGACATCGTGCGCGTCTCGGTGCCGGACATGGACGCCGCCGAGGCGTTCGGCCGCATCAAGCAGCAGGTCCGCGTGCCGCTGGTCGCCGACATCCACTTCGATTACAAGATCGCTCTGCGCGTCGCCGAGCTGGGCGTCGATTGCCTGCGCATCAACCCGGGCAACATCGGCCGCGAGGACCGGGTGCGCGCGGTGGTGGATTGTGCCCGCTACAAGGGCATCCCGATCCGCATCGGCGTCAACGCCGGCTCGCTGGAGAAGGACCTGCAGAAGAAATACGGCGAGCCGACCCCCGAGGCGCTGGTCGAATCGGCGCTGCGCCATGTTGAACACCTCGATCGTCTGGATTTTCAGGAGTACAAGGTCAGCGTCAAGGCGTCCGACGTGTTCATGGCGGTGGCCGCTTATCGGCTGCTCGCGGCGCAGATCGAGCAGCCGCTGCACCTGGGGATCACAGAGGCCGGCGGCCTGCGCTCGGGTACCGTGAAATCTGCAGTGGGCCTGGGCATGCTGCTCGCCGAGGGCATCGGCGACACCCTGCGCGTGTCGCTGGCCGCCGACCCGGTCGAGGAGATCAAGGTCGGCTTCGACATCCTCAAGTCGCTGCGCCTGCGCTCGCGGGGCATCAACTTCATCGCCTGCCCGAGCTGCTCGCGGCAGAACTTCGATGTGGTGAAGACCATGAACGAGCTGGAGAGCCGCGTCGAGGACCTCTTGGTGCCGCTCGATGTGGCGGTGATCGGCTGCGTGGTCAACGGCCCGGGCGAGGCCAAGGAGGCGCACGTCGGCCTCACCGGCGGCACGCCGAATCTGGTCTACGTCGACGGCAAGCCGGCGTACAAGCTGAACAACGACAACCTGGTGGATGAGCTGGAAAAGCTGATCCGCCAGAAGGCAGCGGAGAAGGCCGAGGCCGATGCCCGCCTGATCGCCCGCAGTTAAGGAATCTTTGTGAGCAAGAATATCCAGGCCATCCGTGGCATGAACGACATCCTGCCGGAGCAGACTCCGCTCTGGCGTCACCTCGAGAACAGCGTCGCCGGCCTGCTCGACGGCTACGGCTACCGGCAGATCCGCATGCCGATCGTCGAGTTCACCGACCTGTTCAAGCGCTCGATCGGCGAGGTCACCGACATCGTCGAGAAGGAGATGTACACCTTCGCCGACCGCAACGGCGACTCGCTGACCCTGCGCCCGGAAGGCACCGCTTCCTGCGTGCGCGCGGTGCAGGAGCACGGCTTGATCGGCGGCGGCCAGCCGCAGAAACTCTGGTACATCGGCCCGATGTTCCGCCACGAGCGCCCGCAGAAGGGCCGCTACCGGCAGTTCCACCAGATCGGCGTGGAGCTGTTCAACTTCGACGGCCCGGACGTCGACGCCGAGCTGATCGTGCTGACCTGGCGCCTGTGGGGCATCCTCGGCATCCGCGAGGCGGTGCAGCTGGAGCTCAACAGCCTGGGCAGCAGCGACGACCGCGCGCGCTACCGCGAGGCGCTGGTCGAGTACCTCTCCGCGCGCTTCGAGCAGCTCGACGAGGACAGCCAGCGCCGTCTGGCGAGCAACCCGCTGCGCATCCTCGACAGCAAGAACCCGGAGACCCAGGCGCTGCTGGTCGATGCGCCCAAGCTGGCCGACTACCTCTCCGAGGAGTCGCGCGTGCACTTTGCCGGCCTCACCGCGCGTCTGGACGCCGCCGGCATCCCCTATGTGCTCAATCCCAAGCTGGTGCGCGGCCTCGATTACTACGGCAAGACCGTGTTCGAGTGGACCACCGACAAGCTCGGCGCCCAGGGTACCGTGTGTGCTGGCGGGCGCTACGATGGCCTGGTCGAGCAGCTGGGCGGCAAGCCGACCCCGGCGGTGGGTTTTGCCATGGGCGTCGAGCGCCTGGTGCTGCTGATCGAGACGCTGGACAAGGTGCCGGCTGAACTGGCTCGTCAGGTGGATGTGTATCTTGCGGCCTTTGGCGAGGCTGCCGAGCTGGCCGCGTTCAAGCTCTCCGAGCAGCTGCGCGATGCGCTGCCCGGCCTGCGTCTGGTGGTCAACGCTGGCGCCGGCAGCTTCAAGAGCCAGCTGAAGAAGGCCGACAAGAGCGGCGCGCTGTTCGCGCTGGTGCTTGGCGAGGATGAACTCAATCAGCAGGTGGTCGGCGTCAAGCCGCTGCGCGGTGATGCGCCCCAGCAGACCATTGCCTGGGATGCGCTGAGTGCGCATCTGGCTGCCTGCCTGGCGCAAGCCTGAACCTGAACACGAGCTAGGGAGTGACCGCGGTGAGCGCGCAGAGCGAAGAAGAACAACTGGCAGCGATCAAGGAATGGTGGCAGCGCAATGGCAAGCCCCTCTTGAGCGGCGCTGCACTGGCCGTGGCCGGCGTACTGGGCTGGCAGATCTGGCAGGACAGCCAGGCCACCCGTGCCGACAATGCCTCGGCCCTCTACCAGCAGCTGGTCGAGCTGAGCCTGGCCGAGCCCGAGACCCGCGAGCTGGGCAAGCTCAGTGAGCTGGGCAATCGCCTGAGTGCTGATTTCTCCGGCACGCACTACGCCCAGTACGCCAGCCTGCTGCTGGCCCGGGTGGCCGTCGAGGGCGATCGCCTGGACGAGGCGGCCGCGGAACTGGGCAAGGTGCTCGACAAGCCGGTGGATGTCACCGTGGGCGAGCTGGCTCGCCAGCGTCTGGCCCGTGTACGGCTGGCCCAGGCGCAGGCCGAGGAAGCGCTGAAGCTGCTGGCAGGCGACGCCCCGGCGGCGTTCGTGGCCAGTCGTGAGGAGCTGCGCGGTGATGTGCTGGTCCGCCTCAATCGCCTGGGCGAGGCGCGCAGCGCCTATGAGAAGGCCCGCGCGGCACAGCCGCAGGATGCCGTCGGCGCCCTGCAGATGAAGCTGGATAACCTGACGGACAAAGAGGCCTGATGATGCGCTGGACACATGCAGTCATGCTGGCAGCGGCCGTGCTCGCGGCCGGCTGCAGCAGCAGCGGGAGCAAGGAGCTGCCACCGGCAGAGCTGACCCGCTTTGAAGAAGAGGTGCGCCTGGAGCGCGAGTGGAGCCGCTCGATCGGCGTCGGTCAGGGCAGCACCTGGAATCAGCTGGGGCTGGCCGCCGAGGGCAGTCGCCTGTTTGCGGCGGATGTCGAGGGGCTGGTCGTCGCTCTGGATCAGGAAAGCGGTGAAATCCTCTGGAAGCAGAAGCTCAAGCGTCCGGTCTCCGGCGGTGTGGGCGCCGGCTACGGCCTGGTGCTGCTCGGCACCCTCAAGGGCGAGGTGATCGCCCTGGACAGCGAAAGCGGTGAGGAGCGCTGGCGCGCCCGGGTCGGTGGCGAGGTGCTCGCGGCACCGGCCAGCAACGGCAGCGTGGTGGTGGTGCAGACCCAGGACGATCGGCTGATCGGGCTGGATGCCGCCGATGGTCAGCAGCGCTGGCGCTATGACAGCACCCCGGCGGTGCTGACCCTGCGCGGCACCAGTGCGCCGCTGGTCACCAACCGCCTGGCCGTGGCGGGGCTGTCCAGTGGCAAGGTGATTGCCGTGGATGTCGAGCGTGGCATCCCGGTCTGGGAGCAGCGCGTCGCGGTGCCCCAGGGGCGTTCCGAGCTGGAGCGCATGGTCGATATCGACGGCGGCCTGCTGCTGTCGGGCGGCGTTGTGTATGTCGTGACCTATCAGGGCCAGCTGGCGGCGCTGGATCTGCAGAGCGGTCGTCCGCTGTGGCAGCGTCAGGCCTCCAGTTATGTGGGGCTGGCCAGCGGTTTTGGCAGCATCTACCTGAGCCAGGCCAGTGGTACGGTCGAGGGCGTCGATCAGCGTTCGACCTCGGCGATGTGGAGCAACGAAGCGCTGGCCCGTCGCCAGCTGACCAGCCCGGCGGCCTTCTCCAGCAACGTGGTGGTCGGTGACCTTGAGGGTTACCTGCACCTGCTGAGCCAAGTCGATGGCCGCTTTGTCGCGCGTGTGCGGGTTGACAGCGATGGCCTGCGCGCGGCACCCCTGGTGGTCGGCGACTGGTTGTATGCCTACGGCAACAGCGGCAAGCTGGCGGCCTATCGCCTGCGCTGAGGCTGGCTGCGGCCGGCCAGGCGCCCAGGACCGCCGGGAGGCGGTCTGATTTATCCATCAGCGGCCGCTGCGTCCAGACTGCAGCGGCCGCTGCGTTTTTCACGAATCACCCCATGGAGAGCCGCATGGTTCCCGTTATTGCCCTGGTGGGCCGTCCGAACGTCGGCAAGTCCACCCTGTTCAACCGCCTGACCAAGAGCCGCGACGCCATCGTCGCCGATTACGCCGGCCTGACCCGCGACCGCAAGTACGGTGAAGCGAAATGGCAAGGCCGCACGTACATCGTCATTGATACCGGGGGGATCTCCGGTGATGAAGAAGGCATCGATGCCAAGATGGCCGCGCAGTCGCTGCAGGCCATCGAAGAGGCCGATGCGGTGCTGTTCATGGTCGACTCGCGCGCCGGGATGACCGCCGCCGATCAGATGATTGCCGAGCACCTGCGCAAGAACAACAAGCACACCTTCTTGGTCGCCAACAAGGTCGACACCGTCGATCCGGAGATCGCCCGCGCCGAATTCAGCCCGCTGGCCATCGGCGATGCCTTCCCGATCGCGGCGGCCCATGGCCGTGGCGTCAACGCGCTGCTGCAGGCGGCGCTGGGCACCTTCCCCAAGGATGAGGGCGAGGACGACGAGTTCGCCGAGGTGGGTGAAGGCGAGGAGGGCGCTGCGCCCGCCGAGCAAAAACCGCGGATCCCAGGCCCGGACGAGAAGACCGGGATCAAGATCGCCATCATCGGCCGGCCGAACGTCGGCAAGTCGACGCTGGTCAATCGCATGCTCGGCGAAGAGCGGGTGATCGTCTTCGATCAGGCGGGTACTACCCGTGACAGCATCTACATCCCCTTCGAGCGTGATGAGGTCAAGTACACCCTGATCGACACCGCCGGGGTGCGCCGGCGCGGCAAGATCTTCGAGGCGGTGGAAAAGTTCTCGGTGGTCAAGACCCTGCAGGCGATCCAGGACGCCAACGTGGTGGTGTTCGTCATGGATGCCCGCGAAGGCGTGGTCGATCATGACCTCAACTTGCTCGGCTTCGTGCTGGAGACCGGCCGCGCGCTGGTCATCGCCCTGAACAAGTGGGATGGCATGGACAGCCACGAGCGCGAGCGGGTCAAGACTGAGCTGGAGCGCCGCCTGCAGTTCGTCGATTTCGCCGACATTCACTTCATCTCCGCGCTGCATGGCACGGGCGTGGGGCATCTGTACAAGTCGGTGCAGGAGTCGTTCCGCTCGGCGGTGACCCGCTGGCCGACCAGCTACCTGACCCAGATCCTTGAAGATGCAATCAGCGTGCACCAGCCGCCGCTGGTCAATGGCCGGCGCATCAAGCTGCGCTATGCGCATCTCGGCGGAGCCAACCCGCCGCTGGTGGTGATCCACGGCAATCAGGTCGATGCCGTGCCGCGCTCTTATGTGCGCTATCTGGAGAACACCTATCGGCGGGTGCTCAAGCTGGTCGGCACGCCGATCCGCATCGAGTTCAAGGGTGGCGAAAACCCCTATGAGGGCAAGAAGAACACCCTCACCGTCCGGCAGGTGAACAAGAAGCGCCGCCTGATGAGCCACCACAAGAAAGCCGAGAAAAAGAAGAAGGACAAGCGCCGCTAACGGCCATCGTCCTGACGGTGCCCCGGCCAGCGGCTGGGCGCATCCCCTGTGCTGTCCCCGTGAGGAACGTTGATGCTCACCAGCAAACTGCCCAGCGTGGGCACCACCATCTTCACCCGCATGTCGCGCCTGGCGGCGGAGTGTGGGGCGATCAACCTGTCCCAGGGCTTCCCGGATTTTGACGGGCCGCAGGCCCTGCGTGAGGCGCTGGCCCGCCAGGCCTTGGAAGGTAATCAGCAATATGCGCCGATGACCGGGCTGGCCGCGCTGCGCGAGCAGGTGGCCGCCCAGGTGGCACGGCTGTATGGCCGCCTGGTGGATGCCGAGACCGAGGTGACCATCACTCCCGGCGCGACTGAGGCGATCTTCTGTGCGGTGCAGGCGCTGGTGCGTCCGGGCGATGAGGTGATCGTTTTTGATCCCTGCTACGACAGTTACGCGCCGGCTGTCGAGCTGGCCGGTGGGCGCTGCGTGCATGTACCGCTGAGCCTGCCGGGCTTTGCCATTGACTGGGACCTGCTGGAAAGCTGCCTGAGCGCGCGGACCCGGCTGATCATCCTCAACAGCCCGCACAACCCCAGCGGGGCGCTGCTCAGCAGTGACGACCTGCGCCTGCTGGCCGGACTGATCCGCGAAAAGCCGATCTACCTGATCAGCGATGAGGTCTATGAGCATCTGGTCTATGACGGTGCCCGCCACGCCAGCGTACTGGCCCATGAGGAGCTGTATGCGCGCGCCCTGGTGGTCAGCTCGTTCGGCAAGACCTACCACGTCACCGGCTGGAAGACCGGCTATGTGGTGGCCCCGGCGGCGCTGAGTGCGGAGCTGCGCAAGGTGCATCAGTTCGTCACCTTCTGCGGCGTCACGCCGGTGCAAGCGGCGCTGGCTGAGTTCATGGCCGCGCATCCCGAGCATGTCGAGGAGCTGCCGGGCTTCTATCAGGCCAAGCGCGACCTGTTCTGCAGCCTGCTCAAGGATTCGGGCTGGCAGTTCACGCCCAGCCCCAGCACCTATTTCCAGCTGGCCGACTACTCGCAGATCCGCCCGGATCTGGATGACGTGGCGATGGCCGAGTGGCTGACCCGTGAGCAGGGCGTGGCGGTGATTCCGGTTTCGGTGTTCTATCAGCAGCCGCCGGCTGAGCTGCGCCTGGTGCGCTTCTGCTTTGCCAAGCGCGACGAGACCCTGCGGGCGGCGGCCCAGCGCCTGAGAACCTGCGGAGAGCGATAATGCGTGACCTGACCCTCTTGCCTGACCTGACGCTGGCCCTGGTGCAGACCGCCCCGGTCTGGCAGAACCCGGCCGCCAGCCACGCCCACTTCGCCCGCCTGCTCGATCAGGCGGCGGGTGCCGATCTGGTGATCCTGCCGGAGATGTTTGCCACCGGCTTCTCGATGGATGCCGCTGCCTTGGCCGAGCCGGAAGACGGCCCGAGCCGCGCCTGGCTGCTCGAACAGGCCGCGCGCCTGAATGCCGTGGTGGTCGGCAGCGTGATCACTCAAGCCGCGGATGGCAGCTACCGCAACCGCCTGTACTGGGCGCGCCCGGACGGCAGCTGCGCCCACTACGACAAGCGCCACCTGTTCCGCATGGCTGGCGAGCATGAGCATTACGCGCCGGGCACCGAGCGCGTAATGCTGGAGATCAAGGGCTGGCACGTGCGCCCGCTGGTCTGCTACGACCTGCGCTTCCCGGTGTGGAGCCGCGACCCGCACGACACCGACCTATTGCTCTATATCGCCAGCTGGCCGGCGGCGCGGCGCAATCCGTGGAACCGTCTGCTGCCGGCCCGCGCCATCGAGAATCTGTGCTTTGTGGCGGCCGTCAACCGCATCGGCGCCGACGGCAACGGCTACCCGCACGCCGGCGACAGCCAGGTGCTGGATTTCATGGGCGACAGCCTGCTGGATGCCGGCGAGGCCGAGGGGGTGTTTCGCATCACCCTGTCGGCAGCGGCGCTGGCCAAGTTCCGCAGCCGCTTCCCGGCCTGGCGCGATGCGGATGCGTTCGAGCTGAAGGACTGAGCGGCACCCATGAAAACGCCCCGGCCTTGTGGGCCGAGGCGTGGCGCATCTCCCGGGGTGCGGGAGGCGGCGATCAGGCGTGCAGAGCGCGGTTCAGCGCGCTGAACAGGGCGCGGAAGCTCGCCGTGGTCAGGTTGCCGTCGATGCCGACCCCATGCAGCGGGCGGCCACCGTTCACACGCAGTTCGATATAGGCCGCGGCCTTGGCGTCGGTACCGGCGCCGATGGCGTGCTCGCTGTAATCCATGATTTCCAGTTGCTCGGGCAGGGCGGCGACCAGCGCTTCCAGCGGGCCGTTACCAGTCCCGGCGAGGGTTTGCGCGCTACCGTTGTGCTCGATCTGCACCTCGACCTGGGTGACGCCGTTCTCTTCCTGCAGGCGATGGCTCTTCAGCACATAGGCCGCCGGGCCACTCAGGTACTCCTCGACCAGCAGGTCGTGGATCTGCCGGGCACTCATTTCCAGACCGTGGCGGTCGGTCTCACGCTGCACCACCTGGCTGAACTCAATCTGCATGCGCCGCGGCAGGCTGATGCCGTATTCCTGCTCGAGCAGGAAGGTGATGCCGCCCTTGCCGGACTGGCTGTTGACGCGGATCACCGCCTCGTAGCTGCGACCGATGTCCGCCGGGTCGATCGGCAGATAGGGTACTTCCCAGATGCCATTCGGGTCCTGTTGGGCAAAGCCCTTGCGGATCGCGTCCTGGTGCGAGCCGGAGAAGGCGGTGTGCACCAGATCGCCGACATACGGATGACGCGGGTGCACCGGCAGCTGGTTGCACTCCTCGACCACCTTGCGCACGCCGTCGATGTCGGAGAAATCGAGCTTAGGATCAACGCCCTGGGTGTACATGTTCAGCGCCACGGTAACGAGGTCGACGTTGCCGGTGCGCTCGCCGTTGCCGAACAGGCAGCCTTCGACGCGATCCGCGCCGGCCATCAGGCCAAGCTCAGTCGCGGCCACGCCGGTGCCACGATCGTTGTGGGTGTGCAGGCTGACCAGCACGCTGTCGCGCTGGTTGATGTGCCGGCAGAACCACTCGATCTGGTCGGCGTAGACGTTCGGCGTGGCTGCCTCGACGGTGGCCGGCAGGTTGAGGATCAGCTTGCGCTCCGGCGTCGGCTGGAACACCTCGATCACCTGGTTGCACACCTCGACAGCGAACTCCGGCTCGGTGGAGCTGAAGATCTCCGGCGAGTACTGGAAGCGCCAGTCGGTGTCCGGATTCTCGGCGGCCAGACGCTTGATGATCTGCCCGGCGTTGACAGCGATCTGGATCACGCCGGCCTGGTCCTGGTTGAAGACGATGCGGCGGAAGCTCGGCGCGGTGGCGTTGTAGTAGTGAACGATGGCCTTCTTCGCGCCCTTGAGCGACTCGAAGGTGCGGGTGATCAGATCCTCACGGGCCTGGGTCAGCACCTGGATGGTGGTGTCATCGGGAATGTGGCCGCCTTCGATCAGCTCACGCACGAAGTCGAAGTCGGTCTGCGAGGCGGACGGAAAGCCCACTTCGATTTCCTTGACGCCAACTGCGACCAGCGCCTTGAACATGCGCAGCTTCTTCTCGGCGTCCATCGGCTCGATCAGCGACTGGTTGCCGTCACGCAAATCAGAAGACAGCCAGATCGGTGCCTTGTCGATCACCTGATTCGGCCAGGTGCGGTCGGGGATGTTGATCTGCGGGAACGGACGGTATTTGGTCGAAGGGTCTTTGAGCATGGGCATGGCAGATTCCTGAAGAGGCGGGACACAACAGCGGTCCGATGGCACTTACCCTAGAAGTGCCGGCAAGATATGGCAAGCATTGTAAAAAAAATGAGATTTCTGACTTTATGGCAAACGTTAATTCATTTTTTATTGCGCTAATCAGGCTAATTTTCGGCATATTTTGCGCAGCTATTTTGGCTGCGGCGGCGTGTCGCACCGGGTGACGGCAGCGCCCATGCGATGATCGCCACCGCAACGCGGTTCGTCGCCGCTCCACCCCGCGCACAGGAGGGCTTTCGGGTGATACGTCATGCACGCACGCATCTGGCGGCCTGGCTTGGCCTGTTCGCGGTGCTGATGGCTTTTGCCGGGCCGCTCTACTCGCAGCTGCGCGCCTTGGACGGCGCCGCTCTGGCTGATGTCATCGATCTGCAAGCCCTGCATTGCAGCGATGAGGCGCTTTCGGCAGAGTCGGGACCGCCCGAGTGGGTGCAATGCCTGGCGCAGTGTGGTTACTGCACCTTGCTGAGCGCGAGCCCCGCGCTGCTGCCTGCCTTGCAGTTGTGGCTGCCGGAGCCGACGGCCAACCCGCACCACTACCTGCCCGCACGCCAGAGCCTGCCGCAGGCGCCACCGGCGGCCCGCCGGCCACGCGGCCCGCCAACCTTCCACGCCTGAATTATCCGAAACCATCGCCCCGCGGCTGCGCCTGCGGGGGATGCTGTGCAGCGTTCTTGTGTGGAAATTTTGTCATGTCCGTTATCCGTTCGATCCGCGGCGCCGCGCGCCCGTCTTCCCTGTTTGCCCTCCATCCGTTCCAGCGCCGCTGGTGGCCGGCCCATGCGGCGCTGCTGGGGGCGCTGGCCCTGCCGTTGCAGGCTGCAGCAGCCTCCCCGGAGGCGATCTTGGCCGAATCCGAAGAGACCGCGCCGCTGGTGATCAAGCGTGGCAACCCGGCTGCACCTTCCCGTGAAGTGCGGGCCGTAGCCCGTGACTGGCCGGCCAGTCAGCGCGTCGAGCTGGGCGAGCGTGCGGCCAGCGCTAACCGTGCCGATACCGCTGAGCTGCTGCGCGGTGTCCCCGGCGTGAACCTCAATGGCGCCGGCGGGATCTCCAGCCTGCCCTCGATCCGCGGTCTGGCCGATGATCGCCTGCGCATCAAGGTTGATGGCATGGACTTGATCGCCTCCTGCCCCAACCATATGAACCCGCCGCTCTCCTACGTCGAGCCCAGTGCGCTCGGTGAGCTGAAGGTGTTTGCCGGCATCACCCCGGTGAGTGTTGGTGGTGACAGCATCGGCGGCACCATCATCGCCGACAGCCGCGAGCCGGAGTTTGCCGAAGCCGGTCAGACCCTGAACAAGGGCACGGTGGGGGCTTCATGGCAGAGCAACAATGATGCGCGCCGCGGCAACCTGTCCCTGACGCATGCCAGCGACGCCTTCAACATTCGTTACAGCGGCAGCTACAGCAAGGCCAACAACTACACGGCCGGGGGCGATTTCAAGGTATCCCAGGCCACCGGTCGCCTGGGCGAGCGCGCCGCGCTGGATGAGGTGGCTTCGAGCGCCTTTGAGAGCCGCAATCATCAGCTGAGCATGGCCCATCGCTTCGGTGAGGACCTGCTGGAACTGTCGCTGGGACGTCAGGAAGTGCCGGAGGAGCTGTTCCCCAATCAGCGCATGGACCTGACCGACAACACCCAGGAGCGGATCAACCTGCGCTATTTGAGCCAGCAGGCCTGGGGCAGCCTGGAAACCCGTGTGTATCGCGAGTCGGTCGAGCATGAGATGGACTTCGGCCCGGACAAGCGCTTCTGGTACGGCCCGCAGTCGATGATCCCGGGCTCGATCGACGGAAAACCCTGCGGTCCGATTGGTGCCACCTGCGCGGCGGGCATGCCGATGCTCAGCGAAAGCACCACCCTGGGCGCGAGTGTCAAGGCCAGCATCGATCTGAGCCGTCGCGATCAGTTGCGTCTGGGCAGCGAATATCAGCGTTACCGGCTGGATGACTACTGGCCGGCTTCCGGTGGCGGCATGTGGCCAGGGACCTTTGAGAACATCAATGACGGTGAGCGTGACCGCCTGGCCGTGTTTGCCGAGTGGGAGCGGGCCATCACGCCCGCGTGGCTGACCCTGGTAGGGCTGCGCTACGAGCGGGTCTCCAGTGACGCGGGGCCGGCGCGCGGCTACAGCACGAATCCGCTGGATGATGCCAAGCACATGGGCGCTCGCCAGGCCAGCGAAGCGGCGGCCTTCAATGCCCGCGAGCACCGGCGCGTCGATCACAACTGGGATGCCACGGCTTTGGCACGCTACAGCCACGATGAAACCCTGGACATCGAATTTGGCCTGGCCCGTAAGGTGCGCTCGCCCAATCTGTACGAGCGCTACACCTGGTCGAGCTGGCCGATGGCTGCGGGCATGAACAACTTTGCCGGGGACGGCAACGGCTACGTCGGTGATGTCGGGCTCAAGCCAGAAACCGCTTACACCCTGTCGAGCGCCTTCGACTGGCACAGTGCCGATCGACGCCATGAGCTGAAGATCACGCCGTTCTACACCCACATCGACAACTACATCGATGCGGTCAGCCGTCCTGACCGGCCGTGGCAGCCCAATACCTTCAACGTCCTGCAATACGCCAACCAGTCAGCGCGTATCTATGGGGTGGATATTGCCGGGCGCATGCCGCTGCTGCGCAGCGCGCTGGGGCAGTGGGGGCTGGAGGCGCTGGTCAACTACAGCAACGGCAAGAACCGTGACACCGATGATGAGTTGTACAACATCATGCCCCTCAACGCGACCGTCAGCCTGACCCAGCAGTGGCAAGGCTGGAGCAATCGTCTGGAGATGGTCAGTGTGCAGGCCAAGAATGACGGCTCGGATATCCGTAACGAAATCGAAACCCCGGGCTACACCCTGTTCAACCTGCGCCTCAGTCACCGCTGGGATCAGTTGCGGGTCGATTTCGGGGTCGAGAACCTTGCCGACAAGCTGTACTTCCTGCCCACCGGCGGCGCCTATACCGCCCAGGGCAGCACCATGCAGCTGCAAGGTCTGCCTTGGGGCACGGCGGTGCCAGGCATGGGGCGTTCCTTCTATGCCGGGATGAGCCTGGACTTCTGAGTCCGTGGCACCGGGCCCGGTATGTACCTAGGCCCGGTGCCTATAGCCGTTGTGTCAGGCCTGCATTCAGGCGCCGGACAGGGTGTTGTTGTGCTGTGCCGCAGGATGCATCGGCTGCAGGCGCTGCAGATCCTGCCCACTGGGATGCTGGAACACCCGCAGACCGAACTCCGGCAGAATCGCCAGCAGGTGGTCGAAGATGTCCGCCTGGATCGCCTCGTACTCCGCCCAGGCGGTGGTCGCGGTGAAGCAGTACAGCTCCAGCGGCAGGCCATCGGCGGTCGGGCCGAGCTGGCGCACCAGCAGGGTCATGTCCTGACGGATGCGCGGGTTGTGGCGCAGGTAGCTTTCCACATAGATGCGGAAGGTGCCGAGGTTGGTGACCCGGCGCTGGTTCAGCGCGGCCGCGCCCTGTTCGCGCAGGCGGCGGTTCCAGGTATCCAGCTCGTCCTGCTTGCTGGCGACATAGTCGCTGAGCAGGGCGAAACCGCTCAGATGCTCGATTTCCCGGGCATCGAGAAAATGCACGCTGTTCTGATCCAGATACAGGCTGCGCTTGATGCGCCGCCCGCCCGACTCCTGCATGCCGCGCCAGTTCTTGAAGGCGTCGGTGATAAAGCGGCGCGTGGGGATGGTGGTGATGGTCTTGTCCCAGTTCTGCACCTTGACGGTGTGCAGGGCGATGTCGATCACATCGCCATCGGCGCTCAGCGTCGGCATCTCCACCCAGTCGCCGACCCGCACGATATCCCCGGAAGAGATCTGCACGCTGGCCACCAGCGACAGCAGGGTGTCCTGGAAGATCAGCATCAGCACCGCCGCCATCGCCCCAAGGCCGGACAGCAGGATCAGCGGTGAGCGATCGATCAGGGTGGCGATGATCAGGATGGTGGCGATGGCAAACACACCGATCTTCACCACCTGGATATAGCCCTTGATCGGCTTCAGGTGGGCATCCGGGCGGCGCTGGTACAGCCGGTTGGCCAGCGTCAGGGTGCCGCTGATGGCCAGCGCCAGGGTCAGGACCACAAAGGCGCTGCACACGTTATGCACCACGCTGACCAGCGGCGCGGGCAGGTGCGGGATTAGCCCGATGCCGTTGGAGATGACCAGCGCGGGCGTCATGTTGGAAAGGCGGCGGATCACGCTCTGATCCCCCGAAACCACATCGCGCCCCAGCGCAGTAAAACCCAGCGCCCGGTGGATGCCTCGCACCAGCAGGTGCTTGACCAGCCAGTTGACCAGCCAGGCGACAAAGGCCAGCAGGCTCAAACAGAGAATGGCAAACAGTTCAGGCTGACCCTGCAGCCAGTGCAGGGCGATGCTCAGTTCCTCGGGCATGGGCTCTCCTGATTCATGGGGGAAGGGGTGCGCGAGCGCCGGGTGTCAGGCGGATGGCTCGGCCTTTTCCACCCGGATAGTCAGCGTGCCGTGTTGCAAACGGGCGGTCAGTTGCTGGCCGGGCTGGGTGTCGCTGCTCTGGCGGATCGCCCGGCCATCGGCATCCAGCAGGATGCTGTAGCCGCGCGCCAGAGTGGCCAGCGGGCTGACCGCCTGCAGGGTCTGGGCGCTGGCCTGCAGCTGCTGCTGGCGCTGGCGCAGGAGCGCCTGCATGGCGCGGGGCAGTCGCGCGGCCAGCGCGTGCAGGCGCTGATGAGCCTGGGGCAGCGCGCGGGCTGGATGCTGGGCGTGCAGGCGCGCGCTCAGGCTGTCCAGGCTCTGCTGGCGGCGCTGCTGGTGGCTCAGCAGGGCGCGTTGCAGGCGCAATTCCAGCTCGTCGAGGCGCTGTGCCTGCTGGTGCAGCCGCTCACCGGGGTGGCGCAGTCGCCGGGTCAGGGCATCGAGCTGCTGTTGATACTGGCTGAGCTGCTGGCGCAGGCGGCGCTGCAGGCGGGCCTGCAGATCGGCCAGGCGCTGGCGCAGCGCCTGCGTATCGGGCGCCAGCAGCTCGGCGGCAGCGGAGGGGGTGGGGGCGCGTACATCGGCGACAAAATCGGCGATGGTCACATCGGTTTCATGACCGACCGCGCTGACGATCGGGGTGCTGCAGGCCGCGATGGCGCGCGCCAGCACTTCTTCGTTGAAGCACCAGAGATCCTCCAGCGAGCCACCGCCACGGGCGAGGACCAGTGCATCAAAACCCTGGGCATCGGCCAGCGCCAGGGCGCGGACCAGTTGAGCCGTGGCCTCGTGGCCCTGTACGGCGCTGGGGATCAGGGTCAGCTCGATATGAGGCGCGCGGCGGGCAAACACGCTGACGATGTCACGGATCACCGCGCCGCTCGGCGAGCTGATGATGCCAACGCGCCGCGGGTGCGCGGGCAGGGTGCGCTTGCGCTCCTCGGCAAACAGCCCCTCGGCGGCCAGCTGCTCGCGCAGCGCCTCGAAGGCCAGACGCAGGGCGCCATCACCGGCCGGCTCCAGCGTATCGACGATCAGCTGGTAGTCGCCGCGCCCCTCATAGAGCGATACCCGGCCACGGGCGCGTACCGCCAGCCCGTCGCGCAGCGCCTGACGCACCCGCGCGGCATTGCCGCGAAACAGTGCGCAGCGCACCTGGGCACCGGCATCCTTGAGGGTGAAGTAGAGGTGCCCGGAGGAGGGACGCGCCAGGTTGGAGATCTCGCCCTCGACCCAGACCTGCGGGAAGACATCTTCGAGCAGCTGGCGGGCGCGCTGGTTGAGCTGGCTGACGGTCAGGACCTCGCGATCAAGGCCGAGCCGCTGGAAGGGATCGCTGTACATGGCCGGCATGATAAGCCGAGCAGGCCGTGATCTCCATGCTCGGCGCCTGCGCATCGCCACCGGGGCTACTGGGGCTTGCTTTGTCCGCGCCAGCGCCTAAGCTGCCCGGCCCTGACCCCGCCGCGTGTCGCCATGACCGAACAGCTGATCCTCGTTCCGCAGATTTCCACCGTGCCCGCCCACGAAACCCGCGCGCAGCGCTTGCTCAATAGCCTGATCCGCCGTGGCATTGTCGAGGCGCTGCCGAGCACCTGCGGGCAGACGGGCAACCGCATGGGCTGGGCGATTGCCTCCGGGGCGCGGCGGGTGGCCGTGCATCCGGAGCGGCTGCCCTTCGGTCAGCCGGTCAATGGCCTTGAGATCATCACCCGGCGCTGTATCTACACCCCGACCCGCGATTTTCTCGAGGAAGCCGGCTGCCCGCAGTGTCGCCGCGAGATTGGCGAGCCGCTGTTTGAGAGCCTGGAGGAGTGGTGGCCGGGGCAGACCGACAATTTCATCTGTCCCGAATGCGGCTTTGAGGACGACATCAACGGCTTTCTGTTCCTGCAGCCCTGCGGCTTCTCCAACCTCGGCTTCATCTTCAACGGCTGGGCCGAGGCGGGCTTGCACGAGGATTTTCTGGCGACCTTTGCCGAGCAGCTGGGCTTTGCCGTGCGTCTGGTGCGGGTCGAGCCCTGAGCGCGGCGTGCGGGGCGCGTTGAGTGCGGGCGGTGCGATGGGTATAATGCCGCGCTTCCATTTTTCCCGTCCGGGAGCCCCCGCATGCTGCGCATCAGCCAAGAAGCTCTGACCTTCGACGACGTTCTTCTGATCCCCGGTTACTCCGAGGTTCTGCCCAAGGATGTTTCCCTCAAGACCCGCCTGACCCGTGGCATCGAGCTGAACATTCCGCTGGTGTCGGCCGCCATGGACACCGTCACCGAATCGCGCCTGGCGATTGCCATGGCCCAGGAAGGCGGCATCGGCATCATCCACAAGAACATGACCATCGAGCAGCAGGCTGCCGAGGTGCGCAAGGTCAAGCGCTACGAGACCGCCATCGTCCGCGATCCGGTCACCGTGACCCCGGACACCAAGATCATCGATCTGCTGCGCAAGGCCTTTGAGCTCGGCTTCTCCGGCTTCCCGGTGGTCAGCGAGCAGGGCCTGGTCGGCATCGTCACCGGTCGTGACCTGCGGGTGAAGCCGGGCGCTGGCGATACCGTCGCCGCGATCATGACCCCCAGGGACAAGCTGGTCACCGTGCAGGAAGGTACCGGCCTTGAAGAGATCAAGGCCAAGCTCTACGAGCACCGCATCGAGAAGATGCTGGTGGTCGACAAGGACTTCCAGCTGCGCGGTCTGGTGACCTTCCGCGATATCGAGAAGACCAAGAGCTATCCGCTGGCCTCCAAGGACGAGCAGGGTCGCCTGCGCGTCGGTGCGGCAGTGGGTACCGGTGCTGATACGCCGGATCGCGTGGCAGCGTTGGCCGCTGCCGGCGCGGATGTGGTGGTGGTCGATACCGCCCACGGCCACTCCAAGGGCGTGATCGATCGCGTGCGCTGGGTCAAGGAGAACTTCCCGCAGCTGCAGGTGATCGGTGGCAACATCGCCACCGCCGAGGCTGCCCTGGCGCTGGTCGAGGCGGGCGCCGATGCGGTCAAGGTCGGTATCGGCCCGGGTTCGATCTGCACCACGCGCATCGTTGCTGGTGTCGGCGTGCCGCAGATCAGCGCGATTGCCAACGTCGCCACCGCGCTGCGCGAGCATGGCGTGCCGATGATCGCTGATGGCGGCATCCGCTTCTCTGGTGATCTGTCCAAGGCCATCGTCGCTGGCGCCAACGCGGTGATGATGGGCTCGATGTTCGCCGGCACTGAAGAAGCGCCGGGCGAGGTCGAGCTATTCCAGGGCCGCTCCTACAAGTCCTACCGCGGCATGGGCTCGCTGGGCGCCATGGCGCAGTCGCAGGGCTCCTCGGATCGCTACTTCCAGGACTCCTCGGCCGGTGCCGAGAAGCTGGTGCCCGAAGGCATCGAAGGCCGCGTACCCTACAAGGGCGCGCTGGCTGCGATCGTCCACCAGCTGATGGGCGGCCTGCGCGCCTCCATGGGCTACACCGGCTGTGCGACCATCGAGGAGATGCGCACCCGTCCGCAGTTCGTGCGCATCACCGGGGCCGGCATGGCCGAATCCCATGTGCACGATGTTCAGATCACCAAGGAAGCACCGAACTACCGCGTCGGTTGATTCCAGACTTCCGCCAGAGCGATACGGGGCTGCTTTTTCAGCCCCGTGTCGTTTGTGCATTCCGCTACGAGAGACGGCCATGGCCCACCACGACATTCACGCTCACCGGATCCTGATCCTCGATTTCGGTTCCCAGTACACCCAGCTGATCGCCCGCCGCGTGCGCGAGATCGGTGTGTACTGCGAGATCCACCCGTTCGACATGGACGATGCGGCGATCCGCAGCTTCGCACCGCGCGGCATCATCCTCGCCGGTGGTCCTGAGTCGGTGCATGAGGCGAACAGCCCGCGCGCCCCGCAGGCGGTGTTCGAGCTGGGCGTGCCGGTGCTGGGCATCTGCTACGGCATGCAGACCATGTCCGAGCAGCTCGGTGGCAAGGTCGAGGGCTCGGAGCTGCGCGAGTTTGGCTACGCCCGCGTCGATATCGTCGGCAAGAGCCGCCTGCTGGATGGCATCGAAGACCACATGGATGCCGATGGCATGCTGAGCCTCGATGTCTGGATGAGCCATGGCGACAAGGTCACCCAGCTGGCGCCCGGCTTCCACATCATCGCCAGCACCCCCAGCTGCCCGATTGCCGCTATCGCCGATGATGCGTGCGGCTACTACGGCGTGCAGTTCCACCCGGAAGTGACCCACACCAAGCAGGGCGGGCGCATCCTGTCGCGCTTCCTGCTGGAGATCTGTGGCTGCGAGGCGCTGTGGACGGCGGCCAATATCGTCGAGGACGCCATCGCCACCGTGCGCCAGCAGGTCGGTGATCGCAAGGTGCTGCTGGGTCTTTCCGGCGGCGTGGATTCCTCGGTGGTCGCGGCGCTGCTGCATCGCGCGATCGGTGAGCAGCTGACCTGCGTGTTCGTCGACAACGGCCTGCTGCGCCTGAACGAAGGCGATGCGGTGATGGCGATGTTTGCCGAGAACATGGGCGTCAAGGTGATCCGCGCCGATGCCGAGGCGCTGTTCCTTGGCCGCCTAGAAGGCGTCAGCGATCCGGAAGAGAAGCGCAAGATCATCGGCCGCACCTTCATCGAGGTGTTTGATGCCGAGGCCAAGAAGCTCGATGGCATCGACTTTCTCGCCCAGGGCACCATCTACCCGGACGTGATCGAGTCGGCCGGCGCCAAGACTGGCAAGGCCCACGTGATCAAGTCGCACCACAACGTCGGTGGCCTGCCGGAGGACATGAAGTTCCAGCTGGTCGAGCCGCTGCGTGAGCTGTTCAAGGATGAGGTGCGCAAGATCGGCCTCGAGCTGGGCCTGCCCTACGACATGGTCTATCGCCACCCGTTCCCGGGTCCGGGCCTTGGCGTGCGGATCCTCGGCGAGGTGAAGAAGGAGTACGCCGACCTGCTGCGTCAGGCTGACCACATCTTCATCGAGGAGCTGCGCAACTTCGACTGGTACCACAAGACCAGCCAGGCCTTCGTGGTGTTCCAGCCGGTCAAGTCGGTCGGCGTGGTCGGTGATGGCCGCCGCTACGCCTGGGTCGTGGCGCTGCGTGCGGTGGAAACCATCGACTTCATGACCGCGCGCTGGGCACACCTGCCCTATGAGCTGCTGGAGAAGGTCTCCAACCGCATCATCAACGAAATCGCCGGCATCTCCCGCGTCACTTACGACGTGTCGAGCAAGCCGCCGGCGACCATCGAGTGGGAGTGATCGGCGCTGGGCGTTGAGCGATGAACAGAGGCAGCTTCGGCTGCCTCTGTGCCGTCTGCCGGAATTGCTGGATGCCGTCAGCCGCTTTCGCCCGTGATGCCCGGTGTCGCTGCCGACCATGAGTCGCCAAGCGCCCCCTGCCCTTGTCCTGTTGCTGGCCCACTGGCTGGCTGAACCGGCCGTCGCCCGTGCGCTGGCCGGCAGCAGCTGCCGCGCGCTGGCCGTGTTGCTGCGCCTGAGCGAGCTGCGGGTGCTGCGCCGCTGGCTGTGGCACCGTCTCTGGCCCCAGCTGGCGTCACAGGATCTGGCCGTGCTGCTGGCGCGCGGCTGGGCGCGGTTGCAGCGGCTGGATCTGCCTGCCGCCTGGGTCGAGGCGACCCTGCGCCAGCTGGCTGCAGGCCTGCGCGCCCGCGCCCCGCGTGCCGCGCTGGTGGAGGCGCTCTGTGCGCTGGAGGCGCGCGGGCAGTGGCTTGAGTCGCGACTGTCGCCAGTTGCGCTGGACGCCTGGCTGCTGCAGCTGGCGGCGCTGTGCCAGGAGGTGGCGGACACCCCCGCCCATCCGCTGTGCCTGGCGGCGCTGGCGCGTGGCAAGCAGCTGGCCGGGCAGCTGAGCGAGGTACTGGCCCGTGCTCAGGCAGAGGGCTGTTCGCTGGCCTGGCTGCGGGACGAGCTGCGGCGTCATCCGGCCTTGCTGCAGCGCGGGCGACGCTACCTGACCCGCGGCCAGCGCGCGCTGCGTCAGGATCTCTCGGTCGCCGAGGGTCGACTGCCGCGCCTGCTGGCGCAGGGGCTGGTCAACCTTGGGCAGGCGCTGCAAGCTCAGCCGGATTACTGCGCATTGCTTGACCAGCAGTGGTATGGCGCCCTGTGCCGCCTGGATCGCGCTCTGGCGCTCCAGTGGCAGGGTGTGCGCCGGGAAGTGCAGGCGTGCTGGCAGGCGCTGGATGCCAAAGAGCGCCAAATACTGCACGAGGCGCTGCACGCGCTGCTGCTTGAGGGGCTGGCGCTGCTGCCGGCCGAACTGCGCGAGCGTCTGCTGCAGCGCGCTGCTGCGCTCTGGCCGGCGGCTTGACGGCGCGCGCCGATGCGCCACACTGCCCGCCTTCTGTAACAGACAATCTGCGGCCATGAATACATTCCAGATCATCGATCGAAGCCAGGACGAGCACTTCATGCGCGAGGCACTGGCGCTGGCCGCCGAGGGCGCAGCGCAAGGGGAGGTGCCGGTCGGTGCGGTGCTGGTGATCGGGGGGCAGATCGTTGGGCGCGGCTTCAATTGCCCGATTTCCACCCATGATCCCAGCGCCCATGCCGAGATGGTGGCGATCCGCGATGCCGCTCAGCGGCTGGGCAATTACCGGCTGCTGGACAGCACCCTGTACGTGACTCTGGAGCCGTGCAGCATGTGTGCGGGGCTGATCGTGCATGCCCGTATTGGCCGGGTGGTGTACGGTGCGCGCGAACCCAAGGCCGGGGTGGCGGAGAGTCGTGGGCGCTTCTTCGAGCAGCCCTTTCTCAATCACCGCCTGCCGGTCGAGGGTGGGGTGCTGGGGGAGGCCTGTGGGACGCTGCTCAGTGAATTTTTCCGCGCCCGGCGGCGCAAGGTGCCCGCCCCATCCACAGAAGTATCACTGTCTGTGGACGCCGCTGAGGCACCGCTGCCGCAGGGGGCGGAGGATTCGGCGGGCGGTGCATGAGGTGTGCCGTGTGGGCGCACTGCGCAGAGCGCCCCGTCACAAGGATGGGCTGCGCTCGCTGCGTTTGTCGATGCCCGGGCGATGCAGGCCGCGCTCTGCCACCTGGCCGCCTTCCAGCGGCGGCTGGGTGACCCAGGAGAGGATGTCGTAATAGCGGCGGATGTTGTTGACAAAATGCACCGGCTCGCCGCCGCGCGCATAGCCGTAGCGGGTCTTGGTGTACCACTGCTTCTGCGACAGGCGCGGCAGGATCTTCTTCACATCGCGCCACTTGTTGGGGTTGAGGCCGGCTTCGCGGGTCAGTTTGCGGGCATCCTGCAGGTGGCCGCCGCCGATGTTGTAGGCGGCGAGGGCGAACCAGGTGCGATCCGGCTCGCGGATTGAATCGGGCAGTCCGGCATGCACCTCGGCAAAGTAGCGCGCGCCGCCGCGAATGCTCTGCTGCGGGTCGAGGCGGTTGCTCACGCCCATCGCCCGGGCGGTGCGTTGGGTCAGCATCATCAGGCCGCGCACGCCGGTCTTTGAGGTCGCCTCCGGCTCCCACATGGATTCCTGATAGCCGATGGCTGCCAGCAGGCGCCAGTCGATCTGGTGCTGCCCGCCGGCCTGCCGAAAATGTGCCTCGTAGCGGGGCATGCGCTGCTGCAGGTGACGGGCGAAGGTGGTGGTGCCGACATAACCCAGCACATCCGCCTGCCCGTAATAGCGCTCCTTGAGCTCGGTCAGCAGCTGATCCTCGCGGGCCTTGCTCAGGAAGGCGTTGACCGCCTGCAGTAGGCTGCTGTCGGTGCCCTTGGGCAGCGCCCAGGCCAGCTGCTGCTCGCCGTCCAGATCGAAAGCCACGCGGATGTTGGGCAGTGCAAAACGGTTCATGGCCAGCTCGTTGCTGCCGACCAGGGTCAGGTCGATCTGGCCTTCATCGACCATGCGCAGCAGGTCGGCGACTTCCAGTTCATCGGATTCCTCATAGGTCAGTGCCGGTAGTTCACGCTGCAGTTTGGCGAGGATCCGTGCGTGATGACTGCCTTTCATCACCATGATGCGCTGCCCGACCAGCTGCTGCCGTTGGGTCGGTCGCGGGCGGTTGCTGCGATAGACCACCTGCAGGGTCACCTCCAGATACGGGGTACTGAAGCGTGCCTGCGGGTGTGTGCTGCCCGGAAGAAACAGGCCAGCAGCGGCTAGGTGTGGGCCGTTCGCGCTGTTCAGGCGGTTGAACAGGGTCTCGAGGCTGTCGGCGCTTTCCACTTCCAGTGTCACGCCTAGCGACTGCGCAAAGCGCTCAGCCAGCTCGTATTCAAAGCCAGTTGGGCCGTTGCGGTCCTGATAATAGGTGGAGGGACTGTTGCGGGTGACGATCCGCAATACGCCCTCTTCCTGCACGCGCTCGAGCGCTGTCGGGGCCTTGCCGCAGGCGCCGAGCAGCAGAACCAGCGTGGTGGTCAGCAGCCAGGCGCAGCGGCGCATTCGGGGGATGGCAAGGGTGAACATGGCGGCGAGTATACGCAAAGCGGCTGCCCGGCCATACCGCTGCGCGGGCTTGGGCGGGTCGCCCGCACGGCGGGTGAGGGCGCCGGCCGCGCCTGCGGGTGCCGGGGCGCGGTGCTTTGCGCTAGAATCACGGCCTTTCGCACTCCTTGCCCAAGAGGCTGTTCCGACAATGCTGATCCTGCGCGGCACTCCCGCCCTTTCCGCCTTCCGTCACGGCAAACTGCTCGAGCAACTGACCCTGAAGGTTCCGGCCGTCACCGGCCTGTATGCCGAGTTTGCCCATTTCGCCGAGGTGTCCGGCGCCCTGGACAGCAACGAGGAGCAGGTGCTGGCGCGCCTGCTGCAGTACGGCCCGAGCGTGCCGGCTCAGGAGCCGGTCGGGCGTCTGCTGCTGGTGGTGCCGCGTCTGGGCACCATCTCGCCGTGGTCGAGCAAGGCCACCGACATCGCCCGCAACTGCGGACTGGACAAGATCCAGCGTCTGGAGCGTGGCATTGCCTACTACGTGGCTGGCGAGCTGTCCGAGGCAGACCTGGCCAGCGTTGCCGCATTGCTGCACGACCGCATGACCCAGCTGGTGCTGGCGCGCCTGGACGAGGCGGGCGCGCTGTTCAGCCATGCCCAGCCCAAGCCGCTGAGCGTGGTCGATGTGCTGGGCGGCGGTCGCGCCGCCCTGGAAGCCGCCAACCTCGAGCTGGGCCTGGCCCTGGCCGAGGACGAGATCGACTACCTGGTGAAGAGCTTCACCGACCTGGGGCGCAACCCCCACGACATCGAGCTGATGATGTTCGCCCAGGCCAACTCCGAGCACTGCCGGCACAAGATCTTCAACGCCAGCTGGGACATCGACGGCGAAGAGCAGGCCAAGTCGCTGTTCGGCATGATCAAGAACACCTACGAGCTGCACCGCGAAGGCGTCCTGAGTGCCTACAAGGACAACGCCTCGGTGATTGAGGGCTTCAGCGCCGGGCGCTTCTTCCCGCAGCCGGGCAGCCATGAGTACGCCGCGCATGAAGAGCCGGTGCACATCCTGATGAAGGTGGAGACCCACAACCACCCGACCGCCATCGCCCCGTTCCCCGGCGCCTCCACCGGCTCCGGCGGCGAGATCCGCGACGAGGGCGCCACCGGGCGCGGCTCCAAGCCCAAGGCCGGTCTGGTCGGCTTCACCGTCTCCAACCTGCAGATCCCGGGCTTCGAACAGCCGTGGGAGAAGCCCTATGGCAAGCCCGAGCGCATCGTCAGCGCGCTGGACATCATGGTCGAAGGCCCGTTGGGCGGCGCGGCGTTCAACAACGAGTTCGGCCGTCCCAACCTGACCGGCTACTTCCGCACCTTCGAGCAGAGCATCGACACCCCGCGCGGTGAAGAGGTGCGCGGCTACCACAAGCCGATCATGCTCGCCGGCGGCCTCGGCAACATCCGCGAGGAGCATGTGCAGAAGGGCGAGATTTCGGTCGGCGGCAAGCTGATCGTGCTCGGCGGCCCGGCGATGCTGATCGGTCTGGGCGGCGGCGCGGCCTCGTCGATGGCCACCGGCGCCAGCTCCGCGGATCTGGATTTTGCCTCGGTGCAGCGCGAGAACCCGGAAATGGAGCGCCGCTGTCAGGAGGTCATCGACCGCTGCTGGCAGATGGGCGACCAGAACCCGATCAAGTTCATTCACGATGTCGGTGCTGGCGGCCTGTCCAACGCCCTGCCGGAGCTGATCAACGATGCCAGCCGTGGCGGGCGCTTCGAGCTGCGCAATGTGCCGAACGCTGAGCCGGGCATGAGCCCGCTGGAAATCTGGTGCAACGAGTCGCAGGAGCGCTATGTGCTCTCCGTCGATGCGGCCGATCTTGAGACCTTCCGCGCCATCTGCGAGCGCGAGCGCTGCCCGTTCGCGGTGGTCGGCGAGGCCACCGAGGAGCGCCAGCTGACCGTCCACGACGCGCATTTCGACAACAACCCGGTGGACATGCCGCTCGAGGTGTTGCTCGGCAAGCCGCCGCGCATGCACCGTTCGGTGGCCCGTGAGGCGGAGCTGGGCGATGACTTCTCGGCCGCTGGCGTCGAGCTGGGCGAGGCCGTCGAGCGCGTGCTGTGCCACCCGGCGGTGGCCTCCAAGAGCTTCCTGATCACTATTGGCGATCGCTCGATCACCGGCCTGGTTGCGCGCGATCAGTTCGTCGGCCCGTGGCAGGTGCCGGTGGCCGACTGCGCGGTCACCGCGACCGCCTTTGATGTGTACACCGGCGAGGCGATGGCGATGGGTGAGCGCACCCCGCTGGCGCTGCTCGATGCCCCGGCGTCCGGCCGCCTGGCGGTCGGTGAGGCGATCACCAACCTGGCCGCCGCGCGCATCGGGCAAATTTCCGACATCAAGCTCTCCGCCAACTGGATGGCCGCGGCTGGTCATCCGGGCGAGGATGCGCGCCTGTACGACACCGTCAAGGCGGTGGGCATGGAGCTGTGCCCGCAGCTGGGCATCACCATCCCGGTCGGCAAGGATTCCATGTCGATGAAGACCCGCTGGCAGGAGGGTCGCGAGGAGAAGAGCGTGACCGCGCCGCTGTCGCTGGTGGTTTCAGGCTTTGCGCCGGTGCAGGACATCCGCCAGACCCTGACCCCGCAGCTGCGTCTGGACAAGGGCGCCACCGAGCTGCTGCTGGTCGATCTGGGCCGTGGCCGCAACCGCATGGGCGGCTCGATCCTCGCTCAGGTCTACAGCCGTCTGGGCCGCGAGGTGCCGGATGTCGACAGCGCCGCCGAGCTCAAGGCCTTCTTCGAGACCATTCAGGCGCTCAATGCCGACGGTCATCTGCTGGCCTACCACGACCGCTCCGACGGCGGCCTGCTGGCCTGCGTGCTGGAAATGGCCTTTGCCGGGCACTGCGGCCTCGATCTGCAGCTCGATGCACTGACCGACAGCCGCGAGGCGCTGGCGGCGGTGCTGTTCAACGAGGAGCTGGGCGCGGTGATTCAGGTACGCCAGGGCGATGTGGCCGAGGTGCTGGTGCGCTTTGCCAACGCCGGCCTGGATGGCTGCGTCAGCGTGATCGGCCAGCCGGTCGCCGAGGGTGATATCCACCTGAGTCTGGCGGGCGAGAGCGTCTACCGGGCGCCGCGCAGCACCCTGCAGCGTCTGTGGAGTGAGACCAGCCACCGGATCCAGCGCCTGCGCGACAACGCCGAGTGCGCCGATCAGGAGTTCGCGGCCCTGCTGGATGACAACGATCCGGGCCTCTCTGCGCAGCTGAGCTTTGAGGTCAATGACAACATCGCGGCGCCCTATATCAACACGGGGGTGCGCCCGCGTATGGCGATCCTGCGCGAGCAGGGCGTCAATGGCCAGACCGAGATGGCTGCGGCCTTCCACCGTGCCGGCTTTGCCGTGGTCGATGTGCACATGAGCGACATCATCGCCGGTCGCGTCAGCCTGGCCGATTTCAAGGGCCTGGTGGCCTGCGGCGGCTTCTCCTACGGCGACGTGCTGGGCGCTGGCGGCGGCTGGGCCAAGTCGGTGCTGTTCAATGAGCGTGCCCGCGACAACTTCGCCGCCTTCTTCGAGCGCAGTGACAGCTTTGCGCTCGGCGTGTGCAACGGTTGCCAGATGCTCTCGCACCTGACCGACCTGATCCCCGGCAGCGAGGTCTGGCCGCGCTTTGTGCGTAACCGCTCCGAGCAGTTTGAGGCGCGGGTGGCGATGGTCGAGGTGCAGGAATCGAAGTCGATCTTCCTCGCTGGCATGGCCGGTTCGCGTCTGCCGATCGCCATTGCCCACGGTGAAGGTCACACCGAGTTTGCCAGCCAGGCGGCGCTGCAGCAGGCCGATCTCTCCGGTCAGGTGGCGCTGCGCTTTGTCGACAACTACGGGCAGGTCACCGAGCGTTATCCGGCCAACCCCAACGGCTCGCCGCTGGGCATCACCGGTCTGACCAGCGCCGATGGCCGTGTCACCATCATGATGCCGCACCCGGAGCGGGTGTTCCGCGCCGTGCAGAACTCCTGGCGCCCCGATGAGTGGCAGGAAGATGCCGGCTGGATGCGCATGTTCCGCAATGCGCGGGTCTGGGTCGGCTGATCCGGCGCTCGCCGGGCGGTCTGCCGCCCGGCCTGACCCCGTTCAAGGGCGCCGCGTTGGCGCCCTTGGCGTTTGTGGGCAGGCTTTTACGTTCAACGCTGATGCAGCGAGGTGCCTTCATGTACAAGCTGAATTTCTTCGTGCCTGCCAGCCACCTGCAGGTGGTCAAGGATGCCCTGTTTGCTGCCGGTGCCGGGCGCATCGGTGACTATGATCAGTGCTGCTGGCAGGTGGAGGGACTCGGGCAGTTTCGCCCGCTGCCGGGCAGCCAGCCGTTCATCGGCAGCCACGGCCAGGTTGAGCAGGTGCCGGAGTGGAAGGTAGAGATGGTGGTGAGCGATGCGCTGATCCATGCGGCGGTGGCGGCGCTCAAGGCGGTGCATCCTTACCAGACGCCGGCCTATGAAGTCTGGCGGCTGGAGGATTTCTGAGTCGTCGCGAGGCGCCGCCCGGCCTGGATGGCTGCGGCGGCGGATTCAGGGGCGGATCTCAATCAGCGTGCCGTCGCTGACCAGCTCCCAGAGCTCGCGCATGTCATCGTTCTTCAGGGCGATGCAGCCCTCGGTCCAGTTGAGGGTATGGAAGAACCACTCCGGATACTCCTCATCCAGCGGGGTGCCGTGCAGCATGATCATGTTGCCCGGCGACAGGCCGTGCCGCGCGGCATAGGCGCTGTCGCGCGCATTGGGGTAGGAGATGTGCATCGACAGGTGGTACTTCTCGCTGCTCTGCCGCCAGTTGATCCAGTACAGCCCCTCCGGCGTGCGCTGATCACCCTCAAAGCGCTTGGGCCCTGGCTGCTTGCCCAGCGAAACCCGGTAACTCTTCAGCACCTCGCCACGGCTGAGCAGGTGCAACTGGCGCTCGGACTTGACCACCAGCACCTTGTCCACAGACGGTGCGCGCAGGGAGACGCTGGTGCTGGCATGGCCGGGGTAGGCGAGCAGCAACAGGCAAAGCAGGCACAGCCCGCGAATGAGCGGATGTACCAGCGGCAGTGAGAGGGATGTCATGGTTGGCAGCTCGCGCAAGGCAGAGGTGTGAACGGCGCCGCATGGCCTGCAGCGCCGGGCATTCTAGGCAAGTGCGCGAGTCCGGCAAAGGGGGCGCGGTGCGGCGGGCGTGCCTTTTGGTGGCGATGGCTTTCGTGCCATCATGCGCCAGCGTTTTCTGACCGCGAGACCGCCCCATGCTGGACGACCTGCGCCACCGCGTGCGCACCCATCAGCCCTTGTCCCTGCCCAGAACCCAGGCCTTTCCGGAGGCGGCCGTGCTGATGCCGGTGACCTGCGGCTGCGAGCCCGGACTGATCCTCACCCAGCGGGCCATGAACCTCTCGACCCACGGCGGCGAGGTGGCCTTTCCGGGCGGGCGACGGGATCCTGGTGATGCCTCGCTGGCCTTCACGGCCCTGCGCGAGAGCGAGGAGGAGGTGGGACTGGCGCCGTCGCTGGTCGAGGTGGTCGGCCCGCTCAGCCCGCAGGTCTCGCGTTACGGCATCAAGGTCACGCCCTACGTCGGTCTGGTGCCCGAGGCGGTGCCGCTGCAGGCCAATCAGGATGAGATTGCCGCAGTATTCTCCGTGCCGCTGGCGTTCTTTCGCACCGACCCGCGTGAGGTCACCCACCGCATCGACTACCTGGGCGTCAGCCACTATGTGCCGAGCTATCGCTGGGAAGGCTTTCACATCTGGGGGCTCACCGCGCTGATGATCGTCGAGCTGGTCAATGTGCTCTACGATGCCGGCATTGACCTGCGCCACCCGCCGGCTGATTTCCGTATCCTGCGCTGACTGCGCGCTGCCCCGCTTTGAAAGGAGCCTGCCGATGAAATACCGCTTGGGCGATGCCCGTGTAGAAGTCCATCCCGATAGCTGGATCGCGCCGGATGCCAGCCTGATTGGCAAGGTGCGCCTGGAGGCGGACGCCAGCGTCTGGTTCGGCGCCGTGCTGCGTGGTGACAACGAGCTGATCCACGTTGGCGAGGGCAGCAACGTGCAGGATGGCAGCGTGCTGCACACCGATATGGGCTGGCCGCTGAGCATTGGCAAAGGCGTGACCATCGGCCACAAGGTCACCCTGCATGGCTGCACCGTCGGCGATCACAGCCTGGTCGGCATCGGTGCGGTAGTGCTCAACGGCGCGAAGATCGGCCGCAACTGCCTGATCGGCGCCGGTGCGTTGATTCCCGAGGGCAAGGAAATTCCTGACGGCAGCCTGGTGATGGGCGTGCCCGGCAAGGTGGTGCGCCTGCTCAGTGAGGAGCAGATCGAGGGCCTCAAGCGCAACGCCGCCCATTACGTCGAAAATGCGCGGCGCTATGCCCGTGAACTGAGCGAGCAGCTGGACTGAATGAACCCGCAAGACCAATCTGTCGCATCGCCCTGCGTACACGTCTGCGCGCTGGATGACGAGGACATCTGCATCGGTTGTCAGCGCAGCGGTGCAGAAATCACCCGCTGGGGGCGCATGGATAATGCCGAGCGCCGCGCGGTGCTGGCACGCTGCCGCGAGCGCGCCCTGGCCAGCGGATTGTTGAAACCCCTCTGAGGAATGCTTTGTGACCATGATCGGAACCCCGCTGTCGCCGAGCGCGACCCGTGTACTGCTGTGCGGCTCGGGTGAGCTGGGCAAGGAAGTGGCTATCGAGCTGCAGCGTCTGGGCTGTGAGGTGATTGCCGTCGATCGCTACGCCCATGCCCCGGCCATGCAGGTGGCGCACCGCAGCCACGTGATCAGCATGCTCGACGGCGCGGCGCTGCGCGCGGTGATCGAGCAGGAGCAGCCGCATTACATCGTCCCGGAAATCGAGGCGATCGCCACCGACACCCTGGTCGCGCTGGAAGCCGAAGGCTTCACGGTGATCCCGACCGCCCGCGCTGCACAGCTGACCATGAACCGCGAGGGCATCCGCCGTCTGGCTGCCGAAGAGCTGGGCCTGCCGACCTCGCCGTACCGCTTCGCCGATACCTTCGAGGACTATGCCGCGGGAGTGGCTGCGCTGGGCTTCCCCTGTGTGGTCAAGCCGATCATGAGCTCCTCCGGCAAGGGCCAGAGTCTGCTGCGCAGTGACGCCGATGTGCAGAAGGCCTGGGACTACGCTCAGGAAGGTGGACGTGCCGGCAAGGGGCGGGTGATCGTCGAGGGCTTTATCGACTTCGACTACGAGATCACCCTGCTCACCGTGCGCCACAGCGGTGGCACCACCTTCTGTGCACCGGTCGGCCACCGTCAGGAGCGGGGCGACTATCAGGAATCCTGGCAGCCGCAGGCGATGAGCCCGCAGGCCTTGGCCGAATCCGAACGCATCGCCTGCGCGGTCACCGAGGCGCTCGGTGGGCGTGGGCTGTTCGGGGTCGAGCTGTTCATCAAGGGCGATCAGGTGTGGTTCAGTGAAGTGTCGCCGCGCCCCCATGACACCGGGCTGGTGACGCTGATCTCCCAGGATCTGTCGGAGTTCGCCCTGCATGCACGGGCGATCCTCGGTCTGCCGATTCCGGCGATTCGTCAGCTTGGCCCCTCGGCGTCGGCGGTGATTCTGGTCGAGGGTGAGTCGCAGTCTGTGCGCTTTGGCAATCTGGAGGCCGCGCTGGCCGAAGCCGATACCGCGCTGCGCCTGTTCGGCAAGCCAGAGGTCAGTGGTCAGCGGCGCATGGGGGTGGCTTTGGCCCGCGATGAATCCATCGAGGCGGCGCGGGCTAAGGCGCTGCGGGCTGCGCAGGCGGTACGCATCGAGCTGTAGGTGGTTTGTCTTTCGCCTGCAAAAAGGCCGGCTCTTGGTGAGGGGCCGGCCTTTTGTATGGTGGGGCGGGGGAGGCTGGATCAGCCATCGCCCTCCGTGGGCGCCGGGGCCTGCACTGCCAGCCAGGCGCGCAGGCTCTTCACCCGGTTTTCGGTGGCCTGGATGATCTCCAGACGGTAGTCGCCGATCTGTAGGCAGACGCCGCTGTCGGGGATCTGCTCAAGGGCTTCGGTGATCAGGCCATTGAGGGTCTTGGGGCCTTCCCAGGGCAGCTCCCAGCCCAGGCTCTTGTTCACGTCACGGATGTTGACGCTGCCCTCGATCAGGTAGCTGCCATCGGGCTGGGCCTGGATGTCCGGGGTGCGCTGGCTGGCTGGGCTGGTGAACTCGCCGACGATCTCCTCGAGTATGTCCTCAAGGGTCACCAGGCCGATCACCTCGCCGTATTCATCTACCACGATACCGAGGCGACACTTCTCGTTCTGGAAATTGATCAGCTGGGTGGATAGCGGCGTGCTTTCCGGGACGAAGTAGGGGCTGCTGCAGGCCGCCAGCAGGCTGTCCTTGCTGAGGGTGTTGTGGGTCAGCAGCCTTGCGATCTGGCGCATGTGCACCACGCCCTCGATCTGGTTGAGATCGTGCCGGTAGACCGGCAGGCGGGTGAAGGTGGTGGTGCGCAGCTGCTCGGTGATCTGCTCAAGGTCGCTGTCCAGGTCGATACCGATGACCTCGTTGCGCGGGATCATGATGTCGTTGACGGTGACCTTTTCCAGGTCAAGGATGCCCAGCAGCATGTTCTTGCGGTTGGCCGGCAGGGCGTGGCCGGATTCACGCACCACGCTGCGCAGCTCCTCGGTGGACAGGCTGTCCTGGGGCTTGTGGGCCGGATCGACGCCGAGAAGACGCAGCAGCAGGTTGCTGATTGCGCTGGTGATCCACACCACCGGGTAGAGCAGGCGCATCAGCAGGCTCAGCACGCTGCTGGCCGGGAAGGCGATGGTTTCCGGGCGCAGGGCGGCGAGGGTCTTGGGGGTGATTTCGCCGAAGATCAGCACCACGATGGTCAGCAGTACGGTCGAGATGGCGATTCCGGCTTCACCCCAGATATCGACCGCCAGCACGGTGGCGATCGAGGCGGCGAGGATGTTGACCACGTTGTTGCCGACCAGAATGGTACCGAGCAGACGGTCAGGGCGCGCCAGCAGGTTGCTGGCGCGCTGCGCGCCCTTGTGGCCTTCACGCTCCAGGTGGCGCAGACGGTAGCGGTTGAGGCTGAGCATGCCGGTCTCGGAGCTGGAGAAGAAGGCCGAGCAGAGGATCAGGAAGATCAGCAATCCGAACAGGAAGCTGGAATGGAGGTCGTCCACGGTGGGTGCCTTGGTCTCAGATGTGCAGGATAAATTCGCGTACCAGCTTGCTGCCAAAGTAGGCCAGCATCAGTAGCAGGAAGCCGGCCAGGGTCCAGCGGATCGCCGTGGCGCCGCGCCAGCCGAGCCGGTAGCGCCCGCCCAGCAGTACGGCAAATACCAGCCAGGCGAGGCAGGCCAGCAGGGTCTTGTGGGCCAGATGCTGGGCGAGCAGGTCATCAAGGTACAGCCAGCCCGACAGCAGCGACAGCGACAGCAGGGTCCAGCCGGCCCACAGAAAGCCGAACAGCAGGCTTTCCATGGTCTGCAGCGGCGGGAAGGTGCGGATGATCCCCGAGGGGTGCTTGAGCTTGAGCTGGCGGTTCTGCAGCAGCAGCAGCAGCGCCTGCAGCACGGCGATGGTCAGCAGGCCATAGGCCAGCAGCGACAGCAGGATATGCGCAAGAATCCCCGGCGCCTCGCGGATCGGCTGCAGGGTGCCGGCGGGCACCAGGACCGCCAGCAGGCTGGTCAGGCTGCCCAGCGGGAACAGCAAGAGCAGCAGGTTGTGCACCGGCATGCGCAGGCAGGCCAGCAGGGTCAGAGCGATCACTGCCGCTGCCAGCAGGCTGGCCGCATTGAAGAAGTTGAGCAGCAGGGTACCGTCCCCCAGCAGCAGCTGATAGAGGGCTAGGAGGTGCAGCAGCAGGGCAGGAACACCGAGGCCGGCCAGCAGGCGCGGGGCAGGGCTGGTGCGGCGGGAGAGCAGCAGGGCCTGGTAGAGTGCAGCGCCGGCATACAGTCCGGCAGCTGCCAGGCTGGGCAGCAGAGGCGTCATAAGTCCTTGTGGAGGATGCCTGTAGGGGGGCGAGTGTGGCACAGAACCAGCGGTCTTCGAAAGTCCGCTACCGGTGTCGGTGTGCGTTGCACTTCGCTATAATCCGCCGCCTTGCCGCAAGCTCCCTCCTTAAAGGACCGTGCATGTTCGAGAATCTGACCGAGCGCCTGTCGCAGACACTGCGCAATGTCACCGGCCGCGCCAAGCTGACCGAAGACAACATCAAGGACACCCTGCGCGAGGTGCGCATGGCCCTGCTTGAGGCCGACGTCGCGCTGCCGGTGGTCAAGGATTTCGTCAACAAGGTCAAGGAGCGTGCCGTCGGCACCGAGGTGTCCAAGAGCCTGACGCCGGGCCAGGTCTTCGTGAAGATCGTCCGCGCCGAGCTGGAAGCGCTGATGGGTGAGGCCAATGAGGACCTCAACCTTGCTGCCGCACCGCCGGCGGTGATCCTCATGGCCGGCCTGCAGGGTGCAGGCAAGACCACCACGGTCGGCAAGCTGGCGCGCTTTCTTAAGGAGCGCAAGAAGAAGTCAGTGCTGGTGGTCTCCGCAGATGTGTACCGTCCGGCGGCGATCAAGCAGCTGGAGACCCTGGCCGGTGAGGTCGGCGTCACCTTCTTCCCCTCCGACCTGAGCCAGAAGCCGGTGGACATCGCCCGGGCGGCGATTGCCGAGGCGAAGCTCAAGTTCATTGATGTGGTGATCGTCGATACTGCCGGTCGTCTGCATATCGATGCCGACATGATGGCGGAGATCCAGCAGGTCCACGCGGCGATCAATCCGGTCGAGACCCTGTTCGTGGTGGATGCCATGACCGGTCAGGATGCCGCCAATACCGCTCGCGCCTTCAATGATGCGCTGCCGCTCACCGGCGTGGTGCTGACCAAGGTCGACGGTGACGCCCGTGGTGGTGCGGCGCTGTCGGTGCGTGCCATCACCGGCAAGCCGATCAAGTTTCTCGGCATGGGTGAGAAGAGTGAAGCGCTGGATCCGTTCCATCCGGACCGGGTGGCTTCGCGGATCCTCGGCATGGGCGATGTGCTGAGCCTGATCGAGCAGGCCGAGCAAAGCATGGACCGCGAGAAGGCGGCCAAGCTCACCCAGAAGCTGAAGAAGGGCAAGGGCTTCGATCTCGAGGACTTCCGCGATCAGCTGCAGCAGATGAAGAATATGGGTGGCCTCGGCGGCCTGATGGACAAGCTGCCGATGCTCGGTGGCATGAACCTTGGGCAGATGGGTAACGCCCAGCAAGCGGCCGAGAAGCAGTTTCGCCAGATGGAGGCGATCATCAACTCGATGACGCCTGCTGAGCGTCGTGACCCCGAGCTGATCAGCGGTTCGCGCAAGCGGCGCATTGCGCTGGGTTCGGGGACGCAGGTGCAGGATGTCGGGCGGCTGATCAAGCAGCATAAGCAGATGCAGAAGATGATGAAGAAGGTCTCCACCAAGGGTGGCATGGCCAAGATGATGCGCGGCATGAGTAGTCTGCTGCCTGGCGGTATGCCCAAGATTTGATGAAAACGGCGCGGCGTGGTGCAGATCATGTCGTGCGTTAGTCGCTGATTCCGTGGAATCGGCGATGTTGATGGGGGGACACCGGGTACGCCTTCGGTGAGCCACTGCAGACAGGCGGGCGATGCGGATCGCTGGCCTGCCTGCGTGCAGGCGGAAAAACCGTTTGGCAAATGCCCGGGGAATCCTTAAGATATGCGGCCTTTCGGGCCGTGGGCCCTAGTGTGCATACAGTTTTTGCAAGCACCGACTACAGGAACGAATTTCAATGGTAACCATCCGTCTTGCTCGTGGCGGCTCCAAGAAGCGCCCCTTCTACCACCTGACTGTGACCAACAGCCGCTCTGCTCGTGACGGCCGTTTCGTTGAGCGCATCGGTTTCTTCAACCCGATCGCCGCTGGTAGCGAAGTGCGTCTGTCCGTCAACACCGAGCGTGCTCAGTACTGGCTGAGCCAGGGCGCCCAGCCGTCCGAGCGCGTTGCTCAGCTGCTCAAGGAAGCGGCGAAAGCCTGAGTCCCTGATCATGCAGCATTCGCCGACACCCGCCGGGGACCTGGTGGTCCTGGGCAAGATCACTTCGGTGTACGGCATCCGCGGTGAGGTCAAGATCTATTCCTACACCGATCCGCTGGACAACCTGTTGCAGTACCGCCGCTGGACGCTGATACGTGATGGCGAGGTGCGTCAGGTCGAACTGGCAAGCGGGCGCCTGCATGGCAAGGTGCTGACCGCCAGGATCAAGGGTCTCGACGATCGTGAAGAGGCCCGTGGCTACGCCGGTTTTCTGATCTGTGTCCCGCGCAGCGAGTTGCCTGCTCTGGATGCTGATGAGTACTACTGGTACCAGCTCGAAGGTCTCAAGGTCATCAATCAGGACGAGCAATGGCTCGGCCGGATCGATCACTTGCTGGAAACCGGTGCCAATGACGTGATGGTGGTCAAGCCCTGCTCCGGCAGTCTGGATGATCGTGAACGCCTGTTGCCCTACACGGCACAGTGCGTATTGCAGGTCGATCTGGCGGCAGGAGAGGTTCGGGTCGACTGGGATGCGGATTTCTGACCCATGCGGGTAGACGTTCTCACCCTGTTCCCGGAAATGTTCGCCGCCATCAGCGAATACGGCATCACCAGTCGTGCAGTGAAGCAGGATCTGCTCAAGCTGCAGTGCTGGAATCCACGGAACTACACCGAAGACCGCCACCAGACGGTGGATGATCGGCCCTTCGGCGGTGGGCCGGGGATGGTAATGAAGATCGAGCCGCTCGAACGGGCTCTGGCGGATGCCAAGGCAGCTTCAGGCGGTGCGGCAAAGGTGATCTATCTGTCCCCTCAGGGGCGTCGTCTTGATCAGACGGCTGTCCGTGAGCTGGTGAAAGAAGAACATCTGATCCTCATTGCCGGACGTTATGAAGGCATCGACGAGCGTTTCATCGAGACGCACGTGGATGAGGAATGGTCGATCGGTGATTACGTCCTGTCCGGCGGTGAGCTGCCGGCCATGGTGCTGATCGACGCGGTCACGCGGCTGCTGCCCGGAGCACTGGGGCATGCAGATTCCGCCGAGGAGGACTCCTTTACGGACGGCCTGCTCGATTGCCCGCACTACACCCGACCCGAGGTGTACGAGGGCAAGCGTGTTCCAGCGGTGCTGCTCAGTGGCAACCACGAACACATCCGGCGCTGGCGTCTGCAGCAAGCCCTTGGGCGTACCTGGCAGCGTCGAGCCGATCTTCTGGATAGTCGCTCGCTTTCTGGAGAAGAGAAAAAGCTGCTGGATGAATACCTCCTCCAGCAGAACGATAGTTAACGTATCGATGGCAGGGCAGCCCTGTCTACGGAGCACAGCATGAGCAACAAGAATCCGATCATTCAGCAGATCGAAGCTGAACAGATGAATAAAGAGATCCCGGCCTTCGCCCCTGGCGATACCGTGATCGTGCAAGTGAAAGTGAAGGAAGGCGACCGTTCGCGTCTGCAGGCCTTCGAAGGCGTGGTGATCGGCAAGCGTAGCCGTGGCCTGAACAGCGCCTTCACCGTGCGCAAGATCTCCAGCGGCTTTGGCGTCGAGCGTACCTTCCAGACCTACAGCCCGCTGATCGACAGCATCACCGTCAAGCGTCGCGGTGACGTGCGCAAGGCCAAGCTGTACTACCTGCGCGACCTGTCCGGCAAAGCCGCACGCATCAAGGAAAAGCTGGTCTGATCGACCGCCTTTCCAGCAACGAAAAAGCAGCCTGCGGGCTGCTTTTTTGCATTCTGGGCCGGTAACGGCGCGGCTGGTCGTACGCTCTAGGGGCGTGGCAGACTGTGCAGCCCATGCTGATCCGAGCCGTGCCGATGTCTGCCAGCGATCATCCCCTGCTTGTGCGTTTCCAGCAGCATCTGTGGCTGGAGCGCGGCCTCTCTGCCCATACCCGCAGTGCCTACCTGACCGATCTGGCCCTGTTCGATGGCTGGTTGCGTGAGCGGGGTAGCGAGCTGGCCCGCTGTGACCGTGATCACCTGCTGGAGTACCTCGACTGGCGCGCCCAGGCCCACTATCACCCGCGCTCCACGGCGCGTCTGCTGTCGTGTCTGCGCAATTTTTACGGTTACTGCCGGGTCGAGGGGCTGCTGAGCAACGATCCGACCCTGCAGGTGATGCAGGCCCGCCAGTCGCGTGCCGTGCCGCACAGCCTCAGCGAGGCCCAGGTCGAGGCGTTGCTGGCCGCACCGGATACTGGCGAGGCCCTGGGTCTGCGTGACCGGGCCATGCTTGAGGTGCTGTATGCCTGTGGTCTGCGGGTCAGCGAGCTGGTGGCGCTGACCACCGAGCAAATCGATCTGCGTCAGGGCCTGCTGCAGGTCGGTGGGCCAGGGCTGCGCAGCCGGCTGGTGCCGCTCGGAGAGGTGGCGGCTGACTGGCTGGTGCGCTACCTGCGCGAGGCGCGCGGCGAGCTGCTGCTGGGCCGTCCCAGCGATGTGCTGTTCCCCAGTCGGCGCGGTGAGCAGATGACCCGCCAGACCTTCTGGCACCGTATCAAGCGCCATGCCCAGACCGCCGGCATCGAGCAGTCCCTGTCACCGCATACCCTGCGCCATGCCTTTGCGACCCACCTGCTCAATCACGGGGCGGAGCTGCGAGTGGTGCAGATCCTGCTCGGGCATCGCGAGCCGACCAGTACTCAGATCTATGCCCAGATCGCCGAAGCGCGTCTTGAGCGGCTGCAGGGGCGCGAGCCTGCGCCGTGACCGCTGAGCAGGCGTCAGGGCGGCGAGGCTTGTGTGGTAATCTTGGCGACGTTTTTGCCCGATTGCCGATTTCCAGGAGCTGTCATGCGTCTGCCCCGTTACCTTGTCGCCGCCGGCTGTGCGCTGGCGATTGGCAGCCTGCAGGCTGCCGACCCTGCCCAGAGCATCCGCCAGAGCCTGCAGAGCCTGCAGCCGGATCTGGCGATTGCCTCGATCGAGGAAAGTCCGCTCCAGGGTATCTATCAGGTGCAGCTGGAGAGCGGCAGCGTGCTGTACAGCAGCGCCGATGGCCGCTTCGTCCTGCAGGGCTACCTGTTGCAGATTGCTGAGGGCAAGGCCACCAACCTGACAGAACAGGTGGAAAACCGTGGCGTGGCCAAGCTGATCAACGCCCAGCCGCCCGCCGAGATGGTGATCTTCCCGGCCGCTGGCGGGGCGCCGGCCAAGACCCATATCACCGTGTTCACCGACACCGACTGCAGTTTCTGTCAGAAGCTGCACGCCGAGGTGCCCGAGCTGAACCGCCGCGGCATCGAGGTGCGCTATTTGGCCTTCCCGCGTCAGGGTGTCGGCAGTGCTACCTACCAGACCATGGTCAATGTCTGGTGCGCCAAGGATCCTCAGGCCGCCATGACCCGGGCCAAGACCCGCGGTCAGGTGGACGAGGCGCAGTGTGCCAATCCGGTCGCTCGCCAGTTCGAGCTGGGGCAGCAGATCGGCGTGCGCGGGACCCCGGCGATCGTGCTGGCCGATGGCCAGATGATCCCCGGTTATCAGCCAGCCGCAGCGCTGGCTCCTGCGGCGCTGGCTGCGGCCGGCAAGTGATCGGTGGCTGATTGACTAACCACCGGCCGCTTCGTAATGTGCGGATCTTTTCTGTGGCCGGAGCGTCTGGCTGCGCTGTGTAGTGATGATGGGGATTAGTGAGTGAAACCGGTCAAAGTAGGTATCTGTGGGCTGGGCACCGTCGGTGGCGGTACCTTCAACGTGCTCAAGCGCAACGCCGAGGAAATCGCCCGCCGTGCCGGGCGTGGTATCGAGGTGGCGCAGATTGCCGCGCGTGACCCCAACCCGCACTGCGACACCACCGGTACCCCCATCACCGGTGATGTGTTCGAGCTGGTGGACAACCCGGACATCGACATCGTCATCGAGCTGATCGGCGGCTACACCGTGGCCCGTGAGCTGGTGATGCGCGCGATCGAGAACGGCAAGCACGTGGTGACCGCCAACAAGGCGCTGATCGCCGTGCATGGTAATGAAATCTTCGCCCGCGCCCGCGAGAAGGGCGTGATCGTCGCCTTCGAGGCCGCGGTGGCCGGCGGTATCCCGGTGATCAAGGCGATCCGCGAGGGGCTGGCGGCCAACCGCATCAACTGGCTGGCTGGGATCATCAATGGCACCGGCAACTTCATCCTCACCGAGATGCGTGAGAAGGGCCGTGCCTTCGAGGACGTACTCAAGGAAGCCCAGGCACTCGGCTACGCTGAAGCCGACCCGACCTTTGATGTCGAGGGTATCGATGCCGCCCACAAGCTGACCATCCTGGCTTCCATCGCTTTCGGCATCCCGCTGCAGTTCGACAAGGCCTACACCGAGGGCATCACGGCGCTGACCACCGCCGACGTCAACTACGCCGAGGCGCTGGGTTATCGCATCAAGCACCTGGGGGTGGCGCGCCGCACGGCCGCCGGTATCGAGCTGCGTGTACACCCAACGCTGATTCCGGCCGACCGGCTGATCGCCAACGTCAACGGAGTAATGAACGCCGTGATGGTCAATGGTGACGCGGTGGGCAGCACCCTCTATTACGGCGCCGGTGCCGGCATGGAACCGACCGCCTCGGCAGTGGTGGCCGATCTGGTGGATGTGGCGCGTGCCCTGACCACCGACCCGGAAAACCGTGTTCCGCACCTGGCCTTCCAGGCCGATGCGCTCTCCGATCACCCGATCCTGCCGATTGCCGAGTGCCAGAGTGCCTACTACCTGCGCATCCAGGCCAAGGACCATCCGGGCGTGCTGGCCCAGGTGGCGAGCATCCTCTCGGCGCGTGGCATCAATATCGAGTCGATCATGCAGAAGGAAGCCGAGGAGCAGGACGGTCTGGTGCCGATGATCCTGGTGACCCACCGCGTGCGTGAAGCGCAGATGAACGATGCCATCGCCGCTCTGGAAGCCCTCGAGGGCGTGGCCGGTGCCGTGGTGCGGATCCGCGTCGAGTCGCTCAACTAATCCCTCAGCGGCCACCCGGCGTGGCCGCCAAGAAAAGGTTCGTTCCCCATGCGTTATATCAGTACCCGCGGCCAGGCCCCGGTTCTCAACTTTGAAGATGTACTGCTCGCCGGCCTCGCCAGCGACGGCGGCCTGTATGTACCGGAAAACCTGCCGCATTTCACCGTCGAGGAAATCGCCTCCTGGGCGGGGCTGCCCTATCACGAGCTGGCCTTCCGGGTGATGCGCCCGTTCGTGGCCGGCTCGATTGCCGACGTGGACTTCAAGCGCATCCTTGAAGAGACCTACGGCGTGTTCGCCCACAAGGCGGTGGCGCCGCTGACCCAGCTGGGCGCCAACGAGTGGGTGCTGGAGCTGTTCCAGGGTCCGACCCTGGCGTTCAAGGACTTCGCCCTGCAGCTGCTTGGCCGCCTGTTGGACCATGTGCTGGCCAAGCGCAACGAGCGCGTGGTGATCATGGGCGCCACCTCCGGCGATACCGGCTCGGCGGCGATCGAAGGCTGCAAGGCCTGCGAGAATGTCGATATCTTCATCATGCACCCGCACAACCGCGTGTCCGAGGTGCAGCGCCGGCAGATGACTACCATCCTTGGCGAGAACATCCACAACATCGCCATCGAAGGCAACTTCGACGACTGCCAGGAGATGGTCAAGGCCAGCTTTGCCGATCAGGGCTTCCTCAAGGGCACCCGTCTGGTGGCGGTCAACTCGATCAACTGGGCGCGGATCATGGCCCAGATCGTCTACTACTTCCACGCCGCGCTGCAGCTCGGCGCACCGCACCGCTCGGTAGCCTTCTCGGTGCCGACCGGCAACTTCGGCGACATCTTTGCCGGTTACCTCGCGCGCAACATGGGTCTGCCGATCAATCAGCTGATCGTTGCCACCAACCGCAACGACATCCTGCACCGCTTCATGTCCGGCAACCGCTACGACAAGGACACCCTGCATCCGACCCTGTCGCCGTCGATGGACATCATGGTCTCGTCGAACTTCGAGCGCCTGCTGTTCGACCTGCATGGCCGCAACGGCGCGGCGGTCGCGGCACTGATGGATACCTTCAAGGCGACCGGTCAGCTGGCGGTGGAAGAAGATCGCTGGACTGAAGCGCGTCGCCTGTTCGACTCGCTGGCGGTGGGCGATGAGGCCACCTGCGCGACCATCGCCGAGGTGCATGCCGAGACCGGCTACCTGCTCGATCCGCACACCGCGATCGGCGTCAAGGCCGCCCGCGAGTGCCGGCGCAGCCTGGCGCTGCCGATGGTGGTGCTGGGGACCGCGCATCCGGTCAAGTTCCCGGAGGCGGTGGAGAAGGCGGGCATCGATGCCGTACCGCAGCTGCCGCCGCATCTGGCTGACCTGTTCCAGCGCGAGGAGCGCTGCACCGTGCTGGCCAACGACCTGAAGACGGTGCAGCAGTTCGTCAGCGCCCACGGCAACCGCGGCAAACCGCTGTAAGCCCTGCGCGATGCACAAAAAAGGCTGACTGCTTGCAGTCGGCCTTTTGCGTTTTGGGCAGCTGCCGGCGGTAGGCGCGGCAGGTGGGGCAGTGCCGCGCGGGCGGTTACGCTGACGCGACGGCGAGGGTTTCAGTGTGGGGTGTCACGCAGTGCTTCCAGCAGGCGCAGGGTCGGGTGACCATCGGCCGGCCAGCCGAGCTGCTGCTGGCTGGCACGCACCGCACGGCGGGTATTGGCACCGATGATGCCGTCGCTGATTCCCGGATCAAAGCCGCGGGCAGAGAGCTGCTGCTGCAGCTCAATGCGCTGACTGCGCGACAGCGGCGGCTCGCTACGCGGCCAGCTCGCCAGAATCTGTCCGCCGCCCTCGAAGCGCTCGGCCAGCAGACCGATACCCAGCGCATAGGCCGTGGAGTTGTTGTAACGCAGGATGCTGCGGAAGTTGTCGAAGACCAAAAACGCCGGGCCGCGATGCCCGGCCGGCAGCAGCAGGCTGGCCGGCTGGCGCAGATCCAGCGCCTGGGTGCTGCCGACAATCCGCAGGCCCAGACTCAGCCACTCACCGAGCGGGCGACGCTGCTCGGGATCGGCCAGTGCATAATCGAAGCCCGTCGGCAGCTGCACCTCGCTCCCCCAGCTCTGGCCGCTCTTCCAGCCGGAGGCTCGCAGGTAATTGGCGGTCGAGGCCAGCGCATCGGCCACCGAATGCCAGATGTCGCGCTTGCCGTTGCCATCAAAATCCACGGCATGTTGCAGGTAGGTGGTGGGGATGAACTGGGTCTGACCCATGGCCCCGGCCCAGGAGCCGAGCATGCGCTCCGGGGCGATATCCCCCTGCTGCAGGATGCGCAGGGCGGCCAGCAGCTGCTCATGGGCGAACTGCGGACGGCGCCCCTCATGAGCGAGGGTCGCCAGCGAGCGGATCACGCTCTTGTTGCCGGTATAGCCGCCGAAGTTGCTTTCCATGCCCCAGACCGCGACCAGCACCTGGCGTGGCACGCCATAGCGCCGCTCGATGGCCTCGAGCGTGCGGGCATGGCTGACCAGCAGCTGCTGGCCACGCTTGACCCGCTGCACCGAGGCTGCGCTGTCGAGATACTCCCAGATCGGCTTGCTGAACTCCGGCTGGCTGGCATCGGCGCGGATCACCGAAGGATCCGGCTGCAGCCCGGTCAAGACACGCGCCAACAGCGCCGCATTGACCCCTTCGGCCAGCGCACGCTGGCGGAACGTCTCGCGCCACTGGGCAAAGCTTTGCGCCGCTGGCGGATCGGCCTGTAGCGCCGGAGCGGGCAGGGGGGCTGCCTGGCGACTGGGCGTCAGGTTGTCAGCCGGTGGCTGGGCGCAGGCGGCCGCCTGGGCCAGCAGAAGCAGCAGCGCGCTGCGGGTCAGCAGGGCGTGGCGCGGCGAGGGCTGCATGAGGGCGTCGGACATGAACCGGCTTCCGGAAAAGGCAGAACGGGCGACAACCTTAGCATGCCGGAAGGCGCTGTGACTGCCCGGCAACGGTTGCAGTGTGGGGTGGATTCAGCCGCCCAGCGTCAGGCGGCCGCCGGCCAGTTGCAGGGTCAGCGCGGCCAGTCCATTCCATGGATTGCCGCTGGCCTGTCCCTTGATCTGCTCATCGATCTGCTGCGCTTCGCAGAGCAGCGCGGTGCACTGCTCAAGGCTCAGGCGCTGCAGGGCGCGACTGACCAGCGCGGGGCGTTTGCCGAACAGCGGGGGCTTGAGCTGGGCGATGGCCCGCTCGGCGGGCACCCCACGAGCCTGCTGTAGCAGCAGGCCCGCCAGCAGGCGCAGTTCGCGGGTCAGACCCCAGAGGACCACTGGTGCCTCGACACCCTCAGCGCGCAGACCGGTCAGCATGCGCAGGGCATGGGCGCGCTCGCCGGCCAGCGCCGCATCCAGCAGGCCGAACAGGTCAAAGCGCGCACTGTCGGCAACACTGGCTTGTACGGTGGCGGTGTCCAGCATCGTTCCGTCAGCCAGCAGGCGCAGTTTTTCGATCTCCTGCACGGCGGCCAGCAGGTTGCCCTCCGTGCGTGCGACCAGCAGATCGAGCGCCTCGGGGCTGGCGGCAAGGCCAGCCTGGGCGAGGCGCTGCTGCAGCCAGGCCGGCAGCTGGGCAGCATCCACCGGCCAGATCGCCACGAACTGGCTGTGGGTGCTTTCGATCAGCGCCTTCGCCCATTTGCTTTTCTGGGTCTTGCTGTCCAGGCGCGGCAGGCTGATCAGCAGGACGGTGTCTTCGGCCGGGCGGGCCAGGTAGTCGAGCAGGGCGGCGGTACCGGCGTCTCCCGGTTTGCCACTGGGCAGGCGCAGTTCCAGTAGGCGCCGCTCGGCAAACAGCGACAGGCTGGCGCCGGCTTCGCGCAGGATGTTCCAGTCAAAGCCGGCATCGGCATGCAAAACCTGCCGCTCGCTGAAGTCCTGCTGGCGGCAGGCGCTGCGCACCGCATCACAGGCTTCCTGGCAGAGCAGCGGCTCGTCCCCGCTGATCACATAGACCGGCGCCAGCGGTCCTTGCAGGTGACGAGCCAGCTGGTTGGCGTTGAGTTTCATGCAGGCCATTCAGGACGGGGCGCAGGCCCCGTCCCGCTCACTGGGCGGCCGCGGGCGTGGCCGCACGGCGCGCTTCAGCACGCTGCTCAGCGTCACGCTGCAGCTGCTCGAGACGCTCCTGCGTCAGCTGCTGCAGGCGCAGGGACATCTGCTGCACCAGCTCGCGGCGCATTTCGCGGCGCAGCTGGGCGGCTTCCTGGCTTGAGCCGATCAGGTTGCTGTCGTCCTGCACATAGACCTTCTGCACTTCAAGTCGATCGGCGAGCAGCAGCAGATCGGCCCGGTCACGCAGCTCGAAGTCGAGGATGGTGGTCAGTTCATACTCGGCACTGCGCGCCGAGCGGGTCACGCTGGCGGTGCGCTGGTTCTGCGTTTCGTTGACCAGCACAAGGCGCCAGGCAGCGTCGGGGCTGATGCGCACGCCACGGCTTTCCAGCAGCTGGCGCAGGTCGCGGTTCAGCTCGCCGTAGGCATTGCGGGCGCGCAGATCCAGTTCCTGCACGGCAAAATCATTCCCGGCAGTGCCACGCAGCTGGAAGCCGCAGGCACTGAGCAGGGTGGCCAGTATCACCAGCAGCAGGCCGGAGAGACTACGTTTCATCAGGCTTCCCTCATGTGAAACGCCGCCCGCAGGGGCGGGCGGCCGATTGGACGCGATGCGTCAGTTGGCGACGATATTGACCAGCTTGCCGGGGACCACGATCACCTTGCGGATGGTGGTGCCTTCGGTGAAGCGCAGCACGTTCTCGTTGGCACGCGCGGTCGCCTCGACCTCCTCGCGGGAGGCGCTGGCCGGCACGGCAATATGACCGCGCAGCTTGCCGTTGACCTGCACCACCAGCTCCAGGGTGTCCTGCACCAGAGCGGCTTCATCGACCTGCGGCCAGGGCGCGTCGATCACATGGTCGCCGTGACCCAGCGCCTGCCACAGGGCGTGCGCGATGTGCGGGGTGATGGGCGAGAGCAGCAGGGTGACGGCTTCCAGACCTTCCTGCAGCAGGGCGCGGTCCTGAGCGGTCGCGGTCGGTGCCTTCTCCAGCACGTTCATCAGGGTCATCACCTGGGCGATGGCGGTGTTGAACTTGCGGTGCTGGCCGATATCGCTGCTGGCCTGGCGGATCGCCTGGTGGATGGCGCGGCGGATGCCCTTCTGTGCCTCGTCCAGCGCGGCCTTGTCCAGCGCGCCCGGCAGACCGGCAGCGACGTGGCTCTGGGCCAGGCGCCAGACGCGGCGCAGGAAGCGGCTGGCGCCCTCGACGCCGGAGTCGGACCATTCCAGACTCATCTCCGGCGGCGCGGCGAACATCATAAACAGACGGCAGGTGTCGGCACCGTACTGCTCGATCATGGTCTGCGGGTCGACGCCGTTGTTCTTCGACTTGGACATCTTTTCGGTGCCGCCGATTTCCACCGGCAGGCCGTCGCTCTTCAGGATGGCCGACAGCGGCTTGCCCTTGGCATCGGTCTGTACCTCGACATCCGCCGGGTTGAACCACAGCTTGCTGCCGTTGTCCTGCAGGCGGTAGTAGGTCTCGGCGATCACCATGCCCTGGGTCAGCAGGTTGGTGAACGGCTCGTCGCTCTGCACCAGGCCTTCGTCACGCATCAGCTTGTGGAAGAAGCGCGCATACAAAAGGTGCAGGATGGCGTGCTCGATGCCGCCGATGTACTGATCAACCGGCAGCCAGTGATTGGCGGCCTGCGGATCGACCATACCGCCCTCGAACTTGGGCGAGGCGTAGCGGGCGTAGTACCAGGAGCTTTCCACGAAGGTGTCCATGGTGTCGGTTTCACGCTTGGCCGGCGCGCCGCACTTCGGGCAGCTGCAGTCGTAGAACTCCGGCATGCGCGCCAGCGGGCTGCCGGCACCGTCTGGCACCACGTCCTCGGGCAGCACCACCGGCAGCTGGTCTTCCGGCACCGGCACGTCGCCGCAATGCTCGCAATGGATGATCGGGATCGGGCAGCCCCAGTAGCGCTGGCGGCTGATGCCCCAGTCGCGCAGGCGGAAGCGGGTCTGCTTCTCGCCATGGCCACAGGCTTCGAGGTCAGCGACGATGGCATCGAAGGCGGCCTGGAACTCGAGGTTGTCGTACTGGCCGCTGTTGACGGTGGTGAGCCCCGCCTTGTCGGCGTACCAGTCCTGCCACTGGGCGGCGTCGAAGGCGGCGTCGCCTTCGCTCTGGCGGTAAACCTGCACGATCGGCAGACCGTACTTGTTGGCGAACTCGAAGTCGCGCTCGTCGTGGGCCGGCACCGCCATCACCGCGCCCTCGCCGTAGCCGGCCAGCACATAGTTGGCGACGAACACAGGGAGCTTGTTGCCGGTCAGCGGATGGATGACGAACTGGCCGGTGGCCATGCCCTTCTTCTCCATGGTCGCCACATCGGCCTCGGCCACTGAGCCGGCCTTGCACTCGGCGATGAAGGTGGCCAGCGCCGGGTTGCCTTCGGCGGCGCGCTGGGCCAGCGCGTGTTCGGCGGCGACGGCGACATAGGTGGCGCCCATCAGGGTATCCGGACGGGTCGAGTAGACCTTCAGGCGGCCCTCGCCGCCGCAGCTCTCGGCGTCGTAGTCGAACTCGATGTCGGCACCAAAGCTCTTGCCGATCCAGTTGCGCTGCATGGTCTTGACCTGCTCAGGCCAGCCGTCGAGCTTGTCCAGATCCGCCAGCAGCTCCTCCGCATAGGCGGTGATGCGGAAGTAGTACATGGGGATTTCGCGCTTCTCGATCAGCGCGCCAGAGCGCCAGCCGCGGCCGTCGATCACCTGCTCGTTGGCCAGCACGGTCTGGTCCACCGGGTCCCAGTTGACCGTGCCGTTCTTGCGGTAGATCACGCCCTTCTCGAACAGGCGGGTGAACAGCCACTGCTCCCAGCGGTAGTAGTCCGGCTTGCAGGTGGTCACCTCGCGCGACCAGTCGACTGCGAGACCCAGGCTTTTGAGCTGGGTCTTCATATAGTCGATGTTGGCGTAGGTCCAGGCCGCCGGGGCGACCTGATTCTGCATCGCGGCGTTTTCCGCCGGCATGCCGAAGGCGTCCCAGCCCATCGGCTGCAGCACGTTCTTGCCCTGCATGCGCTGATAGCGGGCGATCACGTCACCGATGGTGTAGTTGCGCACGTGCCCCATGTGTAGCTTGCCGCTCGGGTAGGGGAACATCGACAGGCAATAGAAAGCGTCCTTGCCGGGCTGCTCGCTCACTTCAAAGGATTTTTGCGCGTCCCAGTGGGACTGCGCGGCGGCTTCGATATCGCGGGGCTGATACTGTTCGTGCATGGCTCTGCCGGAGTGAAAATGAGGGGGAATGCAAAGCGCCCAAGCATACATGAGCGCTGCAGTTCTGGGGACGGTTAGCGCCGCGACTCGCGCCGGCGCTGCAACAGGGCATGGCCCAGCAGCAGCAGGCACAGGCTGCCCAGCGGGACGAGTCCCCAGCGCAGGTAGGGTGTCAGCCCCTGCATGGGCAGCACCTCGCCATGCAGCAGGGTGCGCTCGAAGGATGGCGCCTGTGCACTCAGCCGCCCCTGCGGGTCGATCAGCGCGGTGACGCCATTGTTGGTGGCGCGGATCATCCAGCGGCCGCTTTCCAGCGCGCGCATCTGCGCCATCTGCAGGTGTTGCAGCGGGCCGATCGAGCGGCCGAACCAGGCGTCGTTGCTGACGGTCAGCAGCAGCTGGCTGTCAGCAGCCAGGGCGGCGGCAAACTGCGGGTAGACCACCTCGTAACAGATGAAAGGGGCAATCGCGTAACCCTTTGCCTGCAGCAGCGATTGCCCGGCCGGGCCGCGGGCAAAGTCGGACATCGGCAGGTCAAAGAAGGCAATCAGCCCGCGCAGCAGCTCCTGCAGCGGCACGTATTCCCCAAACGGCACCAGCTTCTGCTTGAAGTACAGCCCATCGCCCTCACCCAGCGCCTGCAGGGCGTTGTAGTAGCGGTTGCGGCCCTCGGCATCGGTTTCCCGCACCGGCAGTCCGGTGATCAGCGCCGCCTGACGCTCGCGGGCCCGTTGCGCCATCACCCCGAGGTAGCCCTCGGCGTATTCCTTGAGCACCGGCACGGCGGTTTCCGGCCAGACATACAGATCGGCCGGGGCGGCATTGAGGGTCAGCTCGCGGTACAGCGCCAGTTGCGCCTGCAGCTGCTGCGGCTGCCACTTGAGATCCTGCTCGATATTGCCCTGCACGGCGGTGACCTTGAGCGGTGCGCCGGCCGGCTGCGTCCAGGCCTGTCCCTTGAGCAGCAGACCGCTCGCCCAGGGCAGTGCCAGCAACAGCAGGGCCATCAGCAGACGTGGGCGCTGTGGGTAGCAGGCCTGCAGATTGACCAGCAGCGCCGCGCTCAGCGCCAGGCTGAACGACAGCAGCCAGACCCCGCCGAGCGGCGCCAGCCCGGCCAGTGGCCCGTCGAGCTGGGCGTAGCCGGCATACAGCCAGGGGAAGCCGGTCAGCAGCCAGCTGCGCAGCCACTCCAGCGCCAGCCACAGGGCCGCAAAACTCAACGCATCGCTCAGCGGCGCCTGTGTGCGGCGCAGCCAGCGGCACCAGAGCCAGGCGGGCAGGGCGAAGAGCAGTCCGAGCCCGGCGACAAACAGCAGGGTCAGCAGCGCCGCCAGTGGCACCGGGGCCGCGCCGTATTCATGGATGCTCACATACACCCAGCTGGTGCCGGCGGCAAAGGTGCCAAAGCCGTACCACCAGCCGCGCCAGAAGCCGTGGCGACCCTCGCTCTGGCGCAGGCTCAGATAGAACAGCGCGATCGACAGCAGCCCCAGCGGCCACAGATCGAAGGGCGCCAGGGCCAGCGGCATCAGGGCGCCGGCGGCCAGCGCAATGAGGTGGCCCGGCCAGCCGGGGCGGGAAATCCAGTGCATGACAGCTCCTTGAGTGAGGCAGGCGCGCAGCTTAAAGCAGCCATGCGGTCAGCGGCCAGACACGCCTCGGTGCGCCGCGGTCGGCAAATCTGCGACAATCGCCGCCCTCTGCCGAATCAGCCGATGCCTGCCCGATGAGTGACGCCGTACCCGCCCTCGCCCCCTTGCTCAATAACCTCGATCAGGCGCTCAACGCCGACCGCCACCGCCTGCGCCGCCAGCTGCTCGAGCTTAAAAAACGCCCGGACGAGGCCCGGCTGGCGCAGTGGCTGGAGCGCTTTCAGGCCTCCTGTGCCAAGGTCGCCGCGCGGCGCGCCAGCGTGCCGCGCATCCGCTACGACGACGCCCTGCCGATCGCCGCGCGCCGCGAGGAGATCCGCGCTGCCATCGAGCAGCATCAGGTGGTGGTGATCGCCGGCGAGACCGGCTCGGGCAAGACCACCCAGCTGCCGAAGATCTGTCTGGAGGCCGGGCGCGGCGTGTTCGGCCTGATCGGCCACACCCAGCCACGCCGCCTGGCCGCGCGCAGCGTCGCTACCCGGGTTGCCGAGGAGCTGGGCACGCCGCTCGGCGAGCTGGTCGGCTACCAGGTGCGCTTTGAGGATCACAGCGGCGAGCAGTCGCTGGTCAAGCTGATGACCGACGGCATCCTGCTCGCCGAGACTCAGCACGACCGCTTCCTCGAGAAGTACGACACGCTGATCGTCGACGAGGCCCACGAGCGCAGCCTGAACATCGATTTTCTGCTCGGCTACCTGAAGAACCTGCTGCCGCGCCGTCCCGGCCTCAAGGTGATCATCACCTCGGCGACCATCGACCTGGAGCGCTTCTCCAAGCATTTCAACGACGCGCCGATCATCGAGGTGTCAGGGCGCACCTACCCGGTGGAGACCTGGTACCGGCCGCTGGCCGCCGAGCTGGACGAGAACGGCGAGCCGCTGTTCGACGACCTGTCGGTGGATCAGGGCATCCTGCGCGCCCTCGAGGAGATCGAGGCGCACGAGCGCGCGATCGGCAAGCGCCCCGGCGACGTGCTGGTGTTCCTGCCCGGCGAGCGCGAGATCCGCGAGGCCGCCGAGGTGCTGCGCAAGGCCAACCTGCGCCACACCGAGGTGCTGCCGCTGTACGCCCGCCTGACCCCGGCCGAGCAGCAGAAGATCTTCAAGCCTGCCGGCGGGCGCAAGATCGTGCTGGCCACCAACGTCGCTGAGACCTCGCTGACCGTGCCGGGCATCCGCTACGTGATTGACTCGGGCACCGCGCGTATCAGCCGCTACAGCTACCGTTCCAAAGTCCAGCGCCTGCCCATCGAGGCGGTGTCGCAGGCCAGCGCCAACCAGCGCAAGGGCCGTTGCGGGCGGGTCGAGCCGGGCATCTGCATCCGCCTGTACAGCGAGGAGGACTTCCTCTCCCGCCCGGAATTTACTGATCCGGAGATCCTGCGCACCAACCTCGCTGCGGTGATCCTGCAGATGCTGCATCTGCGCCTCGGCGATATCAGCGAATTCCCGTTCATCGAGCCCCCGGAAGGCAAGGCGATCAGCGACGGCTTCAACCTGCTGCAGGAACTCTCCGCGGTCGGCCGCGACAACCAGCTCACTCCGCTGGGCCGCCAGCTGGCGCGCCTGCCGATCGACCCGCGCTTGGGCCGCATGCTGCTGGAAGGCGCGCAGCAGGGCAGCCTCGCCGAGGTGCTGGTGATCGCCAGCGCCCTGTCGGTGCAGGACCCACGCGAGCGGCCGATGGAGCGCCAGCAGGCCGCCGACCAGGCCCATGCGCAGTGGAAGAACCCCGATTCCGACTTCGCCGCGCTGATCAACCTGTGGCACGGTTTCGAGGCGCAGCGCCAGGCGCTGGGTGCCAACGCGCTGCGCAACTGGTGCCGGCGCAACTTCCTCAACTACCTGCGCCTGCGCGAGTGGCGTGACGCCCACCGCCAGCTGCTGCTCACCTGCCGCGACCTCAAGCTGCCGCTGAACAAGCTGGAAGCGCCGGAGCCGGTCGCCGCGCCCGTGGTGACCGGAGAGCTCGACCAGCGTGCCCGCCAGGCCATTGCCGCCCAGGACGAGCGCCAGCAGGCCGCGCAGACCCTGAAGAACTACGCCGCGGTGCACAAGGCGCTGCTCGCGGGCCTGCTCAGTCAGATCGGCCAGAAGACCGAGGAGGGTGACTACAACGGCGCCCGCCAGCGGCGCTTCTGGCTGCACCCGGGCAGCAGTATCGGCCGCAAGCGCCCGCAGTGGGTAATGGCCGCCGAACTGGTGGAAACCACCAAGCTGTTCGCCCGCATGGTGGCGAAGATCGACCCGGACTGGATCGAGCCGCTGGCGCCGCACCTGGTGAAGAAGAACCATCTGGAGCCGCACTGGGAGAAGAAGCGCGGCCAGGTGGTGGCCTTCGAGCAGGTGACCCTGTACGGGCTGATCATCGTCGGCCGCCGGCCGGTGCACTACGGACCGATTGAGCCAACTGCGGCAAGGGAGCTGTTTATCCGCGAAGGTCTGGTGCGCGGCGAGATCAACAGCCGCGCCAAGTGCCTCACCGCCAACCGCCAGCTGCTCGAGAAGCTCGACGAGCTGGAAGCCAAGGCGCGCCGCCGCGACATCCTCGCCGACGAGGAAACCCTGTTCGCCTACTACGACGCGCGCCTGCCGGCGGACATCTACCAGACCGCCAGTTTCGAGAGCTGGTACAAGCGCGAGAGCGCGAAAAATGCGCAGCTGTTGATCATGCGCGAGGAAGACGTGCTGGCCCGCGAGGCCCGTGAGGTCACCGCGCAGCAGTATCCGGACAGCCTGAGCATCGGCCGCCTGCAGCTGCCGCTCTCCTACCATTTCGAGCCCAACCATCCGCGCGACGGTGTCACCGTGCGGGTGCCGGCGCCGCTGTTGCCGCAGCTGCCGGCCGAGCGCCTCGACTGGCTGGTGCCGGGCCTCTTGGAAGCCAAGTGCGTGGCGCTGGTGCGCGGCCTGCCCAAGGCGCTGCGCAAGAACTTCGTGCCGGTGCCGGACTTCGTCGGCGCCGCACTGGCCAAGCTGGCCTTCGCCGAGGGTTCGCTGCCCGAGGCGCTCGGCCGCGAGCTTATGCGTATGACCGGCGCCCGCGTGCCGGAGGAGGCCTGGGCGGAGTCCGCCGTCCAGCTGGACAGCCACCTGAAGATGAACATCGAGGTGGTCGACGCGCGCGGCAAGTTCCTCGGCGAGGGCCGCGACCTGGCCGAGCTGACCGCGCGCTTCGCCGAAGCCAGCCAGGCGGCGCTGGCCATCCCCGAAAGCCGCGCCGAGGCCAAACCGGTCGAGGCCAAGGGCTTTCGCGTGGCCGCGAGCACCCAGCAGAAGATCGCCGGGCTGTCGCTGACCGTCTACCCGGCGCTGGTCGAGGAGGGCGGCGCGGTCAAGGAAGGGCGCTTCCCGACCCAGGCCGAGGCCGAGTACCAGCACCGCCGCGCCCTGCAGCGCCTCTTGCTGCAGCAGCTGGCCGAGCCGGCCAAGTACCTGCGCGGCAAGCTGCCGGGGCTGACCGAGATGGGTCTGCTGTACCGCGAACTGGGCCGCGTCGAGTCACTGGTCGAGGACATCCTGCTGGCCAGCCTGGACAGCTGCATCCTCGACGGCAGTGACCCGCTGCCGCGCGACGGCGCCGCGCTGGCCGCGTTGGCTGAGCAGAAACGCGGCAGCTGGAGCGAGCACGCCGAGCGGCTGGCGAAGCTGGTGCTGGAAATCCTCAAGCTCTGGCATGGCCTGCAGAAGCGCTTCAAGGGGCGCATCGACCTGGCGATGGCGGTGGCGCTCAACGACATCAAGGCCCAGCTGGCCAACCTGATCTACACAGGCTTCGTGCGCCAGACCCCGGCCGAGTGGCTGAAGGAATATCCGCGTTACCTCAAGGCCATCGAGCAGCGCTTGGACAAGGTCGGCAGCCAGCTGCAGCGCGACCGGGTGTGGAGCGGCGAGCTGGCCGGCTACTGGGAGCAGTACCAGGCGCGCTTGAAGAAACACCAGCAGGAAGGCAAGCGCGACCCGGAGCTGGCGCTATACCGCTGGATGCTCGAAGAGTACCGGGTGTCGCTGTTCGCCCAGCAGCTGGGGACGAAGATGGCGGTTTCCGACAAGCGTCTGAGCAAGCAGTGGGCGCTGGTGGACGCCTGATCAGCCGCGAGCCGGCACAGCCCAAGCCAGCCCGGCAGGCGGCGCTGGCGGCTTAACCGTGGTAGCGCCTAGCGGCTTTGTGGGAGTGTCGCAGGCTCAGCCTGTGCCTCGATCAGTTCGCCACGCTCCAGCCCCTGGGCCAGCAGGGCATCGCGGGCGACCCGGTAGCAGTCCTCGACATGGGCGTTGCCGAGCAGCTTCATCGCGCCGAAGCTGACCGAGGCAGCCACCGCCTGGCCGAGCACCGGCACCAGGCGGGCGGCGGTGCGCGTACCGATCCGCACGCCGATGCCCTTGAGCGCCTGCGTGACCAGCTGACGGGTGATCAGCTGGCCGATCAAGTTGTTGCCCAGGCTGGTCGCCCCCAGCAGGATCAGGCGCTGCAGCTGCGGGTCCAGCCCGCGCACCTGCTCGGCCGCCAGACCAAATTTGCGGTTGATCGCCGGCAGCAGCTCGATTAGCAGGGCCAGATCGGTGCCCAGATCCAGGCCCGGAATCGGCAAGACCGCCGCACCCGCCGAGATACCGGCGCGGCGGGTGACCATGGCCCGGCATTCGGCGCGCAGGGCATCGAGTTGTTCGAGGGTGGTGGGCAGCATGGCGGCAGACCTGTGGCAGCGGAGGGTCAATTATGCGTCAGGGTCTGCGCTGTCCGGGAGAGGTCTGGCGCGGCGGCACTGGCCATTTCGACGCGGTTGCGGCCACTGTGCTTGGCCTTATAGAGCGCCTGGTCGGCCTGCTCGATCAGCTGTTCGATGTCCCGCGCACCGCTTTCCGGCAGGCTGGCAACGCCAGCACTGATGGTCAGCGCAACACGCTCGCCCTGCTCGCTGTACAGCTGCAGCGCCTGCGTCTGCTGGCGGATCTGCTCGGCAACCTGCCAGGCTTCATTCAAGGGCATTTCCGGCAGGATCAGCGCGAACTCCTCACCGCCATAGCGAGCGGCTAGGTCGCCCGCCCGGCGGCTGTACTGTGCAAGCACGCCGGCCAGACGGCGCAGGCAGTCATCGCCGAACAGGTGGCCGTAGGTGTCGTTGATCCGTTTGAAGTGATCCACATCCAGCATGATTAGGCACAGGTTATGGCCGTGCCGACAGGCGCGGGCGTATTCATCGAGCAGCACGCTGTCAAAGTAGCGGCGATTGGCCAGCCCGGTCATCCCGTCGCGCTGCGACAGCTGCAGCAGCTCGCGATTGGCCTGCTGCAGCTGGCGGGTCAGGTCGCTGTACTGGCGCACGCTGCGGCTGATGGTGTCCAGTTCATGGAACAGGGTGGGCGGCGGCAGCACCGTGTACTGCTCGCGGTTCAGGCCCTCGAGGGCGGCATTGCACAGCAGGATCGGTCGCAGCAGGTAACGCTGGAAGGCCAGCAGTGTCAGTGCGGTGAACAGGCCGAGCAGAAGTAACAGCCAGATGCCGTAATGGTGGGCCTGGGTGGCTTCTCGCTCGACAGCCTTGGCAATCTGCTGGGTTTTCAGCGCGGTATCAGTATTGAGGATGGCAGCCAGCTCCTGCTGGGTCTCGAGGGCTTGTCGATATTCGTGCGCGGCGCGGATGTCCAGGCGGTGCAGCGCCTCAAGATCGAGCAGCAGAGGGGCGAGGGCCTGCTGCAGGGGCGGTGCTTGTGAGGACTGCAGCGCCTGTCCCCGGCGATGCCACAGCTGCCAGTCGGTACCGATCTGCGCGAGCTGCGCGCTGCCGACCAGAAAGTGCTGCACGTCTTCATCGCTGCCGGTGGGCAGGTCCTGCAGCAGTGTATTGGCCCGATTGCGCATGGCGCTTAGTCGCAGGCGCTGGCTGTCACGCAGGCCAGCCAGTGCCTGCAGGTGCAAGAACGTGATGCCGGCACTGGCTGGCCAGGGCGCTGGCAGGATCGAAGGCGAAGCTGTCGATCAGTACCTGGGCCTGCAGGCGACTGTTGCGCGCCGCGCGCGGGTCCGGGCTCCAGTAGAGGGTTTCGATGAAGCCTGGCAGCTGCTCGACCCGCTGGGTGTTGTGGCGCCAGCGGGTCAGCTCCGGCAGGTACTCCTCGCGCACCTGATAGGCCTTGTCGATGATGCCGTTGAGCAGCGGCATGGACAGTACGATGGCGACTCCCAGCAGCAGGATGACGACCGCCACGCGTACGGTGTACGCCAGCGAGGGGTGATAGCCACCCTGTGCCTGTGGTAGCGCCATGATGCGGTTCCTCAGTAGATACTGAACGGGAAGTAGTGGCGATTGATGCGGTCGTAGACGCCATTGAGGCGGATGGCCTCGAGCGCAGCATTGAGACGTGCGAGCAGGGTCTTGTCCTGCCGGCGTACGGCGATATGCGCCTTGCTGTTGAGGCCTTCGGCGAGCAGTGGGGTGCCGATGAAATCGTAGTCGCTGGCCTCTGGACGCTGCAGGAAGCCCAGCAGGTTGATGGTGTCGGAGAGCACCAGATCAGCCTGGCCGGCCAGCAGCAGGGCAAAGGCCTCCTCCTGATGAGGCACCGGCAGCAGGCGGCTGCGGGGGTAGTGGCGGCGTGCGAAGTCAGCCTGGATGGTGTTGTCCATGACCGCCAGACGCAGACCAGCCAGGGTACCGGGCTGGCTGTCATTGGCCAGACCGATGCGTCCGGCGAAGATCGAGTGAGACTGGTAGTAGTGGTTGGTGAAGGCCACGCGCTGCCGGCGCTCGGGGGTCTGGGCCATGCTGGCGACCAGGATGTCCACCTTGCCCTGCTCAAGGCTTGGAATCAGCTGCTCCCAGACAATTGTCTGGATCATGCAGCTGACGGCCATCTCCTGACAGAGCGCCTCGGCGATCTGCACATCAAAGCCGGTCAGCCTGCCGCGGGCATCGTGATAGCTGAAGGGTACCTCTAAAAACACACATCCGAGCTGAGCCAGGCAGTGACGAGCACAACTCCTGGCATCCGAGTGCCGGGGGACGTGCTCGCAGAACATCCTTCGGCCGGTCGCGATACGCGACCGGTGGCCTGGCTCAGGCCAGTTCCAGCAGACTCGACATCCGCTTGAGGTTGTAGACCGCCGATTTGACCATCAGGCCAAACTCCGCACGGGCCAGGCCAATGCTCCGGATCATCTTGCCGCCCATCTGGGCGAGGCTGGCGAAGACATGCTCGACTCGAGCGCGGGGGCTGGCTATGCGCTTGTTCCGTGCCTTGCCCCGCTCACTGATGGGCTTGCCGGCCTGGCCCTTGCGCTGGATATGCGGCCGCCAGCCGATCATCTTGAGCCAGCGCTCCCGAGGCCCGTCGTGGTAGCCGCGATCTGCCCAGAAGTCCCGGCTGCTGTTATTCCGGTCGAGCACATCCACCAGATGCCGGGTGTCGGCCTCGCTGGCATCGCTCACCCGCACGCAGCGGATCAGCTTGTGCCGACGATCCACGCTGACCGACAGCTTGTAGCCGAA
>NZ_JAMJEZ010000010.1 GCF_023544715.1 Pseudomonas eutrophicaquae | reverse complement strand
GGGGCGTCGCCAAGTTGGTAAGGCAGCAGGTTTTGATCCTGCCATGCGTTGGTTCGAGTCCAGCCGCCCCTGCCATAACCCTCACTTGAGGGCCCGTACAGCACATGCAGCACCCAACATCACAGGGGCGTCGCCAAGTTGGTAAGGCAGCAGGTTTTGATCCTGCCATGCGTTGGTTCGAGTCCAGCCGCCCCTGCCATATTTCATAAAAACCTTTGTGGTTTTGCGATACAGATCGCGAGGTCACAAAGGTTTTTGTTCATCCAGGGTTCACCCTCAGCCGGCAGGAACTGCGCGTGTCCAAGATGATGGTCTTCACGGGGAACGCCAACCCCGATCTCGCTCGCCGTGTCGTGCGTCAGTTGCACATCCCCCTCGGCGACGTCTCTGTCGGCAAATTCTCCGACGGCGAAATCAGTGTCGAAATCAACGAAAACGTCCGCGGCAAGGACGTTTTTCTGATTCAGCCGACCTGTGCACCGACCAATGACAACCTGATGGAGCTGGTGGTGATGGCCGATGCCTTCCGCCGCTCCTCGGCCAGCCGGATCACCGCGGTGATCCCCTACTTCGGCTATGCCCGTCAGGATCGTCGCCCGCGCTCCGCCCGTGTGGCGATCAGCGCCAAGGTGGTAGCTGACATGCTGACCGTGGTCGGCGTTGACCGCGTACTCACTGTCGATCTGCATGCCGACCAGATCCAGGGCTTCTTCGATGTGCCGGTAGACAACATCTACGGCTCGCCGACCCTGGTGGACGACATCCAAGATCAGCGCTTTGAGAACCTGATCGTGGTCTCCCCCGATATCGGCGGCGTGGTGCGCGCCCGCGCCGTGGCCAAGAGCCTCGGAGTGGATCTGGCCATCATCGACAAGCGCCGCCCGAAGGCCAATGTCTCCGAGGTGATGCACATCATCGGTGACGTCGAAGGCCGCACCTGCGTGCTGGTTGATGACATGGTCGATACCGCTGGCACCCTGTGCCAGGCTGCCAGCGCCCTGAAAAAGCATGGCGCCTCGCGCGTCTACGCCTACTGCACCCACCCGGTGCTGTCGGGCCGCGCCATCGAAAACATCGAAAACTCCGAGCTGGACGAGCTGGTGGTGACCAACACCATCCCGCTGTCAGCCGCAGCACAGGCCTGCGAGCGTATCCGCCAGCTGGATATCGGCCCGATGGTGGCTGAAGCGGTGCGCCGGATCAGCAACGAAGAATCCATCAGCGCGATGTTCCGTTAAGGAATACGCGCCGATACCTGCACCCGGCACCCGCCGGGTGCGCAACAACCGTCTGCCGCCTGGTCGCAAGTGCGACAGATGCGATTGTCACTCTGGAGAAAAACCATGACCAACTTCACCATGAATGCCCAAGCGCGTTCCGACCTGGGGAAAGGTGCGAGCCGCCGCCTGCGTCGTAACGCCAACCTGGTTCCGGCCGTTGTCTACGGCGGCGAGCAGGCTCCCCAGTCCATCAGCATGGAAGCCCGCGAAGTCGTCAAGCTGCTGGACGACCAGGCCGTGTTCGCCAACACCGTGGCCCTGAACATCGACGGCACCGTGCAGAACGTACGCATCAAGGCTGTGCAGCGTCACCCGTCCAAGGGTTTCGCCATGCACATGGACTTCGTCCGCGCCTGATCCGGGCACGCTGACGCGCCCGCGAGAGCCCCTGTCGTGACCGCCCTGCAACTGATCGTTGGCCTCGGTAACCCCGGCCCCGAATACGCGCAGACCCGGCATAACGCAGGGGCTCTTTTCGTTGAACGCCTGGCCGCGCGCGAAGGTGCGCGCCTGGCGCTCGACAAGAAATACTTCGGCCTGACCGGCAGCTTTCGCCATCAGGGCCGCGATGTTCGCCTGCTGATCCCCACCACCTACATGAACCGCAGTGGTCAGGCGGTGGCGGCACTGGCCAACTTCTTCCGTATCGAGCCTGCGGCCATTCTGGTGGCCCACGATGAGCTCGACATGCCCCCCGGCATCGCCAAGCTCAAGCAGGGCGGCGGGCACGGCGGGCACAACGGGCTCAGGGACATCATCGCCCAGCTCGGCAACCAGAACACCTTCCATCGCCTGCGCCTTGGCATCGGCCACCCCGGGGACAAGAACTTGGTCTCAGGCTTTGTGCTCGGCCGGGCGCCGCGCAGCGAACAGGACAAGCTCGAGACCAGCATCGACTTCGCCCTCGATGTGCTGCCGGACATGCTGGCCGGCGACTGGATCAAGGCGATGCAGAAGCTGCACAGCCAGAAGGCCTGACGCCTTCCCCTTTTTGATCGACTTCATCTGCGCGAGGGATACACCATGGGATTCAACTGCGGCATCGTCGGCCTGCCCAACGTCGGCAAGTCCACCCTGTTCAACGCCCTGACCAAGTCTGGCATCGCCGCGGAGAACTTCCCGTTCTGCACCATCGAGCCGAACAGCGGCATCGTGCCGATGCCCGACCCGCGCCTCGATGCGCTGGCGGCCATCGTCAAGCCGGAGAAGGTCATCCCGACCACCATGGAGTTCGTCGACATCGCCGGTCTGGTCGCCGGTGCTTCCAAGGGCGAGGGCCTGGGCAACAAGTTCTTGGCCAACATCCGCGAAACCGATGCCATCGCCCATGTGGTGCGCTGCTTCGAGGACGATAACGTCATCCACGTTGCCAACAGCGTCGATCCCAAGCGCGACATCGAGATCATCGATCTTGAGTTGATCATGGCCGACCTCGACAGCTGCGAGAAGCAGCTGCAGAAAGTCACCCGCAACGCCAAGGGCGGCGACAAAGAGGCGCTGGCGCAGAAGGCGATCCTGGAACAGCTGATTCCGCACTTCACAGAAGGCAAGCCGGCGCGCTCGCTGATGAAGGGCATGGACAGCGAGCAGAAGCGCGTGGTCCGCGGCTTCCACCTGCTGACCAGCAAGCCGGTGATGTACATCGCCAACGTCGCCGAGGATGGCTTTGACAACAACCCGCATCTGGATGTGGTCAAGGCGATTGCCGAGGAAGAAGGCGCGATCGTGGTGCCGGTGTGCAACAAGATCGAGGCCGAGATCGCCGAATTGGATGATCTGGAAGAGATGCAGATGTTCCTCGAAACCATGGGCATGGATGAACCCGGCCTCAACCGGGTGATCCGCGCTGGCTACGCCCTCCTCAACCTGCAGACCTACTTCACTGCCGGGGTCAAGGAAGTGCGCGCCTGGACCGTCAAGGTCGGCGCTACCGCGCCGCAGGCGGCCGGGGTGATCCATACCGACTTCGAGAAAGGTTTCATCCGCGCCGAAGTCGTCGCCTATGAAGACTTTATCCAGTTCAAGGGCGAGTCCGGCGCCAAAGAAGCCGGCAAATGGCGTCTCGAAGGGAAAGAGTACATCGTCAAAGATGGCGATGTGATGCACTTCCGCTTCAACGTCTAAGCCAGCGCGCTGCTCACTGCGCTGCTCTGCCAAGCCCTCCCCTCGCGGAGGGCTTTTTCGTGGTGGCGTACCAGCCTCTCCCCGGCACGGGATCGTTCATGGCAGGATAGGCCTTCCTCTCCCGCCTCCGTCCTGCCATGCAACTGCTGTGGTTCAAGCGCGACCTGCGTCTGCACGATCACCCGGCCCTGCACAGCGCCTGTATGCAGGGGCCGGTGCTGCCGCTGTATGTGATCGAGCCGGAATACTGGCAGCAGCCGGACACCTCCCAGCGTCAGTGGGCATTCATTGCCGAGTCGCTGCTGGAGCTAGACCGCGACCTGCGCGCCCGTGGCCAGGGCCTGCTGCTGCAGCGCGGTGACATGCTGAGCGTACTGACGCACCTGCACCGGCGCTTTGCCTTCACCGCCCTGCATGCCCATGAGGAGACCGGCAATCACTGGACCTGGCAGCGCGACAAGGCAGTCGCCCGCTGGTGCTGCGAGCATGGCGTGGCGTTTATCGAGCATCGCCAGTTCGGCGTCTTCCGCCCCCTGAGCAACCGCGATCACTGGGCCGCCCAATGGGAAGCACTGATGGCGCAGCCCTGCCTGCCGGCACCCGCACGCCTGGAAACGATCTGCCGCCCCGCACCACTGCCCGCCGATCTGCCGAGCCACCCTTACGGGCAGGATTAGAGACTCTGTCCGCGTCGCCAAACCGGTGGACGACGCAGCGGCGTGCGTCTGCTGGCCAGTTTTCTCGGTGAGCGCGGCCGGCGCTATCACGGCAGCCGCGGCGCTCCGGATGCCGCCAGCCAGCATGGCACACGCCTGTCCGCACACCTGGCCTACGGCTGCCTGAGCCTGCGCGAGGTGGTACAGGCCACCCGCCGGGTGCGTCAGCAGGCCAGTGATCCACGCTGGATACGCAGCCTCGAGGCGTTTCTGTCGCGCCTGTACTGGCACTGCCATTTCATGCAGAAACTGGAGGATCAGCCGGATATCGAATGGCGCAACCTGCAGCGCAGTCTGGACGGCCTGCGTGAGGATCCGCCCAATCCACAGCGCCTGGCGGCCTGGCGCGAGGGGCGTACCGGCTATCCGTTGGTGGATGCCTGCATGCGCAGCCTGACGGCCTGCGGCTGGCTGAACTTTCGCATGCGGGCGCTGCTGATGTCGTTCGCCAGCTACTTGCTCAACCTGCACTGGCAGCAACCCGGTCAGCATCTGGCGCGGCTGTTTACCGATTACGAGCCGGGCATCCACTGGAGTCAGGTGCAGATGCAGTCCGGCACCACCGGCATCAACGCCTGGCGCATCTACAACCCGCTGCGCCAGTCGCTGAGCCATGATCCGCACGGGCATTTCATCCGCCGCTGGGTACCGGAGCTGCGCCGGGTGCCCGATGCCTGGATCCATGAGCCGTGGAAGATGCCCAAGGCCGTGCAGACCCAGCATGGCTGCCGGATCGGTACGGACTACCCGGCGCCGCTCATAGATCATCAGCAGGCAGCACGCCAGGCGCGGCAGGCACTGCGCGAGCACCTGGCGAAACATCGGCTAGAAGCGGGCGAGGAGCGCCAGCAGATTCGCCAGCGCCACGCCAGTCGCAGCCGCAAACCTAGACTCCGACGGCCGCCGAACACGCAGCAGCTGCACTTCGAATTCTGACGCAGGGCAGCAAGGCGTTGAATGGCCTGAATATTTTTACCTCAAGCGGTTGACAGCACCCACGACCAAGAGAATAATGCGCGCCACTTGGCTACGTAGCTCAGTTGGTTAGAGCACGGCATTCATAATGCTGGGGTCCGGGGTTCAAGTCCCTGCGTAGCCACCATTTTCATAGCCCCCGTCAGATGACGGGGGCTTTTTTTCGTCTGCAAAAAACCGATTACTGACGGCAGCTACACGAGCAGTACCGGGCATAAAAAAAGCCCCGCATCCAAGATGCGGGGCTTTGCAGATCGTGTCCTGAGGTCCTTTTCACTCCACCTTCCTGGTGGATTCCCTGTTTTCCGTTCTCTGCCCCTGAGCGTCCTGCGTCGTGACCAGATGCACACAGACTACGCACTCCCCCTCAGGGAGAACAGAGCGTTTCTCCACCTCTCGTTGTAAGCCGTGACTTACAACAAGGTCGCTTGCTGACTCAGTTCCCAAGATCAAATTCATCCGCCGCCAGCGCCATCAGACTGCCAGCGCCGGCCTGGATGCAGGCCAAGTGCGTGCGGGTGCGCGGCAAGATGCGCTGGAAGTAGAAGCGCGCGGTGTGCAGCTTGGCGCGGTAGAAGGCCTGCTCGCCGCTGCCAGCAGCCAATTTCTCTTGCGCCAGACGCGCCATGTCGGCCCAGAAGTAGGCCAGGCAGGCGTAGCCGGAGTACATCAGGTAATCCACCGCCGCGGCGCCGACCTCCTCGCGATCCTGCATGGCCTGCATGCCGATCTGCAGGGTCAGCTCGCCCCACTCCTTGTTGAGCTGCGCCAGCGGCGCGACGAACTCGGCAAGCGCCGCGTCGCCCTCGTGGGCCTTGCAGAAGCGGTGCACCACCTTGGTGAAGGTCTTGAGCGTCTCGCCCTGGGTCATCAGTACCTTGCGGCCGAGCAGGTCGAGGGCCTGGATGCCGGTGGTGCCCTCGTAGATGGTGGCGATGCGGCTGTCGCGGGCGTTCTGCTCCATACCCCATTCGGCGATGTAGCCGTGGCCGCCGAACACCTGCATGCCCAGATTGGCACTCTCCACCCCCGTCTCGGTGGCGAACGCCTTGGCGATCGGAGTAATGAAGGCCAGCAAAGTGTCAGCCTCCTGCTTCGCCGCCTCGTCGTCGCTGTAGCGCACCACGTCGACCAGCTTGGCCGCGTAGTAGATCAGCGCGCGATTGCCCTCGGCGAAGGCCTTGATGGTCAGCAGCATGCGCCGCACATCGGGGTGGATGATGATCGGATCGGCCGGTTTGTCCGGCGCCTTCGGCCCGCTCAGCGCGCGCATCTGCAGGCGCTCGCGGGCGTAGCGCACCGCGCCCTGCAGGGCCACCTCGGCATGCGCCAGCCCCTGCAGCGCAGTACCGATGCGTGCGGTGTTCATGAAGGTGAACATGCACTTGAGGCCTTCGTTGGCCGGGCCGATCAGGAAGCCTGTGGCGCCGTCGAAGTTCATCACGCAGGTGGTGTTGCCGTGGATGCCCATCTTGTGTTCCAGCGAACCGCAGGACAGCGCGTTGCGCGCGCCGAGGCCGCCGTTAGCCGCCGGCAGGAATTTGGGTACGATGAACAGCGAGATTCCCTTGGTGCCAGGCGGTGCGTCGGGCAGGCGGGCGAGGACGATATGCACGATATTCTCCGCCAGATCGTGCTCGCCAGCGGAGATGAAGATCTTGGTGCCGCTGACTGTGTAACTACCATCCATCTGCGGCTCGGCGCGGGTGCGCAGCAGACCGAGGTCGGAGCCGCAGTGCGGCTCGGTCAGGCACATGGTGCCAGTCCACTCGCCGCTGACCAGTTTGGGCAGATAGGTGGCCTTCTGCGCTTGCGTGCCGTGCGCCGACAGGGTGTTCATCGCACCGTGGGCCAGCCCCGGATACATGCCCCAAGCCCAGTTGGCCTCTCCAACCAGCTCGCTGACCACCAGGCCCAGCGACTCCGGCAGACCCTGGCCGCCGTGCTCCGGTTCGTGGGCAAGGCTCGGCATGCCCAGCTCGACGTACTGGCGATAGGCCTCCTTGAAGCCGGTCGGAGTCTTCACCCCCTCAGCTGACCAGCTGCAGCCCTCGCGGTCGCCGACCGGATTCAGCGGCGCCAGCACCTCAGCGCAGAACTGCGCGGTCTGCTCGAGGATCGCATCGACCACGTCGGGGGTGGCGTCCTGACAGGCCGCCAGGCTCTGGTAGTGCTCCTGGTAGCCGAGCAGCTCGTCGCGCACGAAGCGCAGGTCGCGCAGGGGTGCCTTGTAGTCGGGCATGGTCATCATCCTCTGAGTCCGCGTAAGCCATGTCCTGACAGTAGGACTGATCCGCCCTGACGGCAAGCCGGTGAAGGTGTAGGCGTGTTTCAGCCCAGCAGCGCCGCCAGATCCAGATGTGTCGCCACCGCCGCAGGCGTGGCCGCAGCCAGATGTGGCACCTGGCCCAGACAGGGCGCCGGCAGGCGTTCGGCCAGGGTGGCGAGATTGTCGTCGAGCCGCGAGGTGGCCGGATCGACCACATTGGCCACCCAGCCGGTCAGCTGCAGGCCGTCGCGCACGATCGCCTCGGCGCTCAGCAGTGCATGGTTGATGCAGCCCAGACGCACGCCGACCACCAAAATCACCGGCAAGCGCAGGGCCACGGCCAGATCAGCCAGACTCTCACTGCCGGCCAGCGGCACCCGCCAGCCGCCGGCGCCCTCGACCAGCGTGAACTCGGCGCCACGCGCCAGCACCTGCTGCACAGGCGGCAGCAGGCGGGCGACCGTCAGCTCGACGCCAACCTCGCGCGCCGCCAGGTGCGGGGCGATCGCCGGGGCGAAGGCGAACGGATTGACCTCGGCGTAGTCCAGCGTCAGCGAGCACTCGCCAAGCAGCGCCAGGGCGTCGCCGTTGCGCAGACCCTCGGCGGTCATGACGCAGTCGGAAGCCACCGGCTTGGCCGCTGCGGTGGACAGCCCGCGCCTCCGCGCAGCGTGCAGCAGGCCAGCGGCCACGGTGGTCTTGCCGATCTCGGTGTCGGTGCCGGTGATGAAAAAGGCGGCGCTCATGCGGACGCTCCACGTCTTGAAAGTCGTAGGGTGGATAACGGCGCAGCCTTTCAGGCACGGCGCCGCAGCACCCCATACACCACCTGCCAGCTGGCTGGCAGGCCGTGAGGGTTGCGAAAGTGCTCGTAAGCTGCGACTAGCGCCTTCACCCGCGCGCGGCCGGTGAGTCCGCCGGGGCGGCCGGGGTTGAGGTTGTGCGCGCCGAGCGCCTTGAGTTCATGGGTCAGCTGGCGCAGGTCAGCGTAGTGCAGCATGCGGCGCTCCGTAGTCAGCTCCAGCACCTCAAGGCCGCTGGCGGCACACAGCGCCTGATAATCCACGAAGTGGCGGAAGCGGTTGACGTGGACCAACCCGTCCACCGCCTGCCAGCTGTCACGCAGCTCCTGCAGGGTGCCGACGCACAGGCTGCTGAAGGCGAATACCCCGCCCGGCTGCAGGACGCGGCGCGCCTCGGCAAGCACCGCGGCGAAGTCCGCACACCACTGCAGGGCCAGGCTGGAGAAGATCAGCTGCTGGCTGTTGCAGGCCAGCGGCAGGTGCTCGGCATCGCCGCAGACGAACTGGCTGGCGCCGCCCAGCGGCCGGGCGTGGCGCAGCATGCCTTCGGCGATGTCCACGGCGGTGCCGCACCCCTCGGGGAAGCGTGCGGCCAGGGCGCGGCTGAAATGCCCGGTGCCGCTGCCGAGATCGAGCCAGCGCGCCGGCGCCAGCTCGGCCGGCAGGCGCGCCAGCAGCTCGGCGCCGACCGCGCGCTGCAGCGCGGCGACGCTGTCATAGCTGGCCGCGGCGCGCGAGAAGGAAGCGGCGACCTGGCGCTTGTCGGGCAGCACGGCCTGCGGGTCAGTCATGGTCCATCCTCGCGACCGTGGACAGCGCCCTGCACGCTAAAGGGCTGCCCATTCGGGAGCCTGCAATATCAGTCATCCCCGGCCTCGCGGACGAATTCGCCGATCAGCGCGGCCAGTGCCTGCGGCTGCTCAAGCACCAAGGCATGGCCGCAGCCTTCCAGCACATCCACTTCACCGGCCGGCAGCAGCGCCAGCAGGTCTGCGGCAGCGCTGGCCGGCAGCAGCTGGTCGTGTTCGGCGAGCAGGTGCAGCTGTGGCCCAGTGAAGCCGGCCAGCGCGGCACGGTTGTCCAGCGCGGCGAGCAGGTCGAGGCCAGCGAGCAGCCGCGCCGGCTCGGCCTCCGGCAGGCCGCGCTGCAGCTGGCGACCCAGCGCACGGGGGTCGGCGCTGCCTTCGGCGCAGAGGATGGCGAAGCGCTTGAGGGTGGTGGTGGCATTCACCGAGCAGCCGGTGCGGAAGGCGGCGAAGGTCAGCGGGTCCATGGCCTGCGGCCAGTCGTCGCGGGCGACAAAGCAGGCGTTGCTGGCCAGGGTCAGCAGGCCCCGGCAGCGCGCGCCACGCCGTGCGGCCAGCGCGGTGGCGAGCATGCCGCCCAGCGACCAGCCGCCCAGCCAGCCGTCGGCGGGCAGGCGCGCATCCAGCTCGTTTAGCCAGGCCTCGGGATCGGCGGAGTCCAGCGCCGGCAGCTCGGCCAGCTCGGTGGGCAGGCCCTGGGCGTTGAGCGCCTCGACCAGCGGTTGCAGGGCGGCCGGGCCGAGGCCCCAGCCGGGCAGCAGGATCAGTCGGTTCATGGTCATTCCTCGGCAGGGGGCAACAGCGCCTGGCACTCGCCCAGCGCCTCGAGCAGTCGCTCGAGCTGGGCGAAGCTGTGTGCGGCGGACAGGGTGATGCGCAGCCGCGCAGTGCCGGCCGGTACGGTCGGCGGGCGGATCGCGCCCACCAGCAGGCCGCGCGCGCGCAGCAGGCGGGAAAACTCCACGGCGCGCGCGCTGTCGCCGATCAGCAGCGGCTGGATCGGCGTCGGGCTGTCCATCAGACTCAGACCCCGCTCGGCGGCACCGGCGCGAAAACGCGCAATCAGCGCATTCAGATGCTCGCGGCGCCAGCCTTCGCTGCGCAGCAGCTCGAGACTCTTCAGCGTGGCGCAGGCCAGCGCCGGCGGCTGGCTGGTGGTGTAGATGTACGGGCGGGCGAACTGGATCAGCGTCTCGATCAGCGCCTCGCTGCCGGCAACGAAGGCACCGGCAGTGCCGAACGCCTTGCCGAGGGTGCCGACCAGCACCGGCACCTCGTCGATACCCAAGCCAAAGTGCTCGACGATGCCGCCGCCGGTCGCGCCCAGCGCGCCGCAGCCGTGGGCGTCGTCGACCATCAGCCAGGCGCCCTTCTGCTGCGCCGCAGCGCACAGCGCCGGCAGGTCGGCGAGGTCACCGTCCATGCTGAACACGCCGTCGGTGACCACCAGGCTGTTGCCGCTGGCCTTGACCAGGCGGCTGGCGAGACTCGCCGCGTCGTTGTGCAGGTAACGCGAGAAGCGCGCGCCGCAGAGCAGACCAGCATCCAGCAGCGAGGCGTGGTTGAGGCGGTCCTCCAGCACGCTGTCGCCCTGGCCGACCAGCGCGGTGACCGCGGCGAGGTTGGCCATGTAGCCGGTGGAGAACAGCAGCGCGCGCGGCCGGCCGGTGAACTCGGCGAGCGCCTCCTCGAGTTCATGGTGCGGCTGGCTGTGGCCGACCACCAGGTGCGAGGCGCCGCCGCCGACGCCCCATTGTTCCGCGCCCTGCTGCAGCGCACGGATCACCTCGGGGTGGCTGGCCAGGCCGAGGTAGTCGTTGGAGCAGAAGGCCAGCAGCGGCTGGCCGTCGACCACCACCTCGGGGCCCTGCGGGCTCTGCAGCAGCGGGCGCTGGCGGAACAGGTTGTCGGCGCGGCGGGTGGCGAGACGGGCGGCGAGGTCGAAGGTCATGGGCATTCGCAGGGCTGGATGGGCGTCTCCCCTCTCCCCGCTGGGGAGAGGGGCCGGGGGTGAGGGGCATGACACACCACCCTCACCCCAACCCTCTCCCGCCGGCGGGAGAGGGCGTGTCGTGCATCAGGCCGAAGCGGCGGCGTCGTGGAACAGCGCGCTGTTGCGCTGCTCGACCAGCGCCTGCTCGATGGCGGCCTGGTGTACCTCGTCGGCGTGCTCCTCGCGCGCTTCCGGCTTGATGCCGAGGCGCTGGAACAGGCGCATGTCGCGCTCGGCCTCGGGGTTGCCGGTGGTCAAGAGCTTCTCGCCGTAGAAGATCGAGTTGGCGCCGGCGAGAAAAGCCAGCGCCTGCATCTGCTCGTTCATCTGCTCGCGGCCGGCGGACAGGCGCACGTGCGACTGCGGCATGAGGATGCGCGCCACCGCCAGGGTGCGAATGAAGTCGAACGGATCGACGTCCTCGGCGTTCGCCAGCGGGGTACCCTCGACCTTGACCAGCATGTTGATCGGCACCGACTCCGGGTGCTCGGGCAGGTTGGCCAGCTGGATCAAGAGGCCCAGACGGTCGTCCAGCGACTCGCCCATGCCGAGGATGCCGCCGGAGCAGATCTTCATCCCCGCCTCGCGCACGTAGCCGAGGGTCTGCAGGCGTTCCGCATACGTCCGCGTGGTGATGATGTTGCCGTAGAACTCCGGCGAGGTGTCGAGGTTGTGGTTGTAGTAGTCGAGGCCGGCGTCGGCCAGCGCCATGGTCTGCTCGGCGTCGAGGGTGCCGAGGGTCATGCAGGTCTCAAGCCCCAGCGCCTTGACGCCCCTGACCATCTCCAGCACGTAGGGCATGTCCTTGGCCGACGGATGCTTCCAGGCGGCGCCCATGCAGAAGCGCGTCGAGCCGATGGCCTTGGCCTCGGCGGCGGCCTTGAGCACCTTCTGCACCTCCATCAACTTTTCCTTGTCGAGGCCGGTGTTGTAGTGGCCGGACTGCGGGCAGTACTTGCAGTCTTCCGGGCAGGCGCCGGTCTTGATCGACAGCAGGGTGGAGACCTGCACTTCGTTGGCGTTGAAGTGCTGGCGATGCACACCTTGGGCCTGGAAGATCAGGTCGTTGAACGGCTGATTGAACAGAGCGCGGACCTCGTCGAGGGTCCAGTCGTGACGCAGAGCAAGACGTGCATTCATCGGGCGGGTTCCTGAAGTGGCGGGCTGCTAGAGTGGCCGGCAGCCGCAATGCCGGCATCTTTGAAAGACGACCGCTCATTTGTCAACGCAGGGACAGCACATTGGTCAACAGGTGGTTAAAAAGCATTCAATCAAGCCACTGGCCACGCTGGATTCGCCCACCACGCTGCCTGCTCTGCGCCCTGCCCGCCGACACCGCGCACGCGCTGTGCACCGGCTGCCAGCATGATTTGCCCTGGCTCGGTCGACACTGTGCGATCTGCGCCGAACCGCTGGCCGATACCCCCGATACGCCGACCCTGTGCGGCCGCTGCCAGCTGCGCACCCCGGCCTTCAGCCGGGTCGAAACGCCCTGGCGCTATGCCTTTCCGCTCGACAGCCTGATCATCCGCTTCAAGCATCAGCAGGCTTGGCCGCTGGGCCGCCTGCTGGCCATGCAGCTCGCTGAGCACCTGCAACATGCCTGGCAGAACGGCCTGCCCCGCCCAGAGTGCCTGCTGCCGGTGCCGCTGGCCGAGGCCCGCCTGCGCCGGCGCGGCTTCAATCAGGCCGCACTGCTTGCCCAGTGGCTGGGCACGGCTTGCGCGCTGCCGGTGGACACCGACAACCTGCAACGGGTCCGCGACACCACCGCCCAGCAGCAACTGGATGCCGCCGCGCGCCAGCTCAACCTGCGCCAGGCCTTTCGTCTGCAACGCCCGGCGGCCGTGGCCGGCGCTCATCTGGCGCTGGTCGATGACGTACTGACCACTGGTGCCACCGCCGACACGCTGGCAAGTCTGCTGCGCGCGGCCGGCGCGGCGCGGGTCGATGTCTACTGCCTGGCACGCACGCCCGCCAACCCGGCCCGCACCGCGGACTGAGCCGGCCACACAAGAACCTCCGCGCAGGGCACGGAACATGGCAGACTCGCCCACCGTGCCGAGGAGCCTTGCCATGTCCCACCCCTTCGATCTGCTCACCCCCGACTGTGTCCTCGATGCGGTAGAACGCCTTGGATTGTGCACCGATGCACGGATCATGGCGCTCAACAGCTTTGAAAATCGGGTCTATCAGGTGGGCATCGAAGATCAGGCACCGCTGATCGCCAAGTTCTACCGCCCAGGCCGCTGGAGTGCGGCGGCGATCCGCGAGGAGCACGCCTTCGCCTTCGAGCTGGCCGAGCAGGAAATCCCCGTGGTGGCGCCGATCCAGCGCGATGGCGAGAGCCTGTTCGAGCACGCGGGCTTCTACTTCGCGCTGTTCCCGCGCCGCGGCGGGCACGCCCCGGAGCCGGGTGATCTGGAGCAGCTGTACCGCTTCGGCCAGCTGCTCGGCCGCCTGCATGCGGTGGGGCGCCGCCGGCCGTTTGTGCAGCGCGAGACACTGAATGTGGCCGGTTTCGGCCATGCCGCGCTGGCCGCCGTAGCGGCGAGCGGCTTTCTCCCCGAACGCCTGCATGCAGCCTACCGCGCGCGCGCGGGCGAGCTGCTGGCGCGTCTGGATGCGCTGTTTGCGCGCGTTGACTACACGCCGATCCGCCTGCATGGCGACTGCCATCCCGGCAACCTGCTGCTGCGCGACGGGCAATTTCATATTGTCGATCTGGACGACTGCCGGATGGGGCCGGCGGTGCAGGATCTGTGGATGCTGCTGAGCGGCAACCGCGAGGAGCGCACCCGCCAGCTCGGCGAACTGCTCGAGGGCTATCAGGAGTTCAACGATTTTGCGCCCCGCGAGCTGGCGCTGATCGAAGGGTTGCGCAGCCTGCGCCTGCTCCACTACAGCGCGTGGCTCGCGCAGCGCTGGGATGATCCGGCCTTCCCGGCCAGCTTCCCCTGGTTCACCGCTGCAGGCTACTGGGACGAGCAGATCAATCTGCTCGATGAACAGCTCGCCGCCCTCGAGCAGCCGCCGCTGCAGCTACAGCCGTGGTGAAGGCTCTAGAATGCTGCATCGATGCGTTGCGCATCCTGTATCTGGAGTCCGCATGAGCAGCACCAATACCCACCGGGGCCTGGTCCTCGGCTTGATGGCCTACGTCATCTGGGGTCTGTTTCCGTTGTATTTCAAGGCGCTTGCGGCGATCCCGGCGCTGGAAATCATTGTCCACCGGGTCATCTGGTCGGCGCTGTTTGCCAGCCTGTTGCTGCTGGTCTGGAAGCATCCGGGCTGGTGGCAGGCGCTGCGCGCCCATCCGCGCCGGCTGGCCATTCTCGCCGCCAGCGGGGCGCTGATCGCGCTGAACTGGCTGATCTATGTCTGGGCGGTGAACAACGGCCGGATGCTGGAGACCAGCCTCGGCTACTACATCAACCCGCTGCTCAATGTGCTGCTGGCCATGCTGCTGCTCGGTGAGCGGCTGCGCCCGCTGCAGTGGGTCGCCGTGTTGCTGGCGGGGGCCGGGGTGGCTCAGCAGGTCTGGCAGCTGGGCAGCCTGCCGTGGGTCTCGCTGCTGCTGGCGCTGAGCTTCAGCTGTTATGGCCTGATCCGCAAACAGGCACCGGTGGCGGCCCTGCCGGGGCTGGCGGTGGAGACCTGGCTGATGTTGCCAGCGGCACTGGCCTGGCTCGCGCTACAGCCCTCATCCCCAGGCAACGTGGCGGGTTTCTGGGACAGCCAAGAGGCGCTCTGGCTGATCGCCGCAGGCCCGGTAACACTGATTCCGCTGATCTGCTTCAACGCCGCCGCCCGCCACCTGCCGTATGCCACGCTGGGCTTTTTGCAGTACCTGACGCCGACCCTGGTGCTGCTGCAGGCGGTGCTGCTGTTCGGTGAAGCGCTGCAGGGGCCGCAATTGCTGGCGTTTGCCTGCATCTGGCTGGGTCTGCTGGTGTTCAGCCTCGACAGCCTGCGCCTGCTGCGCCGCACTTGATCATTTATTGAGCAGAGCGCTGCAGACCATGCAGGACGCGGCCTGCAGCGCTCTGCCCCGAGCTTGTCCACAGGCTGATCCCCCAGGGCGGTGGAAAAGCGCGTGTTTTTCGCCCGCCGCCTAACTGATCATATTTTGCACAATCGTCTGCAGACCAGACAGTCCGTGGCCTGCAGCCAGCTACGCGCAGTTTGTCCACACCCTCATCCATCCGGGCAGTGGACAACTGCATCTCGCCACCGCGCACTTACCCACAGCAGATGACCGGCAAACTGCGCAATAAATGATCAATCATCGGCAAGCCGCGCCCCGCCTGAGCTGCAGCCAAGGCTCCAGAGCTTATCCACAACCCCATGCAGTGCCTGCGTGCATAACCCGGGCAAGGCTGTTCATTTTTCGCACAAAAGCCTGCAGACCACGCGGCACTAAGGCTGCAGCCAACTGCCCAAGGCTTGTCCACAGCCCGCTCCACGCCAAACGGGGACAAAATCGGGCGCGATTCTGCCGGCTGTGCATAACCCATCAACCTCGCCGACAGTCCACGACTTTTGTCGAAGGCCGCCGGCCACCGCGTACCTTTGTCATGGAGCATCATGTAGTATGCAAAAGTCCAGACTACATAAAAGGGTAATCGCGCGCAGGCGCGCCGCCCAAGCAGAGTGAGGCAAGCAATGACCGAACGCGTACAAGTCGGTGGCCTGCAGGTCGCCAAAGCCCTCTATGACTTCGTCAGCAACGAAGCCATTCCCGGCACCGGTGTCAGTGCCGAGGCATTCTGGAGCGGCGCTGATGCCGTGATCCACGATCTGGCGCCGAAGAACCGTGCCCTGCTGGCCAAGCGCGACGACCTGCAAGCCAAGATCGACGCCTGGCACCAGGCCCGCGCCGGTCAGGCTCACGATGCCGTGAGCTATAAAGCCTTCCTGCAGGAAATCGGCTACCTGCTGCCGGAGCCGGAAGACTTCCAGGCCACTACCGAGAACGTCGACGACGAGATCGCCCGCATGGCCGGCCCGCAGTTGGTGGTGCCGGTGATGAACGCGCGCTTCGCCCTCAACGCCGCTAACGCCCGCTGGGGCTCGCTATACGACGCCCTGTATGGCACCGACGCCATCCCGGAAACCGACGGCGCCGAGAAAGGCGCCGGCTACAACCCGGTCCGCGGCGCCAAGGTCATCACCTTCGCCCGCGCCTTCCTCGACGAAGCAGCGCCGCTGGCCGGCGCTTCCCATACTGACGCCACCGGCTACGCCATCGACGGCGGCAAGCTGGTCGTCAGCCTGGCAAACGGCAGCAGCACCGGCCTGAAGAATCCGGCCCAGCTGATCGGCTTCCAGGGTGACGCCGCCGCGCCGAAGGCCGTGCTGCTGAAGAACCACGGCATCCACTTCGAGATCCAGATCGACCCGAGCAGCATGATCGGCAAGACCGACAAGGCCGGTGTGAAGGACGTGCTGATGGAAGCCGCGCTGACCACCATCATGGACTGCGAGGACTCGGTCGCCGCGGTCGATGCCGAAGACAAGGTCATCGCCTACAAGAACTGGCTGGGCCTGATGAAGGGCGACCTGGCCGAGGAAGTGGCCAAGGGCGGCACCACCTTCACCCGCACCATGAACCCGGACCGTGTCTACACTGCGGCCAATGGCGGCGAGCTGACCCTGCACGGTCGTTCCCTGCTGTTCGTGCGTAACGTCGGTCACCTGATGACCAACGACGCCATCCTCGACAAGGACGGCAACGAGGTGCCGGAAGGCATCATGGACGGCCTGGTCACCAGCCTGATCGCCATCCATAACCTGAGCGGCAACACCAGCCGCAAGAACAGCCGCACCGGCAGCGTCTACATCGTCAAGCCGAAGATGCACGGCCCGGAAGAAGTCGCCTTCGCCAACGAGCTGTTCGACCGCGTCGAGGACGTGCTGGGCCTGGCCCGCAACACCCTCAAGGTCGGCATCATGGACGAGGAGCGCCGCACCACCGTCAACCTCAAGGCGTGCATCAAGGCCGCCCGCGAGCGCGTGGTGTTCATCAACACCGGCTTCCTCGACCGTACCGGTGACGAGCTGCACACCTCGATGGAAGCCGGCGCGTTCATTCGCAAGGGCGACATCAAGAACGCCGCCTGGATCAAGGCCTACGAGAACTGGAACGTCGACAATGGCCTCTCCACCGGCCTGTCCGGTCGCGCGCAGATCGGCAAGGGCATGTGGGCCATGCCCGACCTGATGGCCGGCATGCTCGAGCAGAAGATCGTCCACCCGATGGCCGGCGCCAACACCGCCTGGGTACCGTCGCCGACCGCTGCTGCCCTGCACGCCCTGCACTACCACAAGGTCGACGTGTTCGCCCGCCAGCAGGAGCTGGCCAAGCGCGAGCGCGCCTCGCTGGACGACATTCTGACCATCCCGCTGGCGCCGAGCACCGACTGGTCGGCCACCGAGATCCAGAACGAGCTGGACAACAACGCCCAGGGCATCCTCGGCTACGTGGTGCGCTGGATCGACCAGGGCGTCGGCTGCTCCAAGGTGCCGGACATCAACGACATCGGCCTGATGGAAGACCGCGCCACCCTGCGCATCTCCAGCCAGCACATCGCCAACTGGCTGCGCCACGGCGTGTGCAGCGCCGAGCAGGTCGTCGAGACCTTCAAGCGCATGGCCCTGGTGGTGGATCGTCAGAACGCCAATGACCCGCTGTACAAGCCGATGGCGCCGAACTTCGACGACAACATCGCCTTCCAGGCGGCGCTGGAGCTGTGCCTTGAAGGCACCAAGCAGCCCAATGGCTACACCGAGCCGGTGCTGCACCGCCGTCGCCGCGAATTCAAGGCGCGCAACGCCCAGTAAGACGATCGGCTCTGCTGATCCGGGAGCGCCCTGCGCTCCCACCCCACAACGCGCTGCTCTCCCCCGGGAGGCAGCGCGTTGTCCGTTATGCGCCAGCCCATGCCGGACTTGCCCAATCGCCGATTGCCAGCCTCGCCACAGAGGGTTAGCGTGGCGGGATGGGTACCTGACAGCCCCATCCTTGCGGAGACCGCCATGCGTCGCTTACGTTTTCTTCTCGGCCTGCCCCTGCTGTTCGCCGGTATCGGCACCCTGCAGGCCGCCGACACCCTGAGCCTTGAGGGCAGCCTGCCCCCGCTGCGCGGCAAGCAGCCAATCGATCTGCAACAGTTCGCCGGCAAGCCGCTGGTGGTGGTCAACACCGCCAGTCACTGCGGCTTCACCGGCCAGTTCGAGGGCCTGGAAGCGCTCTATCAGCGCTACAAGGGCCAGGGACTCGAGATCCTCGGCGTCCCCTCCGACGACTTCCGCCAGGAAGCGGACAGCGCCGAGGAGACGGCCACCGTCTGCTTCGTCAATTACGGCGTCACCTTCACTATGGCCGCCGCCCAGCCGGTAACCGGCATGACGGCCATTCCGCTGTTTCGCGAGCTGGCGGCCCAGAGCGGCCCGCCGCGCTGGAACTTCTACAAGTACGTGATCGACCGCAATGGCAAGGTGATCGGCAGCTTCTCCAGCCTGACCCGCCCGGACGACGCCAAGCTGATTGCCGCCGTGGAGCAGGCCATCGCCTCAAAGCCCTGACCCTGACGCATGGCCGACCTGTCGCAGATCCGCGCCTGCGGCAGGTCTTGCCGCTACACTGCTCACAAGGCATTTGCAGAGAATAAAAGCATGAGCAAACACGACGGCTTTGCAGAAGTCGGCAAGACAGCCGTGATGCAGAACATTCAGGGCACCATGCAGTTTTTGCTGCGCTACGCGCCCTTCAACCAGATGGAGCTCAGCCATCTGGCGCAGATGGTCGAACAGTGCCGGCTGCGCTTCTATGCCGCCGGCGATCCGGTGATCGGCCCGGATGATGGGCGCATCGAATACATCTACATCGTCAAGCAGGGGCTGGTGCTCGGCCAGCGGCCCAGCCTGACCGGCGAGGGCATGGAAACCACCCAGGAAATCGCCCCCGGCGAGTGCTTCCCGGTGGCGGCGATGGTCAGCGAGCGGGCGACCCGTACCCACTACATGGCAGCCGAGGACACCTTCTGCCTGCTGCTCAGCCGCAGCGCCTTTGCGCACACCTACCGCCAGTCCGAGGCGTTTCGCGACTTTGCCCTGCGCGGGGTCAGCAGCCTGATGGGCCAGGTGCAGCAACAGGTACAGCTGCAGGCCGCCGAGACACTCGGCGCGCAGTATTCGCTGGAAACCCGTCTGAACATCCTCGCCGCGCCCAACCCGATCACCTGCCGGCGCGGCATCCGCCTGCGCGAGGCGGTCAGGCTGATGCACGAGCATCACATCGGCAGCCTGGTGATGGTCGATGAGCGCCAGTATCCGATCGGCATCTTCACCTTGCGCGACCTGCGCCGGGTGATTGCCGATGGAAGCGGCGACCTAGAGCAGCCACTCGATGAGCTGATGACCCGCGACCCGGTGCATCTGCCCCCCACCGCCACCGCGTTCGATGCCGCGCTGACCATGACCCAGCGCCAGATCGCGCATATCTGCGTGGTGGAAATGGGCCGTCTGGTCGGCGTGCTGTCCGAGCGGGATCTGTTCTCGCTGCAGCGGGTCGATCTGGTGCATCTGGCGCGCACCATCAGCTCGGCCAGCCGGGTCGAGGTGCTGGTCGGACTGCGCGAACAGATCGCCCACCTGATCGACAACATGCTGGCCCACGGCGCCAACCCGGCGCAGCTGACCAACATCATCACCCTGCTTAATGATCAGACCGTGGTCCGGGTGATCGAGCTGATGATTGCCGAACACGGCGATCCCGGCGTGCCGTTCACCTGGCTGGTGTTCGGCAGCGAGGGACGCTGCGAGCAGACCCTCTACACCGATCAGGACAACGGCATCCTCTTTGAAGCCGACTCGGTCGAGGAAGCGGAAAAGATCCGCCAGCGACTGCTGCCACTAGCGCGCAAGATCAACGAGGCACTGGATCGCTGCGGTTTTTCGCTGTGCAAGGGCAACATCATGGCCAGCAACCCGGACCTGTGCCTGTCACGCCGCGAATGGCTACGCCGCTTCAGCGGCATCATCCAGAGTCCGACGGCGGAAAACCTGCTGCACTCGACCATCTACTTTGACCTGCGCCCGGCCTGGGGGCCGACCGAGGGCTATCAGCAGCTCAGCGAGGCGCTGCTGAAGATGATTGCCGACAACCCGCTGTTCCAGCGCATGATGGCCAGCAATGCCCTGCGGCATCCGCCGCCCATCGGTCGCCTGCGCGACTTCATCGTCGCCAGCCGCGGCGCCGACAAGGACACCCTCGATCTCAAGGTCGAAGGTGTGATGCCCTTTGTCGAGGGACTGCGCATCCTGGCGCTGGCCAACGGCATCCAGGAAAGCAACACCCTGGAGCGGCTCAAGCTGCTGGGTGAGCGCGATGTGCTCAAGGCCAAGGATGTCGGCTCATATGAAGAGGCTTATCACTTCATTCAGCTGATGCGCATGCAGCTGCATCAGCGCCAGCAGCGGGACGGGCAGCCCCTGAGCAACCGCCTCGACCCCGACACCCTCAATGAACTGGACCGGCGCATCCTGCGCGAATCCTTCCGTCAGGCCCAGCGTCTGCAATCGATCCTGAGCGTGCGGTATCAACTATGAGCCTGTTCAGTCATATGCTCGACCATCTGCGGCGTCACAGCCTGGAGCTCGACGAGCCGCAGCGCCGGCGTCTGGCGGCGCTGCCGGAGGCCCCCGCACTGGACGGCCTGCTGCGCGAGCAGCGCTTCGTGGTGCTGGACCTTGAGACCACCGGCCTCAACCTCAACCGTGACATCGTGATCTCGATCGGCGCGGTGACCATCGAGGCCGGCAGCATCGACATGGCCCGCCAGTTCGAATGCACCCTGCGCCGCGAGGTCAAGGTCAACGAGGCGGTGCTGATCCACGGTATCGCCCCGAGCGAGCTGGCCCGGGGCGAGCCGCCGGTCGAGGCGCTGCTGAGCTTCATGGAGTTTGCCGCCGACAGCGTGATGCTGGCCTTTCACGCCCCCTTCGACCAGCGCATGCTGGCGCGGGCGCTGAAGAAGGAGCTGGGCTATACCCTGGAGCACCCCTTCCTGGACGTGGCGGATCTGGCCCCGATGTTATTCCCGGAAGTGCTGACCCGCCGTGGCGGGCTGGATCACTGGATGCAGCACTTTGGCATCGACATCGCCCAGCGCCATCACGCCTCGGCCGATGCCATGGCCACGGCAGAGATTGCCCTGATCCTCTTTAACCGCGCCCAGCGCATGGGCATCGAGCGGGTGGGCGAGCTGGCGGATCGGGTGCGCTACTGGCAACGCACCCGACAGGCGGCGCTCAACTCGATCTGAGCGGCGGATGGTCTGTGCCGGAGCGGGCACAGGCCATTGCCTTACGTGCTGATGTGGTAACGCAGCGCAAACAGCTTCTTGAAGTCCTTGACGATGTGCAGGGCATCGCGCAGCAACTCGCGCTCCAGCTTGTTGAGCTTCTGCAGATCCAGTGCATTGGGGCTACGCGCCAGATCCGGCTCCGCCCTGCCCAGTCGCTCGATCTGCTGGGCCAGACGCAGCTGGATGAAGATCGACAGCGCCTCCCCCAGGTTGTCGCCCATGCCCTTCTCCAACCGGCCCATCTCCACCAGCGCCTCAATGCGCTTGAAGGTGTTGGTCTCAAGGATGCGCTGCTCCAGCGCCATGGTGCGCACCCCGTGCACGATCGGGAAGATGCCGCCTTTCTTGATGTCCAGCAGCTCCTTGTCGCGCAGGTTGCCGAACAGGGTCAGTGGGGTGTCGAAGTTCAGCGCCGCACGGGCAAAGTGCGAGAAAAAGATGTCGTTACTCTGCACGCTGCGCAAGAAGGCATTACGCGCCACCTTGAACAGGGCGATATTGCCGGCAATCGGCTTGCTGTCCACCGCAATCGCCAGGTTCATCACCGCCGTACCGTCGCAGCGCTGGCTCCACTGGGTCAGCTTGCCCGCCCACTGCTCGATGCTATTCACCCACTCGGGGTTGGAAACCATGATGTTGCCCGGGCAGGGCGGAAAACCAAAGCTGATCAGCGTCTCGCTGAAGCGGCGCATGGTGTCCTGCAATTCAGGCCAGACCAGCCCATCGCGCACCAGCAGGGCGTTGTCCTGATCGGTCTTCATGATCTGCTCGCCACGCCCCTCCGAGCCCATCACCAGCAGGCAGACATGCGGGCGCATGTCCCGGGGGATGATCAGATCGAACAGTTTGGCGATGATCCGCCCGTTCATGGCCGCCAACAGCTCCATGGTGAAGCGGATCTTCACCCCGGTGGAAATCAGCGCGCGGATCAGGTCGTTGAGCCCCAAGGCCGCCTCGCGCAGTTCCTCAAGGCTGTTGGCCCGCTCGACGCGCAGGCCGATGACGTGGGAATGGCTGGAGAAATGGCTGAGCACATCGGTCAGCTCGACCACGCCGACCAGGTGCTGCTGATCCATCACCACCACCCGCTCGATCTGGTGCTGGGTCATGCGGATCAGCGCATTGAACAGGTAATCATCCGGCGGGGCGGAAATCAGTCGGTAACTGGCAATGTCGGCCACATCCCGCTCCAGTGCCAGGCCCTGCAGCACCACGGCATCCAGCAGGTCCGTGCCGGTGACCATCCCGTAGCGGTTGCGGCGTTTTACCAGCAGGCAGTCGGCCTTGTGCTCACGCATCAGGCGGGTCGCTGCATGCAGGCTGGTGCCCTCTTCGACCACCAGTGGCTCGCGGATCAATCCGTCACTGATTCTGGCCAGCATGAACTCGGCCATGTCCTGGCTCTGGCCCTGCTGATCGACGATCTCCCGCTTGGCGCCGAGGTTTTGCTGGAAGTAGTCGGCAAAGCGCGGGTTGCTGGCCATCAGCTCCAGCAGCAGCGCGGTGGGCAGCAGGTGGCAGACGGTCTCCTCGACCGCGATGAAGTGGTGGATGGCCAGCCCGTTGAGGGCCGACCAGCCGCCGAAGTAGTCCTCGTCGCGGTAATGCACAAAGACTTGAGCCGCCTCGGCGGCTGTATCATCACGCTCAGCCACCCGCCCGTGGGCGATCACGAAGACCCCCAGCGGTGGCTGACCGGCGGCGATGATCGTCTCGCCCGGGGCAAAGTGCCGAAGGCTCAACTGCTGGTTAAGCAGCGCCTGCTCGGCCGCATCCAGCAGGCTGAACGGCAGGTTTTCCATCTTGAACACAGCGGACATCACGCACCCCCGGGCATCACGGACAGCGGGCGCCGGCGGGCGGCAAAGCTGCCTCGGCACCGGCCCACTGTTCCGGCTCATGTGTCCGTTTCATTTAAGCCGCAAAGTGCTCAGGCGTCACGCCAGGTGGGCGGGCGCGTGGTGATTCAGCGCTCACCCTCGCCCATGCAGAGGGTCTGATACAGCGGCGAGTCTTCTGGTAGGCGGGTCAGGGTCTCGAAACGCGCCTCGCCCTCGTCATTGAGCTGGAACATCGCCTGTTCGCTGCACAGCAGCTGATAACGGGCGTTGGTCACCGTCGACATCAGGTGATGCTTCTCGAAGCGGTACAGCACAAAACGCGCCACCCGTCCCTGAGGAGTCTCTTGCACCTGAGCATTGGCGTTGTCCAGCACGGTATAGATCAGCGGCATCGGGAACTGCAGGGTCCAGGGACGCCAGAGCATGTCGCCCTCCTCACTGGACACCACGACGGAGCCGGCGGGCAGACGGGTCTGCGTGGCATCGAACCAGGTGTATTCGTAGTGAATGGTGTAACCGAGCATGCCCAGCCCGGCAAATACCGGAATGATCCACTTCGGCAACCGCCGGCGGGTCAGCGAACGCAGAATCAGGGCAACCCCTGCGCCCGCCAGGGCCGAGCAGAGCGCGGCAATCAGATGCCAGATCATGTACAGACTCCTTAAAAGACATCGGGCTTCCAGTTGGAAGCCCGATGTGTGTTTCAACAGCGATGCGGATGGGATATCCGGACTGTCTGGATTATCACTTAGTGATCCAGTGCAGCACCAGCGCCCTTCGGAGTACGCACGCTTTCCACCAGATCCTGCACAGCCTTCGGCGGAGCCTCGGAGGACAGGGATACGGCGTAGGCCACGATGAAGTTGATGATCGCACCCACCGAGCCGAAGGCTTGCGGGGAGATACCGAACAGCCACTCATCAGGCACGTTGTTGAAGGTGTTGGTGCCCGGGATGAAGAACCAGCCGAGGTACAGGAAGATGTACACGATGGTGATGACCAGACCCACCAACATGCCGGCGATGGCACCCTTGTCGTTCACGCGCTTGGAGAAGATACCCATCATCAGGACCGGGAACAGGGTCGCAGCGGCCAGGCCGAAGGCCAGTGCTACTACCTGAGCCGCGAAGCCCGGAGGATTGAGACCCAGCCAAGTGGCTACCAGGATCGAGACCGCCATGGAGATACGCGCCGCCTTCATTTCGTTGGCTTCGCTGATCTTCGGATTGATCAGGGTCTTGATCAGGTCATGGCTCACGACAGAGGAGATGGCCAGCAGCAGACCGGCAGCGGTGGAGAGTGCAGCAGCGATGGCGCCCGCAGCAATCAGACCGATGACCCAGGACGGCAGGTTGGCGATTTCCGGGTTGGCCAGCACGATGATGTCGTTGTTGACGGTCAGCTCGTTGCCGTTCCAGCCACGCTCAGTCGCGGTTGCCTTGAAGGTAGCGTTGGCATCGTTATAGAACTGCACACGGCCATCAGCGTTCTTGTCTTCCCACTTGATCAGGCCGGTTTCTTCCCAGGTCTTGACCCACTCAGGACGCTCTTCATAAGCCAGAGCCGGAGCCTCGGTACCTTGCGGGTACACGGTGGTCATCAGGTTCAGGCGCGCCATGGAGGCCACAGCCGGAGCGGTGAGGTACAGCAGGGCGATGAAGATCAGGGTCCAGCCAGCGGACCAGCGTGCATCAGCCACCTTCGGTACGGTGAAGAAGCGGATGATTACGTGCGGCAGACCAGCGGTACCGATCATCAGCGACAGGGTGAACAGGATCATGTTCAACTTGTTGGTGGTATCGGCGGTGTAGGCAGCAAAGCCCAGGTCGGTCACCACGGCATCCAGCTTGGCCAGCAGCGGCTCGCCGGAACCTGTGTGATCACCCAGCATGCCGAACATCGGGATCGGGTTGCCAGTCAGGTTGAAGGCAATGAACACGGCCGGGATGGTGTAGGCAATGATCAGCACGACGTACTGAGCCACCTGGGTGTAGGTGATGCCCTTCATGCCGCCGAAGACCGCGTAAGCGAACACCACGGCAGCGGCAATCCAGATACCGGCCGAGTTGCTGACTTCGAGGAAGCGGGAGAAGGCAATACCGGCACCAGCCATCTGACCGATCACGTAGGTCACGGAAATCAGGATCAGGCAGATGACAGCGACCAGACGCGCGCCACGACTGTAGAAGCGATCACCGATAAAGTCCGGTACGGTGAACTTTCCGAACTTGCGCAGGTAGGGCGCCAGCAGCATGGCCAGCAGCACGTAACCACCGGTCCAGCCCATCAGGTAGACCGAGGTGGAGTAACCGCCGGCGGCGATCAGGCCCGCCATGGAAATGAAGGAAGCCGCCGACATCCAGTCAGCTGCGGTCGCCATACCGTTGGTCACGGGATGGACGCCGCCGCCTGCGACGTAGAACTCTTTGGTAGACCCGGCACGGGCCCAGACTGCGATGCCGAAGTAGAGTGCGAAGGACGCCCCTACGAACAGCATATTGATTACAAATTGGCTCATGCTGGATTACTCCTCAACGCCGAATGCTTTGTCCAGCTTGTTCAGCCGCCACGCGTAGTGGAAGATGATCAAGATGAACGTAATGATCGAACCCTGTTGAGCAAACCAGAAGCCCAGGTCGGCCCCGCCTACCGAAATGCCCATCAGCATCGGACGCAGGATGATGCCGAAGCCGAATGAAACCAGAGCCCATACCACAAGGCTCCAGGTGATCAGGCTAACGTTAGCCTTCCAGTACGCAGCGGCATTGGCTTTGTCGTCTACCATCGCTGTTCTCCGTTTTGTTTTTATTGCGAAGTGAAAGAATTTCACACAATTTAATCTACCAGCCCGCCTCCTTAAAAAGAAAGCCCCGACTTTAGTCTGACGGTTAGGCGCCGCCCGCTACGCAAGCGCTCTGCCAAGGGCCTAAGCGATGAATCGGCAGGGGGAAGCGGCCGCTCACCCGCGCGCTCTGCCACGCCCGCTTTGCCCAGGTTTCGCTGGCCCAGAGCGCCCTGCGCCCTTGCGCGAATACCGCACACAAAATTCGGGATGTGCTGCACGCGAAAACCGAGCAACTTTAAGTTAATAAATAAAAATAAAAATTTATTTAATTAAGACGGAAAATAAAGCTCAAGAAACATGCATAAATTTTAATTTAATTTAACCAAGCGGATTGAAAAGCAAAGTTTCCTGAGCAACTGTGACATGCCGTACTCCGGCAGCAGCCTGTTACACTGGCCGCCCTCCTCCTTCGCGCAGATGTGCCCCGTGACCGACGCTTTCTCCACCCTGCCCCTGCCCGCCAGCCTGCTGGACAGCCTCGCAGCACTTGACTACCAAAGCATGACTCCGATCCAGGCCGCCAGCCTGCCAGCGATCCTGGCCGGCCATGACCTGATCGCCCAGGCCAGCACCGGCAGCGGCAAGACCTGCGCGTTTGCCCTCGGCCTGCTCGCCCCCCTCAATCCGCGCTACTTTGGCTGCCAGGCTCTGGTGCTGTGCCCGACGCGCGAGCTGGCTGATCAGGTCGCCCGGGAGATTCGTCTGCTGGCCCGTGGGCTGGGCAATATCAAGGTACTGACCCTCTGTGGCGGCGTACCCTTTGGTCCGCAGATCGGCTCGCTAGAGCACGGCGCCCATGTGGTGGTCGGCACGCCCGGTCGGGTGCTGGAGCACCTGAACCGTGGCTCGCTGAATCTGGACGGCTTGAACCGTCTGGTCCTCGATGAAGCCGATCGCATGCTCGACATGGGCTTCGTCGAGGCGATCAGCGCGATCATCGAGCGCACCCCGACACGGCGGCAGACCCTGCTGTTCTCGGCCACCTACCCTGAGGGCATCGAGCAACTGGCGGCGCGCTTCCTGCGTCAGCCGCAGCGTATCGAGGTCGCCAGCCAGCATGACCAGAGCGTCATCGAACAACGTTTTTATGAAGTAGACCCGGCCCAGCGCCTGGAAGCCGTCGCCCGCCTGCTGCTGCATTTTCGACCGGCGTCCAGCGTAGCCTTCTGCCAGACCCGCGCGCAGTGCCAGGAACTGGCTGACCTACTTAATGTCCGCAAGATCTCAGCCCTCGCCCTGCATGGCGATCTGGAGCAGCGTGAGCGCGATCAGGTGCTGGCGATGTTCGCCAATCAGAGTTGCCGCGTACTGGTGGCCACCGATGTGGCGGCCCGCGGGTTGGATGTCGAGGGCGTGGAGGCGGTGATCAATGTCGAGCTGCCGCGCGATCCGGCCGTACATGTGCATCGTATCGGCCGCAGCGGTCGCGCCGGCGCCAATGGGCTGGCCCTGTCACTGGTCGCCCCCTCCGAGGCGGGTCGCGCCAATGCCATCGAAGCCCTGCAGGGGGCGCCGCTGCACTGGGGCAATCTGGCCCTGCTCAAGAGCCGTGACGACGAGCGCCTGCTGCCGACCATGACTACCCTGTGCCTCAATGGCGGGCGCAAGGACAAGCTGCGCCCGGGGGATCTGCTCGGCGCCCTGACCGGTGAAGGCGGCTTGCCGGGCAGTGCGATCGGCAAGATCGCCCTGCATGACTACAACGCCTATGTCGCGGTCGAAAGCAGCCGGGCGCGTGAGGCGCTGCAGCGCCTGAGCGAGCGCAAGGTCAAGGGTCGCCACTTCAAGACGCGCATCCTCTGAGCCCACCGCGACCACGCCGCACTGTGCGCTGACACCATGCTGCAGTGCTGGCCCCACCTATACCCAGCCGCTAGACTGGCCGCCCGCGCCGGCTGCCTGCCGGCGGCGCCGACCCGACAGGAGCCCTTTCGCGCATGACGACTCGCACCTTCGACGCCCACGACTTTCGCCGCGCACTTGGCAACTTTGCCACCGGCATCACCATCATCACCGCCCGTGGCGCCGATGGCGAGCTGACCGGCGTCACCGCCAACAGCTTCAACTCGGTGTCTCTGGACCCGCCGCTGATTCTCTGGAGCCTCGACAAGCGCTCGTCCAGCAATGTGGTTTTCGAGCAGGCTAGCCACTTTGCGGTGAACATCCTCGCCGCCGAGCAGATCGACCTGTCCAACCACTTCGCCCGCTCCCACCCGGACAAATTCGCCGGCATCGCTCACGACAGCGGTCTGGGCGGCGCCCCGCTGCTGCCGGGCTGTGCGGCACGCCTGCAGTGCGAGAGCTTCCAGCGGCTGGATGGCGGTGATCACTGGATTCTGGTCGGCAAGGTCGTGGATTTCGACGACCAGGGCCGCGACCCGCTGCTCTATCACCGCGGCGCCTACTCGCTGCTGATGCCTCATCCGCAAACGCCCCGCCACCATGCCGCTGACCCGAGCAAGGGCGAAAGCCGGCTGGACAGCCACCTGCTCTACCTGATGCTGCAGGCCGTCAACGCCTACCAGACCAGCTACGGGCCGCGTCAGCAGGCCAGCGGCCTGGAAACCAGCGAGGCGCGAGTGCTGATGGTGCTGGATGAAAACCCCGGTCTCGACCTCGCCGGCCTGCAGCATGAAGCCGCGATGCCGGCCAGCGAGATCGAAGAAGCCATGACCAGCCTCGCCCAGCGCGGCCTGCTGGAGCGCAGTCCCGGCCACTGCGCGCTGACGGCCCCAGGGCAACAACAGGTCGAGCAGCTCTGGGCCATTGTGCACGCGCAGGAAGAGGCAGTGTTTGCCGGAATCGAGCGCAGTGATCTGGAGATCTTCAAGCGCGTGCTGCGTCAGGTGATCGCCGCGCACTGAGCCATAGCGGCGCACAGCCGGGCAGCTCCGGCTGGGCGCCGCGCCTCAGACGACGCCCGTCTGCATATCCCGCCAGGTCAGGTACAGGCGCAGATCGAATTCGCGCTGCTGATAGCCCGGCAGCATGTGCTCGCAAAGCTGGTAGAAGGCCTTGTTGTGCTCGGCCTCGCGCAGGTGCGCCAGCTCATGCACCACAATCATCTCGAGAAACTCGGGTGCCGCGTCGCGGAACAATCCGGCGATGCGAACTTCCTTCTTGGCCTTGAGCTTGCTGCCCTGCACCCGCGAGATCGCGGTGTGCAACCCCAGGGCATTGCGCAGCACATCGAGCTTACTGTCATAGAGCACCTTGTCGATCCCCGGCGCATTGCGCAGGTACTGCTGCTTGCGCTCCATCACATAGGCGTACAGCGCCCGGTCGCTCTGCACCGGATGGCGCGCGGGGTAGCGCTGGCTCAGGTAGTCACCGAGGCGCTCGCGGGCGATCAGTTGGCGCACCTGCTCCTGCAGGTGCGCGGGATAGGCGGCGAGGTATTTGAGCGGGGTCATGGGCATCGGGGGCGGCAGCTGATCGGCGCATTCTACCCGGCCGCCACGCCATCAGGCAGACTCGGTCTGCTGCTGCAACGGACCTTGTAGCGCGCGACTAGACTACAGGCTACCGTTGTTCCTTCCGCACCTAACACATCGCCTCCCCGCCACCGTCGAGTTCACTGGATATGCTGACTTCCGCGCCCCCTGACGCCGCCAGCCCGCAGATCGCGACCTGCAGATCGCCCGACACTCCGCACGAGGTGACGGACGAGCGCTTTGACAGCCTGACTCGCCTGGCCAGAAGCCACTTCGCCGTCGCCACGGCGCTCATCATGCCGTTCGATGCAGGCCGCCAGTGGCCCTGCGCATCCACCAGCGTGCCTGATGGGGCAATGTCCGGCGACGGGATGCTGGTGGTGGCCGATACCCACGCCGATGAGTGCTTCCACCACCACCCACTGCTCATCGAGCATCCGTGGATGCGCTTCTATGCCGGCTGCCCACTGCTCGCCGCCGACGGACACACGCTCGGGGTGTTTGTCCTGCTCGACGACCAGCCGCGCGAACTGGATGACCAGCAGCGCGAATTCCTCCGCGACCTTGCCCGCCTGGCCGCTGCCGGCGTGGAAAGCGATCGTGCGAACGTGCAACTGCAGGCAGATGCCGCCGCCCTGCGGGACCGCGAACACAGAATGGCGCTGGCCATCGCCGGCAGTGGCACCGGGGTCTGGGATCGCAATGTACAGACCGGGGAAATTCACTACTCCAGCGGCTGGAAGGCAATTCTCGGTTATACGGATGCCGAGATCGGCAATCGCATCGAAGACAGCTACCAGCGCATCCATCCCGACGACCTGGCCCGCGTGCAGGCCACAATCCAGGCGCACCTCCAGGGCGAGACGGAAAGCTATGCAGTGGAGCACCGCATCCGCTGCAAGGATGGACACTACAAATGGATCTCCAGCCGCGGCAAGGTGGTCAGCCGCGACCGCGAGGGCCGGCCGCTGCGCATGATCGGCACGACCACCGACATCACCGCCATGCACGCGCTGTCAGAGCGGCTGCAGCAGTCCGTCGATCTGCTCACCAACCTGACCAACGAGGTTCCCGGTCTGGTCTTCCAGTACCAGCGACTGCCGACGGGCGAGTCGCTGTTCCCCTATGCCAGCGCCGGCATCCAGGCCATCTACGAGATCACTGCGGAGCAGGTTGCCGCCAGCGACGCACTGATCAACGCGCTCATCCACCCGAATGATCTGCCGGCCTACCGGGCTGCCCTCGACGCCTCGGCCGCCAGCCTGACGCCCTGGGACCTGGAGTACCGCGTCCAGCTGCCCAGACAGGGCCTGCGCTGGCGGCACGGCGCCGCGCAGCCACGCCGGCTGAAAGACGGCAGCATTCTGTGGCACGGCTTCATCACCGACGTGACCGAGCGCAAGCGCATCGAGGCCGAACTGCTGGAGTTCGCCACCACCGACTTCCTCACCCAGCTGCCCAATCGGCGCCACCTGATGAGCCAGATCGAGGCCGAGCTGGCGCATATGCAGCGCAGTGCCGACCACTGCACTGCCGTGCTGATGTGCGACCTAGACCACTTCAAGTCGATCAACGACCAGTGGGGACATGCCACCGGCGACTTGGCGCTCCGGCATTTCGCTGGCATCCTGCGTGCCCAGCTGCGCAAGAGCGACATGGCCGGCCGGATCGGTGGCGAGGAGTTTGCCGTACTCCTCCGCGGGGCGAACCTCGCCGAGGCTATGGCCTTTGCCCGGCGCGTGCAGCAGCAACTGGCGCAAGCGCCGCTGCAGCACGGCGAGCAGTGCATCGCCATGACCCTCAGCATCGGCGTCGCCGTGCTGATGGCCAGCGATACCAGCGTCGATGCCGCGCTCTCGCGCAGCGACATGGCGCTCTACCGGGCCAAGTCGAGCGGCCGCAACCGAATTGAGTGCCTGTGATCCACGCCGCGCGCCTCCCGCCCCTGGGCGAGCGCAGCGAAACCCCACACAGCACAAGGCCCGCACGCGGCGGGCCTTGTGGGACCAACTGAAGCGAATGCGCTTAAATCAGTTGACCTTGGCGGCCAGCTCGCCGCGAGCGTAGCGCTGGTACATGTCTTCCAGGGAGATCGGCTTGATCTTGGAGGCATTGCCGGCGGTGCCGAAGGCTTCGTAGCGGGCGATGCAGATGTCGCGCATGGCTTCGATGGTCTTGGCGAAGAACTTGCGCGGGTCGAACTCGCTGGGGTGCTCGGCCATCATCCGGCGCATGGCGCCGGTGGAGGCCAGGCGCAGGTCGGTGTCGATGTTGACCTTGCGTACACCGTACTTGATGCCCTCGACGATCTCCTCGACCGGCACGCCGTAGGTTTCCTTGATGTCGCCACCGTACTGGTTGATGATCGCCAGCCACTCCTGCGGCACCGAGCTGGAGCCGTGCATCACCAGGTGGGTGTTGGGGATGCGCTTGTGGATTTCCTTGATGCGATCGATGGCGAGGATGTCGCCGGTCGGCGGCTTGGTGAACTTGTAGGCGCCGTGGCTGGTGCCGATGGCAATCGCCAGGGCGTCGACCTGAGTGGCCTTGACGAAGGCCGCCGCCTCTTCCGGATCGGTGAGCATCTGGCTGTGGTCGAGGGTGCCCTCGGCGCCGATGCCGTCTTCCTCACCGGCCTGACCGGTTTCCAGACTGCCCAGGCAACCCAGCTCGCCCTCGACAGAGACGCCGCAGGCGTGGGCGAATGCCACGGTCTGCTGGGTCACGCGCACGTTGTAGTCGTAGTCGGCCGGGGTCTTGCCGTCCTCGCGCAGCGAGCCGTCCATCATCACCGAGGAAAAGCCCAGCTGGATCGAGCGCTGGCAGACGTCCGGGCTGGTGCCGTGGTCCTGGTGCATGCACACCGGGATGTGCGGGAATTCCTCGATGGCGGCGAGGATCAGGTGGCGCAGGAACGGCGCACCGGCGTACTTGCGCGCACCGGCGGAGGCCTGGACGATCACCGGGGAGTCGGTCTTGTCAGCCGCTTCCATGATGGCGCGCATCTGCTCGAGGTTGTTGACGTTGAAGGCCGGCACGCCGTAGCCGTATTCGGCGGCGTGATCCAGCATCTGGCGCATGCTGATAAGTGCCATCTGTAGTGCTCCCAGTCAGGGTCGTTTGATCGGTGCCCGGCCAGCCGCTGTGGCCAGCCGGGCTCAGGGGTCGGATTAGTGCGCGCGTTCCTGCAGTACGGCCACGGCCGGTAGCACCTTGCCCTCGACGAACTCGAGGAAGGCGCCGCCGCCGGTGGAGATGTAGGAGATCTGCTCACCCACGCCGTACTTGTCGATAGCCGCCAGGGTATCGCCGCCGCCGGCGATGGAGAACGCCGGGCTTTGTGCGATGGCCTGGGCCAGGGCCTGGGTGCCGTTGCCGAACTGGTCGAATTCGAATACACCAACCGGGCCGTTCCACAGGATGGTCTGCGAGGATTTCAGCATCTCGGCGAACATCGCCGCGGTCTGCGGGCCGATGTCGAGGATCATGTCATCGTCGGCAACCTCGCTGATCAGCTTGACGGTGGCCTCAGCGGACTCGGCGAACTCCTTGGCAACCACCACATCAACCGGCAGCGGCACGGAAACCTTGGCGGCGATGGCGCGGGCGGTGTCCAGCAGCTCCGCCTCATGCAGCGATTTGCCGACCTTGTAGCCGGCCGCGGCGAGGAAGGTGTTGGCGATGCCGCCACCGACGATCAGCGAGTCGCAGATCTCGGCCAGCGAGTTGAGCACGTCGAGCTTGGTGGAGACCTTGGAGCCGGCGACGATGGCCACCATCGGGCGCTGCGGCTTGTCCAGCGCCTTGCCCAGCGCGTCCAGCTCGGCGGCCAGCAGTGGGCCGGCACAGGCGACCTTGGCGAATTTGGCGACGCCATGGGTCGAGCCCTCGGCACGGTGCGCGGTGCCGAAGGCGTCCATGACGAACACATCGCACAGCGCGGCGTACTGCTGGGCCAGCTCGTCGCTGTTCTTCTTCTCGCCCTTGTTGAAGCGCACGTTCTCGAACAACACGATCTCGCCCGGCTGCAGCTCGACGCCGCCCAGGTAATCCTGAACCAGCGGCACCTCGCGGCCGAGGGCCTTGGACAGGTAGTCGGCGACCGGCTGGAGGCTGTTCTCGGCAGAGAACTCGCCCTCAGTCGGGCGCCCCAGGTGCGAGCAGACCATCACCGCGGCGCCCTTCTCCAGGGCTAGCTTGATGGTCGGCAGGGACGCGAGAATGCGCGCATCGCTCTTCACCACGCCGTCTTTTACCGGCACGTTGAGGTCTTCGCGGATCAGCACGCGCTTACCGGCGAGGTCGAGGTCGGTCATCTTCAACACGGTCATGGGAGAGTCCTTCAGGGCAGTTGAGTTAGCGGTTGAGCGCAGCGGCGTCCAGCCAGTGGCTGGCGACGTCGAGCATGCGGTTGGCAAAGCCCCATTCGTTGTCGAACCAGGCCAGCAGCGTGACCAGCCGTGGGCCGGAAACCAGGGTCTGGCTGCCATCGACAATCGCCGAATGGGGGTCGTGATTGAAGTCGCAACTGGCGTGGGGCAGCTCGGTGTAGGCGACCAGCCCCTTGAGCGGCCCCGCCTCCGTGGCCTCGCGCAGCACCCGGTTGATCTCGGTGGCTGTGGTGTCGCGGCGGGTCTGCAGGGTGATGTCCAGGCAGGAGACATTGACCGTCGGCACGCGGATCGCCTTGGCCTGCACGCGCCCGGCCAGCTCCGGGAGCAGGCGCTCGATGCCGCGCGCAAGGCCGGTGGAAACCGGAATCACAGACTGGAACGCCGAGCGGGTGCGGCGCAGGTCTTCGTGGTGGTAGGCGTCGATCACCGGCTGGTCGTTCATCGCCGAATGGATGGTGGTGATGGTCACGTAATCCAGACCGATCGCCGCATCCAGCACGCTCAGTAGCGGCACGCTGCAGTTGGTGGTGCAGGAGGCGTTGGAGACCAGCCGCTCGGCGCCGGTCAGACGCTGCTGGTTGATCCCGTAGACGATGGTGGCATCCACATCGCGCTCGCTGGCCATCGGCTGGGAGAACAGCACCCGCGGTGCCCCGGCCGCCAGAAAGCGCTCGGCCTCGCGGCGCGTGTGATAGACCCCGGAGCACTCCAGCACCAGATCAACGCCCAGCGCCGCCCAGTCGATCGCCTCAGGGGTCGCCTCGCGCAGCACCTTCACGCAGCGGCCATTCAGATGCAGCCCCTCGGCGGCCACGCGGACCTCACCGGGAAAACGCCCGTGGGTCGAGTCGAAGCGGGTCAGGTATTCGATGCTGGCCTGATCGGCCAGATCATTGAGGGCGACAATCTCCAGCCCCGCCTGCGCACCGCGCTCATGCAGCGCGCGCAGCACGCAGCGACCGATACGGCCATAACCATTGAGGGCAATGTTGTAGGGGCGGTTGGGCATGACGGCTCTGCGGGTGGTCGCGGCGCTGAAGGCTGCGGAATAAACACCGCGATGCCGCGTCCGATGCTCCAGCGCGCGACATCGCCCAGTGACTGCGGGCGGGTGCAGGGTGCACGGTTACGCCACCCTGCTCACGCCTCAGGCGTCCAGCAGCTCCTCGGCGGTGGCCAGCAGGTTGTCGAGGGTGAAGCCGAACTCCTCGAACAGCTGCGCCGCCGGGGCAGACTCACCGAAGGTGGTCATGCCGATGATGCGGCCCTCAAGACCAACGTACTTGTACCAGAAGTCGGCATGCCCGGCCTCGATGGCGATGCGCGCGCTGACCTCCAGCGGCAGCACGGCCTGCTTGTAGGCGGCGTCCTGCTGGTCGAACACGGTGGTCGAGGGCATCGATACCACGCGCACGCGGCGACCCTGCTCGCTGAGCTTGTCGAAGGCCTGCACCGCCAGGCCGACTTCCGAGCCAGTGGCGATCAGGATCAGCTCCGGCTCACCGCTGCAGTCCTTGAGCACGTAGCCGCCGCGGGCGATGTCGGCGATCTGCTGCTCGGAGCGCGGCTGATGGTTGAGGTTCTGGCGGCTGAACACTAGCGCCGACGGGCCGTCGTTGCGCTCGATGGCGTATTTCCAGGCCACGGCGGACTCCACCGCATCGCACGGCCGCCAGCAATCGAGATTCGGCGTGCCGCGCAGGCTGGTCAGCTGCTCGATCGGCTGGTGGGTCGGGCCGTCTTCGCCCAGACCAATCGAATCGTGGGTGAACACATAGAGCACCCGCTGCTTCATTAGCGCCGACATGCGCACCGCGTTGCGCGCGTATTCCATGAAGATCAGGAAGGTCGCGCCGTAGGGAATGAAGCCGCCGTGCAGGGCGACGCCGTTCATGATCGCCGCCATGCCGAACTCGCGCACGCCGTAGTGCACGTAGTTGCCGCCGGCATCGTCATGGGCCAGGCCCTTGCAGCCCTTCCACAGGGTCAGGTTGGAACCGGCCAGATCCGCCGAACCGCCGAGGAACTCGGGCAGCAGCGGGCCGAAGGCGTTGAGGGTGTCCTGGCTGGCTTTACGGCTGGCGATGGTCGCGCCCTTGGCGGCCACGTCGGCGACATAGGCGGCGGCCTTCTCGGCGAAGTCAGCCGGCAGCTCACCGGCTAGGCGGCGCTGGAACTCGGCGGCCAGTTCCGGGAACCCGGCGGCGTAGGCAGCGAACTTCTCGTTCCACGCCGCCTCATTGGCAGCGCCAGCGTCCTTGGCGTCCCACTCGGCGTAGATGTCAGCGGGGATCTCGAACGGGCCATGGTTCCAGCCGAGCTGGGCGCGGGTCGCGGCGATCTCGGCATCGCCCAGCGGCGCGCCGTGGCACTCTTCCTTGCCCTGCTTGTTCGGCGAGCCGAAGCCGATCACGGTCTTGCAGCAGATCAGCGTCGGGCGCTCGGTTTCGGCGCGGGCGGTCTCGATGGCCATCTTGATCTCGTCGGCATCGTGGCCATTGACGTTGCGGATCACCTGCCAGCCGTAGGCCTCGAAGCGCGCCGGGGTGTCGTCGGTGAACCAGCCCTCGACCTCACCGTCGATGGAGATGCCGTTGTCGTCGTAGAAGGCGACCAGCTTGCCGAGGCCAAGGGTTCCGGCCAGCGAGCAGACCTCATGGGAGATGCCTTCCATCATGCAGCCGTCGCCAAGGAAGGCGTAGGTGAAGTGGTCAACGATGGTGTGGCCTTCGCGGTTGAACTGCGCGCCCAGCACTTTCTCGGCCAGCGCGAAGCCCACCGCGTTGGCGATACCCTGGCCGAGCGGGCCGGTGGTGGTCTCCACACCCGGGGTGTAGCCGTATTCCGGGTGACCCGGGGTCTTGCTGTGCAGCTGGCGGAACTGCTTGAGGTCATCGATCGACAGGTCGTAGCCGGAGAGGTGCAGCAGCGAGTAGATCAGCATCGAGCCGTGGCCGTTGGACAACACGAAGCGGTCGCGGTCAGCCCACTGCGGGTTCTGCGGGTTGTGCTTGAGGAAGTCACGCCACAGCACTTCGGCGATGTCCGCCATGCCCATCGGTGCGCCGGGATGGCCGCTGTTGGCTTTCTGCACGGCATCCATGCTGAGGGCGCGAATGGCATTGGCTCGGTCACGACGGCTGGGCATCGCTGATCTCCTGCAAGGGGGGCTGATCGAAAAAGGTGGCCATTTTCGCCCAGCCACGGGGGAACGGGCAATCACGGATGGCCAATCGGCCGCAATTGGTCGCCCAGAGACCGCACGCATACGGCCACGGCGACCGGCCATCCGCCAATATCAAAACTTTTTGATATTGCAATTGTGTGCCCAGGCCACCCCGACTAGAATCCGCGCCATCATGAATGCCCCGCACGCCCTCACCCGCCCCGATCCCAGCGAACAGCTCGCCAGCCTGTGCAAGGCCGGTGGCGACGTGCTGCGTCTGCAGATCCTGCGGGTCTTGGCCAGTGACTCGTTCGGCGTGCTGGAGCTCGCGCAGATCTTTGCCATGCGCCAGTCCGGCATCAGCCATCACCTCAAGGTACTGAGCCAGGCCGGCCTGCTCGCCACCCGCCGCGAGGGCACAGCGATTTTCTACCGCCGCGCGCTGGCCGGCAGCGGTGAGCCGGGCAGCCTGCTGCACGCCGCACTGCTCGCCGAAGCCGACGCCCTGCCGCTGCACCCGGCGGTGCAGCAGCGCATCGCCGAGGTCCAGGCGCAGCGCAGCGCCGCAGCCCGCGACTTTTTCGCCCGCACCCTGGCGCGCTTTCGCGCCCAGCAGGACCTGATCGCCGGCCTCGTCCAGTACCGCGACAGCGTGCTGGCCCTGCTCGATGCGCTGCCCTTTGCCGCCGAGGCCACAGCGCTGGAAGTCGGCCCCGGCGATGGAGGCTTTCTGCCCGATCTCGCGCGGCGCTTTGCCCGCGTGCAGGCGCTGGACAACAACCCGGCGATGCTCGAACTGGCCCGCCAGCGCTGCCGCGAAGAAGGTCTGGAGAATGTCGAGCTGATCCTCGCCGATGCGCTGCAAGCGGCGCCTGAGGCGGCCGACTGCGTGGTGCTGAACATGGTGCTGCATCACTTCAGCGAGCCGGCCGCCGCGCTGCAGCAACTGGCCCGCCAGGTGCGCCCCGGCGGCAGCCTGCTGCTCACCGAGCTGTGCAGCCATCATCAGGACTGGGCCCGCGAGGCCTGTGGCGATCTGTGGCTGGGCTTTGATCAGGACACCCTGAGCGACTGGGCGCAGCGCGCCGGCCTGCTGGCCGGGGAAAGCCTGTACATCGGCCTGCGCAACGGCTTTCAGCTGCAGGTGCGGCATTTCACCCGCCCGCAGCCTTTCACCATGACACCCTCTGCATGACACGGCCGAGAGGCCGACTCACCCAACGGTAATTAAGGAACCGATCGATGAGCGAATATTCCGTCTTCACCTCCGAGTCCGTGTCCGAAGGCCATCCGGACAAGATCGCCGACCAGATCTCCGATGCGGTCCTCGATGCGATCATCGCCGAGGACAAGTACGCCCGCGTGGCCTGCGAAACCATGGTCAAGACCGGTGTGGCGATCGTCGCCGGTGAAGTCACCACCAGCGCCTGGGTCGATCTGGAGCAACTGGTGCGCGATGTGATCTGCGACATCGGTTACACCAGCTCGGAAGTCGGCTTTGACGGCGCGACCTGCGGCATCATCAACATCATTGGCAAGCAGTCGCCGGACATCAATCAGGGCGTCGATCGGGCCAAGCCGGAAGACCAGGGCGCGGGCGATCAGGGCCTGATGTTCGGCTACGCCAGCAACGAGACCGACGTGCTGATGCCGGCGCCGATCTGCTTCTCGCACCGTCTGGTCGAGCGTCAGGCCGAGGCGCGCAAGAGCGGCCTGCTGCCGTGGCTGCGTCCGGATGCCAAGAGCCAGGTCACCTGCCGCTACGAGAACGGCAAGGTGGTCGGCATCGACGCGGTGGTGCTGTCCACCCAGCACAACCCGGAGATCAGCCAGAGCGACCTCAAGGAAGCGGTGATGGAGCTGATCATCAAGCACACCCTGCCGGCCGAGCTGCTGCATGCCGGCACCCAGTTCCACATCAACCCGACCGGCAAGTTCGTGATCGGCGGCCCGGTGGGCGACTGCGGCCTGACCGGGCGCAAGATCATCGTCGACTCCTACGGTGGCATGGCCCGCCACGGTGGCGGCGCCTTCTCCGGCAAGGACCCGTCCAAGGTTGACCGCTCGGCCGCCTACGCCGGTCGCTACGTGGCCAAGAACATCGTTGCCGCCGGGCTGGCCGAGCGCTGCGAGATCCAGGTGTCCTACGCCATCGGCGTCGCCCAGCCGACCTCCATCTCGATCAACACCTTCGGCACCCACAAGATTGCCGAAGACAAGATCATCCAGCTGGTGCGCGAAGTGTTCGACCTGCGCCCCTACGCGATCACCAAGATGCTCGACCTGCTGCACCCGATGTACCGCGCCACCGCGGCCTATGGCCACTTCGGCCGCACCCCGCAGCAGGTGACTGTCGGCAACGACACCTTCACCACCTTCACCTGGGAGCAGACCGACAAGGTCGAGGCGCTGCGCGCCGCCGCCGGCCTGTAAGGCATACGGCGCCGCCAGGCGCCCCGCTGCCCTGCCAAGCCCCTGCCAGCCCCCCGGCTGACAGGGGCTTTTTCGTTGAGGCGCACAGACAGTGCGCAGCCTGGCCGCACGCGGGCAGCGTTTTTTCTGCATGGCGGCGATAGGGGAAACTCAATTGAAAACACTTCTTGCCTTGCTATGCTCCATCAGCAGGCACAGAGTGCTGACCGACGCTCTGCCCGAGAACGTCCGCCGCGCGGAGGTTCCCGAACAGATCGTTACACCGATACGTCCTCAATGGAGCTGGATCATGAGTGAGCAGAAGATCAATAACGCCGGCAAGTGCCCCGTCATGCACGGCGCCAACTCGACCAACGAAAAATCGCCGATGGCGTGGTGGCCGAATGCCCTCAATCTCGACATCCTCCACCAGCACGACAGCAAGACCAACCCGCTGCAGGGCTTCAACTACCGCGAAGAGGTGAAGAAGCTCGACGTCGCCGCGCTCAAGCGCGACCTCACCGCGCTGATGACCGAAAGCCAGGAATGGTGGCCGGCCGACTGGGGCCACTACGGCGGCCTGATGATCCGCATGGCTTGGCACGCGGCCGGCTCCTACCGGATCGCCGATGGGCGTGGCGGTGCCGGCACCGGTAACCAGCGCTTTGCGCCGCTCAACTCCTGGCCGGATAACGCCAACCTCGACAAGGCCCGCCGCCTGCTGTGGCCGATCAAGAAGAAGTACGGCAACCGTCTCAGCTGGGCTGACCTGCTGATTCTGGCCGGTAACGTCGCCTATGAGTCGATGGGCCTGAAGACCTACGGCTTCGCCTTCGGCCGCGAGGATATCTGGCACCCGGAAAAAGACATCTACTGGGGCTCCGAGAAGGAGTGGCTGGCCAAGAGCGGCAGCGAAGGCAGCCGCTACAGTGGCGAGCGCGACCTGGAAAACCCGCTGGCCGCAGTAATGATGGGCCTGATCTACGTCAACCCGGAAGGCGTGGACGGCAACCCCGATCCGCTCAAGACCGCCCATGACGTGCGCATCACCTTCGCCCGCATGGCGATGAACGATGAGGAAACCGTCGCCCTGACCGCCGGTGGTCACACCGTCGGCAAATGCCACGGCAACGGCAATGCCGCCAACCTCGGCCCGGCCCCGGAAGGCGCCGACATCGAGGAGCAGGGTCTTGGCTGGATGAACCACACGACCCGTGGCATCGGCCGCGACACCGTGACCAGCGGCATCGAAGGCGCCTGGACCACCAATCCGATCCAGTGGGACAACGGCTACTTCAAACTGCTCTTGGGTTATGAGTGGGAGCTGAAGAAGAGCCCGGCCGGCGCCTGGCAGTGGGAGCCGATCAACATCCGCGAGGAAGACAAGCCGGTGGATGTGGAAGATCCGAGCATCCGCTACAACCCGATCATGACCGATGCCGACATGGCCATGAAAATGGACCCGGAGTACCGCAAGATCTCCGAGCGTTTCGCCAATGATCAGGCCTACTTCTCCGAAGTCTTCGCGCGTGCCTGGTTCAAGCTGACCCACCGCGACATGGGCCCGAAGACCCGCTACATCGGCCCGGAAGTCCCGGCTGAGGATCTGATCTGGCAAGACCCGGTGCCGGCAGGCAATACCGGTTACGACGTGGCCGCTGTCAAGGCGAAGATCGCCGCCGCGGGCCTTTCGGTCAGCGAGCTGGTCAGCACCGCCTGGGACAGCGCCCGCACCTTCCGCGGCTCCGATTATCGCGGTGGTGCCAACGGTGCGCGCATCCGCCTGGCGCCGCAGAAGGACTGGGAAGGCAACGAGCCGGCCCGTCTGGCCAAGGTGCTGGCAGTGTATGACGCGATCGCCGCCGAAACCGGGGCCAGCGTCGCCGATGTGATCGTGCTGGGTGGTAACGTCGGCCTCGAGCAGGCCATCAAGGCGGCCGGGCTGGCGGTCGAGGTGCCGTTCGCACCGGGTCGTGGCGATGCCACCCAAGCGCAGACGGATGTCGAGTCCTTCGAGGTGCTCGAGCCGCTGGCCGATGGCTTCCGCAACTGGCTGAAGAAGGACTACGTGGTCCAGCCGGAAGAGCTGCTGCTCGACCGTGCCCAGCTGATGGGCTTGACCGCCGCAGAGATGACCGTGCTGATCGGCGGCCTGCGGGTGCTGGGCACCAACTACGGTGGCAGCGCGCATGGCGTATTCACCGACCGGGTTGGCGTGCTGAGCAACGACTTCTTCGTCAACCTGACCGACATGGCCTACAGCTGGAAGCCGACTGGGCGTAACAGCTACGCCATCGTCGAGCGCGCCAGCGGCGCCACCAAGTGGACCGCCACCCGCGTCGATCTGGTGCTGGGTTCCAACTCGATCCTGCGCGCTTACGCCGAGGTGTATGCCCAGGACGATAACCAGGAGAAGTTCGTCCGTGACTTTGTCGCGGCCTGGACCAAGGTGATGAACGCCGATCGCTTCGATCTGGCCTGATCACCCAGGCCACCCTGCCTCGTGCGGGGTGGTCGTCAGGGCTCATCCACAGCGCCGATACAGCAAGACTGTATCGGCGCTGTGCATTTATAGGCTGGTCTCAGCGCGGCGCAGGGCGCACGACCTGCAGCGCTTGGGCCAGACTGGCCGCCGATAGCTCCCCCAGATGGGTGCCGCGCAGACGTCCGTGCGCATCGTAGAACAAGGTGGTGGGCAGCGAGCGCGAGCCGGCCAGCGCGCCCAGGGCCGCCGAGGCATCAAACAGCAATCCATCCAGCGCCAGCCCCTGCGCACGCAGGTACGCCTGCACGGTCTCGGGCGCCTCGCCTTGATTGACGAACAGAAAACGCACCCCGGACTCCCGCTGCTGGGCCTGCGCGAGGACCGGCATCTCACGCCGGCACGGCGGGCACCAGGTGGCCCAGAGATTGATCACCAGCGGCTGGCCCTGCAAGGACTGCAGCTCGACCCCCTGCCCCTGTGCATCCCGCAAGGTAAGGGCCGGCAACTGCTGGCTGCGCTCCAGCGCCTGCAGCACTGCCGTGCCGCCACCCCAGATCCCCAGCCCGACCAGCAGCGCCAGCCCGAGCGGACGGCGCAGTGCCGCCGAGCGCCCGCCATAGCATGCCGCCGCCAGCACGCCGGGCCAGGGCGTGAAGCCCCCATCGCGCAGATCAAGGACCGCCCACCAGGGCTGTCCGCCAAAGTGCTCGCGGTATTCCCAGACAAACGCCGCCCGGGCCACCAGCAGCGCCAGCAGCCACAGACCGAACAGCAGGTTGTCAGGCGCCGGCAGCCCCTGACGGCGCGCCAGCCAGCTCGCCGCCACACTGGCCAGCAGCAGACTGACGATCAACAGCAGATGGGAGGTGGCCAGCACCAGCGGGCCAAGGGAAAGAGTGAGCATGGGGATATCCTGTCGCCGCGCCGGCCGCGCAGCACAGCCCCGGCGGGGCGCGATCCAGCGCGGCTGACCGGGCGCAGGGTAACCGGCGAGCCACTGGCAGGCCAGCAGAGCAGCAAGATCTGCGGGCCCATCGCAGCGCCCGTCAGTGTGCCTGCTCCCACTGGCGGGCATCGCGCAGGCTGGCGCTGGCCACATAGCGCGCCTGCCCACCGACCTCTTCCAGCTCGGTCAGCCCGGCCAGCTCGCGCACCACCCGGTAGCGTTTGCCCACCTGCTTGTCGTGCAGCGGATAGAGTTCGGCGAGCAGACGCGCCAGCTCGGTAATACTGGACATGGATACACCTGATTTTCAGCAAGGATGGCAGCTATTTACCGCCTCGCCATGACAATTTGACGATGCCGCTACCGCCGCAGGCGATACCCGCGATTTGCACTGCAACGCGCCTTGCGCCGATGATGAGCGGGCAGTGACGGACACCCCGCCTGCCCCTTCACCCCGTTGCCGAGGACTCTACCGTGACCTGCGACCATCGCCCGCTCGAAACCCTCCTGCATGACGCCATCCCGCTGACCCGCGCCATGGGGCTCAAGGTGCTCGGCTGGCAGGACCACGAACTGCGCCTGAGCGTGCCGCTGGCCCCGAACATCAACCACACCGGCAGCATGTTCGGCGGCAGCCTGTACAGCAGCGTGGTGCTGGCCGGCTGGGGCTGGCTGACACTGCGCCTGCGCGAGGCGGGCATCGAGGATGGGGTGATCGTCATCAAGGGCGGGCAGATCGACTACCCGCTGCCGGTCATCGCCGATGCGCAGGCGGTTTGCGCCGCGCCGCCCGAGGATGAATGGCGGCGCTTTGAGGCGCTGTACCGGCGCCGTGGTCTGGCGCGCCTGTATCTGGACAGCCGCATCGTCGATGCCGAGGGCGCCGTGGCGGTGACCTTGCGCGGCGAATACGTGCTGCAGCGTCAGGGCACGCCGGCCTGAATCAGTCGAGGGCGCGCGCCAGTTGCAGCAGCGCGCCTCGCCAGGCACAGGCGCTGGGCAAGGCAAGAAAATGCGGATTGAGGTGATCGCCAAGCGGCGGATAGCACAGCGGTTGCCCGGCCAGATCCAGCACCTCGCCTCCCGCGCCCTCCAGCACGCCTTGCGCCGCGGCGGTGTCCCACTGCGAGGTGAGTGCCAGCCGCGGATAGCAGTCGGCCTGGCCTTCCGCCAGCAGGCAGAATTTCAGCGAGCTGCCGACACTGCTGAGCTGCAGATCGCCAAAACGCTCGGCCAGCCCGCCGAGCAGGCGCTCCTGAGCGGGGCTGCTGTGGCGCCGGCTGGCCACCACGGTAAAGGCTTCCTCCGGCGCCAGACGCACGCGGATCGGCCGCACCGCACCCGCCTCAAGGCACCACGCACCGAGTCCGGCACCGCCGTAGTAGCACCGGCCCTGCGCCGGCACACCGACCACACCGAACACCACCCGCCCGTGCTCGATCAGTGCCACATTGACGGTGAACTCCGGGCTCCCGGCGATGAACTCCTTGGTGCCATCCAGCGGATCGACCAGCCACCAGCGCTGCCAGTGCTCGCGCACCGCCTGGCCAATCGCGCAATCCTCCTCGGACAAGAGATGCACCTCGGGCGCCAGCCGGGCCAGGCCGCTGGCCAGCAGACGATGGGCGGCCAGATCGGCGGCGGTCACCGGCGAAGCATCAGCCTTGAGGGTGATGTCCAGCGCGCCACGCCAGAACGGCAGGATCGCCTCGCCCGCCTGCTGCACCAGCTCAATGACCGCGGACAACCACGGATGCGGCAACGTATTCATGGCTGATACTCGCCGCGCTGGCTGAGCAGATCGCGCACCAGATAGAGCGCCGCCAGCGCACGCCCCTCGGTAAAGTTGTCGCTCAGCGCCAGCTGGCTCAGCTCGCGAAGATTCAGGCGCTCGACCCGGATCGGCTCCGGCTCATCACCGGGCAGCGACGAGGGGTACAGATCGCGCGCCAGCACCACCTGAATCCGCTGATTCATGTAGCCCGGCGACAGCGACAGCTCGGTGAGGTGCTCCAGGGTGCGGGCGGCAAAACCGGCCTCCTCCTGCAACTCGCGGTTGGCAGCGGCAAGGATATCCTCGCCCGGCTCGACCAGCCCCTTGGGCAGCGACAGCTCGTAACTGTCGGTGCCGCCACAGTACTCCTCGATCAGCAGCACCGTCTCGGCATCCTCCATCGCCACCACCATCACCGCGCCATAACCCATGCCGCGACTGACCAGCCGCTCGTAGGTGCGCTCGACACCGTTGGCAAAGCGCAACTGCAGCTCCTCGACCGTAAACAGACGGCTCTTGGCAACGATGGCGCGGGCAAGTACAGCGGGTTTCTGGCGCATAGATGGACTCCTCAGCATGGCCGACACGTTATCATAACGGACCTTTATTTCGACGCCCGGCGGCCGGTGGGCTGCCCCCAGAGCGAGCCCTCTCCCATGCCTACGCTGCCCTGGTCCCAGATCGATACCGTCCTGCTCGACATGGACGGCACCCTGCTCGATCTGCACTTTGACAACCAGTTCTGGCTGCACCATCTGCCACAACGCTACGCCGACAAGCACGCCATCACGCTGGATGCCGCACTGGCCGAACTGCTGCCGCTGTTCCAGCAACATGCTGGGCAGCTGAGCTGGTACTGCCTGGATTTCTGGACCCGCGAACTAGACCTGCCGGTGCGCGCCTTGAAGGACGAAATCGCCCACCTGATTGCCCTGCGCCCGGATGCTGACCGCTTCCTCGCCGCCCTGCGCGCCGCCGGCAAGCGCGTGGCGCTGATCACCAACGCGCACCGCGACTCGCTGTCGCTGAAGATGGAGCGCATCGAGCTCGCCCCCTACTTCGACCGGCTGATCAGCTCCCACGACTACGGCTTCCCCAAGGAGGATCAGCAGTTCTGGTTCGCCCTGCAGCAGGACTTCGGCTTTGATCCGGCGCGTAGCCTGTTCATCGACGACAGCCTGCCAATCCTGCGCAGCGCCCGCGACTACGGCATCGCCTACCTGCTCGGCGTGCGCCAGCCGGACAGCCGCGGCCCGCTGAAGAACACTGAGGAGTTTGCCGCCATCGAGCATTACCACACGCTGCTGGCAGACCTGGCGGGCGGCGAGGCCGAGAACGCAGCAGCGTCGTCATCGACGCTGAACCTCGGCGAAAATTAAAAACCTTCGCCGCCGATGGAACCGGCCAGCAGCGCCGCAGGTCAATGACAGGCAGCTTTTCTTGATGACCACGGAGTGACCTGTCATGAAATACCCTTCCCTGCTCCTGCTGGCCCTGAGCCTGTCCAGCGCCCCGGCGATGGCCGACGGTGATACCCGCAGCGCGATTACCGGCGCCCTGGGCGGCGTGCTGGGTTCGGTGGTCGGCCAGCAAATCGGCGGCAGTACCGGTGCCACCATCGGGGCCGGCGTCGGCGGCGCGGCCGCCGGTGCGGTCGGTGCCAATCGGGGCAGCCGTACCGAGGCGGCGATTGGCGGGGGCCTCGGCGGCGCCGGGGGTCAGGTGGTCGGTCGCCAGGTCGGCGGCAATACCGGCGGCCTGGTCGGTGCGGCTATCGGTGCTGCACTGGGCAGCGGCGTCGGCAACAACATTGGCGATCGCAACACCCGCGACGAGCAGCGCCGCGAATGGCGCGAAAACCGCCGGGCCCGCTACTGGCGTGACTGATCCTGCAGAAACCACAAGGGCACCCTCGGGTGCCCTTGTTTGTTGGCGCTACCGCAACCGGCCCGCTCAGAAGCGGTTGCGGATCACCACCTCATCAAAAGGCAGCTTGCCGATGCGCGGCTGGGCCGGAATCGCCGCCTTGCCGATCGCCAGCATCAGGCTGATGCAGTGATCACTCGGCAGGTTGATCAGCTCGGCCACCTTGTCAAAGTCAAAACCATCCATCGGGCAGCTGTCATAACCCATGCCACGGGCGGCCAGCATCAGGCTCTGCGCGGCGATGCCGCAGCTGCGCATCGCCTCGTCACGCTGTACCTGCGGCGCATCGCGGTAGTAGGCGTCGATGGCCGGCACGAGGAAATCACGCGCCGCCTGCGGTGCATCAGCCCAGACCCGCGCAGCCTGCTTCTGCCAGCTGGCCAGGTCAGCGCACAGCACCACCAGCAGGCTGGCATCGGTGACCTGGGCCTGATCCCAGGCCAGGGTGCGAATCTCGCGGCGCAGAGCCGGCTCCTCGACCACGACAAAGCGCCAGTGCTGCAGGTTGAAGGCGGTCGGCGACAGCAGCGCCAGCTCCAGCAGCTCGCGCTGCTCAGCCTCGCTCATCACATGGCTGGCATCGTAATGCTTGACCGCACGGCGGCTGCGCAGGGCTTCAAGGGTATCCATGACTTTCTCCTTACGGGGAACAGAATGACAGAAGCCGCCCAAAGGCGGCTTCTGCAGACAGCGCGGTTCGCTTACAGCTGCGGACCGGCCTGACGGATGGCCTCGGAAACCTCGAACTTCTCGAAGTTCTCGATGAACAGCTTGGCCAGGGCGCGGGCCGCCTTGTCGTACTCGGCGCCGTCCGCCCAGGTGTTGCGCGGGTTGAGCAGCTGGCTGTCCACGCCCTCGACAGCCTTCGGCACGTCCAGGTTGATGATCGGCAGGTGCTCGGTCTCGGCACCGACCAGCGCACCGCTCTGGATCGCGGCGATCACGGCGCGGGTGGTCGGGATGCTGAAGCGCTTGCCGACGCCATAGCCACCGCCGGTCCAGCCGGTGTTGACCAGGTAGACCTTGGAGCCGAAGGCCTTGATGCGCTTGATCAGCAGTTCAGCGTACTCGCCAGCCGGACGCGGGAAGAACGGCGCACCGAAGCAGGTGGAGAAGGTCGACTTGATACCGCTGCCGCTGCCCATCTCGGTGGAACCGACCAGCGCGGTGTAGCCGGACAGGAAGTGGTAGGCCGCCTGCTCGTTGTTGAGGATCGACACCGGCGGCAATACGCCAGTCAGGTCGCAGGTCAGGAAGATCACCGCGTTCGGCTCACCGCCGAGGTTCTTCTCGGAGCGCTTCTCGACGTGGGTCAGCGGGTAGGCGGCACGGCTGTTCTGGGTCAGGCTGGCATCGGCGTAATCCGGCTGACGGGTGCGCTCGTCGAGCACCACGTTCTCCAGTACGGCGCCGAACTGGATGGCCTTCCAGATCACCGGCTCGTTCTTCTCCGAGAGGTCGATGCACTTGGCGTAGCAGCCGCCCTCGATGTTGAACACCACGCCCTCGCCCCAGCCGTGCTCGTCGTCGCCGATCAGGTAGCGGCTTTCGTCCGCGGACAGGGTGGTCTTGCCGGTGCCGGACAGACCGAAGAACAGGGTAACGTCGCCTTCTTCACCGATGTTGGCCGCGCAGTGCATCGGCAGCACGTCGGCTTCCGGCAGCAGGAAGTTCTGTACCGAGAACATCGACTTCTTCATCTCGCCGGCGTAGCGCATGCCGGCGATCAGCACCTTCTTCTGCTCGAAGTTGATGATCACGCAGCCGTCGGAGTTGGTGCCATCACGCTCCGGCTCGCAGACGAAGGACGGCACGTTGAGGATGCGCCACTCGCCCTTGCCGGCCGGGTTGAAGGTGTCCGGGGTGATGAACAGGCAGCGACCGAACAGGTTGTGCCAGGCGGTCTCGGTGGTCATCTTGACCGGCAGGTAGTGCGCCTCGGCGGAGCCGACGTGCACATGGGAGATGAAGTGCTCGCGCTCACCGATGTAGGCCTCAACGCGCTCCCACAGGGCATCGAACTTGTCGGCCGGGAACGGACGATTGATCTTGCCCCAAGCGATCTTCGCCTCGGTGCTCGGCTCCTGCACGATGAAGCGATCCATCGGCGAGCGGCCGGTACGATGGCCGGTACGCACGACCAGCGAGCCGTTGGCAGCGAGTTCACCCTCGCCACGGCGGATAGCCTGCTCGATCAGTTCGGCAATGCTGATGTCGGTGTACACGGCAGTGTTGGCTTGCGTCATGTGGTCCCCGTCGGCCCGCGGCCGGGTGCTCTATCTATACGATTTGTAGCCAGCGGCCAGGCCGACTACAGCGAGAAAAAGTGCGCGCGATTATGCCAGAAAGCACCGCAAGGGTGCAGGCAATCAGTGCCGGGTCGGTGACGGCGCGCCGCTGCCACCACCGGCGAACAATTGGGTGACGTCCGCTGCATCGAATTGGTAACGCGCATTGCAGAACTGGCAGTCGATTTCCACCTTACCGCCGCGCTCCTCCAGGAGTGCCAGCGCATCCGCCTCGCCCAGACTGACCAGCGCCCCGGCCGAGCGTTCCCGCGAGCAGCTGCAGGCAAAGCGCAGCGGCTGGGGCTCGAACAGGCGCAGCTCCTCCTGATGGTAGAGGCGGTGCAGCAGGGTCTGGTTATCCAGCGCCAGCAGCTCCTCGGTGCTCAGGGTATCGGCCAGGGTGACCAGATGCTCCCAGCTGGCGCTGCGCGCCTCGCTGTCGGTCAACCGGTCAGCGGGCAGTTGCTGCAAGAGCAGGCCACGGGCGCGCCGGCTGTCGGCGCGCAGCCAGAAGCGGCTGGGCAGCTGCTGGGAGAGGGCAAAGTATTCGGAGAAGCAGGCCGAGAGGCTGTCGCCATCCAGGCTGACGATCCCCTGATAGCGCTGCCCTTCGCGCGGATCGATGGTCATCGCCAGCACGCCTTCGGGCATCAGCTCACGCAGGCCCGCATCGGCGGCGATCTGCTCGGCTTCATAGCGGGCGATGCCACGCACCTCGCGCTCGCTGGAAATCTCCACCATCAGCAGCGGCACCGCGCCCGAGGAGCGCGCCTGCAGCACCAGCAGGCCGTCGAACTTGAGGATGTCCCCCAAGAGCGCCGCCGCGGCCAGCATCTCGCCCAGCAGGCGGGCAACCGGCTCCGGGTAGGCGTGCTTGGCCAGCACCTCGGCATAGCTGCGGTCGAGTTCGACCATCTCGCCACGCACGTCGTTGTCATCGAAAAGGAAGCGCTGGGTGAAATCGGACATGCCTGCTCGCTCAAAAGCCCATGGGGACCATAAAGGTCGCGATTCTAGGCATAAATGCAGGCGCGACCAAGACTCGCGCACCTATCGGATGACAAGAGGCGCTCTATCGGGCGCCACTCAATGTCCGTCGCGGAACTGATGGATCTGCCGGCGCTGCTTCTTGTTCGGCCGCCCGTCGGTCTGCAGCCCCAGCGCGCCGGCGCGGCGCAGCTCGGCGGCTTGCTCGCGCCGCGCCAGACTGTCGGGCGTTTCCGTGTAGAGTTGCTGCGCCTCCGACGCGCCGCGGCGCACCGCAGACAGCGCCTGCACGATCACCACCCGCTCATCAAAGCCGCAGCGGATCTGCAGCTCATCCCCCACTTTGGGTTCACGCGAGGGTTTGCAGCGTTCGCCCCGACAATGCACCTTGCCACTGTCGATCGCCTCGCGGGCCAGCGCGCGGGTCTTGAAGAACCGTGCCGCCCACAACCACTTGTCCAGGCGGATCCGCTCGCGCTCATCTGCTGCTTCTGTCTGTCTGCCCATGCCTGTTCTGCGTCCTGTGTGGTGGGCCGATACCCCGGCGTACCGGCCATCGAATGCGTGTCATATTATGCTGGCATACCGGGCAGCCAGCGGATGCGCCCGCTTTTTCGGAACTTCTGACGTGCAGCGTTTCGCCCAACCGGCCCTGGTCGGCCTCATCGAATGGATCGCCCTGCCAGCGCTGGGCATCACCGCGCTGCGCGCCAAGATCGATACCGGCGCCCACACGGCGACGCTGCATGCCAGCGACTTCCAGCCCTTCGAGCGCGAGGGGCAGGCCTGGCTGCGCTTCACCGCCTACACCGGCAGCCGTCGCCGGCCAAGGACGCAGACCTGCGAGGCACCGCTGGTGGGCCTTCGCGACATCCGCAGCGCCACTGGACAGCTGCAACGCCGCTACGTAATTTGCACCCCGATGGTGCTCGGCCCGCGCTGCTGGCCGGTGGAAATCAGCCTGACCTGCCGCCGCGAGATGCGCTACCGGGCCCTGATCGGCGCCCGTGCCCTGATCGACGGTCATCTGCAGGTCGATCCCTCCCTCTCCTACCTCCAGGGCCGGCCCCAGCTGCCTGCGCCCACAACCCCCTCAGGTGTCCGATGAAGATCGCCGTGCTGTCGCGCAACCCGCGCCTGTATTCCACCCGCCGCCTGGTCGAGGCGGGTCGCGCCCGCGGGCACGAGATGCAGGTGATCGACACCCTGCGCGCCTACATGAACATCGCCAGCCACAAGCCGCAGATCCACTACCGTGGCCAGGCGCTGGAGGGCTTCGACGCGGTGATCCCGCGCATCGGCGCCTCGGTGACCTTCTACGGCTGCGCGGTGCTGCGCCAGTTCGAGATGATGGGCGTGTTCCCGCTCAACGAGTCGGTGGCGATCAGCCGCTCGCGGGACAAGCTGCGCTCGCTGCAGCTCTTGTCGCGCAAGGGCATCGGCCTGCCGGTGACCGGCTTCGCCCACTCGCCGGACGACATCCCCGACCTGATCGACATGGTCGGCGGCGCGCCGCTGGTGATCAAGGTGCTGGAGGGCACCCAGGGCATCGGCGTGGTGCTCTGCGAGACACACAAGGCTGCCGAGTCGGTGATCGAGGCATTCATGGGCCTCAAGCAGAACATCATGGTTCAGGAATACATCAAGGAGGCTGGCGGCGCCGACATCCGCTGCTTTGTGGTCGGCAACAAGGTGATCGCCTCGATGAAGCGCCAGGCCAAGCCCGGCGAGTTCCGCTCCAACCTGCACCGCGGAGGCAGTGCCAGCCTGATCAAGATCACCCCCGAGGAGCGCATGACCGCGCTGCGCGCCGCCAAGGCGATGGGGCTGGGCGTTGCCGGGGTCGATATCCTGCGCTCCAATCACGGCCCGCTGGTGATGGAGGTCAACTCCTCCCCCGGCCTTGAGGGCATCGAGACCACCACCGGGCAGGATGTCGCCGACATCATCATCCAGCACATCGAAGAACACGCCCGCCCGCACCAGACCCGTACCAAAGGCCGGGGCTGAGGCGGCGGGTCATGTCGCCTCGCGCGGCAGCAGCAGGCCCAGCGGCAGACGCACCCGCGCCTCCACGCCACCACCGGCGCGGTTGCGCAGCTCGACGCTACCGCCATGCTGGGCGGCGATGCGCTTGACGATCGCCAGCCCAAGGCCAGTGCCCTTGCTGCTGCGCGCCCGATCAGCGCGGATGAACGGGTTGAAGATGTTTTCCAGATCGGCCGGATCAATGCCCGGCCCGCGATCCAGCACGCTCAGCACCACATAGGGCGAGGCCGTGCCGCCGCAAAGGCTGGAACTGACCTCCACGCCACTGCCACCGTGGCGCAGGGCGTTCTCCATCAGGTTGGCCAACAGGCGCTTGAACGACACCCGGCGCAGCGGAATCGCCGGCAGCGCTTCCAGGCACAGCCGCACCCGCTCTTCGCTCTGATTGAGCGGCGCGGCCACTTCGCGGACCAGCTCATTGAGGTCGAGGGTTTCCAGCGGCTCGTCGCGCCCGTCGCGGATAAAGGCCAGGAACTGGTCGAGAATCGCGTCCATGTCCTCGATGTCGCGGACCATGTCCTCGGTCAGCTCGTTGTCGCTGTCCAGCAGCTCCAGCGACAGGCGCAGGCGGGTCAGTGGGGTACGCAGATCGTGGGAAACCCCGGCCAGCATCAGCTCGCGCTCACGGGCGGCCTGTTCGACATCCTCGGCCATCTGGTTGAAGGCGCGGTACAGCTCGGCCATTTCGCTCGGCGTATCACCGACCGGCAGCCGCACGCTGCGCCCGCGCCCGATCTGCCGGGCGGCAAACACCAGCCGCTTGAGCGGCAGGCTCAGCAGCCGCACGAAGATCCACGCCGCCGCAGTCGACAGCAGGCCGATGGCCAGGAACCAGCCCAGCACACTGCCGATGCGCTGCACCTTGAGGGGGTTGGGATACAGCGGCACCTCGACCCAGTCCGGGCCGAGCGCGGGCGCCAGCACCCAGAGGCGCGGCGTGCGGGCGGCGCGCATGCGCAGCTCAGTATCCTCGCCGAGCTCCTGACGCATCTGCGCCTCGAAAACTTCAGTGTAGGGCCAGTGATGCTCACCCGCCGGCACCTGCTCGGCCCCCAGCTGACGCAGGCCGGTGGCCTGGGCAATCGCCGGGCGCGACTCCGGCGGCGCCGCCCAGTAGGCGCGCAGGGTCAGGGCGGTGCCGTGGCTGTACTGTCGATCGACCAGCATGTCCTCGTTCATCAGCAGGTAGACCAGGGTCAGCACCTTGGAGAACAGCACCACCATCAACACCAGCCAGAGCGTGCGGGCGAACACGCTCTGCGGGAACCAGGCCGGGGTCTTCACTTGCGGGCACTGCCATCCGGGACGAACACATAGCCGACGCCCCATACCGTCTGGATGTAGCGCGGCTTGGACGGGTCCGGCTCGATCAGCCGGCGCAGGCGGGAGATCTGCACATCGATCGAGCGCTCCAGCGCATCCCACTCGCGTCCGCGCGCCAAGCTCATCAGCTTGTCACGGGTCAGCGGCTCGCGGGCGTGCTGGACCAGCGCCTTGAGCACGGCGAACTCGCCGGTGGTCAGCATGTGTACCTCGCCGCCGCGCTTGAGCTCGCGGGTACCCAAATTCAGCTCGTAATCGCCGAAGGTGACCGTTTCCTCCTCGCTGCCCGGCGCCCCCGGCACCACCGGTTGCTGGCGGCGCAGCACCGCCTTGATCCGCGCCAAGAGCTCACGCGGGTTGAAGGGCTTGGCCAGGTAATCGTCGGCACCGACCTCAAGGCCCTGAATGCGGCTGTGCTCATCGCCCTTGGCGGTCAGCATGATGATCGGCACCTGATTATTGCCCTCGCGCAGGCGCTGGCAGGCCGACAGGCCGTCCTCGCCGGGCATCATCAGGTCCAGCACCACCAGATTGAACAGCTCGCGGGCCAGCAGGCGGTCCATCTGCTCGACGTTCTCCACCGTGCGCACCCGGTAGCCTTCCTCGTCGAGAAAGCGCTCAAGCAGACGACGCAGGCGGACATCGTCATCGACGATCAGGATCTTTTCGCCTTCCGGCGCGGTGCTGGCGGTGCTGTGCATGGTAATCCCCTTGTGAATGCGCCGATTATGGCCCAGCGCTGCCGGGCCATCGGCCAGCCATTGTTAGCAGATTTTACGCCTGTCGCGCTCAGCGGAACTCGCTGTAGGGGGTCAGCAGTTCGGCGCCCAGCGGCAGCGCCCCTTGCCAGGGCTCGAACAGATAGCGCAGCTGCAACTGCAGGTAGCTGGGGGCGTAGTCCTCGCTCTGCTGCCAGTTGAAGCTGCCGCCGAGCAGCCAGTGATCGCTCAGGCGCCGCTCCAGCAAGGTGGTGAAGCGGTAGGACCAGGCGCGGCCACTCTCCCCCGGGTTGAGGTCGAAGTCGGCGGCGGGCGGTGCCAGCAGCAGGCCATCGATCAGGCCGCGCAGCGGATAGTCACGACTGGCGGCGCTGCGCGACCACGAGGCGCCCAGCGCGCCGTCCAGCTGCACTGACCAGTTGGCACTGCGCCAGGCCTGACTGAGCGACAGGCTGAGGGAGTTGTAACGCTGCGGGCTGTAGTAGCCGCCCTGCCCGAGGGTATAGCCGCCCAGGTCGCGCTCATAACGCCAGTGCATGGCGGTCAGCCCGAGACGCAGGCGCTGGTTGACCTGCTCGTTGAGCCGATAGTAATACCCGGCCATGAGCCGGGTACGGCGGTTGTCGGCCACCTGCTCGCCCTCTAGCCAGTGCTGGCCGATGTTGGCCCAGAAGCCGTGATCACCGCCCTGATCGTAACTGAGCCCCAGCGTCATGCCGGTCGCGGTCACCGCGCCCCAGCGGATACCGGTACGTGGATCGCGGGCGCCGGCGTAGGAGAGCAGCGAGTTGGCCAGCGGCCGGCGCGAGGTGGTCAGGGTCCAGCCCAGCGTGCCCCAGTCCCCGGAGCGACTCACCCCGCCGAGCCAGTTGCCGAGGGCAAAGCCCTGCGGACTGCGCCCCAGATCGACCGACCAGCGCGCATCGCTCCAACCGAGCGCCAGCGTCGTGCCGCGCGCCTGCTCACGGGTGATCGGGCAGCCGGGCAGCCCCGGCAGCGCACAGGTGCCGAACAGCTCACGGTGCAGGCCGTCAGCCTCGGCGGCAAAACGCCCGGCATCCAGCACGATGTCCTCGGCGCGCAGGAAGGCGCGCCCGCCGCTCAGCGGCCACTCCAGTTGCAGCAGACGCAGATCCTGCTGCAGATCCGAGATACCGCCGGTGACCTCATCGGTGCGCCAGGCATATTCCTGCTGCAGGCGCAGGGTCGGATTCTGCCGCTGATAGAGCGCCGCCGCCTCGGCGCGCAGGCTGCTGCGCAGCCAGTCGTCCTCGGCCTCGGGCCGGGTGGCGCGGGTCAGCGCGCGGTCATCGCGGAGGCGCTCGGCGGATGCTGCCGGCAGCACACCGGCGTCCTGCAGACCGCGGGCGTAGAGGTCCAGCGCCTGCTGCGGGGCCTTGTCCGCCTTGAGACGCGCGGCATCGCGCCATAGCTGCGGCTCGCCTTCTTCACTTTGCAGTGACTCGATCAGCGGCAAGGCCTTGTCCGCCTCCCCGAGCGCCAGCCAGGCCTCGGCACTGCGCCGGCGCAGCGCCACGGCGGTTGCCGGCAACTCCGGCAAGGCGTCCAGCGCCTGGCGCGCCTGCTGACGCTGCCCGGCCGCCAGTTGCTGCTCGAAACGGTCCAGCAAGGCGCCAGCCCGGGTCAGCAGCTGGCGCTCGGCCAGCCGCTCATCGAGCGCCTGCATGTCGGCGCTCCACGCCGTGCGGGGAATCTGCTGCAGACTGGCCCGCGCCTCATCGTCACGGGTCTGCGCCGACAGGTACAGGGCATGGGCATAGCGCGCCGCCGGCAGCTGCCCCTGCCGCTGCAGCAGATCGGCAAACAGCGGCTCCGCCTCGGCCCCGCGCCCCAGCGCCAGCAGGCGGTCGCTCAGGCGATAGGTCAGCCAGGGATTGTCCGGCTTCAGCGCCCGGGCGCGGCTCAGCACCTGCACCTCGGCGGCCGTCTCGCCCCGCGCCTGCAGGGCATCAGCCTCCTTGAGCAGCACCTCGACCCGCAGGTCGCGCAGGGCGTCCGCAAAGGGCTGGCGCAGCCGTTCGGGCAGCCCCTCGAGGAAGGCCAGCGCCCGCTCGGGGGACTGCGCCTGATACAGACGCAACCAGCCGCGCAGCACATCGCCATCCTCAGGCGCCAGGCTGCGGGCCTGACGCAGCAGGCGCTCGGCCCCCGGGTAGTCCTGCTGCAGGATCAGTACATTGGCCTGCCCGACCCAAGCGGCGCTCTCCTGCGGCTGCAACGCGCGCGCCTTGGCATACAACCGGCGCGCCGGCTCCAACGCCTGCTGAGCCAGTTGCTGCTCGGCCTGTCCGATCAAGCCCCAGTAACGGGCCACCTCCTGCAGCGAATACCAGCGGCTGAGCCGGTCGAGGTTCTGCTCGCTCTGGCGCGCCACGGCAAAGGCCCGCTGCGCCTCCTCATGACGCCCCACGCGCATCAGCGCCAGCCCCAGCGCACCCTGCACCGCCGCCTCGCGCGGTAGCCGGCGGACGGCCGGCTGCAACGCGGCCAGGGCCGCCTCGGGGTTGTCCTGCTCCAGCAGCGCTTCGCCGCGCAGCAGCGCCTGCCAGGCCGGATCTGCCAGCCGCTGGCGGACCCGCTCCTGCTCCTGACGCGCCTCTTCCTTGAGGGGCGAGTCCGGGTAGCGGTGCATGAATGTCCCCCAGCGCAGCCCGGCTGCGGCGCTCAGCGACTGCTCCTGCAGGTATTGGAACTCGCGCTCGGCCGCCGCCAGCCGGGCCTGGGGATGCTCGGCCAGCGCCTGCAGCTGATCCAGCGCCTCACGCTCGCGGCCTTCGGCAAACAGCAGATCGGCCAGCCGCAGCCGCAGGGTCGGCTGCTGCGGATACTCGGCGACCAGCGCCTGCAGCCCCGCCAGCACGGCGGGGCGTTGCCCGTCCAGCCGATCGCGCAGCCGCCAGTACTCCAGCGCCAGCTCGATACCCGGCCAGTGACCGGTAAACAGCGCCTCCAGCGCCGCCAGCGCCTGTGCCGGGTCCTCCTCGGCCTGCTGGCGGATCGCCATCAGCTGCGCGCGCCCGGCCTCGCTGGCCAGTTGCAGCTGCAGCCGGGCGGACTGCCAGAGTGGCGAGCCGGGTGCGCTTTGCTCCAGCTGCTCCAGCCACTGCGCGGCGGTCTCGGGCTGATCCTGACGCAGCGCCTGGCGCAGTCGGGCAGCCATGACCTCGGGATGCTGCGGGTCGAACTGCTGCAGCCGCGCCAGCGCGCTGTCCAGAAGATCATCACGGCCCAGCGACTCGGCCAGACGTATCTGCCCGAGCAGCCAGGCTTGTGGATCGGCCTGGGCGCTCGCCGGCGGGGTCTGGGCCAGCGTCAGGACCGGGTAGAGCGCCATGCCGCACAGCAGGGTTCTCAGTCGGGGCATGATCCCTCCTGCCAGGCAGGCAGCAGCCGGCCCCGGGCATCGAAGCGGTACCAGCCCTGATCCCAGCCCTCACCGAACAGGCGCAGCATCTGCCCGTAATAGGCCGTCGGCTCCGGCGCGTGCTGCGCCAGGCGCTGACGCTGCACGCTCAGCGCGGCGGGTGCCTGAGCGGCCAAGAGCGGCAGCAATGCGGCGGAGAAGCCGGCCGGCCCCTGCCCTTGCGCCTGCCCGGTGGCGGCGTCGATCCGCCCAGGCGGCGCACCGCGCTGGGCGGTGAGGCGGGCCATCGGCGCGACATGAGCCAGCAGCGCGGCGCGCTCCGGGGCATCCGTTGCCAGCATGCCCAGCCACAGGTAGACGCGGATCGCATCGTAATCGCCCTCGTGGCCGTATTCGGGATCGGCCGCCGGCTGCCCGCTCCTTTGCCAGAGCAACCAGTCCGGGGCCAGACCGCGCGGGGCGCTGCGGCGCAGCAGCTGATAGGTATTGGCCTCCAACTCCGCCCAGATGCGGCTCTCCTCGGCAAAACGGGCCAGCAGCTGCGGCGGCAGATAGCTGGGATTCAGTCGCCAGCCCTGCGCCGATTCAAAGCCGATATCCCCCGGCAGCAGCATCAGCCCCAGCCCCGGCAGCACCCGCAGGGTCTGCGCGGCGCTGCGCCAGAGCAGCTCAAGACCGAGGCGGCGGTAGTCCTCCCGCCGCCAGAGACGCCCGGCCTCCAGCAGGCTGTAGGCGATCCACAGATCGGAGTCGCTGGCATTGTTGGCGTCCAGCACCTGCCAGCGACCGCTATCTGCGCGCCCCCACAGCCAGGCGGGCAGGCGGCGGGTCAGGTCGCCCTCGGCTAGGTTGTTCTGCGTCCAGCTCAGCACACGAGCGAAGCTCGCCGGATCGTTGGCCACCAGCGCGAAGAACAGCCCGTAGGACTGCCCCTCGGAGGTGGTGATCTGGCGCGGTGAGGATGGATCGATCATCCGCCCGTCTTCACTGAGCAGGTGGGTCTGCACCTGGCTCCAGGCCGGCCAGCGGCAGCTCGCCGCCTCCGCCTGCGCCAGGGTGAGCAGGGTCAAGATCATCAGCCACAGTCTGCGCATGAATCAGCGCTCCTCCAGTCGCCGCCGGGCCACGCCCCGCAGCAGACGCCAGATCAGGAAGCTGCCAAGCAGCACCACCAGCACCGCTACCCCGGCCAGCCACAACGGCTGCGCGGCGAGGTGGAACCACAGCAGCCACCACCAGGGCAGCTCACCGACGTAATAGGGCTCACCGACCGTCTGGCTGACCACCCCGCTGCTGCGGATCAGCGCCAGCGAACCACGGATCTCAGCGCGCCGGGCCGGGTCGGCCAGCGCCTCCTGCAGCAAATGGTGCTCGGCGTCACTGTCCGCCAGCAGGGCCACCAGGCTGTGCTGCGGGTAAAGCGGCGACTGCAGCCCGACCACCGCGGCCAGCGGCGCCGCGGCGCTCAGGGTCACTGCGGTACTAGCCACCGTCTGCGGCTCACTGAGTGGCGTGCGCGGCGGAGCACCGGCCAGCAGGTGATCGGCCAGGCCCTTTTGCAGCGGCAGCACACCCGCCGCCTGCAGGGCCGCCGGCCACTGCCCGAGGATCAGCAGATCCGCCGGTTCAGCACTGGCCACCGCCCAGTCGTCGAACAGCTGCACGGCAAACGCCGGATAACCGATCCGCGCACCCAGATGACCGAACACTTCCAGCAAACTGGTCAGCGACGCCTCGCCCTGCTCGGCCGGCACCAGCATGCGGGTAGCGCTCAGATCGGCCATGCGACTGAACGGGTAGGCACTGCCGGCAAATGCGGCCAGATCGGGCATCGCCATGTAATGGTGGTAGCCGGAGAGATCAATGCTGGAATCCTCATCGATCGCGCCATAGACACTGGCCGGCAAGACCGTCTGGCAGCGATCCTGCTGGCTGCTGCCGACGCTGGCGGCAAAGCTGAACTCAAAGCTCAGGCGGTTGCTGGCACCGACCTTGAGCGAGGGGATCGACAGGCGCTCGTTCTCCCCGCTGCCCTGGCGGTCGCTCAGCCCCAGACGCAGCTCATCCAGCGCCCCGCGCTGCTCGCGGCTGCGCAGCGGCAGGCTGTCGATGAACTGCTCATTGATCCGCACGGTCAGCCGCGACTCGTCACCGCGCTCATTGGCGGTGAAGCGGTACCGGGTGCTCAGCGGAATGCCCTGATTGCGCCAGACGAACAGATCCGGCGGCAGGGTGATGTCCAGCGTAACTGGCGGTGGTAGCAGGCCGCTGACCTGCAGCTGCTGCGGGTAATCGATCAGCTCGCCCAGGCGCACCGGACGATCGACCGGCGCCCAGTTCGGCGCATCATACGGCCGGCGAACCGGCAGCGCCGGCAGCTCGCCCACCTCGACCCGTGCGCCGCGCAGCAGCGGCGTGCCCAGCGCCAGCGCCGTGACCGCGCGCTGCAGATCCGCACTGTCGCGCCCGCGGATCAGCAGCAGGCTGGCATAGGGACTCTCCGGGTGCGCCACCCGCTCGATCACCGGCCCGCTCACATCCGGGAAGCGCTGGCGATCGGCCAGCAGGGCCGGACGACGCGCATTGGTGGCAAACACCACCGCATGCTGGGGCGGCCGGTCCAACGCGACCTCCGGCAGGCGATCCAGCAGCACCGGAAAGCGCGCGCCGCGCCAGTCGCTCAGGCTGCCGAAGTAGGAGGCGAGGATCGCCGCCGCCTGCCGCTCGGCCAGCGGCACGTCGGCGGCGAACAGCATCGGCAGCTCCAGCGCGCGGTTGTCACGCGCATCAAAGAGCGGCGCCGGGAAATGCGCCAGATCCTGCGTGGCCGGCAGCGCCTGCTCGATCAGCTGCAGGGTGCTGCCCTGCCCGATACTCAGCCAGAGCGCCGAGTTGGCCGGATCTTCGCAAATTTCCCGGTAATGCCCGACAAACTCCACGCGCAGGCGATTGAAGTCACCGAACAGCCGCGCATCCAGCGCCACCTGGCGGCGCAGCGGCTGCCCGAGCGCCAGCGGCTCCTCGCCGACCGCCGGCAGCACGCCCATCAGGCGGTCATTGAGGTAGACGCGCAGGTGCGACAGCGCCGCCAGCAGGGCCGGTGAGGGATGGTATTCGAGGTTCAGGGTCGCGGCGGTCACCACCCGGTCACGGCGCAGCGGCAGCTCCAGCTGCACGCTGTTGCGGATGCCCAGCAGCAGTACATCGCCGGCGCGGCCCATGTCGGCCAGGCTGTATTCGCGGCTCCAGATCGGGGCCGGCGGCGGCTCCAGCACCGCCGGAGCCGGCACAACCGTCCCCTCAGGCAGCGGAATGGCCAGCACCGCTGGCAGGCTGCCCAGCAACAGACCGATGGCGGCCATCCAGGGCATGAAAATTCGCATCATCGCTCGGTCACCGCTCGCGAAGGGGTCGAAGGAAGCGGACGGGGCAGCAGACTGCCCAGCCCGCGAAACAGCGCTTGCACACCACGATACAGCGCGCGCAGCGGCGCCGGCAGGTGCTCCATCAGACGCAGATAGCCCTGAATGCCCAGCGCCAGCACCTCGAAGAGGCTGCGCAGTGGTCGCTCCGCCGCATGCTCCTCGCCCCAGTTCAGCCAGGCATCGGCGCGGGCAAAGGTGCATTGCACCAGATCGATCTGCTGCTGCAGGTCCAGCTCGGCAAAATTCAGCCCCAGGTGCTGCGCGGTACAGCGGCTGACCTGCGCCGGGAAGGCGAACTCGCGATTGCCGCGGCGCAGCAGCAGCCAGACCGCACTGCCGGTGGCCAGCGAGCGTGCCTCGGTCAGCGCCAGCCCGGCGCCGCCACTGGAATAGTCCACCAGCCGGGCCTGCAGCAGATGGCCATCGGGCAGACGCAGCGCCGCCGGCAAGTCGGTGGCGACCCGGTGGTTCTGCCGCACCTGGCGCACTTCCGCAGCCACCGCCAGGGCGCCGCCGATGATCAAGAGGTTATAAAACACCCACAGCAGGCTGATCAGCACCGTGCCGGCCTCCTCGACCGGCCCGTAACGCAGACGCCAGACAGCAAAGCCCAGCCCCAGCACATTCAGGGCCGCCAGGAGCAGGTAGGGCCGGGCGATGCGCCAGTCGAACTGATCATCCTCCATCAGCCCGCCCTTGGCGGTGACATTGAACTTGCCCTTGCCGGGGTCGATTAGCGCCATGGTGGTCGGCCAGGTGATGTACCAGGCCAGCACCGTTTCGTAGACCTCGCCCCAGAAACTGTGGCGAAACGCGCCCTGCATCCGCGAGTTGGCGAGGCTGGCATGGGCCATGTGCGGCAGCACATGGATCAGGATCATCAGCGGGGGCGCGTAGATGATGTAGGCATGCAGCAGCAGGAAGGCCAGCGGCGCGGTGAGGAAGATCAGCCGCGGCAGGCCGGCGAGAAAGCTCAGCATGGCGTTGGCATAGCAGATGCGCTGGAAGAAGCTCAGTCCGCGCCCGAGGAACGGGTTGTCGGTACGGAAGATCTGCACCATGCCGCGCGCCCAGCGGATGCGCTGGCCGATGTGCGCCGACAGGCTCTCGGTGGCCAGCCCCGCGGCCAGCGGGATGCGCAGGTAGGCGGAGTTCCAGCCCTGACGGTGCAGGCGCAGCGCGGTGTGGGCGTCCTCGGTGACCGTCTCCACGGCGAAGCCGCCGATCGAGTCGATGGCGGCGCGGCGCAGCACCGCGCAGGAGCCGCAGAAGAACGCTGCGTTCCACAGGTCGTTACCCTCCTGCACCAGGCCGTAGAACAGCTCGCCCTCGTTGGGCCGGCGGCGGAAGGTGCCAAGGTTGCGCTCGAAGGGGTCGGGGGAGAAGAAGTGGTGCGGGGTCTGCACCAGTGCCAGCTTCGGGTCCCTGAGGAACCAGCCGACGGTGAACTGCAGGAAGGCGCGCACCGGCACATGGTCGCAGTCGAAGATCGCCACCAGTTCGCCGTCGATCTGCGTCAGCGCGTGATTGAGGTTGCCGGCCTTGGCGTGCCTGTTGTCCGGGCGGATCAGATAATCGATGCCGACCTCAGCAGCGAAGGCGCGGAAGGTCTCGCGCCGCCCATCATCGAGCAGATGGATGCGCAGCTTGTCGGCCGGCCAGTCGAGGCCCAGCGCCGCATACACGGTGTTGCGCACCACGCTCAGGTCTTCGTTATAGGTGGGGATCAGCAGATCGACGGTCGGCCACTGCGCCCGATCGGCCGGCAGCGGCGCTGGTTTGCGGCCCAGCGGCCAGCTGGTCTGCAGGTAGCCGAGCATCAGCACCAGCCAGGCATAGGTCTCGGCGGCCAGCAGGATCAGCCCGCAGGTCAAATCCAGCGGCGTCTCCCAGTTCAGTGTGGCGGTGTAGCGCCACCACAGGTAGCGGCAGGAGGCCACCACCGACAGCAGGATCAGCAGCAGCACGGCAAAACGCCCCGGCTGACGGCGGATCAGCAGGGCCAACGCCCAGAGCAGGCCCACAAACAGCAGCTGGGCCTGCACGCCGAAGGGCGTGGTGATGCACAGCCAGGCCAGCAGCGCCGTGAGGCTACCCAGACTAACCAGCAGCAACTGACGCACGCGCTGGGGCAGGCGGGCGATCGCCCGCTCGGCCCGCTGCCAGGGCATAGCACGGCGCAGGGGCCGCTCCGCCGACTCCGCGGCAACCTCTTCGGTCCAGCGGCGCAGCAGGATCCGCCGCGGCGCACCCTGCTCGCGCACCAGCAGCAGCCAGAGCAGCTGCAAGGCATGGCGCACGCTGTGGTGCGCGCGCAGTTCAGGCTCGGCGGCAAACCGCTGGCGATAGCGCGCCAGCAGCGCCTGCCAGGCGGGGGCCTCCAGACGCAGCAGCAGCGCCGCCAGCAACCCCAGTACGGCCCCCAGTAGCGCAACCGGCACCGAGGCGCCCTGCTGCTGACGCAGGGTGCGGTAATACCAGGGGAAGCGGCCCGGCAGACGCAAACTCATGCCGGCACCTCTGGCGTTGCCGCGTGGCGCGCGCGGGCGGCACGGGCCAGGCACCAGGTAGCTAGGCCGTGCAGATCCTCGGCGAACAGGCTGTTCGGGGCGTGGATACCGGGCAGCTGCTGGTTGGCCAGCGCTTCGCGCACCGCCTCATCTTCATGCAGGCACTGCGGCACCAGACAGGCCTGCAGGCTCGATTGCCAGAGCCGCCAGAGATCCTGCGCCAGGCGCCGGGTGGGATCAAAACGATTGACCAGCAGCCACTGCTCGGCCGGCAGCCCCTCCTGCAGGCGCAGATGGCAGGCAGGATCGGCCTCGATGACCCGCAGGTACAGATCTGCCCTCAGGCTGCCGACATGCGCGGGCCAGTGCTGGGGCAGATCGCACAGCACCCAGTCGATATTGGGCTGCAGGCTACGAAGACGCGCGGTCCAGAGATCGCCGCGCCCCGCCAGCGACTGCTCCAGCTGCAGGCGCGCCAAAGGCTCCAGCGTGCCGTAAGGCAGCAGATACACCTGGGGCTGGATGTGCCAGGCGCAGGCATGCCAGTCGCCGCCGGCCTGCTCGGCATTCGCCCAGCCCTCCAGCGGACCGGCCGGCAGGGCCGCGTAGTGACGCAGCAACCCGGCGGGGTCCAGCTCAAGGATCAGCACCCGCTGCCCCAGCGCCTGCAATGCCACCGCCAGACCTGCAACCAGCGCACTGACCCCGACACCACCACGCAGCCCCTGCAGCGCCAGCAGGCAGGGCCCGGTTCCCGGCGAGCGGCTGGGTGGCGTCTTTGCCGTGGGCAGCGCCATCGGCAGCCACGGCCAGCGCTGCGGCAGCTGGGCCAGCACGCGCTGGGCAGCCAGGTCGAGGTAAGGCAGTTCGCTCAGGCCCAGCGCCCGGCGCACGCCGTCCAGATCATCAGCGGCCATCCTGTCCCCCGGCATCGAGGGGCACAGGATAGCGCCGCCAGGCACCGCCCTCGCGCACCCGCAGGTAATCGATCCCGGCCGGTGCGACCACCACCCCGCCCTCGCTTTCCGCCACCCACTCGCTGACCGGCAGATCACGCACCAGCGCGGCGGGCGAGAGGGCGCTCTGCCCCGCCGGGATACCGGCCAGCAGACGGGCGATGATCTCCGCCACCGCCAGATAGCTGCTCGGCGTACTGACCCGCTGCGGCGCTGTCTCGTCCAGCGGCAGGTTGATCAGGCGCAGGCCGACCGGTACATGGGTAATCGAGCGCGAGGGGTACTCGCGCAGACCGGCAATCTGCAGCGCATCGCCACGCAGCGCCGCACCATGCTCGGGCACCAGCACCACCACCACCGGCCGGCCGCTGCGCTCCAGAGCCGTGAGAAACGCCTGCAAATCATCCATCAAACGGGTCGCCCGCTCGGCATAGGTGGCTGAGCGCGTCCCGCCATCCACTTCAATCACGCGATTGCCGTCGTGCAGGGTGATGGTGTTGTAGAACAGCGCCGCGGGCGCCGGATCTTGTGCGCTACGCTGCTGCCACCAGCGCTCCAGCACCTCGCCATCGCTCCAGATCGGCGTGCCATCAAAGGCCACCCAGGCGCGGCGCAGCCCCTCGCTGGACTGCGCCGCCGGCAGGTTGCCATGGGCACGCAGCATGTCGCCAAAGCCCTCGAAACGCCCGTTGTGATTGAGCGCCAGGTGCTTGCTAAAGCCGAGCTGGGCCAGGTTGTCGAACAGCTGGCACTGCGCATCGGCAGCCTGGTACAGCTGGCTATGCGCCGGCTGGCCGCAGCTGGCGCGCAGCAGCCGGATCGCGGCCGGGCCGCTGTAGGAAGTGGCCGAGTTGAACTGCTCGAACAGGATATCCATGTCCTGCAGCAGAGGGTGCTGCACAAGGCCAACCTGGCGCAGATCGCTCCAGGCCAGCGAGCAGATATTGAGCACCAGCAGATCAAAGGGCGGTGTGCCGCTTGCCGCCGGGAAGCTGACCCGGCGCTGCGCCTCACGGGCGTGGAACTCGACCAGCCACTGATCAAGATCGGCCTCGGCCGGGGCGGCTGTGCTGCCCGCAGCTGGCGTTGAGGCGGCCTGCACGGTCTCACTCTGCAGCAACGGCCAAAAGGCTGGCAGCGGCACCTGCAGCAGCGCCAGCCAGAGCAGGCCACCCAGCGACAGGCTGCTCAGCCGCAGCCAGGGCGACAGCAGGTAGTAGGCGAGCAGACACAGGGCCACCGCCCCCGCCTCACGCACGCTAAAGAACCGCCCCGCCAGTTCCAGCAGGTACTCGGGGGAGAAATCCAGCAGCCCCGAAAGCGCGGTCAGCCGCTCCACCGGCGGCAACGGGCTTTCCTGGTACAGCAGCGCCAGCGCCGCCGGCACGGCCAGCAGCAGGCGCAGGCGGGCCAGCCAGAGCCCCAGCGGCAGCAGCAGGACGGCGGCCAGCAGCAGGTTGGGCAGCACCTGCAGCGACAGGCTGCCCTGCCAGGCGAGCAGCAGCTTGGCGAGAAAATACAGGTTCCAGTGCCCTAGCCCCGACCAGTGGCCGGTTGTACCCGGCGCGATCATGCCCGGCCTCCCCGACGCCGCTGGCGCGGGTAGAAACGCAGGTGGCGTGAGGGCCATACGCGCGCCAGCAGCGCCCACAGGCCGCGCAGCAGGGCTGGAAGCAGTAACCCGGCCAGCAGGCCCAGCGCCGCGCCACTGAGCAGCAGGTACAGCGCCTGGGTGTGACTCATGTCCTGTCCTCCCCGCCGTGCAATGTCACCCGCATCGGCGCGGGCCGTAGTGCCTGAGCCAGTGCCTGAGCAGACGCAGGCGCTGGGTGCGGGGCCAGTACCTGGGGCAGCGGCTGGGCATCACGGCGGATCGTGCGACTGTCTTCCAGCAAGGCATGCGCCACAAACAACTCCCGCCAGGCCAGGCGAAAGATATTGTCCAGCGCACTTTCAAGCATGCCGGGGCGGCAGGCAAACAGGAACAGATAAACAGACCCATCCGCCACACAGGCCAGATCGCCATAGCGGCGCAAACGGCACTGGCCGATGAGCTGGGCCGGCTCCAGCCCCGGTACCGGCTGCAGACGCACCAGCAGGTGGCTGACCTCGGCCAGCCGCGCCTGCTCCAGCAAGTGATCCACGGTGCGGCAGAAGTCCTCGACCGCCAGCAGACCGCGCACGCTGGGCGGTTGCAGCTGCCGCAAAGCCTGCGCGAAATCATCCGGCAAGGTGCGATTCCACACCTGGCCCTGCAGGCTGTCGAGCAGGGTCAGAAAGCGCGCCAGCACGGTGCCGCACGGCACGATCAGCGATGCCCCGCAGCTCAGCAGCAGCTGTTCATCCAGATAGCGCAGGCACGGTGACAACTCGCGCACCACAATCTTCAGCGCATGACCGCGCAGGCGACGCAATTGATAGAGCTGCTCGGCCAGGGTGGCGACGGCGTCGTTGCTGTCGATGGCCAGGATCACACTGGCGGCGCTGGACTGCTGCGCAACCGCCAGTAGCTCCGCCGGCTCATCGAACAGCTGCCAGTGCTCGGAGAGCGGCGGCGCCCCCTCCAGCACCGCGCGCAGTGCCAGACAGCGCTGCAGATCCTCGGCGGCAGGATCAGCCGGCAGGACCGACTCAGCGCGGGCACACAGCTGCCCCTGCTCCTCACCCAAAGCCACCTCATTGCGGGCATGCACGCCACCTGAATGGCGCCAGAAGTGCAGCAGGTACTGCAGACTGCCGCGCGCCCGGTACAGCTGCACCAGCCCGTCCAGGTCCGCACTGCAGGCCAGCAGACGGCCACTCAAACGGTGCGCGGCGCCATAGCCCAGTACCAGCAAGGTGCAGTCACGGGCCTGCAACCAGCTGCGGGTTTCACGGCACCAGCGCTGCAGGGAAGCGTCATGGAAGGCATCGAATGCCTCGGTCGGGATCACCAGCACCAGCAGTTGCCCATGCGGCCGGCCACGCCGCTGCAGATCGCGCGTCAGGGCCTGCAGGGCCGCGCGCAGATCACGTCCGATGATCTGCACCGGCCAGACTTCAGCGGGGCCGGCGTCAGTCGGCAGGCGCTCCAGCAGGCGCTCTGGGTGCGCCGCTGTATCCAGCAAGATCACCCGCTGCGCGTGGCCAAGCCCGGCCAGCACCTGGCTGCACAGCTGCACCGCCGTGTCGCGCTGCTCAGCATTCAGCCAGTAGAGGCCGCCTTGCTGCAGCTGCTGCCATTCATCGCGCAAACTAGGGATCGTCAGGGGAAAACCGCTCAAACGCCCGACTCCTTGTCGTGACAGGATCTGATCCATCACTGGCTGTATTGTTGTAGGAGTGACCACGCCGCATACCCTGCATGGTTGGTGCAGGATGCGTGCTGAAAATAGCATTTGCCACGCAGCGCCTGTGCGCCCTTCGAGATCCAGGCGGCAGAAGGCCGGCGCCCAAGGGCCCACAAGGCCATCAAAAAGACGGCACGCAAAGCATTTTAGGCTGCCGCATTTAATCAGAAAGCCATATTTATGTCGCAAAAAGCAGACGAGCTCGGCAGCGTCCTTTGACCCGGCCTGCGCATGGCGCTGCCGGCGGCACCGGCAAAACTGCTAATCTGCCGCCCCCTGCCGCCTGCGTGCGGCTTCACTGTGCAGTTGCAGGAAGTTTCATGGACAGCATCAACGCCCGCATCGCCGAGGAACTCGGCGTCCGCCCGCAACAGGTCGCCGCCGCTGTGGCGCTGCTCGACGAGGGCTCGACCGTGCCCTTCATCGCCCGCTACCGCAAGGAAGTCACCGGCAGTCTCGACGACACCCAGCTGCGCACCCTCGAAGAGCGCCTGCGCTACCTGCGCGAGCTGGAGGAGCGGCGCAGCGCGATCCTCTCCAGCATCGAGGAGCAGGGCAAGCTGACCCCGGAACTGGCCCGCGAGATCAAGCTGGCCGACACCAAGACGCGCCTGGAAGACCTCTACCTGCCCTACAAGCAGAAGCGCCGCACCAAGGGCCAGATCGCCCTGGAAGCCGGCCTCGGCGAGCTGGCCGATGCGCTGTTCGCCGATCCGCAGCTCGATCCCGAAACGGCAGCGGCGCGCTTTGTCGATGAAGGCAAAGGTTTTGCTGATGTAAAGGCGGTGCTTGATGGCGCCAAGTACATCCTCATGGAGCGCTTCGCCGAGGACGCCAGCCTGCTCGAGCGGCTGCGCGGCTTCCTCAAGGACAACGCCACCCTCAGCGCGCGCCTGGTGCCGGGCAAGGAGCAGGAAGGCGCCAAGTTCAGCGATTACTTCGAGCACGACGAACCGCTCAAGGGCGTGCCGTCGCACCGTGCCCTGGCGATCTTCCGCGGCCGCAACGAGGGCGTGCTGAGCGCCAGCCTGAAGGTCGGTGAGGAGCTGCCGGGCAGCGCCCATCCCTGCGAGGGGATGATCGCCGAGCGCTTCGGCATCGAGCAGCGTGGCCGCGCCGCCGACAAATGGCTGACCGAGGTGGTGCGCTGGACCTGGAAGGTCAAGCTCTACACCCACCTGGAAACCGACCTGCTCGGCGAGCTGCGCGAGGCGGCCGAGAGCGAGGCGATCAACGTGTTCGCCCGCAACCTGCACGACCTGCTGCTGGCCGCCCCGGCCGGCCCGCGCAGCGTGCTGGCGCTGGATCCGGGTCTTCGTACCGGCTGCAAGGTGGCGGTGGTCGATGCCACCGGCAAGCTGCTCGACACCGCCACCGTCTACCCACATGCGCCGCGCAACGACTGGGACGGCACCCTGGCCGTGCTCGCCCGCCTGTGCGCCAGGCATCAGGTCGAGCTGATCGCCATCGGCAACGGCACCGCCAGCCGCGAGACCGACAAGCTGGCAGCCGACCTGATCCGCCAGCTGCCGGCACTCAAGCTGACCAAGATCATAGTCAGCGAGGCCGGCGCCTCGGTGTACTCGGCCTCCGAGCTGGCTGCCCGCGAATTCCCCGAGCTGGACGTGTCGCTACGCGGCGCGGTGTCGATCGCCCGCCGTCTGCAGGACCCGCTGGCCGAGCTGGTGAAGATCGAGCCCAAGGCGATCGGCGTCGGCCAGTACCAGCACGACGTCTCCCAGCTCAAGCTGGCGCGCTCGCTGGACGCGGTGGTCGAGGACTGCGTGAACGCGGTCGGCGTGGATGTGAACACTGCCTCCGCCGCCCTGCTGGCGCGCATCTCCGGCCTCAACGCCACCCTGGCCAGCAACATCGTGCAGTTCCGCGACGCCAACGGCGCGTTCAAGTCGCGCAGCGAACTGAAGAAGGTGCCGCGCTTGGGCGAGAAGACCTTCGAGCTGGCGGCGGGCTTTTTGCGGGTGATGAACGGCGATAACCCGCTGGACGCCTCGGCGGTGCACCCGGAGACCTACCCGCTGGTCACGCGCATCGCGGCAGACACGGGCCGCGACATCCGCTCGCTGATCGGCGACTCGGCGTTCCTCAAGCGCCTGGACCCGGCCAAGTTCACCGACGAGCGCTTTGGTCTGCCGACCGTCAGCGACATCCTCAAGGAACTGGACAAACCCGGCCGCGACCCGCGCCCGGAGTTCAAGACCGCCGCCTTCCAGGACGGCGTCGAGAGCCTCAAGGACCTGCAGCCGGGCATGGTGCTGGAGGGCGTGGTGACCAACGTGACCAACTTCGGCGCCTTCGTCGACATCGGCGTGCATCAGGACGGTCTGGTACATATCAGCGCGCTGTCGGAGAAGTTCGTCAAGGACCCATATGAAGTGGTCAAGGCCGGTGACATCGTCAAGGTCAAGGTCATGGAAGTGGACATCCCGCGAAGCCGAGTCGGCCTGTCGATGCGTATGAGCGACACTCCCGGCGAGAAGGTTGACGGGCCACGAGGCGGTCAGCGCGGTGCTGGCAAGGGCGGCAATGCGCCGCGCAGCGAGCGCCACTCCAGCCAAGACAAGCCGGCGCCGGCCAACGCGGCGATGGCTGCACTGTTTGCCAATGCCAAGTCGCTCAAGAAGCGCTGAAGCCCCTGTGTTCGGAGAATCCTCGCCATGAGCGCTATTGATCCTCGCAGCCTCACCACCAGCGCCTTCAGCGACCTGCTCGGCTGTGAACTGCTGCGGGTCGAGCAGGGCGAGGCCGAGGTGCGCCTGCACCTGCGGCCCGAACTGCGCAACCGCGCCGGCATGCTGCATGGCGGGGTGATCTTCAGTCTGGTGGATGTGGCGATGGGCTTTGCCTGCTCCAGCGCCCACGGCTTTGACCGCCAGAGCGTCACCCTGGAGTGCAAGATCAACTACCTGCGCGCCATCGGTGAAGGGGCGGTGCTGTGCCTGGCGCGGGTGGTGCATCACGGCAGCCGCACGCTGGTGGTGGAGGCGGAAGTGCGGCAGGGCGAGGTGCTGGCAGCCCGTGCCCAGGGCACCTTCATGCAACTCTGAACGGCGCGGTGGCGCGTCATGAGTCTGGCTCGCGGCCGCTCGCGCTGGGCGGCCGGCTCTTGAGACTGACGCGATTCGCCCCCATAGTGCGGAAAATTTGCCAACAGGAATCCGACTTTTGAGCGACCTACTGTCCCGCCGCCTGGCCCTGCTGGAAGGCGCCCAAGCGCGTGAACTGCTGCGCCACTGCCGGCATGGCCTGGAAAAGGAAAGCCTGCGCGTCGACGCCCAAGGGCATCTGGCCTTGACCGCGCACCCGCCGGCGCTGGGCTCGACCCTGACCCACGCGCAGATCACCACCGACTACTCCGAAGCGCTGCTGGAGTTCATCACCGACGCCCACGAGGATCCCCAACAGACCCTTGATGAGCTGGATGCCATCCACCGCTTTGCCTGCGCGCAGTTGGGCGAGGAGCAGCTGTGGATGCACTCGATGCCCTGCACGCTGCCCGAGGAGGCAGAGATTCCGATTGCCGAATACGGCACCAGCCACAGCGGGCGTCTCAAGCATGTCTACCGTCAGGGACTGGCGGTGCGTTACGGCAAGGCCATGCAGTGCATTGCCGGCATTCACTACAACTTCTCGCTGCCCGAGGGGCTGTGGCCGCTGCTGCAGGCAGATAGCGCAGACACGCGCCCGGCCGCGGACTGGCAGTCGGCCGGCTACATCGCGCTGACCCGCAACTTCCGCCGCTACAGCTGGCTGCTGATGTACCTGTTCGGCGCCTCGCCGGCGCTGGACGCGGGTTTTCTCAAGGACCGCGAACACGACCTTGAGCGTCTGGATGCCGACACCTTCTATCTGCCCTGGGCCACCAGCCTGCGGATGAGCGACCTGGGTTACCAGAACAACGCCCAGGCCAGTCTCAAGCCCTGCTACAACAGCCTGGACAGTTACCTCGCCAGCCTGCGCCGGGCGGTCTCGACCCCCTACCCGCCCTATCAGGCCCTCGGCACCCATGATGCGGAGGGGCAGTGGCGGCAGCTCAACACCAACGTGCTGCAGATCGAAAACGAGTACTACTCGAGCATCCGTCCCAAGCGCGTCACCCGCCCCGGCGAGCGGCCGATTCAGGCGCTCGCGGCGCGCGGCGTGCAGTATGTCGAGGTGCGTTGCCTGGACATCGACCCATTCCTGCCGCTGGGCATTGATGTGGTGGCTGCGCGCTTCCTCGATGCCTTCCTGCTGTTCTGCGCCCTGGAAGACAGCCCGGCGCTGGACGGTGCCGAATGCAGCGAATGCACCACCAACTTCGCCCTGACCGTCAAGGCAGGGCGCAAGCCGGGGCTGCAGTTGAGCCGCGCCGGCCAGCCGGTCACGCTCACCGACTGGGGGCTGGAACTGCTGGCGCGCATCGAAGCCTGCGCCACCGCGCTGGACGCCGCCCACGGCACGAGTGATCTGCACCGCCAAGCGCTGGCCAGCCAGCGTGCCAAGCTCGAAGACGTCCGCCTGACCCCGTCAGCGCGGGTGCTGCAGAGCCTGCGCGAGGAGCAGCTGAGCTTCCACGCCTTCGCCCTTCGCCAGTCCGAGCGCCACGCCGAATGGTTCCGCAGCCGGCCGCTGGGAGCCGCCGAACAAGCGGCCTTCGAGCAGGCCGCGCGCGATTCACTCGCCGCCCAGGCCGCGCTTGAAGCCGCGCAGGAAGGCAGCTTCGACGAGTACGTCGCGCGCTACATGGCGGCCATCACCCCCGCCTGAGCCCTTACAGCGCCTTCTCGAATACCTTCGACTGGCGCTGGAAGTTGTACAGCGAGGCACGGGCCGGCGGCAGGCGCTCGACGCCGCAGGCCTTGAAGCCGCGCTCCTGGAACCAGTGCGCGGTGCGGGTGGTGAGCACGAACAGAGTCTTGAGACCCGTGGCGCGGGCACGCTGCTCGATGCGCTCCAGCAGCTCATCACCGCGCCCGCCCTGGCGGTACTCGGGATTGACCGCCAGACACGCCAGCTCGCCCCAGTCGGAATCCGGCACCGGATACAGCGCGGCACAGGCGATGATCAACCCGTCGCGCTCGACGATGCTGAACTGGCCGATCTCCCGCTCCAGCACCTCGCGGGAGCGGCGCACCAGAATGCCCTGCTCCTCCAGCGGGCGAATCAGCTCGAGCAGCCCACCCACATCATTGATGTTTGCCTCGCGCAGCTGCTCGAACTGCTCCTGGGCGACCAGGGTGCCGGCGCCGTCGCGGGTGAACAGCTCGTTGAGCAGCGCGCCGTCCTCGGCATAGCTGACGATATGGCTGCGGCGCACGCCACCCCGACAGGCCTGCGCCGCGGCATCCAGCAGCTCGCCCTGATAGTCACTGCCAAGGCGCTGCACATGCGGGCCGGCCTGCTGGGCACGCAGCTCGCGGATCAGGCTGCCATCAGCTTCCAGCACGCCGCGCTCGGCGCCGAACAGGATCAGCTTCTCGGCGGCCAGCTCGATGGCGGTGCTCATCGCCACGTCCTCGCAGGCGAGGTTGAAGATCTCGCCGGTCGGGGAATAACCGAGCGATGAGAGCAGCACGATGCGCCGCTCATCCAGGAGCCGCTCGATGCCCTTGCGGTCGATGCGCCGCACCTCACCGGTGTGCTGATAATCCACCCCCTCGACCACGCCGATCGGCCGGGCGGTGACCAGATTGCCCCCGGCCACCCGCAGCCGGGCGCCCTGCATCGGCGAGGCGGCCATGTCCATCGACAGCCGCGCCTCGATGCCCAGCCGCAGCCCGCCGACCGCCTCGACCACGCACTCCAGGGTCGGCCCATCGGTGACCCGCAAGCCGCGGTGGTAATGGGCCTGCAGACCACGAGCGGTCAGGCGCGCCTCAATCTGCGGCCGCGAGCCGTGCACCAGCACCAGACGCACGCCGAGGCTGTGCAGCAGCACCAGATCGTGGACGATGTTGGCGAAGTTGGGATGCTCGACCCCCTCCCCCGGCAGCATGACCACAAAGGTCCGCTCGCGGTGGGCGTTGATGTAGGGCGTGGCATGGCGAAGCCAGTTGACGTAATCGTGCATGGGCAATCCTAGGCAAGCGGTTGGGCGTCGAGGCAATAGTGGCCGATCAGGCCGCGCAAAAGCGCAATGGTCGGGGTGAGGCGTGCCAGATCCAGGTACTCATCCGGCTGATGGGCGCAGGCGATGTCGCCCGGGCCGAGCACCAGCGTCTCGCAGCCAAGCTGCTGCAGATAAGGCGCCTCAGTGCCAAAGGCCACCGCCTCGGCGGTATGGCCGGTAAGGCGCTCGGCCAGGCGCACCAGCTCGCTGTCCGCTGCCTGCTCGAAGGGCGGCACGCCGGGGAAGATCGGCCCGTAGTCGATGCGCACGCCGCGCTGCTCGGCCAAGGGCTGCAGTTTGCCGCGAATCGCCGCGCGCAGCTCCTCGGGGTCCATGCCGGGCAGCGGGCGCAGGTCGAACTCCAGCGCGCACTGGCCGCAGATGCGATTGGGGTTGTCGCCACCGTGGATGCAGCCAAGGTTCAGGGTCGGCTGCGGCACGTTGAATAGCGGGTTGTGATAGGCCTGCTGCCACTCACGGCGCAGCGCCAGCAGCTCGCCCATCGCCGCGTGCATGGCCTCCAGCGCGCTGCGCCCAAGCGTCGGGTTCGAGGAGTGGCCGCTCTGGCCCTGGATGTCGATGCGCTCCATCATCACGCCCTTATGCAGTCGGATCGGCCTGAGCCCGGTCGGCTCGCCGATCACCGCGGCGCGGCCCAGCGGACGCCCCGCCTCGGCCAGCGCACGGGCGCCGCTCATCGAGCTTTCTTCATCGCAGGTGGCGAGGATCAGGAGCGGCTGGCGGAATGGCTGATCAAGCAGCGGGCGCACCGCTTCGATGATCAGCGGAAAGAAGCCCTTCATATCGCACACGCCAAGGCCATACCAGCGATCATCCGCCTCGCGCAGGGTCAGCGGATCGCTGCGCCACAGCGCTGCATCAAAGGGCACGGTATCGCTGTGTCCGGCCAGCACCAGCCCGCCGGGGCCGCTGCCATAGGTGGCCAGCAGGTTGGCCTTGCCGGGGGCGATGTCCTGGATTTCACAGGCGAAGCCGAGATCGCCGAGCCAGCTGGCCAGACGCTCGATCAGCGCCCGGTTGGGCATGTCCAGCGCCGGCTGGGTACAGCTCACCGACGGCAGGGCAATCAGCTCGGCAAACTGCTGTTTGAGGGAGGGGATGGGCATGACGGTACTCCACAAGAGAGGCCGTCATCATAGGACGCGGCGCCTGGCGGCGAAACCGCCGGCACCGCCAGCGGCACGCTCCGCCTGCCACAAGGGCAATGACGAAGCGCACCGGCCGGCCATGCCCGGCGCGGATCAGGCGAAGATCAGCTTGAGGATGGCGAAGAAGATGATCGCGAGGATCGCGCCGGCCGGCAGGGTGATCAGCCAGGACATGAAGATCTTACCCACTACGCCAAGGTTCAGCGCGCCGATACCGCGCGCAATGCCGATACCCAGTACCGCACCCACCAGCGTGTGGGTGGTGGAGACCGGCAGGCCGATGGCCGAAGCACCAACCACGGTGGTCGCAGTAGCCAGCTCGGCGGCAAAGCCGCGGCTTGGGGTCAGCTCGGTGATTTCCTTGCCGATGGTGGCGATCACCTTGTAGCCGTAGGTGGCCAGACCGATGACGATGCCCACCGCACCCAGCAGCAGCACCCAGCCCGGCAGGGCCGCCTTCGCACCGACTGCTTCGCCACCAGACTGGATCACCCCGACGATGGCCGCCAGCGGGCCGACCGCGTTGGCCACGTCGTTGGAGCCATGAGCAAAGGCCATCGAGCAGGCAGTGAAGATCATCAGCACCGCAAAGACTTTCTCCACGCTGGCGTAGTGGAAGGTCTTGTCGGCCTCGGCGTCGATCTGGATGCGGCTGAGCAGCGCGATCCCCAGCAGCATGACCAGCAGGCCGATGCCTACCGCCAGCAGCAACCCCTCACCGTTGGAGAGGTGCAGGCCGACGTGCTTGAGGCCCTTGGTCACGGTCATCACGGCGACCATGAAGCCGGTGAGGAACATGTACAACGGCACGAAACGCTTGGCGTTGCGGAACGGATCATCAGTGTCGATGATCAGCTTTTGCACGCTCATGAACACGCCAAAGGCGACGATGCCCGACAGCAGCGGCGAGACCACCCAGCTGGCGACAATCGGGCCGATGCCCGACCAGTGCACGGCATCCACCGAGACACCGACCGCCGCAAAGCCGATCACCGCGCCGACGATGGTGTGGGTGGTGGACACCGGCCAGCCGCGGCTGGTGGCAATCAGCAGCCAGGTGCCGGCTGCCAGCAGGGCGGACATCATGCCCAGCACCATCAGCTCCGGCGGAATCACTGCCGCATCGACGATACCGCTCTTGATGGTCTCGGTGACCTGACCGCCGGCCAGGTAGGCACCGCAGAACTCGAAGACCATGGCGATGATGATCGCCTGCTTGATGGTCAGCGCACGCGAGCCGACCGAGGTGCCCATGGCGTTAGCCACGTCATTGGCACCGACGCCCCAGGCCATGAAGAAGCCGAACAGACAGGCCAGCACCAGAAGTACGAAGCCGTAATCCGCGATAAGAGACATAAGAAGTTTCTCGTTGGTCCCAGAAAGAATGCCGGCGCTCAGCGCGCCAGCAGTTGCTCCAGACGGTTACCAACGCGCTCAGCGCGGTTGGCGACGTCACCGATCCATTCGATGATCTTGTACAGGAAGATCACATCGACCGGCGGCAGCTCTTTCTCGAGCTTGAACAGCGCACGACGCACCTCGACCTGCAGACGGTCGGTGTCGTGCTCGATGACTTCCAGCTCCTCGACCATGGTCTCCACCAGGGTCGCCTCGCGGCCGGCAAAGCCGGTTTCCAGCAGCTCATCCAGCTCGTTCATGGCCTTGAGGGCCTGGGCGCTGGCATCCACGGTGCGCTGCACATAGGCAAGCATCAGCGGCTGCAGGGGGGCGGGGATGGTCATCTGCCGGCCCAGCATCAGCCCGGCGATGTCCTTGGCACGATTGGCAACTTTGTCCTGTACACTCAGCAGCTCCAGCAGGTCGGAGCGCGGAACCGGCAGAAACAGGCTCTTGGGCAGGTGAATGCGTACGCTCTTCTTGAGCTTGTCGGCTTCCTGCTCCAGACGCGCCATCGTCTGCTGGATCTGCTCCACCTGCACCCAGTCCTCGGCAATCACGGCCTGGAAGAACGGCAGGAGGCTCGCAGCACATTCGTGCGCCTTGGCAATGTGCTGTTGCATCGGCCCGATCGGCGAACGGCCGAACAGGCTGACAAAGGGATTGATCGGCATGGGGTAAAACCCGTTGGGAAGGGACTCCAATTATAGGTCTGCCGCCGATGGCCTCGCCAGCACGCATTCGCGGCAACGCACGACTCGCATTTCCCAGACCCAGGGGGCCCACTTCACCATGGTCAAAGAAACCGAAATCAAGCTGCGCGTCAGTCGCGCCACGCTCGACGCCCTGCGTGTCCACCCGCTGCTGCAGGCGCGCAATACCAGTGGCTGGCAGCCGCGCGAGCTGTTCAATCAGTATTACGACACCCCTGCCCGCGAACTGGCCGCCGCCCGCGTGGCGCTGCGCCTGCGCCGTGATGGCAGCCAATATATCCAGACCTTAAAGACTCGCGGCCAGAGCGTGGCTGGGCTGTCCGAGCGCAACGAGTGGGACTGGTACCTCAGCGGCGACCAGCTCGACACCGCCCTGCTCGATGCCCAGTGCTGGCCAGAAAGCCTGGCCACGCTGGACAAGACCCGGCTGCAACCGATGTTCAGCACCGACTTCCACCGCGAGCGCGCCGATATCGTCTGGTCGGCCGAGGAGCGCCGGGTCGCCATCGAGGCGGCGCTGGATCTGGGCGAGGTACGCGCGGGCGAGCAGTGTGAGGCGATCTGCGAGCTGGAGCTGGAGCTGCGCGAGGGCCAGCCGGAGGATCTGCTGACACTGGCGATCGCGCTGGCCGAGGCGCTGCCGCTAATGCCCTGCGATATCAGTAAGGCCGAGCGCGGTTATCGCCTGCTGGACCCGACCAGCTACAGCACCCGCGCCGCCGAGCCGGCGCTGGACGCAGCGCAGCCGCTGGACGATGCCTTTGCCGCCCTCGCCTGGCACCTGCTTGGCACCAGCCAGCGGCTGGCCGAGCAGTACCGCTTCAGCGGGCACTGGAAGCTGCTGGAGCAGTGGCTGCAGCAACTGATCGACCTGCGCGCACTGCTCGGCTCACTGGGCCAGGCCGCGCCACGCGCCAGCTCCCGCCAGCTGCGTGAGGATCTGGATGCTCTGCTGAATGACTGGCGTCCCCGCCTGCAGACCGGCCAGCAAGACGGCGCCGCGCGTCAGCAGGCAGCCGAGCAGTTTGCCCAGGAGCTGGAAAATACCCGCTGGGGCCTGTTCTCGCTGCGCGCCTCGCTCTGGCTGCTGCAGCGCGCCTGGACCGCGGCGCGCAATCCGCGTGGCCAGCGCGCGGGCCAGGCCGCTGTCGGGCGCTGGTTGACGCGCCTTCTGGGTGAGGAAATCGCCGACCTGCCGCTGGAGCGTTACCAGCGCCAGCCGGGCGATCTGCCGGAGCAGCTGCCGCGCCTGGAGCGCATGCTGGCCTGGCTGCGCCTGGCACGCTCGATGCTGGAGCAGGTCGAGGCCGATCGTCTGTATGGCGAGTTGCACAAGCTCTACACCCTGAGCAGCCGCCCGGCCGATGAGGCGGTGCTCGCCGAGCGCGCCGAGCAGACACAGGTGGTGTGGATGCTGCCGGGCTGGAAAGCCCTCAAGCTGCGCTAAGCGCCCTACCCCGCGCCACACGGCTGGCCCGGCACTCGGGCACGCCTAGCGCGGGGCGGATGCTCACGCCCGGCCTCCCCGATCGCCGGCTCAGGCGGAGGCCAGGGCAGCCATCACCGCCTGCACCCCGGCATGGGCGCACTGCTCGTCCTGCTCGGCGCTGGCACCGGATACGCCAATCGCGCCGACCACCTGACCACTGGTCCGCACCGGCTCGCCCCCACCAAACAGCACCATGCGCGGACGATGCGCCAGACCGTCACGCACGCTGGCAGGCGCCTCGGCCAGCTGCGCCTCCCAGCGCCCGGTGGACAGGCCGAAGCTGGCCGCGGTGTAGGCCTTGTCAAGCGCGATATCGCGGCTCAGCGCCGGCGCACCATCCATATGCGCCAAATGAATCAGCTGACCGGCAGCATCGACGATCGACACGCTGATCTGCACCTGCAGGCAGGCCGCCTCCTCCAGCACCGCCGACAGGGCAATGCGGGCCAGCTCAAGAGACAGGGTGGCTTGTTGACGCAACATGAAAGGCTCCTTGGCAGCGTGTGAGGCAGTATGCTGCGCGGATCTTCACCGATCCGGCGCCGGCCCACAACGAAAAAACCCGCCGGGGCGCGGCGGGTCTTTTACGCAGCCGATGCTTAGAGCAGCGGCAGGGTGTAGCTGACGATCAGACGGTTTTCGTTGAGGTCCTGAGTTGTCAGACCACCACCGTTACGCAGGGTGGCGTTCAGCCAGGTCACACGAGCACCCTTGATCGGACCGCTCTGGAAGGCATAGGAGATCAGGCTGTCACGCTCGATCTGCTTGCCGGTGTTGGCAGTGCCTACCTGCGCATCATCGCCATAGATGTAGCGGGTCATGAAGCTCAGGCCCGGGACACCCAGCGAGGTGAAGTCCAGATCGTAGCGCAGCTGCCAGGCATCCATGTCAGCCAGGGTGAAGTCGGTCAGCGAGACGCTGTTGACGGTGTAGGCATCGATGGCAGCATAGGGGAAGTTGCCATCACCGCTGACGGTGGAGTAGCCCAGGCCGAACTTGTGGGCGTTCATGCCCAGGGTAACCATGCCGTTGAAGAAGTCGTTGTCGATCTTGCCGCCCAGTGCGCGACCTTCATCCTTGCTCTTGAAGTAGCGCAGATCGGTACGCAGGGTCAGGCCATCACCGAGATTGGCGTTGTGCACGGCACCGACGAAGTGCTGCTTGTACACATCTTCCATGTTGCCGTAGTAGTAGCTGGCGGTCAGCTCGGGGCTGATGACATAGGAGCCACCGGCGAAGTCCAGACGATCGGCTTCAACGCCACCCGCGTAGGACGGAGTACGCAGACGAATCTTCTGGTTGCTGGAGTCGTCACGGTCGTTGTGGCGCTCGAGGCGACCGGCGTTCAGGGTCAGGCCGTCGATCTCCTGGGAGGTGATCATGCCGCCGGCGTAGGTGCTGGTCAGCAGGCGCGCGTCGTTGGCCATCACCACCGGCAGCATCGGCTCGAGGGTGCCCAGCTTGAGCACGGTCTTGGAGATGCGCGCCTTGGCAGTCAGACCCAGCTCGCCGAACGAGCTTTCCGCATCACCACGGCCATCGCCTTTGTGGTTGATGTTGAGTACGCCGGAGCCATTTCTGTTCTGGCCATTGCTGTGATCCAGCTTGATGCCGGCCATGCCCAGAGCATCGATACCGACACCGACGGTGCCTTCGGTGAAGCCGGACTCAAAACGCAACTTGAAGCCCTGAGCCCATTCCTTGTGGGTATCGGTGTTGGCGCCGTGAGCATTACGCACATCACGGTTCTGATACATGTTGCGCAGCTCCAGGCTCGCCTTGCTGTCTTCGACCAGCGCAGCCTGAGATACGGCGGGAATGGCCATGGCAGCAGCGAGGATGCTCAGGCCCAGCTTCGAACGTTGGGAAATCTTGTTCATTGTTATTGTATCTCCACGAGGGACTTTTTCTTCGAATTTTCACCCATCGACCGTGACGGTGCCGGTCGGGTAGCGCTGGACTGGTGCTGTTGGCCAGTAAGCAGCGGCTGCCGGGGCGGAACTGCCGATCCATGTCAATTGCACGGCGGTTTCAAAAATGCCGCAAAAAGTAGCATTTGAAAAGCCTTGCAACGGATTCTGGCAAATTGGCAGGGCGAACACCGCCCTCCGTTAGGCTAGGTTGACATGCACGAAAGCATGACACTGAAGTGACCGGCAGATGACCGGGAGCGCTATCATCTCGCCCTTTTCAGACCGGATGCCTTGCCATGTTCCATGTCGTGCTCTTTCAGCCGGAAATTCCGCCCAACACCGGCAACATCATCCGCCTGTGCGCCAACGCCGGCTGTCAGCTGCACCTGATCGAGCCGCTGGGCTTTGAGCTGGACGACAAGCGCCTGCGCCGCGCCGGCCTCGATTACCATGAATACGCCACCGTGCAGCGCCATGCCTCGCTTGAGGCATGCCTTGCGCAGCTGGGCGAGGCACGGCTGTTCGCCTTCTCCACCAAGGCCCGGCACAGCTATGCCGCCGTCAGCTATCGACCGGGCGATGCCTTCCTGTTCGGACCGGAGAGCCGCGGCCTGCCGGAAGATGTGCGCGACAGCCTGCCGCCCGAGCAGCTGCTGCGCCTGCCGATGCGCGCCGGCTGTCGCAGCCTGAATCTCTCCAACGCGGTGGCAGTTACCGTCTACGAAGCCTGGCGCCAGCTGGAGTTCGCCGGCGCCTGAGCCGCGAACCGGCAAGGTTTCTGCAGGCTCGCCAGACAGACAGAGCCCCGCGCGCAGCGGGGCTCTGTCTGTCTGCCTGTAGCTACAAAGATCAGGCCTGGGCTTCGCCGCCTTGCAGGCGCGCCAGCTCCTGGGCGTACAGGGCATCGAAGTTGACTGGCGCCAGCATCAGGGCCGGGAAGGAGCCACGCACCACCAGGCTGTCGAGGGTCTCGCGGGCATAGGGGAACAGCAGGCTCGGGCAAAAGGCCCCCAGGGTGTGGCTCATCGAGGCGGCATCCAGCCCCTTGATCAGGAAGATCCCCGCCTGTTGCACCTCGGCAATGAACGCCACATCCTCGCCATTACGCGCGGTCACCGAGAGGTTCAGCACCACCTCGTAGAAACCGCCCTCCAGGTCCTTGTGACGGGTGTTGAGATCGATGCTGATGTTGGGCTGCCATTCCTGACGGAACACCTCCGGGGTCTTGGGTGCCTCGAAGGACAGATCACGGACATAGATGCGCTGCAGGGCGAACTGCGGCTGCTCGGCCTGCAGGGCCTGATCGTTGGCTTGCTCGGTCATGTGTTGCATTCCTTGTTATGGGAGGGAATCACGCGCGCAGCAGGGCATCGAGCTTGCCGGCCCGCTCCAGCGCGTGCAGGTCGTCGCAGCCACCGACATGGGTGCCGCCGATCCAGATCTGTGGCACCGAGGTGCGGCCGGCCTTCTGGGCCATCTCGGCGCGCACGGCCGGCTTGCCGTCGACGCAGATTTCCTCGAAGGCTACGCCCTTGCTGGTCAGCAGCTGCTTGGCGCGCACGCAGTAGGGGCAGTAGTCACTGGAATAGATGATCACGTTCGCCATATCACTTCACCACCGGGAGGTTGTCGTTGCGCCAGCTGGCGAGGCCACCGCTCAGGCGGGTGACCTCATGGCCGGCCTTCTTCAGCGTGCTGCAGATGCTGCCGGCATGCTGGCCCATGGCATCGACCACGATCAGCGTCTTGCCCTTGTGCTTGTCCAGCTCGCTCAGGCGGCTGTCGAGCTTGTCATAGGGAATGTTCAGCGCGCCGGTGATGTGGCCGGTGGCGAACTCTTTATGGGGACGCACATCCAGCACCACGGCGCTGCCGGCGTTCAGCGCGGCGGTCAGCTCGCGGCAGCTCAGGCTGCGCCCGCCGCGGCGTGCCTCATTGGCGAGCAGCAGGGCCAGCAGCACCACGAACAGGGTACTGAGCAGGTAATGGTTGGAGGCAAATTCGATCAGCTGGGCAAGCATTGCAGGCATCCGGTACGGGTCGCAGAGAGTGCCGAAGTATACACAGCCCGCCCCCGGCCGGAACCGGCGCGCGCGTCAGAATCCGGCCGCCTGCCAGAGCAGACGCAGCGCCAGCAAGGTCACCAGCACCCGGAAGATCTGCGCAAAACGCGCCGCCGGCAGGCGATCCAGCAGCTTGAGCCCCAGCCAGCTGCCCAGCGTGCCGGCCAGAAGCATCAGCACGACCAGCACCAGCCATTCGCTGAAGGCAAAACCGACCACCGAGAACACCGTCATCTTCAGCAGGTGCTGAGCGCTCATGCAGGCGGCGAAGGTCGCCGTGGTCGCCAGCTTGTCCATGCCGTGGCGATGGATGAAGCCGGCCACCAGCGGCCCGGTGGCGCCGACAAACATCGACACCAGCGTAGTGAAAGCCCCGGCCAGCAGCTGGCCGCGCGCGCTCAGGCTGTGGCGCGCCGGCTTCGGCCCCCAGACCAGGTAGAGAATGAAGGCCGCCACGCTGAACTGGATGATCTGCAGCGGCAACTGCACCACCAGCAGCGAGGCCAACAGCGCGCCGAGCAGCGCGCCGAGCACAAAGCGGCGCAGCAGCGCATGGTCGATGTGCTGGCGAGTCATCCAGGCGCGGTTGCCGTTCGAGCCGAGCTGCACCAGCCCATGCACCGGAATCAGCGCCGCCACCGGGACGATGCCGGCCATGATCGCCAGCAGCAGCACCCCGCCGCCGATCCCCACCGCCGCGGTGAGCAGCGAGGTGAAGCCGGCACTGGCGATCAGCACGCCCGCCTCCAACAGGGAAATCGATGCTGGCAAAAACTCCATGGCGCACCTCACGCTCCAGATTGAGCCAGCATCTAAGCACCGCCCCGCGCCTTGGGCAACCGCCCGGCCCGCGGGTGCTGATCCACGGTGACGCCCCCGCCCTGAGCCCTTAAAATGCCCATCCCGCCCACTTCAAGCCGAGACGGACGCATGCCTGCCACGCCCAAACCCCTGGTTCTGATGATCCTCGATGGCTTCGGCCACAGTGAAAGCCCGGACTACAACGCCATCTTCCACGCCAATACCCCGGTCTGGGATCGCCTGCGCGCCGAGCGCCCGTGGGGCTTGATCTCTGGCAGTGGCATGGATGTCGGCCTGCCTGACGGGCAGATGGGCAACTCCGAGGTCGGCCACATGAACCTTGGCGCCGGCCGTGTGGTGTATCAGGACTTCACCCGCGTCACCAAGGCGATCCGCGACGGCGAGTTCTTCGAGAATGCCGCGATCAATGCGGCCGTGGATAAAGCGGTGGCCGCCGGCAAGGCGGTACACATCCTCGGCCTGCTCTCCGACGGTGGCGTACACAGCCATCAGGATCATCTGGTGGCGATGGTTGAGTCGGCCGCCTGCCGCGGCGCCAAGCAGATCTATCTGCACGCCTTCCTCGATGGCCGCGACACCCCGCCGAAAAGCGCCCAGCCGTCGATCGAGCTGCTGGATGCCACCTTCGCCAAGCTCGGCAAGGGCCGCATCGCCAGCCTGACCGGCCGCTACTTCGCCATGGACCGCGACAACCGCTGGGACCGCGTCGAGCAGGCCTACAAGCTGATCGTCGATGGTGAGGGCGAGTTCGCTGCCGCCAGCGCGGTCGAGGGGCTGGAAGCCGCCTACGCCCGCGGCGAGAGCGATGAGTTCGTCAAGGCCACCACCGTCGGCGCACCGGTGAAGGTGGAAGACGGCGATTGCGTGGTATTCATGAACTTCCGTGCCGACCGCGCCCGCGAGCTGACCCGCGCCTTTGTCGAGGGTGGCGAGTTCAGCGGTTTCCAGCGCGCCCGCGTGCCGCAACTGGCCGGTTTTGTGATGCTCACCCAGTACGCGGCGAGCATCCCGGCGCCCTGCGCCTTCCCGCCGGAGCCGCTGACCAACGTGCTCGGCGAGTACCTGGCCAACAACGGCAAGACCCAGCTGCGTATCGCTGAGACTGAGAAGTACGCCCATGTGACCTTCTTCTTCTCTGGCGGCCGCGAGGAGCCATTCGCGGGTGAGGAGCGCATCCTCATCCCCTCGCCTAACGTCGCCACCTACGACCTCAAGCCGGAGATGAGCGCCCCGGAGGTCACCGACAAGATCGTCGACGCCATCGAGAACCAGCGCTATGACGTGATCGTGGTCAACTACGCCAACGGCGACATGGTCGGCCATACCGGGGTGTTCGAGGCCGCCATCCAGGCGGTGGAAACCCTCGATCACTGCATCGGCCGCATCACCGCCGCGCTGGATAAGGTCGGCGGCGAGGCGCTGATCACCGCCGACCACGGCAACGTCGAGCAGATGGAAGACGAAGTCACCGGCCAGGCACACACCGCGCACACCTGCGAGCCGGTGCCCTTCCTCTACTACGGCCCGCGCAGCCTGACGATCCGCGCGGGCGGCGTGCTGGCGGATGTGGCGCCGACGATGCTCAGGCTGCTGGATCTGCCGATCCCGACCGAGATGAGCGGCACACCGCTGGTCGAACTGTCCTGAGTCCTGCGCCCCGGCCCGTCCGGGGCGTTCTTTTTGCCCCGGGGGCCGGGCATACTAGGGCGCTCCCGCCACGGAACCCACTGCCATGCTGCGTGCCCTCCTGACTGTCCTGCTCGTCTGCTGCCTGAGCCCGGCCGTGGCCGATCAGCGCGCCAGCGCCCAGCGCGAGCTGGAGGCCGCACAGCGCGACATCCGCGAGCTGCAGCAGCGCATCGCCAAGGTGCGTGAGGAGAAAGGCGCCGCCGAGCAGCAACTGGCGCGCAGCGACCGGGAGATCGCCAAGATCGCCCAGCAGATCGCCACGCTGGAGCAGCAGCTGCAAACCGGCGAGGCCGAAATTGCCCGTCTGGGGAGCGAGCAGCAGGCCCTGCTGGCCCAACAGGCCGAACAGCAGCGGCTGGTTGCCCTGCAGATCCGCGCGGCCTATCAGAGCGGGCGCCAGGAATACTTGAAATTGCTGCTCAACCAGCAGCAGCCCGAACAGTTCAGCCGCAACCTCACCTACCACGACTACCTGAGCCGGGCGCGCAACGCCCAGCTGGCGACCTTCCAGAGCACCCTGGAGCAGCTGCAAAATGTCGAGGGCGAACTGGCCACCCAGCACGCCTTGCTCGCCGGCCAGCGCCTGGAGCTGCAGGAGCGGCGCAGCGCCTTGGATAGCGCGCGCCAAACCCACCAGCAGCTGGTGGCCAAACTCAGCCACGAGCTGGGCGAAGGCGATCGGCGCCTGCAGGCTCGCCAGCAGGAGCAGGCGCGTCTTGAGCAGCTGCTCAAGACCATCGAGGAAACCCTCGCCCGTCAGGCCCGCGAGGCCGAGCAGCGCCGGCTGGCCGAGGAGCAGCGCCGTCTGGCCGAAGCCCAGGCTCGCGCGCAGGCCGAGGCCGAGTCACAGGCGCGGCGTGACCAGCGCCCTGCCGCCCAGCCCGACGGCGACGCGGCAGTGGTCACGAGCAGCGCAGCGCATGTCGATGGCCCGTTTGCCCGCGCCCGTGGCCGGCTGCCTTGGCCGGTCAGCGGCCCGCTGCTGGCGAATTTTGGCTCACCGCGCGGCGATGAGCGTCTTAAATGGGATGGCGTGCTGATCGGCGCGCCGGCCGGCAGCCCGGTGCGGGCCATCCACGCGGGCCGGGTGGTGTTTTCCGACTGGCTACGCGGCTCCGGCCAGCTGCTGATCATCGACCATGGCGACGGCTACCTCAGCCTGTACGGCCACAACCAGCGCCTGCTCAAGCAGGCCGGTGACCGGGTACAGGCCGGCGAGACCATCGCCACCGTCGGCGACAGTGGCGGGCAGGAACGTCCGGCGCTGTACTTTGCCATCCGCCAGCAAGGCCAGCCCAGCGATCCGCGCCGCTGGTGCAGCACCCGGGGCTAGGGCCTGCCCATCGCATCGCCACCCCGTTCACTTCAGGAGTCATTCATGTCGTCGCGCTCCCGTATCTCCGCCCTGGCGCTGAGCCTGGCCCTGGCTGGTGGCCTGCCGGCCGCGCTGGCCAACGACACCCGCGAATCCGCGCCCGCTACCCTGCCCCTTGACGAGCTACGCACCTTCGTCGAGGTGCTCGACCGCATCAAGAGCGCCTACGTCGAGCCGATCGACGACCGCACCCTGCTGGAAAACGCCATCAAGGGCATGCTCGGCAACCTCGACCCGCACTCCGCCTACCTCGAGCCACAGGCGTTCCAGGAGCTGCAGGAAAGCACCAGCGGCGAGTTCGGCGGCCTGGGTATCGAGCTGGGTATCGAGGACGGGATGCTCAAGGTCATCTCACCGATCGATGATACTCCGGCGGCGCGCGCCGGCATCGAGGCCGGCGATCTGATTACCCGCATCGACGAGCAGCCGACCAAGGGCTGGACGCTGATGCAGGCGGTGGAAAAGCTGCGCGGCAAGCCCGGCAGCAGCGTCAACCTGACCCTGATGCGCGATACCGGCAAGCCCTTCGATCTGGAGCTGACCCGTGATGTGATCAAGGTGCGCAGCGTGAAGAGCGAGCTGCTGGACAAGGGCTATGGCTACCTGCGCATCACCCAGTTCCAGGTCGATACCGGCCGCGAGGTGGAGCGCGCACTGGCCCGCATGGCCCGCGACAACGGCAAGGCGCTGGACGGGCTGGTGCTGGATCTGCGCAACAACCCGGGTGGCGTGTTGCAGGCAGCGGTGGAGGTCTCCGACCATTTCCTCAGCAAGGGGCTGATCGTCTATACCAAGGGGCGCATCGCCAACTCCGAGCTGCGCTTCTCGGCCGATGCCGACGATGCCAGCCGCGGCGTGCCGCTGGTGGTGCTGGTCAACGGCGGCAGCGCCTCGGCAGCGGAAATCGTTGCCGGCGCGCTGCAGGATCACAAGCGCGCAGTGATCATGGGCACCGACAGCTTCGGCAAGGGCTCGGTGCAGACCGTGCTGCCGCTAACCAACGAGCGCGCCCTGAAGCTGACCACTGCACTCTACTACACGCCCAACGGCCGCTCGATCCAGGCCCAAGGCATCGTGCCGGACATCGTCGTCGAGCGCGCCCGCCTGACCCGCGAGGAAGACGCCAGCCGCGTCAAGGAAGCGGATCTGGCCGGGCATCTGGGCAATGGCAACGGCGGCGCGGACAAGCCGGGCGGCGCCAAGGGCCGCACGGCCGGCAAGCCGCAGGATGAGGATTACCAGCTGGCCCAGGCCCTTAACCTGCTCAAGGGGCTGAACATCACTCGCCGGCCGTAAGACGAGGCGACTCCCCACACGCACAAGCCCGGGTCACGGCCCGGGCTTGTGCTTTTACAGCCTGTACTGCCTATACCACTCAGCGCATCACAATCCCGCGGCTGGCCAGGTAGGCCTTGGCCTCGGGAATGCTGTACTCGCCAAAGTGGAAGATGCTCGCCGCCAGCACCGCGTCGGCCTTGCCTTCGAGGATGCCGGCGGCCAGATGCTCCAGATTGCCCACCCCACCGGAGGCGATCACCGGAATGCTCACCGCCTCGCTGATCGCGCGGGTCACGCCGAGATCATAGCCACGCTTGACGCCATCCTGATCCATGCTGGTCAAGAGGATCTCGCCGGCGCCGTAGTCGGCCATCTTCTGCGCCCAGGCCACCGCATCCAGCCCAGTCGGTTTGCGCCCGCCGTGGGTGAAGATCTCCCAGCGGCCCGGCTCACCGGGGGCGGAGACCTTCTTGGCATCAATCGCCACCACGATGCACTGCGAGCCGAAGCGCTCGGCCGCCTCGCGGACGAACTCCGGGGTGAACACCGCCGCGGTGTTGATCGACACCTTGTCGGCGCCGGCATTCAGCAGGTTGCGGATGTCCTGCACGCTGCGCACGCCCCCGCCGACGGTCAGCGGGATGAACACCTGGCTGGCCATGCGCTCCACCGTGTGCAGGGTGGTGTCGCGACCGTCGGAACTGGCGGTGATGTCGAGGAAGGTGATCTCGTCAGCGCCCTGCTCGTCGTAGCGGCGGGCGATCTCCACCGGGTCACCGGCATCGCGGATGTTCTCGAACTGCACGCCCTTGACCACGCGGCCGTTGTCCACGTCCAGGCAAGGAATGATGCGTTTGGCGAGGGCCATGGCGATTACCCCCCGAACCCGTCGCACAGCGCCTGGGCCTGGGCCACGTCCAGCGTGCCCTCATAGATCGCCCGGCCAGTGATAGCGCCGACGATGCCGGCGTTGCGGGTGTCCAGCAGCTTCTGGATGTCACCAATATTATGGATGCCGCCGGAGGCGATCACCGGGATGCGGCTGGCGTTGGCCAGCGCCACGGTGGCCTCGACGTTGCAGCCCTGCATCATCCCGTCCTTGGCGATGTCGGTGTAGACGATCGCTGCGACGCCATCGGCCTCGAAGCGCTTGGCCAGATCGGTGGCCTGCACGCTGGAGACTTCCGCCCAGCCGTCGGTGGCGACAAAGCCATCCTTGGCATCCAGACCGACGATCACCTTGCCGGGGAAGGCCTTGCAGGCCTCGGTGACAAATTCCGGCTGCTTGACCGCCTTGGTGCCGATGATCACGTAGCTGACCCCGGCGCGCACATAGTGCTCGATGGTTTCCAGCGAGCGGATGCCGCCACCGATCTGGATCGGCAGGTTCGGGTAGCGCGCGGCGATGGCGGTGACCACCTCGCCGTTGACCGGCTTGCCCTCGAAGGCGCCATTGAGATCGACCAGGTGCAGGCGGCGGCAGCCGGCCTCCACCCATTTGGCAGCCATCGCCACCGGGTCGTCGGAGAACACCGTGGCGTCGTCCATCAGGCCCTGGCGCAGACGCACGCAGGCACCGTCCTTGAGATCGATTGCGGGGATGATCAGCATGATTGAAACCTCTAAGTGTCCGGGCTCGCGTCAGGCAGCGAGCGCAGGCGAATCGGGGGTGCGTCTCGTGCGCTCGCCCGCAGGTAGCAAAATACGGCGGGCGGCCAGCACAATCAGGCGCAGCGGCGGCAGCGCACTGCCGCCCTGCACATTAGCGGCGGCCATCCCAGGCGATGAAGTTCTGCAGCAGCTGCAGACCGTGGGTATGGCTCTTTTCCGGGTGAAACTGCACGGCAAAGCGCGAACCGTCAGCCAGCGCGGCGGCAAAGCGCTTGCCGTAGTGACCGTGCCCGGCGACCTGCGCCGGGTTGCCGGCCTCGACGTAGTAGCTGTGCACGAAGTAGAAGCGCCCGCCATCGGGAATCTCGTGCCACAGCGGGTGGTCGCCATCGTGGAACACCTGGTTCCAGCCCATGTGCGGCACCTTGAGGTGTTCACCGGCCTCGACCATGTCCTTGCCGAAGAAGCGCACCTGACCGGGGAACAGGCCGATGCAATCGACCCCGCCGTTCTCCTCGCTGTGCTCCATCAGCGCCTGCATGCCGACACAGATGCCCAGAAACGGCCGATCCTGGCTGACCTCGCGCACCAGCGCATCAAAGCCCAGGCGACGGATTTCAGCCATGCAGTCGCGGATCGCGCCGACGCCGGGGAACACCACGCGGTCGGCTTCGCGGATGGTCTGCGCGTCGCTGGTCACCAGCACCCGGCCGGCGCCGACGTGCTCAAGCGCCTTGGCCACCGAGTGCAGATTGCCCATGCCGTAGTCGATGACGGCGACGGTCTGCATCAGAGGCACCCCTTGGTCGAGGGCATCTGCCCGGCCATGCGCGGGTCCAGCTCCAGCGCCATGCGCAGGGCGCGGCCAAAGGCCTTGAACACCGTCTCGATCTGGTGGTGAGTGTTGGTGCCGCGCAGGTTGTCGATGTGCAGGGTCACCTGGGCATGGTTGACGAAGCCCTGGAAGAATTCCTGGAACAGATCGACATCAAAACCACCGACCGTGGCGCGGGTATAGGGCACGTTCATGGTCAGGCCGGGGCGGCCGGAGAAGTCGATCACCACCCGCGACAGCGCCTCATCCAGCGGCACATAGGAGTGGCCGTAGCGGGTCATGCCCTTCTTGTCGCCAACAGCGCGGGCGAAGGCCTGCCCCAGGGTGATGCCGACATCCTCGACGGTGTGGTGGTCGTCGATATGCAGGTCACCCTTGCACTCGATGTCCAGATCGATCAGCCCGTGGCGGGCGATCTGGTCGAGCATGTGCTCGAGGAAAGGCACGCCGATGTCGAATCGGGCCTTGCCGGTGCCATCCAGATTGATGGACACCTTGATCTGGGTTTCCAGGGTGTTGCGCTCGACGGACGCCTTGCGTTCGGCCATTGCCAGCTCCACAGAATCACGGGGCGAAATTGGGCGGCCATTATAGGCCGCGCCCGCCATCGCGGGCTACCGACGCGCCGGACGCAGGCGGCACGCCCGGCAGGCCATCGGCACAATGGCGCGCAAACACATACAATCCCCCGATCATCTTGAGGAGCCTGCCATGCCCGTCATCGTCGAACACCTCACCCAGCCCAGCACCCAGGATCGCCTTGATCTGGCGAAAATCTACGCCGATGCCCCGGCCTGGCTGCTGCCGCCCCACGCCTCGGCCGAGGCGCTGATCGAGGCTGGCCTTGCCGCCGGCCAGCTGATTGCCGGGCGTTTCAATGATCGCCTGCTGGGCGCGGCCTGGCTGATGCAGGACGCCCAGGGCTGGCGACTGTCGCACCTGTGCGTGCGCAAACTGACCCGCGGGCGCGGCGTGGCCACCCGCCTGGTCGCCGCTGCCCGCCAGCAGGCCGAGACTGCAGGCATGCCCCTGCGCCTGGTCGTGCCGCCCGAGCAGCTCGATGCCCAGGCCTGGGCAGTGCGCCTCGGGCTGGTGCTGGATCGCAGCGCGCAGGCCCCGGCATGAACCGCGCCCTGCGCCTTAGCGGCGCGCTGATCGCCGGACTGCTGATCCTGCTGCTGCTCGGCGCGCTGGCGCTGGTACAGCTGTTTGACCCCAACGATTACAAGGCGCAGATCCGCAGCCAGATCCAGGCCCGCAGCGGGCTGGACATCGAGCTGCGCGGGCCGATCAGCTGGCGGCTGTTCCCCTGGCTGGGCCTTGAGCTGCGCGATCTGCAGCTGGCTGGCCGCGATCCAGCGCAGACGCTGCTGCACATCGACGAGCTGGGGATCGCCGTGCAGCTGCTGCCGCTGCTGCGCCGGGATATTCAGATGGATGCCCTGCGCGTCGAGGGCCTGCAACTGGATCTGGTGCGCGGCCACAACGGGCGGGGCAACTGGGAGCTGCCGCTGACCGCAGGCGGCAGTGCCGGTAAGTCCACCGATGCCCCGGCTCGCCCGAGCGCCAGCGATACCCGCAGCATGGAAAATGTGCCTGCCGCCTCAGCGCCCAGCGCCACCCTGCGTATCGACGGTCTGACGCTGAACAACGCCCGCATCGACTACCGCGATCTGGCCAGCGGCCAGCAGCTCAGCCTGCAGGGGCTACAGCTGCAGAGCAGCGCACTGGCCGCCGACAACCCGGCTGACCTGCGCGCCAGCGGCCACCTGAGCCTGAACCAGCCGGCGCTGCAAGCGCGCTTGAGCCTGCAAAGCACCCTGCAATTTGACGCAGGGCTGCGCATCTTGCGCCTGGAGGCCACCGACCTGCGCGGCGATCTGACCAGCAGCGCCCTCAACGGCCAGCCGCTGGATCTGCGCCTGCGCGGCGACCTGCAGCTGGACACCGCCCGCCGCACGCTCAGCGCACAAAAGCTGCATATGGATGCCAACCAGCTCAGCTTGCTCGGCCAGCTTGAGCTGCAAGGCGGTGAGGCGCCGCGCCTGAGCGGCGAGCTGTCCATCGCTGCCTTTGATCTGCGCGCCCTGCTGCAGCAACTGAGGCAGACGCTGCCGGCGATGGCCGACGAGCAGGCCCTGCGCCAGGTCGCGCTGGCCAGCCGGATTCAGGCAAGCCCCGAGCAGCTGCGTCTGCAGGACCTGCGCTTGCAACTCGACGACAGCCAGCTGGACGGCCAGCTGCAGCTGACCCTGAGCGAGCCGCCCCGGCTGGAGCTGACCCTGGCCGGCAATCGTCTGAATCTGGACCGCTACCTCGCGCCCCAGGCGAGCGACGAGCGCGCCACCGCTGATACGGGCACACCCAGCGCCCCCCGTGCGCCCACAACAGCCCGCGCGAGCGCCGGCGCCAGCAGCAGCGCCCTGCCCGCCGTGCCCACCGAGGAGCGCTGGAGTGCCGAGCCGCTGCTTGACCCGGCCAGCCTGCGCCGCCTGAATGGCCGACTGGAGCTGGCACTCAACCAGCTGACCCTGCGCGATCTGCCCTTCGAGCAGGTCACGCTCAAGGCCGAGGCCCGTAACGGGCGCCTGAGCCTTGAAGACGCGCAGGCCGATCTGCTCGGTGGCCGCCTGCAACTGGCCGGCCAGCTGAACAGCCGCGCAACACCCGCCACACTAGCCCTGCGCCTGCACAGCAGCGGCCTCGATCTGGCCCGCCTGCTCACACAGCTGGAGCCCAGCGAACCGCCGGCGCTGCGTGGCAGCCTGCAGCTACAGGCCGAGCTCAGCGCCCGCGGCAACAGCGAACAGGTGCTGATCGGCAGCCTCGCCGGCAACGCCCGCCTGCAGATCGATAACGGCGCGCTGAACGATGCCAACCTCGAACAGCAGCTGTGCCGCGGCATCGCCCTGCTCAACCGCAAGCCACTGACCCAGCCGTTCAGCGAGCGCGACACCCCGCTGCAGACCCTGAGCAGCAGCCTGCGCCTGCAAAACGGCGTGGCGCACAGTGACGATCTGCTCGCGCGGTTGCCCGGACTGACCGTCAAGGGCGCCGGGGACATCGACCTGCGCGTGCTGGGGCTGGATTACCGCCTCGGCGTGACGCTGGAAGGTGATCAGCGCGCGATGCCCGATCCGGCCTGCCAGGTCAATCCGCGCTACGCCGGCATCGCCTGGCCGCTGCATTGTCGCGGCCCGCTGGAGCTGGGCGCGCGCGCCTGCCGCCTCGACAGCGAAGGTCTCGGCGAGATCGCCCGCCAGCTGGCCGGCAGCCGGCTGGAGGAAAAGCTCGAAGAGAAGCTCGACGAGAAACTCGGCGACAAGCTCAGCCCGGAACTCAAGGACGCCCTGCGCGGGCTGTTCCGCCGCTAACGGATCTTGACCATGTACGACAGTCATTTCCTTGCCAGCGACTTTGCCGAACGGGTGCTCAGCTGGTTCGACCGCCACGGCCGCCACGACCTGCCCTGGCAGCAGGACATCACCCCCTACCGGGTCTGGGTGTCAGAAATCATGCTGCAGCAGACCCAGGTGGCCACCGTGCTCGGCTACTACCCGCGCTTCATGGCCGCCTTCCCCACCGTGCAGGCGCTGGCGGCGGCCAGCGAGGATGAGGTGCTGCACCTGTGGACCGGGCTCGGCTACTACAGCCGCGCCCGCAACCTGCACCGCGCCGCGCAGCAGGTGGTCGCGCAGCATGGCGGCGAGTTCCCGCGCTCGGTCGAGGCGCTGGCCGCGCTGCCCGGCATCGGCCGCTCCACCGCCGGGGCGATTGCCAGCATCAGCATGGGCCTGCGTGCGCCGATCCTTGATGGCAACGTCAAGCGCGTGCTGGCCCGCTACCTAGCCGAGCCCGGCTACCCCGGTGAAAGCGCCGTGGCTGCCCGGCTATGGGCTGCCGCCGAGCATCTCATCCCAAGCCTTCGGGCCAATCACTACACCCAGGCGATGATGGATCTCGGCGCGACCCTGTGTACCCGCAGCAAGCCAAGCTGCCTACTCTGCCCGCTGGCCCAGGATTGCCGCGCCCATGCGCTGGGCCGGGAGCGCGACTTCCCCACGCCCAAGCCGCGCAAGGCGTTGCCGCAAAAGCACACGCTGATGCCGCTGCTGCACGATGGCCAGGGCGCTATCCTACTCTATCGCCGCCCCTCCAGCGGGCTGTGGGGCGGGCTGTGGAGCCTGCCGGAGCTGGAACCGGCACAGCCGGGGGCACTGGCGCAGCTAGCCCGCCAGCACGCACTAACGCTTGGCACCCCGCAGCCGCTGACCACCCTCAGCCACACCTTCAGCCACTTTCAGCTGCACATCGACGCGCAACTGATCGAGGCCGTGCCGCAGGGCACCTGCGTGGCCGAAGGCGACTGGCTCTGGTATAAGCTCGCCAACCCGCCGCGTCTGGGCCTGGCCGCACCGGTCAAGAAACTGCTCGAACGCGCATCCTTGCACCTAACCCCCGCTTCAGGAGAGCCGCTATGACCCGCATGGTGATCTGCCGCAAGTATCAGGAAGAACTCCAGGGCCTCGACCGCCCACCCTACCCCGGTCCCAAGGGTGAGGACATCTTCCAGCATGTATCGAAAAAGGCTTGGGAGGAGTGGCAGAAGCACCAGACCATGCTGATCAACGAGCGGCGCCTGAACATGATGAACGCCGAGGATCGCCGGTTCATCCAGGCGGAGATGGACAAGTTCCTCAGCGGTGAGGAATACGCCCAGGCCGAAGGTTACGTCCCGCCAAGTGCCTGAACACCTGCCCGCGCATTCCCCCTGCTAGGCCGTAGGCCAGTAGGGGGTCAAGCGGACGATGTTACCGTACGCTCTGCGCCTTTTCTGGCGTACTCCTCTGTACCCTGCGACTCGACATAAGCCCTCACCGTATCCAGTGTTTCGCCGCCCACGCTGCCCACAAAGTAGGCGCGGTGCCAGAACACTGGCTTGTGGTAGAAGGCCGCCAGGTGGCTGGCAAAACGACCGCGAGCGCGCCGGGCACTGGCTGTTTTCAGGTTGTTGATCAGCACAGAGATGTCAAGCGCCGGGTGTATATCAAGCAGCAAATGGACGTGATCTGCCTCGCCGCCAAACTCCAGCAGCTCGCAACGCCAGGCACCCTGCGGCTGGGCAGCGGCAAGGACGCCATGATGATCCGCCTGCGCGGACGCCACCGTTTTGCCGAATTCACGCCCAACGACCTGGCCCTCAGTCGCCGCCGCAATGCGGCCACTGGCGAGGACCAGTGGACCGCCTCGATCACCCTGCGAGTGCCCACGTCGGCCTGTGCCCGGCAGCGCACCGGCGACGAAGCCGTAGGCGTCGACTTCGGCCTGGCACACTGGGCGAACTTCGACGATGGCAGCGCCCTCAGTAACCCACGCTGGCTGCGCGAGGCGCTACCCCGGCTGGCCGACCTGCAACGTCAACGGGCTCGGAAGCGGCGCGGCTCGCACCGTTACCGCCTGCTGTCCCAGCAGATCGCCCGGCTGCATCAGCGCATTGCCGACCGTCGCCGGGACTTCATCCACCGGGAAACCTCGGCCCTGGTGCAGCGCTGCGCGCTGATCGCCACCGAGGAGCTGGCACCGAAAAACATGAGCCGCAGCGCCAAAGGCACGGTCGAAGCACCGGGCCGGCGCGTGCGGCAGAAGGCTGGGCTCAACCGGGAGATCCTTTCGGCCGGGTTCGGCATGGCGCACCAGATGCTCCAGTACAAAGCGGCAGAAGCTGGTACTCGGCTGCATCTGGCCTTCACCCGCCAACTCAAACCCTCGCAGCGCTGCTCCGGCTGCTGGGCCGTGGTGCCCAAGACGCTCAACGAGCGCTGGCACCTATGCCCGCAACTGCGGTTGCTCGCTGCCGAGGGATCAGAACAGTGCCAGGGTCGTGTTGCTCGACGCCTGGACACCAGAGCACACGCCTGGGACGGGCGTGGCGGCGAGACTCAAGCCTCTGCCCGCGCAAGCGGTCAAGCCCAGGTCGAAGACCCGCGAAACCCCTACTACAACCGCAACAGTGGTTTAGTGGCGGGAAAGTTCATAAAACCGCGCTTTTTTGCCGGCAGCAGTTGACGTAGCAACGGGATGGCGGTTTAATGCCGCCCGTTGTTGCCCAGGTAGCTCAGTTGGTAGAGCAGGGGATTGAAAATCCCCGTGTCGGCGGTTCGATTCCGTCCCTGGGCACCACTTAACATAAGTGGTTCCGCAACAGATTGGCCCAGGTAGCTCAGTTGGTAGAGCAGGGGATTGAAAATCCCCGTGTCGGCGGTTCGATTCCGTCCCTGGGCACCACAAATTTCGAAAAGCCCCGGCCCTGTGCTGGGGCTTTTTGCATCTGGCGCCCGGCCAGCCGCAGCGCCGCGCTTTTGCCCGCGCCCAAACGCAACGCGGCGGGCACAAGGCCCGCCGCGCATCTGTCGCTGATTGATCACGCAACCCGCCGCAAAGGCTGGCAGGCAGTGCTACCGGTCAGAAGCTCTCCCAGTCGTCCTCACTGGCCGCCTTCTGCGCCACCGGTGCCGGACGCGGCTTGCTGGCGGCCGGGCGTGACGTTGCGGCATGGGATGCGCTGTGGCCCTGACCGTGCCCCGCACCGCCCTGCGCGGCAGCGCTGCGCGGCGCGGCCTGTGGCACGCCGCAGAACAGATCCATCGAGCGATTGAGCTCGACGCCTTGGGCATCCAGCTGGCCGGCGACGTGGGACGAAGTCTGCACCAGCGCGGCGTTCTCCTGCGTCACCCGGTCCATCTGCACGATGGCCTGGCTGACCTGGGAAATCCCCAGACTTTGCTCGTTAGAGGCACTGGCAATCTCGCCCATGATGCCGTTGAGGCGGCTCACCGCCCCCACCACTTCGCGCATCGCCTCCTCGGCTTGGCGCACCTGGTCTGCCCCGCTGTCGATTACCGTGCCGGAGGCCTCAATCAGCCCGCGGATCTCCTCGGTGGCCGACGCGGTACGCCGCGCCAGCGTGCGCACCTCGCGGGCAATCACCGCAAAGCCACTGCCCTGCTCACCCGCCTTGGCTGCCTCGATCGAGGCGTTGAGCGCCAAGAGGTTGGTCTGGAAGGCCAAGCCCTCAATGGTGGCGATCACGTTGTGCATCTCGGCGGCACCGGCGGTGATGCGCTCCATGGTCGCCACCACATCGCCCATCGCCGCGCCGCTCTGCTCAACGCTCTGCACCGCATCCCCGGACAAGGTGCTGGCCTGACGGGCGCTGTGGGCGCTCTGCTCAACGGTCGAGGTGATCTCTTCCATGCTCGCGGCGGTTTCCTGCAATGCCGCAGCCTGCTGCTCGGTGCGCGCCGCCAGATCCAGGTTGCTGTCGGCCATGCTGCGGGTTGCCTGGGCTACGGTCTCCACGCTGCCACGAATGTCCATGGCAATGCCCATCAGGCTCTTGCGCAGGGTGTCGAGCATCCGCGCCAGCTCACCCAGCTCGTTGTGGCCAACATCGCGCATCCGTACCGCGACGTTACCTGCCGACATCTGCTCCAAGAAGCTCACCGCCTCGGCCGAAGGGCGCAGCACCGCCCGTGCGGTGGCCACGCTAAGCAGCGCGACCAGGAGACTGCCGCCGCCGATCACCGCCCATTGCGCCACCGGCATGTTCTCCAGCGCCAGCCAGCCACTGCCGAGCAGGCTCAGCGTGCAGGCAGCGGCCAGATAGCTCAGGCGCGCCTTCATCGAGCCGAGCTGCAAACGCTCCAGCCGGCCGCGCAGCCCGCCATGTACCAGCCGGCCACGGTCCAGACTCATCGAGGCGCGCCCCTCGCGCATTGCCCGATAGGTTTCGGTGGCCAGCGCCACCATCTCGCGGCTCGGGCGCACGCGGATCGAGGCATAGCCGACGTGAGCGCCGTTCTCGTAATAGGGCACCACCGAGGCATCCACCCAGTAGAACTCGCCGTTCTTGCGGCGGTTCATCACCAGACCATGCCAGAGCTGCCCGGCCTTGACCGTTGACCACAGGTTGCCAAAGGCCGCCGCCGGCATGTCCGGGTGGCGCACCAGATTGTGGTTGGCACCCAGCAGCTCATCGTAGGTAAAGCCGCTGACCTCGACGAACGCCGGATTCGCGTAGGTGATGTAACCCTTGAGATCGGTGCGCGAAATCAGGAAGTCATCCTCCCTGAGCTCGTATTCCCGGTGGGTCGTGTAGGGGGCATTGGCCATTGAAGATACCTGGCAGAAGAAGGATGGAAGGTGCCGGCCGGCATTCTCTTCACAGTATAGGAACAGCCGCGCCCCTGGCACAGCCCCGTTAAAAACAGCCCGCCTTAGCGCGGCTGCTCGAGGATCAGCTCCACACGGCGGTTGGTGGCCTTGCCCTCGGCGCTGGCGTTATCAACCAGCGGCTGGGTATCGGCATAACCGACCGCGCGCAGACGGTTGCTGGCCACCCCGTTGGACTCCAGATAGCGCACCACACTCCCCGCCCGCGCACTCGACAGCTCCCAGTTGGAGGGGAAGCGCACATTGCGGATCGGCACATTATCGGTATGCCCGACCACCGCGACGTTATGGGTGCTGCTGTTGAGCACCGAGATCAGCTGACGCAGCACCCGCAAGCCATCCAGACTCAGCTCGGCCTGCCCGGAGGAGAACAGGATCTCACTGCTGATCCGAAAGCTCACCGTACCCTCCTTGACCACCACGTCGATGTCCTCGCCCAGCGCGCCCAGCTCCAGCCCTTCCAGCGGGTCGGGCATGCCCTCGGCGGTCTGCATGTCCGGGCCGCTGCCCTTGAGCAGCCCGGCGCCCTCGGGCAGCACGCTCTGCCCGGAGAGCACCGCAGGCAGCTGGCGCACCGCATCGCCAGTGTTCTTGCCGGCAAAGGCCAGCATCACCACCAGCAGCACCAGCAGCAGGGTGAGCATGTCCAGATAGGTCATCAGCCAGCTCTCCTCCTCCTCCGCGCCCGATGGCAGGGCGGCGGCCTCGGCGGCCTGACGCTTGGCGCGCTGGCTGGTCTTTTGCAGGCGCTGCACTGACTTTTCCAGCTCGCGTTGGCGAGCCAGCAATGCCTGACGCGCACTGGCCGGCGTCGGCGCGGCGGCCGGTTGCGCGGCGGGGGTGCCCTCGTTCTGCTCGCTCATCGCCGCTCTCCGTCAGTCACGGGCACGGCGGTCGCCGCCGCTGTCGTGGATCTCGTCCTGGTACTGGGCCATGAACGAGTTGAGCGTCTCGCGCATCAGGCCGGGGCTGCGCTTGTTGCACATCATCGAGATGCCCTGCAGCACCATGTTCATCAGCACCACGCGCTGCTCGGTACGCCGCTCCAGCTTGACCGCCACCGGCTTGAACACCAGGTTGGCCATCAGCACGCCATAAAAGGTAGTGATCAGCGCCAGCGCCATCTGCCGGCCAATGGCGGTCATGTCGCCATCGCCAAGCAGGAACATCAGGTTCACCAGGCCGATCAGGGTGCCGACCATGCCGAACGCCGGGGCAAAGCTCGCCATCACCCGGAACAGCTGCGCCTCGGCATGCTCACGGGCACGCAGGCGCGAGATGCGCCACTGCAGCAGCTCGATGATGTCCTCCTCCGGGGTGTTGTCCACCACCAGCTGCACGCCGGTACGCAGGAAGGGGTTACGCACGCCCGCCAGCGCATCCTCGACCTGGCGCAGATTGCCCTGCATCCACAACCGCGAGATGTTGACCAGCTCCTCCATGTCGTTCTGGGTGTAGAGCTTCTCGTTGCGCAGCACGGTGGCGAACAGGCCGAACACCCGCAGCACCTCGCCCAGCGGGTAACTGATAAAGGTGGCCGCCAGCGTGCCGGTGAGCACGATGCCAAGGCTTGGCCAGTCGAGGAACAGCATCGGGTCCTCGGCGGAGAACACCAGCACCACCGCCAGCAAGGCAATACTGGTGACGATACCGATCAGGGTGGATGGATTCATGAACAACTCCGGGGGATACGGTCAGGGCACGCCAGCGTGCCCCAGCTGCGACAGTATGGCATGGCAGAAAAAAAATTCCCCAGGCCCTAAAGCTCGCCGGACGAGCGACGATACTTTGGGTAACAGCCAGCGCACAGCCCCACGCCGCAAGGCCCCAAGGCAAACGCCGGTGACTATTCAGCAAGCCAGGAGTACCTCGCATGTCCGTGATCAATACCAATATCACCTCGATGATCGCTCAGAAGAACTTGGGTGCATCGCGTAACGCACTGACCACCTCGATGGAGCGTCTCTCCTCCGGCCTGCGCATCAACAGCGCCAAGGATGATGCCGCCGGTCAGGCGATTGCCAACCGTATGACTGCGCAGATCAAGGGCCTGGCCCAGGCACAGCGTAATGCCAATGACGGTATCTCCGTGGCTCAGACCGCTGAAGGCGCGCTGAACCAGGTCAATGACAACCTGCAGCGTATCCGCGAACTGAGCGTACAGGCCGCCAACAGCACCAACTCCGGTGAAGACCTGGTCTCGATCCAGAATGAAATCGGCCAGCGTCTGGATGAGATCAACCGCATCTCCAAGGAAACCAACTTCAACGGCGTGAAGGTGCTCGCCAGTGACCAAGGCCTGAAGATCCAGGTAGGTGCCAACGACAGTGAGATCATCAATGTCGACCTGAAGCAGATCAACGCTACCACGCTGGGTCTCCAGAACCTCGACATGACCAAGCAGGTGACCTCTGACTCCCTGACTCAGGTCACTGTGGTCAGCGAGGCAGTTGCGCCCACCAAAGTCACCCTGACCTTCACAGGGGCTGCGGCTGCTGAACCGGCACTCTTTGTAGGCACTAATGGCGCGCTGTATGCCGGTACCGCCGGTGAGGCGTGGGCGGCTACGTACGATCCGGAAACTGATACCGTTTCTTATAACACCAGCGCCACTGGCGTGGCCATGGCGGACTCGGGAGCAACCAGCTTCGTGCTGGATGGGACGCTCGTCGAGCTGGCTGATCTGGGTGATGCAACTCGCAGTGACGCTGCAGGCCCGGTAACATTTACCGTTTACCAGGAGAAGGCCACCGGTGCGTATCTGGTCTCTGACGGCACGAATACATGGAGTGGGGCTGACGCCGCGATCAACCTCAATACCGGCATCGTCACGCTGGGCACCAAAGATGGAACGGCTGCCGCGACAACTGGGTTTGATGCGGTCTCCGAAGGTGACGTACTGACCCTTCCCGGCAGTGCAAAAGTGACCGCGGATCTGAGCGGCGTGGAGCTTGAGGGTACCAATACTCTGATGCAAGGTGAGGATGGTGCTTATTACATCAAGAACGTCAACGACTCTGAGACTTCTTACTACGCGGCGACTGTTGATGCAGCAACGGGCGCCGTGACACAGGGTGCGCTGACAGCCGTTGATCCGCTGAAGGCCATCGACAATGCGCTGAAGAGTGTCGATGCACTGCGCTCGGATCTGGGTGCCATCCAGAACCGCTTCATGGACGCCATCACCAACCTGGGCACCAACGAGACCAACCTCTCGGCAGCCCGCTCGCGCATCCAGGACGCCGACTACGCGGTCGAGGTAGCCAACATGACCCGTGCGCAGATCCTGCAGCAGGCCGGTACCTCGGTGCTGGCTCAGGCCAACCAGATCCCGCAGGGTGTACTGTCGCTGCTGCGGTAATACTTCAAAGGCAGGCCAGTATCCTGCTCACGATCACAACAGGCGCCCTTGTGGCGCCTGCTGTGTTTCTGCTCTCGACAGATTGCGTCCTATCCTTGCCTGAACGCCGCTACATATGCCCTCACACGCTGCGTACCGGCTTGTGCAGCAGGCTACCCGCCTCTGATCCATCAAGGCTCATTTCATGTCCAGAAAAAAGTACCCCTCTCGCCCTCGCCTCATACAGACCACCAAGATACGGCCCACAAGCATCGAGCAGGCACGTCGCCTGACTGAACAACGTCCGCAAGACCACTCTGCCTGGAAGGCTCTCGGTCTGGCTTACCTGCATGCAGCTCAGCTGAATGAATCCATCGCGGCCCTGCAACAGGCGCACACACTGTTCAACGAGGATGCTGAGGTACTGAAGTGGCTGGGCAATGCGCACTACAAGTGCAGCGCCATCACGGATGCCGAGCGCACCCTTCAGCAAGCACTGAAGCTTGCGCCCGATGATGAAGAAACCCACACACTGCTTGCCCTGATCTATACCAAGACAGGGAATAACAAGAATGCCTTGCAACACATAGAGCGCGCCCTGGAGCTGAAGCCGGCCTTTTTGCCTTCACTCGCCATCAAGGCCGGACTACTGACCAACCTCTATCGCTACGATGAAGCCATTGCGCTGCGCGATGAGCTGTGTACAAGGGAGCCCAACTCCCCTGAACACTGGAACAATCTGGGGAATCTGTACAGGGATATGGGCCTTATCGATCAGGCTTATGCACACTATCGCAAGAGCATGGAGCTCAACCCGCAGGCAGAGCTGCCCTTTTGCAACCTGATCACCGCCATGCATTACGATCCGCGCTGCAGCCGTGAAGATATCCTTGCTGCACTGCGCGAGTGGGAACGGCGCTATGCGCCTTCGGTAATACCCGATCGCCCGATACCAACTGACCGCAGCCCCAAACGCCGCCTGCGTATTGGCATGATATCCGATGGCTTCCGCCGCCACCCTGTAGGCAACATGATCACCTCGGCATTGGAGCAGCTGGCCAGCCATAACTTCCAGCTCTTCTTCTACAGCACCAACAAGCGTGTCGATATCTTGACTCAGCGACTGCGCAACTTAGGTGCATTCACCCAGGTCGATCAAGATACCGATGAGCGCCTTGCCCAGCGCATCCGTGATGACCGGATCGATATTCTCTTTGACCTGTGCGGCCACAACGCCGGCACCCGCTCGCGAGTCATGGCCATGCAGCCGGCGCCACTGCAGGTCAAGTGGGTCGGCGGCCTGATCAACACCACCGGCCTGACCGCCATCGACTACCTGCTCAGCGACCCGGTCGAATCCCCTGAAGGCGATGATGCCTTCTACACCGAAAAGCTGATCCGCATGCCGGGGGACTACATCTGCTATGAAGCCCCACCTCACGCACCCGATGTTGGTCCGCTACCTGCCCAGGATAATGACTACATCACCCTGGGCTGCTTCAACAACCCGACCAAGATCAATACCGAGCTGATGACCCAGTGGGCGTTGCTCATGCATGAGCTGCCTCACTCAAGATTGTTTTTGAAAGGAGCGGCCTATAACAGCGAGGCATTGGGTGAGCGGATATGCCAGTTCATGGAAACCCAGGGCATCAGTGCGGAGCGCCTCATCATAGAGGGATACTCTCCACACCTCGAACTGCTGACTGCCTATAACCGAGTCGATATTGCCCTAGACCCCTGGCCCTACTCCGGTGGTCTGACCACCTGCGAAGCCCTGCTGATGGGCGTGCCCGTGGTCACCCTGCCCGGCCCGACCTTTGCCGGGCGCCACAGTGCCACGCACCTGGTCAATGCCGGCATGCCGGAGCTGGTCGCCGCTGACTGGGCGGAGTACCGGATGCGCGTGCGTGAGCTGGCGCTGGACCTCGACAGCCTGGCGACCATCCGCCGCCACCTGCGGGATATCCTGCTGCAATCACCGGTCTGCAACGCCGAGCAGTTTGCGCGCCACTTCAGCAATGCCATGCGGGCCATCTGGCAGCGTTACTGCGCGGGCAAGGCCCCCGAAGCCCTGCGTCTGGATGAGCAGGGGCAGGCCTGGTTTGCCGATGAATCCGCACCGCTGCCGCTGCAGCATGCGCCGGAAGAGGTCGACGAAAACGAATTCCGCTTCCAGTTTGATGGCAAGATCATCGCGCTCGAACAGGGCACCCTGCTGAGCGGCAGCCCGAACTTCCGCAATCTGCAAAAGCTCGGCGCGATAGCCACCATCACCTTCGATCCGGCCAGCGCCCTGCAGGCACCCGGCCTGCTGCAGGCCAATGGCGAGCTGCACCACTACCCGCACGCCGCGCTGGGCGATGGCACGGAGGGCACGCTGTATGTCTGCCTTGACCCGGCGATGAGCGCCACCCTCGAACCCCTGCCTGCCGAACAGCAACTGCCCAACCATGTGCAGCCCACCCAGCTGCTGACCCGCCTGCCGATCAGCACCCTGCGCCTGGATGATATCGAGGGACTGGACAGCATCGACTGGCTGCTGCTGGACAATATGAATGACAGCCTGAAGGTGCTGGAAAATGGCGAGCAGGCGCTGGCCAATACCCTGCTGGTGCAGGTGAGAGTCAACTTTGTACCCACCCACAAGAATCAGCCGGAACTGACCCAAATCAGTCACTGGCTGGCGCGGCATGGGTTCAGTTTTTATCGGTTCAGTGGACTGGAGCATTACAGCCACCTGCCGAAGCGGGATGATCTGATCGCGCGTCAAGCCACACAACTGCGCAGCGCCGACGCTCTGTTCATTCCCGACCAGAATCGTCTGGCACAGCTACCTGCCAACCAGCGTATGAAGCTGGCTTTTGTCCTGCACACGGTTTACAGCGCACACGACCTGGTCAGTGCTCTTCTCCATTCGCTCGACGAAAAGCTGGAAAGAAACTACCTGATCGCTGAGAAGTTTCTGACCGCGCCACAGAGCACTCCAGCTGACCCGGCAGAGCGTGTGAACGTCCCAACAGATATTCCTGCAAACATGCCTTCAAGCTCATCTTTAGAGCTGCCAAAGGCTCCGCATATGTCTGAAGCAGAACGCGCGCTCTTCAAGAAAGCCCTGAGCGAAGCCAAGAGCTACTTTGAGTTCGGCTCTGGCGGCTCGACCGTCTGGGCTGTTCGTGCCGGTCTGACCGTCAAGGGAGTGGAGAGTGATGCAAGCTGGGTCAATGCCCTGAAACAGCAACTTGGCGATCACTGCCAGGTCGAGGCAGTGGATATTGGCCCGACGCGTGAGTGGGGATATCCGACCTCGAGCGAGCATAGCCACAAATTCGCCAACTACAGTCATGCCATCAAAGCACACGATTACCCATTCGACCTGATTCTGGTTGATGGCCGTTTCCGTGTCGCCTGCACAGCGACGACCATTCAGCACATCCTCGATCACCACCGATCACCAGAGGATGCGCGGATCTTCATCCACGATTTCTGGGATCGTCCTGGCTACCATGTAGTCCTTGATTTTCTCGATACGCTGGAGCGTGTCGATACGGCTGGACTCTTCAAGCTGAAGCCGGATATCAAGCGCGCAGATGTCGAAAAGATGTTGAAGCAGTATGTCTTGAAGCCGGCCTGAGAGTAGTTTTCTGTATTAATCCGGCAACCCAATACCCCAAATCATGCGGCATACGCGATTTTGGGATGTCGGAAGTAGGATCGAATCCGTTCAGGCCTGGATTGCAGGCGACGCAGTACTGAGCGGATTCGCTTTT